>DAOUCA010000102.1:0-4163 GCA_034432375.1 Caldilineaceae bacterium
AACAAGGTGGCGAATGGGTCACCCCTGCCCCCACCTCCGTGAGGGTAAACTCTGGCAGGGGTCCATTCGACAGAAGATGGATTCCGGCCTTCGCCGGAATGACATTCGAGGCTAATTTGTTGACAATAGAAACTCCGCTTCTCATTCTGACACGAGTATAACAGCGAAAAGCCGCCTCATCGGCTATATCAACAAAGCCGTTGTTCTTGCTGAATGCCGCGCAGATCCATCTCAAAAGCTAGGTCGGCAATGGGCGGGTGGCTATAGTGCCAGGTGATACCGTGGGTGGCCGCCGGACCAATTTTTTGTAAAATGCCATCGACGAGCAGTGGCCGCACAGGGTAAACTGTATAGACATTGGTGGCTGTGACGCCGCGCCACTCCATGCCCAAGCCAAACAATCGACTCTCCATACAGGCCATGACGACGGCTGCTTTTTCGCGCAGCGCATGGGCCGAGCTTTCCCCGGGACGGACCACGGCTTCTGTGCTAAGCACGGCCTGATCATAGAGATCGCCGGCACCAGCCACAATAAAGGTCGGTCTGGTCAAGGCACTGGGCATTGTGTAGGAAAACGCGTAGAGTGAGGGTTCCGACGGGGGCGCAAAGGCTGGGGCCACATTGGTGCGCGCCACCGGATTTTCTTCGCCGACGAGGATCTTCCATTCGGCGAGGATCGCGCGATAGTCGCGGTTAAAGTCGATAAAACCGGTGAAGGAGCGGGCTGCCGGCAGTCGCAATTCAACGGCACAGAGTGCCTGACGCGGTCGCCCCAAGGTGCGTAAATGGCTATCAATGAGATCAAAGCCCTGCCGATAGGGTATAGTCTGTGGCAGGGCGACCCGAATAATTTCATAGCCAGGTATGGCAACAACGCCAGCTGAATAGGGCGCAATGCCAGGATGAAAGCGATAGTTGCCAACGGGATGATCAATAACGATTGTGGTGCCTATGGGATCATTTCGCATAGAGTTGTGCCTGCAATTCTTTGATTTGTGTCAGGGCCGCTGCCAACTCCTCTTGCTTTTGGAGGAAGGCATTGATCGCATCTTCACGTGCCGTTACATCGGTTTGGATGCCGACAAAATGCGTTATCTGTCCCTGGTATATGATGGGTGAAAGATAAAGTTCATTCCAGAACGGCGTACCATCTTTGCGGTAGTTGCGTAGAATCACCTGACAGTGCGCGCCGGTGCGAATGGCCTGGCGGACCGTCTGTAACGCCGGTTGATTGCGATCACCGCCTTGCAAAAAGCGACAGTTGGTTTGGAGAACTTCCTCGCGCGTATAGCCGGTAATGCGGATAAAGGCGTCGTTGACATAGAGCAGCGGCATCTCTACCTGTTGGGCATCGGCAATGGTGATGCCGCAGCTGCTGGCATCGAGCGCTTGATTAAATAGTGCCAACTCCAGATGGAATTCATCGCGAGAACCATTGCGGTTCAATAGATCGTTCAGAGTTAAGTTCATCGGGGAATCTCACGCTGTTCAAACCGAGGTGCGCAGAAGAGCCAGGCGCTCTGTAACCGTACGAACCCGTGTAACGTCGGTCAATTTTCGTTGAAATTCTGGCAACTCGGGCAGACCCATCGTAACCCGTTTGTTGCGGAAGCGCATGGGACTTTCGACCGTGCTGCGCGCCGATAGGTGAACTTCGCGCGTTCCGCTGCGTTGGACGATCGTTGCCACATTTTCCTCATTGATGCCACCGCCCGGCATGACGATAATACGGTCGCCGGCTGTTTCAGTTAGCGCGCGGATTACTTCTATGCCGGCCATGGCTGTGCTCTCTTGGCCGGAGGTGAGGACGCGATCGACGCCTAGCGAGATGAGTTCGGCTAACGCCTGTTGCGGATCCGCGGTCATGTCAAAGGCGCGATGAAAGGTGACACTGCGTGGCCGCGCCAGCGCGATCAGGATCGCGCTCCGTTCCTGGTCGACCGTGCCGTCGGGGTGAAGTAACCCAATCACAACGCCGTCGGCACCCAACGCTTTGGCCTGGGCGATATCGTGTTGCATGACGGCAAACTCAAGATCGGAATAGCAGAAGTCGCCCCCGCGCGGGCGGATGATCACATTGAGGCCAATCGATAGCTGCTGTCGGGCCAGTGCAATCATACCGCTGCTAGGGGTGGTGCCCCCTTCAACCAGATTGTCACAGAGTTCAATGCGCTGGGCACCACCTTGCTCTGCCGCCAATGCACCTTCAACGGAATCGGTACAGATTTCAACGGTGATCTTATTCATCGTCATCGTCGATCCCACCAGCCGGCAGCTGAATATCAGTCACATTGCCGTGAAAGTCGATTATCACGCGAAAGCCCAACATGCCCATCCATTGGCGTGCTTCCTCGGGGATCGGCTGGCCCACCTGTTGATCAATCTTGTTGATCGAGGATTCGACGGCGGCTTTGGTAAAGATATCATCCTTGCCGAGCATATCGAGCATTTGTGTTACCGCCAGGTCACGGTGCTCCTCAACCTGGCCTCGCATAAAGCGTAGCACCTGCTTATCAACCAGTTCGGCATCAATGTGGCGGCGGAAGTCGTCATCCATTACCACATAACAGGCATTTTCGCCGACCCAAGCAACCTCGGCGGCATTGCCGTCCTCATCGACGACCAACCCTGCAAACATTGCATTATTTGCCACAAAAACCTTCCTTTATTGAGAACTTACGCACGCTATCGTAGAGATGCGATGGGTCCTGATCCGACAAAAACGTCCGCAACTCTGATCCTGCAACGCCATTAGCCGTAATTTTCTACATAACTGTGAAAGAGTGCAAGTAATTTCTGGGTTTTGGGACCAGGCTTGCCATTGCCAATCTGCATGTCATCAACCTGGATCACCGGCAAGATCTCCTTGGTAGAACTGGTAATAAAGAGTTCATCAACGGTCCCGTTGCGGATCTCTTCATAGATGACTGGCCCTTGAATCACCTCAAAATCATCGGAGGCGACCTCAAAAATAACGGCACGGGTAATGCCAGCCAAGACATCCTGCTCCGCCGTGATTAACTGGTTGCCCTTAAAGACGAAGAGATTGGCGCGTGTCCCTTCGGTCACTAAGCCTTCGCGAGTGCGGTAGACTGCCTCCACGGCGCCCTCGCGCTTGGCTGCTTCCACCGCCATGACTGCCCCCAAGTAGTTGATGCTCTTGACCGTGGGCAGCACCCGATCCATTGCAACGGTGGTAATTTTGACGCCGCTGGCTTGGGCTGCGGCTTGGCTGCTTGTAATCGGCGTAATCATCACCATCAGGCTTGGGTTGCCCTGTGGCGTCATGAAATCGCTTGATGGCCCACCGGTGGCGACAATGCGAATACCGGCGTCTGGGTACCCATTGCGATCAAAGGTCTCTTGCACAATCGCGGTTAACTCGGCAGTCGACCAGGGCAACTCTAACTCAATCGCTGCCGCTGACCGTTGTAAGCGCAAAATATGCTCGTGTAGTTTAAATGGTTTTCCCCTATACGATCGCGTATAATCAAAGACGCCATAGCCGCGCACGATGCTCAAGTCGTTGACAGGCAGCCGCGCTTGGTCAGCAGGAACAAAATCACCGTTCACATAATAAAGCGGTTGCGCCATTTCGGTCATGCCAAGAACTCCTCTGTTTGTTGAAACGATCAGTCATGCATCAGATCTATACTTTACCATAAAGTGGGTGGGAAAAAGAACTTGGGCTCTGCAGGATCGCATGTGGTTGACCCGCTCAGCCTTCGACAAGCTCAGCCTTCGACAAGCTCAGCCTTCGACAAGCTCAGCCTCCGACAAGCTCAGCCTCCGACAAGCTCAGCCTTCGACAAGCTCAGCCTCCGCTAGCCGGCTTGTCATTTATCAACCACATGCGATCCTGCAGAGCCAGAACTTGTCAATCGAGCAAACAGCAAGTGGGAACAGGGGTAATTGAGAAATAATCTCGATTGCATCATAAGATACAGACCTGTGCCAATGGTGTGTTATACTAATTAGAATTTATTCCGATTTGGTTTGTGCGCCTGAGCCAGGATGACATATATAATTTTGTCTTGTCATCTTGTCATCTTGTCATCTTGTCATCTTGTCATCTTGTGATACTGTTGGGTTGTCTTACGAAACACCTTACGTCCCGCTGTAACACTGTCATTCCTGCGTAGGCAGGAATCCATGGACTCCTG
>DAOUCA010000103.1:0-255446 GCA_034432375.1 Caldilineaceae bacterium
ACTGCTTTTCAGCAAGGCTATACGGTCTGCGCACCTATCGAAAAGCACTCAGAAAGGCGGTGAAAGATGATGGCGAAGCCCGTGCAAAGCACGATCAGGGCACACAAGATCAGACTGAATCCGACGACTGAGCAGGAGCTTTACTTCCGCAAAGCAGCCGGTACGAAACGCTTTGTTTACAATTGGGCGTTGGAGCGCTGGAAGTGGGCGAAGTCGCAGGGTGTCCCGACCTACGGGATGATGGCGGCAAAACAGGACTTCAACGGACTAAAGGGCGAGCAATTTCCTTGGGTATATGAAGTTGCCAAAGATGTTGCCGAAGGTGCGTTTCAGGATGTAGGCGCGGCGCTCAAGAACTATTTTGACTGGAAGAGCGGGAAGCGCAAAGGCGAAAAAATTGGCTTCCCCAAGTTCAAGACCAAGAAACGCAGCAAGCAATCGTTTCGATTGAACAACGATAAATTTCGAGTAGATGGTCATACAATCTATATGCCTAAGCTTGGCCCCGTAAACATGGCAGAGCCGCTACGGTTCCAGGGTAAGATCATGGGTGCGGTTGTATCCAAGGTGGCGGACTGGTGGTTTGTCTCTATTCAGATTGAGATACCGCAACCAGCAAAAAAGCAACGCCCAAAACAATCAGTGGGCGTGGACGTGGGCGTCAAAGCGTTGGCAACGTTATCAGACGGTAGCGAGTTTGAGAACCAAAAACCGCTCCGCAGTCAGATCCGCAAGTTGCGCAAGCTGAACCGCTCACTCTCCCGACGCAAAGAAGGCAGTAACCGTTGGTGGAAGGCAAGGCGCAAGCTGGAACGGTTCCACTACCGCATTGCCAACAAACGAGCCGATGCCCATCACAAGGCCAGTCACGCTATCGCTTCCACCTATGCTTTCATTGGCGTAGAAGACTTGCATGTCAAGGGCATGGTCAAGAATCGGCGGCTATCTCTGGCTATCTCCGATGTTGGGTTGGGTGAGTTCATCCGGCAAATCGAGTACAAAGCCGAAGCTTTCGGCGGTACAGTCGTCAAAGTTGGTCGCTTCTTTGCCAGCAGTAAGACGTGCTCCGACTGTGGCTACGTCAATGGGAAACTCACCCTATCTGATCGAAAATGGACCTGTGTTGGTTGTGGCGTAATCCATCAACGAGACTGGAACGCCGCTACCAACATCAAACAAGAAGCCTTACGGATAGGTTCGTAAAATCCGTCACCCGGTGCTGGCTAGGTCGGGTGTAATCCGCTCGTGGACAGCGTGTAAGACCCTATGCAGTTGGGGGCAACGCTGGTTGAAGCGAGTATGGACAAGTAGATCACTTTTGATCACTTAGAAAGTAGCAGCAATGATGGTTGAAGAGGAGACGTATCTGGCAGAGATGGAACAAATGCGGCGTGAACGAACCGCAGCGCTGGTGGCTGACCGGAGCTGGTTAACGCTGGCTGGTCTCTACTGGCTCCAGCCAGGGGAAAATTCCTTCGGGACGGCACCGACCAATGCGCTGCTGCTGCCCGGCCAACAGGGACCGGCGCACGCTGGGACCTTTACCTTTACCAATGGCACTACGACGCTCCATGGCGAACCGGGCGTAATGCTTCAGGTCAATGGCAATGTGGTTGGGGAGAGCGTACTCCAAGATGATATGAGCGGCTCGCCCGATCTCGTCACTTTGGGCAACTTCAGCATGATCCTGATTAAGCGGGGGGAACGCTATGGGATCCGCCTCTATGATACCAACAGCCCCATCCGCCAAGCCTTCATTGGGCTAGACTGGTATCCAGTTGACCCCACCTATCGGATCGAAGCAGCGTTTATCCCTTATGAACCAGCCCGGTTGATTGCTTATGGCAATGTACTCGGTGACACGATCGAAGAGGAGTGTCCCGGCGCAGTGGAGTTTACATGGCAGGGGGTACGCTGTCGGCTGGATGCTCTCGCGCGCGGTGATAAATTTTTCTTTAATTTTCACGATGCCACCAATGGCGCGACAACCTATGGGGCTGGCCGCTTTCTCTACACCGAAGGGGTGCAATATGCAGAAGCGGGAAAAGCAGGCACCGTCATCGTTGACTTCAATCAAACCACCAACCCCTACTGCGCCTACACCGCCTATGCCACCTGTCCCTTGCCCCCAAGCCAAAACTGTCTGCCGGTACGCATCGAAGCGGGGGAACGAAAGTTTCCCCAATCGATTGCACCGGTGCATTGACAGGTAAGCGGTCAGGGCAATGGCGCTTTAACCAAATCCAAGGTTATTCAGGGAAGAGCCATGAATGGCAGTCAGCAGGCGCACTGAGCACGGCTGACTGCCATTCCCTACACTACTTACCCATATCCATAGTATCCATATTGTGATCCATATCGGCATCGATTGCCATCACTGGAACTTCGACAGTCAGTGGTGCTGCATGGGCAAAGGACAATGTTACGGTAAACGTATCTCCCTCGACCAATGGTTCATGCAGCCCAACGAGCATAACATGTTTGCCGCCTGGCTCGAACAACAGACTTTCACCGGCAGGCAGCGCAAACCCATCGGGCCGCGCCTCCATCCGCATGACATTGTTGTCGTTGATCGTCTCATGAAATTCGGCTGCGTTGGCGACATTGCTCTCCGCCGTTAGCAATTGGTCATCGATTGCCGTACCATTGGTCAGCATAAAGTAGATCGCGCCATTGCCATCGGCGATGGGCACAGCACGTGCCATCGCGTTGCTTACCATCATGGCATTCATCTCGCCGCTAGCCATTGTCGAATGGGCCATTGTCGAGTGGTCCATTGTCGAGTGGTCCATCGTACTATGATCCATCGAGGCTGGAACGACTACTGCTGCATCGCCCGTGATCCCCGCATCAGTCACACTGACTTCTATATCCTTGGTCACGGTGGTGCCATCCGCCTGGTCAACCGTCACGGTGAGAATCCAATCGCCGAGCATGGAAAACGTAAATGGTAGCTGATAGTGACCGTCGGTCGCGCCATCGGCCTCATCAGTCACGGGGTCGGTCAGCACGGGAGCCATACCGGCATGATTCATATTGCCCTCAACGGTCACTTTGGCGTCTGTCACCGGTTGGTCGGCTTGATCGAGCAGGTGGATAACAAGCGTATCTGCCGCCATTCCCGCTGGTGCCACAACCATGATCTGGAGATTACCGGTGTCGGTATTTGCGCCACTGCCGCCACAAGCGCTCAACAGGAAAAGCAGAGAAGAGCCAATCAGTGACGACCACACTGTGATAAGTCGCCTGTTTGAAAAAAGCATTGCAAAAACCTCCTAGGATTAACTGCCAACTCACGCAAGCGGCTTCCTCGCATCTCTCAATGCCAGTTCGCGAATGACATGAGTTCACTCTGGTTACTATAGATTCGTGGCTGTAGCGCGTCTATAACAGCCATCTAAAGATGGCATAGCCACTACAAAGCAAACGTTCAATTCTACGCCGAATGCTCACTCGCTAGGGAAAGATCATTAAACCACGCTGTCGGGTACGCTCAACGCCGATCATAGGGGTATTGTAAAGCGCGCGTAGATGGATGGCAAAGATTAACCTTCTAAAGCTATTGCAACCACTGCGCAAGTAGCCTCTTTTGTTTTTAGAGGCTCCCATAAGTTCTGCTATACTGAACTGATGCTTCGACCATGTATTTCGTAAGAGAGAAGAACTTGATGAGCAGACGGTTTGATGTCGGACGACCAATCACCCGCTTCGTAAGCGCACTGGGATTGGTTCTACTACTGCTATTTGCCCACCCATTGACCAGCTACGGCCACGGTGGCGTCGTGATTGATTCCGGATTTACCGACGATTTTGAGTGGCTCGTCTCGATCAACCCCTATCCCACACTCATGGGTGAGGCCACCATGACCTTGTTGGTCTATCAGATTACCACCTATGAACCAGTCAATGATCTCACGGTACAGCTCAATCTCGCCGCACCCGATACCCCACGTCCCTGTTGCCAACCAGAGACGCTGACCGGTCCGATTGACTTAACCGTCGATCCCCAACTCTACCCCGGTGACTACTCGAATGTTGTTACCTTTGACCAGCCAGGGGAATGGGCTCTACAATTCGTTGCCACCGTGCCAGAAACAGCCAGCACAAAATCATTCGAGGTTGTGGTCCCATTGGTGGTAAATGCAACGATGGGTGGCTCGCAACCGATCGCCATCACAGCCGTGGGCACGCCCGATGTTGATGCAACCGCGACTGCCTTTGCCCAAAATGTAGCAGAGGCGCGCCAACAAAACAGCCCACTCGCAGCCGCCATCTCCCCCCTTGCCGCGCCCATATCACCCCCAACTGAAACGGCCCGACCATCCGTCGCCGTGGCGCGCCGTAGCTGGTGGCTGTGGGGTGGATTGGGGCTGCTTCCTATTCTGCTCATTGGTTGGTTGATTTTGCGTACTCCACAACAGGAAGAGGAAGACGCCGAAGAGTCAGGATGAGAAGCAAAAAAGAAGTTCTCTCTGTTCTCTCTGTTCTCTGTGGCTAAACCGTCAGTCAAGGGTAGCACCGCGTAGCCGTTTCTGCCGAGGGAAAGATACACAAGCACTATGATCCACTCATTTCAACAGCGCCGAGTGCGGCTAGATCTTCTGCATCTGCCGATCATTGGCCCCCTATTGCGCTGGAAACATAACCGCACCGTTGCGCAATTTGTGCTCTTTGCGCTGGCGGCGGCGATTATTGTCGATGGGCTGCTGGGCAGTCCTCTGGCCGCCAAAAATGTAGCCACCGTCGCCGCCTGGGTTCATTATCGCGGGTTGGTGGTCTTGGCCCTGCTGCTGGCCGGCAATCTCTTCTGCGCAGCGTGCCCCTTTGTCTTGCCACGCAAAGTGGCAAAGTGGTTGGGACGTCCCACCCGCCGTTGGCCGCAGGCATTGCGCAACAAGTGGCTGGCGCTGGTGGGGCTGCTCTTGATTATCTATAGCTATGAGCTCTTTGATCTCTGGGCCAGCCCCTGGTGGACGGCATGGCTAACGGTCGCTTATTTTGCCGTTGCCTTTGTGTTGGAAGCATTCTTTACGCGCAACAGTTTTTGTATGTACGTCTGCCCTTTGGGCACCTTTAATTTCCTCTACAGCACAATTAGCCCGCTCCAAATTACGTCGCGCAACACCGATGTCTGTCGCGATTGCGAAGGACATGAATGTATCAACGGCAGCAGCACCCAACAGGGCTGCCAACTCGAACTCTTTGTGCCGACGATTCAGAGCAATATGAATTGTACCTTCTGCCTCGACTGCGCCAAGGCCTGCCCCTATGACAACGTAGCCCTAGCGGCACGCATTCCCGGCAATGAACTCTTTCAGCAGACCTGGCGCAATCGTCTCGATCTGGCATGGTTGGCGATCCTCAGCGCCTTTGTCGCCTTGGGCAACGCCTTTGGTATGACACCGCCAGTCTATATCTTAGAAAAACAGTTGGCCGATCTTCTCCATACACAGAGTGAAGCACTCGTTCTCGGCCTCATCTATCTGGTCGGCGCGGTGGCGGGACCCCTCCTGTTGGTCTATCTCGTCGCCTGGCTTAGCCGAACCGTGAGTATCGGCGCAAAGCGGCAATCCTTGACGCTGCACCGCCTGGTGATGCGCTATGCCTATAGCTTTGTCCCGCTGGGCTTTGCGATCTGGACAGCACACTACCTCTATCACCTCCTCACCGGTGCGTTGACAATTGTTCCGGCCTTTCAGACCTTCTTTCAGCGCACCTTGCATTGGCCGATCCTGGGCGAACCGAATTGGCAACTGGCAACGCAGTTTATTCCAGCCGTCAGTGCAATCCAAGTGCTGCAAAGCATCATTACCTATGGCGGGCTCGTGGCTGCGCTGGCGCTTACACTCCAAGCCGCCAGCCGAAACCAACGCGACCGTCGCCGTGTCTTGCTCGAAGCGTTGCCCTGGTTACTTTTGCTGGTTGCATTGGCCGTTGCCAGTGGAAGCACCTTTTTGTTGCCTATGGAGATGCGCGGGAGCGCGATTGGCGGCTAATGTTTGCCAGAGTGGCGATCACTAGTTTCGCCTAATCGGCAGGGCGTGGTATGATCCTAGTTCCCGCATCCTAGTCTGTATCGTCATCTCTATCGTCATCTCTATCGTCATCTCTATCGTCATACTGGTAAGGATCGTCTTATGACCAATTCCCCCATTTTTATGTTGACGCGCGATGGACAAGCTGCCTTGGATCGAGCAGCCACCATTGCCCAAAGTCGTCAGCAGAGTACCGTCGAGCCCCTTGACCTGCTGGCCGCCCTGTTGACCGGCAACGAAACACTTGCCCAAAAGACATTAGGGTCGCTCGACATCAATCGCGCTGCCTTGGAGCAGGCTGCCAATGTGCCGGCGACTTTGCCCCGCGCAACCAAAACAGTGCCGCCGCTCTCCCCGGCTAGCAGCGCCATTGTGGGCTATGCACACAAAGAATCGCAACACCTCGGTCACAGCGCTGTCGATGCGGTTCACCTCCTGATGGGCATGCTCTATGACAGTAGCTCACCCCTCTATGCCCTATTAACCGACGCTGGGGTGACCCTCTACGAGTTGCGCCAGGCATTGGTGCGTACGACCGTGCGTATGCCAAAACCGAGCGAAACGGCTTCGACGGCACCCATTCGACCGAGCCCAATTTTTTTTATCCCTCTACTGCTGATGATTGGAGCAGGCTATGCGCTCTTTACCAATCCGCAGGAAGCGTGGGTGAAGCCGCTCACCTTTGCCTTTGCAATTGGCGGCTGGATCACCGCACTCTCGATTCACGAATTTGGCCACGCTATTGTCGCCTATTTTGGTGGAGATACATCTGTGCGCGACCAAGGCTACCTGACGCTCAACCCCCTGAAATATACCCATCCCTTTTACAGTCTCGTCATTCCCCTCATCTTTATGGTCAGTGGCGGCATTGGGCTACCTGGCGGTGCCGTCTATATCAACCGCTTTGCCTTGCGCAACGCCTGGTGGGATCGCTTTACCTCGGCCGGTGGCCCCCTTGGCACGCTGATCTTTATCGGGCTTACCACTTGGCCCTTTGCGCTGGATTGGCAACAGTGGGTTACCCAGGAAAATTTCTTCTTCTGGCCAGCATTGGCCTTCATGGGCTTTTTGCAGGTAACGGCCTTGATCTTTAACTTGATCCCCTTGCCGCCGCTTGATGGCTGGGGGATTATTTCACCTTCCTTTAGCTGGGAGACGCGGGTTCGTATCAGCCAGTATGGCAGCTTTTCGCTCTTGATTCTCTTTGTGTTGCTCAACAGCGGTTCCTCCTTTACCAATCAATTTTGGGAATTTGTCTTCAATGCGGCCACCTGGTTTAACCTGCCGCCGAGTATGATTGCCCAAGGATTTCAACAATTCTCCTTGTGGTAAAGAGTCAATACATCCCTATGGCAACCATCCGCCTGATCAATCTTACCAAATCCTTTGGCCAGCCACTACGCTCCTTACCACGCGAGCGTGAACAGTTACCGGGCGAAGAAGTCGCTCTGCCAGGGACTGGGACAATATATGCCTTAGATCACGTCAATCTCACCATTCCTCATGGGGAGACGATGGTCATCGTCGGCCCTTCCGGCTGTGGCAAGAGCACGCTCTTACGCGCCGTCGCCGGCCTCGAACGCGAATACCAGGGACAGATCCTCTACGATGATCGCCCCATGGAAGAGGTGCCGCCAGGGGAGCGACAGATCGGCATGGTCTTTCAAAATTACGCGCTCTATCCCCACTTTGAGGGGCATGGCAACCTCTCTTTCTTCTTTCGTCTGCGCAAGACAACCGACGCCGAAACCGAAGAAAGGATCCGCATTACCGCGGAGATTATGGGCTTTGGCTTTCGGCAGTTGTTGGCGCGCAAACCGGGCACTCTCTCCGGTGGGCAACAACAGCGGCTGGCGATTGGCCGCGCGATTGTGCGCGATCCACAACTGTTTCTGATGGATGAGCCGCTCTCCAATCTCGATGCCAAGCTACGCACCCAGACGCGCATCGAAATCAAGCGCCTGTTGCAGCGCTTTGGGATTACGGCGCTCTATGTCACCCACGATCAAGTCGAAGCGATGGCGCTGAGCGACCAGGTGGCTGTCATGCGCGCTGGCCGGATCGAGCAAGTGGGGCGCTTTCAAGCGCTCATGCAGCGCCCAAACAATCTTTTTGTGGCCGGTTTTTTGGGATCACCGCCCATGAATCTCTTTGCCGGTGGGTCGTTGCGAGAAGGTCAGCTAATGCTTGGGAATACCGCACTGCCCCTCTCCCCGGCGTTACAGGCCTTGTGTAAGGTTGATCAGTCGATCACGGTGGGGATCCGCCCCGAGGCTGTACGGGTCGTGGAAGCGCACAGTGAACCAGCAGAAAGTATCATTCTTTATGGCACTGCTGAGGTGGTAGAGCCAGATTTTGGTCGCCAGACGCAGTGGGTACACGTACAGAGTGAGGCTGGTTCTTTTGTTGCCACGGCAGATATCAATCTGCCTCTCTTTGCCGGCCACCCCGTGGCGGCGCGGCTCGATCTGGCGCAGATCCAGCTCTTTGATACCCAAAGCGAAGAGCGCTTGGGGCAAACTAATCGATAAGCACCAATCAAAGGAGCACCAAATGAACTATGTTAACTTTGGCAGTGCCGGTGTCAAAATCAGCCCACTGGCCCTGGGGCTGGGGCTGCGCGGACAGGATGATGAGTCCACGGCGCAGCATCTGATTGAACATGCCATTGCCTCTGGCATCAACCTGATCGACTGTGCCAACATCTATGGCCCTATGGATGATCGAGCCAATATCGGCCGCTCTGAAGTTGTGCTGGGACGCGCCATCAAGGGCAAACGCGACGAGCTCGTCATCACCTCCAAAGTGGCCAGTGCCGTCGGCAAAGGGCCCAACGATCAAGGGCTATCGCGCTACCACATTCTGCGTGAGGTCGAGCGTTCCCTCGAACGGCTCAATACCGATCACATTGATGTCTATCTTGTCCATGTGCCCGACACGGGTACACCGCAAGAAGAGACGATGCGTGCGCTCGACGATGTCGTCCGCTCGGGCAAAGTACGCTACATCGGTTGTTGTAACTATGCCGCCTGGCAAGTCTGCCGGGCACTGTGGATTGCCGACGATCTCCGCACCGCCCCCTTTATCTGTGTGCAAAACCCCTACAGCTTGCTCAACCGCAAGCTCGAAACGGAGATGTTTGGTCTGGTGCGCAACCAAGGGTTGGGCGTGATGGCCTATAGTCCCCTGGCAGTTGGCTTGCTCAGTGGTGCCTACCAGCCTGGGCAACCGGCACCGGCTGGTTCGCTCTGGGCAACGCGGCGCAAGGATTGGTATGACAAAGCCATGCAAGGGACCGTTGGCGAAGTCATCAAGACATTGATCGACCTTGCGGCCGAGTTGGGCAAAAGTCCGGCACAACTTGCGATCGCCTGGGTGCTCTCTCACCCCGAAGTGAGCGTCGCCATCAGTGGTGCCGATACGACGGAACAATTTGACGATGTCCTCGGTGGTGTTGGCTGGACGCTCGACCCAGCGGCGCGCCAGCGACTGGACGAGGTCTCAGCCCCTTTGCAGATGACTCTGGATTGAGGAGATTGGCTCATCCGTGAAACATGTGCGTTGCCAGAGCGGCTATGATGCACCGCGCTGCTGCGCAACTCACACGTTTCACAGATGAGCGGAGAAGATTATGCATACACTTATTGTTGTTCATCCAACCTTTGAACGCCATTGGCCTTTTGTCGCCGAAGATTTAGTCACCGGCAGCCGAAGTAGCGATGGCGATCGGGCGACAACCGAATTTGTCCGCGTGCTAGAGCAGGAAAGTCGCCCCGTAGGCGAGATCATTGAGGATGGTTCAACTGTTACCCGCCTCATTACGCTTGGTCTGCCAGTGACCGCAAGCTGTCTCGCACAATTTCCCGCTCTGCGCGAAGCAGCCTTCTGCCCAGCCTATGGCCGTGCCCAATTGAGCGATGACTTGCTTGCCGAAGCAGAACGGCGTGGCATCACCTTATATCATCAACGCAGCGAAGGGTTCTGGGGCCAATCGGTCGCCGAATTCGCCCTGGCCTTGACACTCTGCGCGTTGCGTCAGATTCCCCAGAACTACCACGCCATGCTCACCGACCACGAAGCTTGGCAGCGCTACCATACCAGCCGCAACGCCGGGCCTGGCACATTGGGTGCCCAATTTAGCGACGATCTGCGCTTCACGAATGGTACGATTGCCGGCAAACGCATACGGATTGTGGGTGCCGGCAATATCGGTAGCCGCTACGCTAGCTTTGTCCACATGCTCGGGGCCGATGTCGCAACTTGGGATCCCTTTGCCGCCGATCCTGGCTTTCATCGCGCCGGTAGTCGCCGCGAATATCATCTCGACCGGCTGGTGCAAGATGCGGAGATCTTTGCCCCAATGGTGCCGCTCACCGACAGCACGCGCGGTGTCGTCACCGGTGCCCATATCGACGCGCTGCCGCAAGGCTGTCTTGTTGTGTTGGCAACACGTGCCAACATTTGCGACATGCCCACCTTACGTCGCCGCGTACTAGCCGACGAACTTGCGCTGGCCGTCGATGTCTTCGATGTCGAACCGCTACCCCTGGATGATCCTTTATTGGGTCGCCACAATGTTGTGCACACCCCCCATTTGGCTGGGCGCACGCGCGATGGCAACCGGCAATGGGCGGCAGAGTTGTTGGCACAATTTCAACCATAGCTTCTCTATTGTCCCGCATAAACTACCCGATAGATCTGCCCATTCTGGTCGTCGCTGACATACAAGGCTCCATCATTGCCAACAACAACCCCGGCCGGTCGACCCCAAGCCTGATTGCATGATTGGCTTTCACTCTCCCGGAACCCGGTGAGGAAGGGCTGGCTCTCAACTGGCAGGCCATCCTGCACCACAATCCTCTGCACCCGACAATCGCGCGGCTCGGTGCTGTTCCAAGAGCCGTGGTAGGCGACAAAGAGGTTGCCTTGATAGTCGGCGGGGAAGGCGCTTGCGTTATACTGCGTCATGCCCAATGGGGCATAGTGTGCCAGATCGGTAAAGAGCGCGGGCACCGCATCGCTGCAGGAGGCAAAAACATCTGGATTGAGGTCGACACGCTCATCGTGCACTTCCTCCGTACCGGCCGGCACGACCCCTTCCACAGGTGTGTAGCAATAGGGCCAACCATAATGATTACCCGCTTCGATCTGGATGACGATCTCTTCAGGTGGGATATTGTTGCCTAACATGTCGCTGCCATTGTGGTCAGCCCAAAGCCGGCCATCGGGTAGAAAAAGAAAATCGACACTGTTACGCAGCCCTTCGGCAAACACTGGCTGACGGCGTTCATCGGGATCGCTCGCAAAAGGGTTATCTTCGGGAATTGTACCATCGGGATTGAAACGCATAATCGTGGCACGGCGGGGATCGCTCTCTGGATCATTATTGCTGGAGGAGCCGGCTGCCACAT
This sequence comes from Caldilineaceae bacterium, assembly GCA_034432375.1. Classification (GTDB taxonomy): domain Bacteria; phylum Chloroflexota; class Anaerolineae; order Caldilineales; family Caldilineaceae; genus JAHBVH01. The sequence goes on from DAOUCA010000103.1 coordinate 11,447, forward strand.
AGAGTTTACCATCCGGCCCAAAGTGGAGCGTACGCGAACTGTGGCCACCGCTGCCGGGGATATTATCGGTGACAAGCTCTTTGGTCTCAAAGGTGCCGTCGCCATCTTGATCCTGCAAACGGTTGACCTGCCCATACGAGGCAACGTACAACCAGCCATCGAACCATTCGACGCTATGCGCCCCATCCAGCCCCTCGACAACAACTTCTGCGGCATCGGCCAACCCATCGTCATTCGCATCGGGCAGCCGCACAACCGTGCCCGCCCGCTGATCGGCAACATAGAGCGTGCCATCCGGCCCAATCGTCATCAATCGCGGTTGGGATAGCCCCTCGGCAAAGAGGCGCACCGCAAAGCCCGCCGGCACCTGTAACCGCTCGGCCACCGCATCAGCCGGCGGCACGATAGCGCTACCCGAGGCCGCGTTCTCCGCTGCTGGGTTACTACCAACTGTATCGCTTGGCATTGCCGTAGGTACGAGTGTGTGCCCGGTGGTTGTCGTGGGAGTGGTTGCGCTTACCGGCGCAGCGGCACGCACAGTTGGTGTGCTGAGTGACGCATCAGTGACGGTTGTCGCATTGGTCGCAGTGCTCATCGTGGTGGCGGTCAGCGCTTCGGTAGCTGACACAGCAGTTGGTACCGTCACCGCGCCTTCGGGTGCGACCGGTGTGGCCGTGGCATCCGATTCTCCGCGATTGGCCAGGGATGGCAGCGAAGGTATGGCGCAGCTACTCATCAGTACAAGCACAACCATTGCCATAACAAGTTTCAAATTGTTCAAGATAGACGCTCCTTTTTGACTAAATTTCTGTGGCTAGCCTATCATCGAATATCCTTTAGTTGAAAGTAGGAGGATTCCCAAGCGCGCAGACGTTTGCCCAGTGATCCAAGAAGAGACACGAAGAGACACGAAGAGACACGAAGAGACACGAAGAGACACGAAGAGAGAGAGACGCGATCGCTTTTCCGGCAAAAATGGAGAAGGAGCATCCAAGCCAATACTTTGGCAACCTTATCGCATTGCTCCGATTATAGTGTAAACTAATAGACGAATCATTGAAAAGTCATACATAACAAGGATACTTTTACACGAGAGAAGCTGCATAGCTTACGTTCATCCTATAACTATAAAGACCATTGACGAATGACCAATAACCAATAACCAAAGGAGAGCTACAATGGCAGACAGCAGTTGGTTTACCCACGATCGCTTCGGACTCTTTATCCACTGGGGTATTTACTCGCTCCCCGCCCGCCACGAGTGGATCAAAAATCGTGAATTAATCTCTGATGAAGAGTACCAGAAATATTTTGACCACTTTGATCCCGATCTCTACAACCCGTCGACCTGGGCGCAGGCGACCAAGGCGGCGGGGATGAAGTACTTTGTCGTCACCACCAAGCACCACGATGGCTTCTGCCTCTGGGATTCAGCGCTGACCGACTACAAGGCCCCGAATACGCCTGCCCGCCGCGATCTGCTGACCCCAATGGTGCAGGCCTTTCGCAATGAAGGGCTGAAGACGGGCTTCTACCATTCGGTGATCGATTGGCACCACCCAGAATTTCCCGTCGACGGGCTGCACCCCATGCGTGAAAACCTGGCCTTTCGCGAGGCGGCCAAGCAGCGGGAGATTGCCAAGTATCGCGAGTATTTACATGGCCAGACGCGCGAACTGCTCAGCCACTTTGGCAAGCTCGATCTGCTCTGGTTCGATTTTTCTTATAGTCACATGGATTGGGGATGGGCCAAGGGCAAAGGCAAAGATGATTGGGATTCAGAGCGGCTACTGGCGATGGTGCGCGAGTTGCAGCCCGGTATTCTCGTCAACGACCGGCTGGAGATCGGCGGCGATCTCAAGACACCGGAGCAATATCAACCGGCGGGCAAAATGGTCATCGATGGCAAGCCCGTGCTTTGGGAAGCGTGCCAGACGCTCAACGGCAGTTGGGGCTATCACCGCGACAATCTCGATTGGAAGTCGAGTGATATGTTGATTCGCATGTTGGTCGATGGTGTCTCTAAGGATGGGAACCTGCTGCTCAACGTTGGGCCGAACGCACGCGGGGAGTTTGAACCAAAAGCGCTCGAACGGCTGCAGGAGATTGGCGCGTGGATGCGTCTACATGGACGCTCGATCTACGGCTGTGGGGCCAGCGACTTCACCCCGCCGGCGGATTGTCGCTATACACAGACCGGCCCTGAAGAGCGCCACAAAGGGAAGAATCGCCTCTATCTACACATTTTCGATTGGCCCTTCCGCCATGTTCACCTGGCCGATTTGGGTGATCGCGTCGAATATGCCCAGTTGCTCAGCGATGCCAGCGAAGTCAAGATGCGCGTGATCGACCCAACGCAGGGAGCGCAGAACACGACGATGGGCGGCTTGCTGCCAAACACGTTGACGCTCGAATTGCCGGTGCAAAAGCCCGCTGTCAGCGTGCCGGTGATTGAGTTGTTTTTGAAGGATTAGTCATTGTCCAAAAATAACTTGTAGATTTGTAACCGCAGGAACACGGTATACCGTGTCCCTGCAACCGTGAACTTATTTCTGGACGATTACTAAGAGCCCTTATCCACCATGTACGCTCACGGGCAGCGCCTTCAGCCCACGGACCAAGGTCGAACTACGCCATGTCAGCGCTTCGGACGGGGTCGCTAGCGTCAACTTCGGGAAGCGTTCGACCAGACTTTGCAGCGCAATCCGCCCTTCCATACGGGCAAGTGGCGCGCCCAGACAGTAATGGATACCCTGCCCAAAGGCCAAATGTTTATTCGGTGTGCGTGAAATGTCTAACCGATCCGGATTGGGAAAGACCATCTCATCACGGTTGGCCGAACCGATGCCGACCAGAATTCGATGGTTAGCTGGAATCTCGACCCCGTGCCAGGTAAAGGCTTCTTTGGCAAAACGTGGCGTCGAGAGTTCGACTGGGTTGGTGAAGCGTAACAACTCTTCGAGTGCGCTCTCCCAGAGTGCCGGATCGGCGCGCAGCTGCTCGAGTTCACTTGGCGCTTCGAGCAGGGCCAACGCACCACTGGCAATCAGGTTAACCGTGGTCTCGTGGCCGGCCAATAACAAGAGAAAGAGCATGCCAACGAGTTCGCCCTGCGTCAGCCGATCACCTTCTTCTTCCGCCACAATCAACGCTGAGAGTAGATCATCGCCTAGCGCCTGACGGCGCGCGGCAATGAGTCCTTCAAAATATTTGATGATTTTGGTCAGCTTGCCATAGGACATGGCCGTATGCAACAGCCCCGATGTAGTCGATTCTAAAAAGGTGGAAGTTAAGTGGTGAAAGCCCATGCGATCCGCTTCGGGGACATCGAGCATCTCGGAAATAATCACCAAAGGGATCGGCAACGCGTAATCTGCCACCAGATCTATCGCATTCTGTTGGTCGGCCTTTGTCAGCAACTCATCGGTAATCGCGGTAATGCGATCGGACATGGCCTGAATCCGTTTAGGTGTAAAGGCTTTATGCACGAGATCGCGCAGCCGTCGATGTTCTGGGTCATCTTTAGTGAGCATATTCTGCCCCAAGACAGTGACACTGCGTGGCATCATCGCCCCAATGCCACCGGTGCCGGAGCCACGCGCAACATCCGTTGAGATGCGCGGATCGCGCAGAGCACTGACGACATCATCATAGCGCGAAATAAAGTAGGTTTTACCAAAAAAGGGCAGCCGTACCAGCGCAACCGGATCCTCGCGCCGCAGACGAGCGTAGGTTGGGTACGGATTTTGTCGGATAGTGGGGGCGGCAAGATTGAGATTTTTACCCCGTTGTAAAAAATCGAACATAGAATTTCTCTCCAAGCAAACAAAGCGAGTATAGATGTTGATTCAGTCCTGGTAATGATTGCCCATGAGAAAGACTGATATCTTTAGAATAAAAGTGTTAACAAGTAAGGGTCTTCAGGTTCTCAGGGGGTGGCCCGCGTTGGCTTCGACAAGCTCAGCCTCCGCTACTCTATTTGTCACCCCCTGAGAACCTGAAGACCCACAATTAAGTGTACCCAATGATCTGTTCACCAGTCGGTGGTGCAGGCAACAGTCCCGCGAAAAATTGGTCAATTGTCGTACCCTCGGTATACTATAGACCATTTGGAACGATAAGAATTTGTTTGAAATTATCTAAAGAGCACGCGCATGGTTTCAAGCAATCGCAGCAATAACCGAAAACGTTGAAGGACGGATGAAGTGACAAGCACCACGCAAAGTTGGCCCAAAGTGCATTGGAAAGCGATAGGCGGGTGGCCCGGCGGCACGATCACCACAGTAGCGCTTTCCCCGTATTTCGTGAATGATCGCCTGGCATTGGCCGGAACGCAGGCCGGAATCTTTCTATCAACGGATGGCGGACACGGTTGGCAGCGCGCCGATGAGGGACTGGCCGACCCGCAGAGTAGCAGCATTCTTCTGGTTGCCACCGACGATGTGGTAAGTGGTTTTGCGGCCACGCAGAGTGGTCATCTCTATCAGCGACGATTTACCACGACGGCTACGCCCATGTCGTGGCAGGCGGTCGCTGGTTGGGCCGGGTTTGGTCTGATCCAGGCACTGATCGCGTCGCCGGCCTATGAACAGGATCAGACGCTCTTTGCCGCTACGCCTGAGGGTATTTTCCGTTCGCAAGATGGCGGTGCCTCTTGGGAAAGCTCGACCTTTGGGCTACTTGATCTCGATATACTCTGCCTGGCCTGCACACCCACCTACAGCGAAAGCCAATTGCTTTGGGCCGGCAGCGCGGGCGGGGGGCTCTATCGCTCTCGCAATGGTGCCCGCTCCTGGCGCGATAGTGGCGTGGGGTTGCCGGATAGCGCACTCCAAGTGTTGCTTGTCTCGCCTACCTATGCCACCGATGAAACGCTTTTCGTCGGCACAGAGCGTGACGGGATCTATCACTCCACCGACGGCAGCACAACGTGGACACCGTTGAGCAGCGATCTCGCTGGCCTGAGTATCAACTGCATGGCGCGTAGCAAGGATGGGCAAATATGGATCGCCGGTACCGACGATGGCATCCGTTACTCACACGATGGCGGGCAGCGCTGGCACGGTGCAACCGTTTGCAATAGCAATGAGACAACATGGATGGCGCTGGCAGTTGCCCTGGCCGACGACGGCCACGCGGTCGCCGGCACCTTTTTGGACGGTCTCCTCCGTTCAACGGATGGTGGCGCAACATGGGCATGGGCGAATCGCAATCTGATCGCCCATGCGCCACCGTTGAGCCGACTGATGCCAACGGGCCAATTGTTTGCGCTCGACGGCGATGGCCTATTGGCGACCGTAAGCCTCCATCAAATAGAAGAGGGCACGGAGTGGCAACTGCTCAACCATCTCTTCAACGATGAGGCGGTGATCACCTTGGGAGCGACACCCGTACCAGAGGGACCGTTACTGCTGATAACGGCCACGGATCTCTACTGGTGCTCGGCGGAAGGGGTTACAGAAGAGGAAGTTTGGCACGCTACCCCTTTACCAACAGCTTCTGCAGATCTCGTATTGCTTAGTGTGTCGCCAGTCTATTCGGAGGATCACACGCTATGGCTCGGCAGCGATGATGGCACCATCCAACGCTCAACAGATGGCGGCCAAGGGTGGCAACCGCTCACAGTACCCTGGCAAAATGCTGCGCTTTTGCAGTTACTCTGTTCTCCCTTTTATGGGCGCGATCAACTGCTCTATGCCGTGACAGCCACGCCGTTGGCGACCGAAGAAGCTGGCACTGTCCAATTGACGATCTGGCAAGGGCAGGAGGGGGGGGCGACTTGGGTTGCCCTGGCCGATCTGCAAAGTGAGAATGCCGCCATTGCCTTCACCTTGCCGCTCGATCCAGTCGAGCAACCGCTGCTGCTGGCGACCCAAAATCGCTTCATTAAACTCTGCCAAGCACCGGTTGATACCACTGCACAAGCGCCACTATATGAATGGACCGTGACTCAAATGTTTTTGCCGGAGGCGGTGCGCATTACAGGGATTGTAACCACCGCAAACTATTTGGAAGATCGTCTTCTCTATTTGACGACCACACAGGGGATTTATGTCTCGTGCGATAGGGGCGGAATGACGACAGAGAGTGGCGAGAAATGGCAACCAGCATGGCCGGAAATTGCCGATCAGACTATCGTTGGTCTACACTGCATACAAAATGGTAAACCACTTTACGCCGTGACCCTGGGTGGCACAATTTGGCAAGCGTCACCCTGCGATTGATTGCACAAGCGGTACACGCACCCCGCGCCATTGACGACACCGCATAGACGATTGGGAACATTCCCAATCTACCGAAATAGGAGTAAACAGGATATGAATGACAGTGTAAATGACAGTGTAAATGACAGTGTATTTGAGCTAGTTGAACAAGAAGAACTGCGTCAGCGCGAGATGATCGGCTTGATCCCCTCAGAAAATCACTTTTCGCCACGGGTAGCGAGTGTGCTCTCTTCGAGCCTCTCCAGCAAATATGCCGAAGGGTATCCCGGTCGCCGCTATTATGAGGGCAACCAGGTTGTCGACCAGATTGAAAACCTGGCGATCGACCGCTTAAAAGAGCTCTTTGGCGTGCCCTTTGCCAATGTGCAGGCGCACTCCGGCTCACCGGCGAATACCGCCATTCAGTTTGCACTGCTGGAACCAGGCGACACATTAATGGGGTTGCAACTCGGCTCCGGTGGACACTTGACCCATGGCCACCCCAAGGTCACCTTTTCAGGCCGTTACTTTAATGCCGTTCAATATGGGCTAGATGCCAATGCGCGCATCGACTTTGATGCCATGCTCGCCCTGGCCAAAGAGCATCAGCCCAAGCTGATCATTGCCGGCACGACCTCCTATCCCTTTGCGTTGGACTTCGCCAAATTCCGCGAAGTCGCTGACGCGGTCGGTGCGTGGCTCGTCGCTGATATTTCGCACATTACCGCACTGGTACTTGCCGGCGAACATCCCAATCCAGTACCCCATGTCGATGTGATCATGTCGACGACCCACAAAACCTTCCGTGGCCCGCGCGGCGCAATGATCCTGGTGACGGAGCGTGGCCTGGCGCGCGATCCAAAACTTGGGGGCAAGATCAACTCCGCGATCATTCCCGGTTTGCAGGGGGGGCCACATCTGGCCTCGGTCGCCGGTATCGCGATTGCTGCCAGCGAAGCAATGGCACCGAGCTTTAAGGCCTATGCCAAACAGGTACGCCACAACGCCACCGCCCTGGCCGATGCGATGATGGCCAACGGTTTGAAGCTCGTCGGCGACGGCACGGAAAATCATCTAATGGTCGTTGACTTCACCTCCTTTAGCGATGGCTTGGGCACGCAAGTTGCCTTTGCGCTCGATGTCGCCGGCATCTATGCCAACCGCAACGCCATTCCCAACGAACCCTGCTCGCCCTTCTACCCTTCCGGTCTGCGGGTTGGCACGCCGCTCGTCACCACCCGTGGCATGATGGAAGCGGAGATGCGCCAGATCGCCCAATGGATCGCCGCCGTGACGGCGCATGTCAAAGATGCCACGCTGCCCGAGAATAACAAAGAGCGCGGTGCCTTTATCAAGCGCTTCCAGGAGGCAGCCGTAGCTGATCAGACGTTGCTCGATATCCGTGCCGAGGTCAAGGCGTTGGCCAGCCAGTTTCCGCTCTTCGCCGAGCCCGACGCCGTGGCGCAGAGCAACGGTCACGTGGCGATGGCCGCAGCTTGATGAAAGTTAGCCATTACACAGGGAATCGCGCGTAGGCTGAGCTTGTCGAAGCCGGAGCGGCTTCGACAAGCCCTTCGACCGGATCAGGACGAAGCTCAGCCTACGTTAACTGGCTATTTTTATTTATCGGCTACAACGGGTTTTGCCTTTCAGGCGATGAATTCATCCACCGCTATTCACCGCAATCTTCTTCATCCCATCAATCGCTGTATCCTCGTCCAGAACCGCTCGCGTGTGCCAACCCACCACTCTGCCGGCTTTAGCCGTTCCCCATAGCCCAGCCGTTTGTCCAAGGCCAACAGCAGACCGCGCAGTTCTGTCCCCGCCAGCCGTTGGCCAAGGCGATGCCACCACTTACTGTAATCTTTGTTATACGGACAGACCCGAATGCAGATCGAGCAGTCGCTATTCTGTGCTGCCCAATAGCTAAAACATTTTTCGCCATCGACCGACCATTTGCGCACACCTTGGCTATTTGATTGGTTGTGGCGCTCGGCGCTCGGTGCCCCTTGGGGGATCGCTTTGACGGGGCAGCCATCGGCACAACGGCGGCAACCTTCGCAAAATTCTTTGACACCAAAGTGGATCGGCTGATCGTGCGCCAACGGCATATCAGTAAAGATTTTGCCCAGGCGGATACGCGGGCCAAACTCCTGGGTGATCAGCAGCCCATTGCGCCCATATTCGCCGAGCCCGGCGCGAATCGCCAGTGGAATCGCCAGCGCCGTGTCATTCATGCTCGCTACGGCTTGATAGCCCAGATTGCGAATAAATTGAGCAATCGACAGGACTACCAGCGCGTCGTGTGAATAGCCCAAGCCGGTCGCCGCGCCACTGAGCGCCGATGGCACGGTGCGGATCAGGTCATAGTCCATCGCCTGCGCCGTCACAATGACATTCGGCAGATTGGGCGGTAGCTCTTGCGGCTTTTCGCGCTGGCTGAGATCACTGTACTTCTGCGCGTAGAGCCAGCGTTCGTCAAAATGGGTGACACCAACGAGATCGGCCCCAAAGCCTTTGGCCACCCGCTTCAACAAGGCGGCAGCTTCCGCTGGCGTGCCCACATCCTGCTGCACCGCCGCCACATCACGATAGAGGGTAAACTCATCGGAGAAGCCTTCGCGCCGATCTTGATCTTCTTTTAGCTCCGTAAAGATGTCGCTGACATGCCAAGCGGCGTTGCGCAACGCGTAATCGCGCTGTGTAAAGCCATCCGCCTTGCGAAAGGTCTTGAGTGGCTCGCGGTAAGTAGCATAGAACAACTGCGCCTTATCGCTGCGGATCCGTTCGTCCCACCACGAGCGGCGAAAGAGATCATCTTTCTGATGAAAGCGCACAAAGTCATCAAGGATCTCAAAACCGGCGGCGGCATCGGTTTGCTCAATTAATTCGATCGGTGCGCGGTAGTTAGACATGGCGTCTACCTTCTCTTTGTGTTGTAACAGCTCCATAACATGGAATTTTCGATGATTGTCCAGAGCGCCAGAATCAGCTAGAATAGAGATACTCTATCATTAGCCAGCAGTGGCGGCAAGTAGGATCGAGGATCTCATCTGCCGACCTTTGTTTGCATCACAGATGTCAGGAGATTTACCCATTATGAGTCAAGATAAAATTCGCGTCGGCATTGCCGGCTTGGGGCGCAGCGGCTGGGATATCCACGCCCGCTTGCTCGAACCGCTGGGCGAGCAGTTCCAAGTGGTTGCGGTGGTCGATGCCGATCCGGCCCGTCGCGAAGAGGCCATTGAGCGCTTTGACTGCCAGGCCTATGACCAATACAGCGCGCTGCTAGCCGACCCAGCGGTGGAACTGGTGGTCGTTTCGTTGCCCAATTTTCTTCATGCCGACGCTGCAATTGACGCGCTGGCCGCGGGCAAACATGTTGTCTGTGAAAAACCGATGGCGACTTCGCTCGCCGATGCCGACCGCATGGTCGCCGCCGCAGCCGGCAGTGACAAAGTACTCACGATCTTTCAGCAACGTCGCTACAATCCCGATTTTGTCAAAGTCAAAGAAATAATCGATTCGGGGATCCTGGGGCGTATTGTGCAGATCCGCCTCTATGCGACCAATTTCAGTCGCCGCTGGGATTGGCAGACGTTGCAAAAATTTGGCGGTGGCAGCCTCAATAACACTGGTCCGCACTTTCTCGATATGGCGCTGCAACTCTTTGGCCCGGCTGAGCCACAAGTGCTCTGTTCGCTTGACCGCGCGCTCACCTTGGGCGATGCCGATGACCATGTCAAGGTGTTGCTCAAAGCCGAAGGTGCGCCGGCGATTGATCTCGAGATCAGCAGCGCGGCGGCCTATCCAAGTGAGTTGTGGACAGTGCTGGGCACCCGTGGCGGTCTCACCGGCGGTGCACGTGAATTGCGCTGGAAGTGGATCGTCGACGACGAGATGCCCCCACGCGAGCTCGATACCAAGCCGACGCCCAACCGCAGCTATAACCGCGACCAGCTCACCTGGCACGAGGCGAATTGGAGCTTTTCCGAGGGGGACACCGGCGCCGATGCGCAATTCTACACCGATCTCTTTGCCACCATCCGCGGCGACAAAGCGCTGGTAATCACACCAGAAAGCGTGCGACGCGTCATCTGGCTACAAGAAGAATGCCATCGCCAGAGCCCATTGACACAGACAATTTTTTAGGTCATTTCCCGAAAGGGATGCTCGAAGAGAGACAAAGCAACACGAAATTTTCAATTCGCACAGTCAGTGTTCTTTGATACTTGTAAGGCCATTCCAAGAATTAAATGATCCACGAAAACACACGAAGGCACACGAAGAAAAGCAAATATTTGGGGATACTCATTTTTCTGAATTAGCCTAAAGCAAGAATTCCTTTGATTCTACACAGATAATCAAGAATGCGGACTGTTTTATCGAATATCACTGGCTGTTTTCAAATTGATTTTGCGAAGGTATGAGATGTGAACTCTGTCACACTGCAAGCGTTTTCAAGATTATTTGCCTGAAAATTCTTGCAGAATGACAGGGGTGTTTCACAGTTTTTTGTGTCATCACTTATCATATTGCAATAGTGTTTTGTGAACTAAGTATCGATGAGTATCGCGAACGCCGGTTGAGTAGGCTGCGGCTTTTGGCAGCCGTATCGAAACCAGCGTGAGCGGCCCCGCTTGGTTTCGATACGCTTCGCTACTCAACCAGCGCTACCCATCATGACTTATCTGACAAAACACTAGTGATAAACACGAGTAAAAGTTAGCACGACCAAGGAGTTTGGGTATGTCGGTCACAACTGATCAATTGAATATCTTGCTCAGTTGTTTGGTGGCATGGTTTTTGTCACAACTGGTGAAAGCGCTGCTCGCGCTTTGGCAGAATCGCACGTTGAATCCACTGCAAGCGATTTTTGCCACCGGTGGAATGCCTTCCGCCCATGCGGCCTCGGTCTCGGCATTGACCGCGGCGATCTTTCTGCATGAGGGCATCTCGACCGCTTTTGCGGTGGCCGCCGTCCTCATGTTTGTGACGCTGCGTGACGCCGTTGGCGTCCGACTGGCCGCGGGCGAACAGGCAAAGGTTGTCAATGACCTGGTCGCTAAGCTGAATCTGGAACATCCGGCGCTCCACGTCGACCACGGCCACACCACAGCCCAAGTGGTGGTTGGCGTCGTGGTTGGCGTTGGCGCAGCCCTCGTAGCAATGACATTTTTGTAAACAGCACCTTGTCACCTTGTGAACCTGTTGGTCTACTTGACGGCAGACAGAGGTTGCGCTTCGTCCTGAGCCGGTCGCAGGACTTGTCGAAGCCGGAGCCGCTTCCCCTTCGACAAGCTCAGGGTCCGCTCCATTCTCGATCTCGCCAACAGTGTCTCCCTGTCCCCCTGTCTCCCTGTCTCCCTGTCTCTTCTCCCCTTACCCCGCCACATAGGCAATCGTTAACGGCCCCTCCGGCAGAACAGCGATGCGCGCATCGGCACCATACTGCTCCTGCAACGCGGCCACTGTCTGTTCGATAGCGCAACAAGGGATAAAGAGTGCTCCCTGAATCTGCGCATCGGTCAGCCCATCACTATAAACGTAGACATCGGCGTGAAGCTGAATCTGCGCCTGGATCTGCACCTGCCACTGATCATGCTCGCTAAAGCCGGGCTGGGCGATCAGATCGAGTACCCCCTGAGGAGAGCCGCCCCGCTGCAAGAGTTCGGCGTACTTGCCATGACTGGGCAGCCCGTCGTTACAGGCACCGGCCATAATGATCGTGCCGCCTTGGCGCACAATCTGACGCGCCGCGCTCATGCCTTTGACACATTGGTAGAGATTCTGGTCGAGCGGATAGCCGCTGTTGGTAGTAACGACGATGTCGTAGGGCGCAACCACCGGCACCATCGCACTTTCGCGCACAAAGGCGCAGCCGGCAGCATGGGCCAACAACAGGTCACCGGCAAAGATGCTGGTAATCTGCTTCTCTGTGTTGAGCGTCACGTTGAGCAGAAAGGTCGGCTTGGCCAGGCGTGCCGCTTCGCGCATCTCTTCCCAGATTGGGTTCTCCACCACGTTGCCCCATCGCGCTTGCGGGTGGGCAATCATCGCTTGCCCGTGGTTGGTGAAGACACTTTCGGCCCCAGCGATTGACGGTAAGACACCTTTGGGACCGCCACTAAAGCCGGCAAAAAAGTGCGGCTCGATAAAACCGGTGAGGATCTTGACATCGGCCTCGTGAAAGCGGCGATTGATGCGCACGGGGTGGCCGTTGCTCGTTTCGCCCAGATAGACCAAATTCGCATCATCAAAGGCGTCATGTTGCAGACAGCGATAGTTGTCAACGATGGTGTCGCCCAACATTGCGCGCAACTCGGCGTCGGTCTGTGGCCGGTGGGTGCCAAGGGCGTTGAGCAACGTAATATCCTGGCGCGCAATCCCCGCTGCTTCGAGTTCTGCGAGTAGGACGGGTAAGATTCGGTCATTTGGCGTGGCACGTGTGATATCGGTGTGGACAATTACAACCGTATTGCCCGATTGTACCAATTCACAAAGGGACGGCGTGCCAATCGGGTTGCGCAGCGCGGCCAATAATGCACTCTTTTCATCCGCCACCCCAGCCACAAAGCGCGAGGTGATCACCTCCGTTGTCGAAGGCAGGTCGACTGTTAGGCCGTTGCGTCCATAGGCAAGGTTGATTTTCATTGACTGTTCCCAACCACCTTTGAGCGAAACTCCGGTTTGCCTTGAATGCCCAAATTCAAGTGATAGAGCGCGCCCGCGGTAGCCCCATTGGCCTCCCGATCCTGGCCGCCAGCAGTGGTGACATACATATCGGTGTAATCCTGCCCGCCAAAGGTAACGCAGGAGACCTTCTTGGTAGGAAATTCGACACGGCGCTCCTCCTTGCCGCTGGGATCATAACGAATCAGACACGACCCATCCCAACGCGCCGACCAGACAAAGCCCTCGGCGTCGACGGTGAGGCCGTCGGGACTGCCTGGCGCATCGGCGCTTTCGACAAAGAGCCGCTGGTTGGTGGTGGCCCCGGTGGCTTCGTCGTAGTCAAAGAGATAGACCCGCTTTTCGCGGGTGACTGTGTAGTAGAGCTGCTTGCGATCTGGCGTAAAGCCCAGCCCGTTTGAGGTACCGATGCCGCCCAGCAGGTGATGCAGCGAAGCGTCGGTATCGAGCCGATAGAGATTGCCAAGGCGCTCGGCCGTCGGCATGGTGCCACAGAAGACACGACCACCGGGGTCGGCAATCACATCGTTAAAGCGTGAATCCTCTTCGCCGGGAATGCTATCGAGGATCGTCGTCAATTCACCGTCGCGCCAGATGCGGACAGCCCCTTGCGCCATAAAGAGCAAGAGCGCGCCGTCGGCCTGGAGTGTAAAGCCCCCAATTGAATCACCCTGATAGATCTGTTCGTGCTGTCCAGTGGCAGGATCATAGCGAAACATGCGCCCTTGCGGAATATCGACCCAATAGAGTCGTTTTTCATCGGGATGCCAGAGCGGCCCTTCGCCGGTGTGGCATTGGTAGTCAGCAATCACTTGTAGTTCCATGGTGGTGGCTCCTTCCATTCTAAAAACGATGATCGACTGATGATCACCGTTCATTGGTCAGTTGTCATTGGCCGGTTGTCATTGGCCGGTTGTCATTGGCCAGCTATCGTTCGTCAAACGTTACTGGTCAGTCGTCGTTCGTTCCAATTATAGCGTGCATTGACCAGCTTGACTAGTTATGCTAAATTGGCAAAGATCTATTTTAGATGAGAAGGGAATTTCTGTTGATTGCTACCTCTGCCCAGCTTGGGCACGCACTTTCGTTTAACCCTATGTCCACAGAACATCTGGCGGCTATTGATCTCATCGAGCAAAGTAGCTTTCCCTCCCCTCGTTCGACGGCGCTCTATCGATTAGAGTTGACACAGAATCGTCTGGCCCATTACTTTGTAATCGAACCGGCATGGCTCGACAGTGCACTGCCTCCAGTCTTGGCCTATGGCGGCTATTGGCTTACCGGTGATGAAGCACATGTCGTTGTCATTGCCACCGCGCCTTCGTGGCGCCGTCACGGGCTGGGCGGCTGGTTGCTGCTGGAGATGGCATTGGCGGCACGGGGTCAAGGCGCGTTGAGTCTCACATTGGAAGTGCGCGAGAACAACCACGCGGCGCAACTTTTTTATGCCAATCTTGGGTTTGAGGAAGTGGGGCTACGGAAACGCTACTATACCGACACGGGGGAAGATGCCCACCTCTTGACGATCTTTGGGTTAGATAGTGGGTTGGTCTGGCGGCCATTGGCGAGTGCGTTAGATGCGCTACGGGCGCGCTTTGCCGCTGAGTAAGTCACTCGACGCCGGCGCGTCAAGGTCATCAGTCCACGCTGGAAGGTGGAACGAGCCATCGCGGTGCTGCGCTTGATACAGATGGGAGACCGCGTGCTTTCACCTCTGCTACTGTGCAAAGGTAACCGTTTGTAGGATCACCCGATCCTCGCCGGCGTAGTGGCCGGCAAGCACCTTGAGCCGGGTTGCCGTTGCATTGTAGAGCCCAATTTGTAGCTGGTAAGATTGGGATGGGTCGACCGCCACTGTGGGCAAACGGTATTCATCGTGCAAGAATTCGCTGGGTTGCCAGCTTGTGGTCGGGCAGGTGCGGTGACAGGGTGGATTATCAAAGCCGCTGACAAAGGCTCCCGCGCCGTCGAGCAGTTGGACAAAGACGGTGTAATCGGCCGATGGCTTGGTTGTCGCCTGCCAGTAGAGGGCAACATCGAGCATCGGCTGCCCCTCTTCGATGGAGTGCCCCAATTCGTAACCGAGTAGTTCAATGCCATCAGCGAAAGTAGCTGGATATTCGATTGGGGGTGGCTGTACGATGAATTGGGGTGGCAGATAAAGATAGAGAATATCGCCGTAGGGGCCAAATTGGGGAATCGTGTAAAACCAACGATACTGCTCGTTGAGAATCGCCAAAAAATCGCTGCGTTCCCCATAGATTTGCTCCAGATCAAAGGCCGTAAAAGCGGCAATTGCCATTGGCCGCGCTAAATCCTCAAGCAGCATCGTGTTGTTGATTACTTTGTAATGTTCAGCCTGCGTGACATCCCAAGTGGGACGATAGGCAAAGATCGACATTTCATAGCCAGGGGGCGTCTCGCGTTTGGCTTCCAAAGCCAGATGTTGGTTAAAGGTCAGCATTGGCTGATCGGCGGGCACATACTGTTGCACAATCGCCGCGGCATGGCGCACCACCGCAACCTGATTGGTGAGTGGGTCGGTCAAAGCCCCATCGCGCAGCACCGCACGCAATTGCAGCGCAGCATTAGACGCCAAGGCCAGGATCAAGAGCCAGAGTACCCACGAGGAGCGCATCTGTTGTTCACCTATGCCGCGGTTGCGCAGGCGGGCCAGGAAATTGCCAAAGACAACGGCGCCAACGATGGCCATCAGTGGCAGTTGCAGCGCGTTGTAATAGCTATCCGTCGTGCGGGGGACGAGGTGCGCCACAAAGAGACCGGCGACCATGAGCACCATTACCACGGTTGCCAAGGGCATTCGGAGTGCTAGCCCCTTTCGCCACTGACGCCAAAGCCGCCGCCCGCCCCAAATCCCCCCCCAAAGCGAGAGTAAGATCGGTACCGCAAAGTCCACCGCGGTGCGCAAGGCACGATCTTGGATTTTGAGCAGTCGCCACCGTGTACGCAAGATGCGATCGAGGTGGAAGCCCCAGATATCATAGATCATTAACTCGCCACTGCGCAGCCAGAAGCTTCCCAAAACAATGCCCAATGTCACGACTGTTGTTGCGCCGATCACCAGCAGCGCGCGCCATTTTCGTTCGCTGGTGAGCAAGAGATAGAGCAGGAAGGGGGGTAAGACCACGACGGTGGAGAGCCGTGTCCCCACCGCCAGGCAGATCAACATCGTCGCGAGCAGGTTGCGTAGATCGGGCCGCCAATCGAGCAAAGGGATGTAACAAGCCGCGGCGATCAAATAAGCGGTCAGGCCATAGGTGGCCGTGTAGGTGTATTGGGTGGCGGCAAAGAAAGAGGTGGCGAGCAACGCCAGGCAAATGATACCGGCAAGTGGACCGGCCAACCGCCGCGCGGTGGCTGCACTGAGCAACCACGCGCCCAGGGTCAACAAAATTGTTAGCACACGCCCCTGGTAGAGCCCCACACCAAAAAGCTGCTGGAAGAAGCCATAGACATAGGGTAGCAGCGGCGTTTGCGTATAGGCGAAATCTTGATAGAGACGTTTGCCCTGATAGACCAGGCGAGCGGCATTGAGATACCAGCCCTCATCCAGGTTGATGCGCCGGTAGAAGAGCAGGAAGACCAACTCAGCGACAAGCAGGCCAATCAGAAGGATGATCCAGCGCCGCTCAATCGCCACTGTCGCCCCGATGACCGGCAGTGGCTTAATGGGTGATGGCATCGGGGATTGCTCATCTACAGCTATCTTTGACTCTTCAATCATCTCTACTTGTTACATCCAACTTCATGGGTAATTTCGGAGTTCACGATTTCCTGGTAAAGATTTAAGTCTTTACCAGGAAATCGTGAACTGAGTTTAGATCTGATAGGTTTGAGCGATATTCCGCCATCCGACAAAAGTCAAACGTTTCTGAAACAACCCTATTGCTGCCGAGCCGGGTCGTACGGGCAGAATTGGCCGCGCGCTCGGTTGAAGTAATCACAGAGAACAATGTAGGCGGCGCGGAATTTTAGATCCGGGTAGCCGGTATCCATGATTGCCCACCAATATTGCTCTTCGTCCTGCGGATTGCCATCGTTGAGCCAATCGATGTTGGGCATGGTCAGCAGACTCATGAGGCCGATCCATGGTTGCCAATTGGCGGCGGCGTAGACATAGGCGCGCTTGAGATAGTCGGCTTGCACCATCTGATCAATACCGGCGTCGGCCCCATGCCATTTGTAATCTGGGTTGACCGGATCAAAGGTCCAGCCAAACTCGAGCAAGACAATCTGTTTACCCTCGTCGCCATAACGCACCATGATATCGCGAATATCTTCGACGTGGCGGAAGGCAAAGAAGCGATACCCGCCATACTTTTGATTGGCGGCCGCCTCGGCTGGATCGAGCTCCGGTGGGGCGGCAAAGCCGGCCCCGTGGACACCGAGCTTGTCAAAGTAGCCGTTGCTGTTGCCCATTGCTTGATAGAGTTGCTCATAGAAGAGGTCATCGGGCATGGCGTTGCCGTCGTTGCTGCCGGTGGGGGCCATGCCGGCGCTAATCACAATGGCATTGGGATTGGCCCGTTTGATGGCCGCATAGGTTTTTTGCAACATTGTGGCGTACTGTGCCGGATTGGGGCGCTGATTGCCCCATTCACGTGCCAAATTTGGTTCATTCCAGACCTGAAAAGCCTGAATACAGCCCTGCGAACCAGCTTGACAGTTGTAGCGGCTGGCCAGGGCAAAGGCATAGTCGGCAAAATTGTCGATATTGGCTGGTGGCGCACCGGCCCAGAAGCTTGGCAGATCCGGATCGGTGCTCAGCCGTGCGAGCAGACGCAAATTGTGCTGGCAGGCGTGGCTGACGACCCAATCGGCGGTCGCCCAATTAAATTGGCCTTTCCCAGCCCCTTCAATTGTCTCCCAAGCAAAGCTCTGCTTGACCCAATTAAAGCCGCCATCTTGCAACAACCCCAAATCGCGATCGGCGACCTCTTGCTTCCACCAGAGAAAAGCCTGGGCACCAAAGTCAGGTCCCTTCATCGTCGCGTCTGGCGCGGTACAGTTGTTGGCCTGCGGTTGTGACTGTGATTGGGTCGGTTGCGTGGTGGCTGTTCCGCTGCCACCGCTCTGTGGGGCCGTCCCCCCGCCGCTGTTGACGGTAACAAATTCAGCCGAGGCCCAGCCCACTGCACTGCCGTTTTTACCCAACTGTACCCATTGCCCATCATCGCTGCGCCCGAGGATCTCAAATTGCTGGCCCTGATCGGCGGTGGTAACAATCTCATTCCCTGTGCTAGGGCCGCTGCGAATGTTGAGCAGCGCCGCGTTCACCGTTGCGCTTTCTTGTGCGCTAGCGGCGGAATCGGTTGTGGGCGCGGGGGCCGATGCGGTCGTCGGCTCGGCCTGAGCACCTGTTGCGGGCTGCTCATTGGTGGCCGGGGCTGCGACTTCGGGGGTCGGCGTTGGCAACGTTTCGATCTGCCCTGCCGAATCGGGCGTCTTGGTAGGGGTTGGTGTCGCTTCATCGCTGCCACCGCACGCGGCTGTCCCCACTAGTAACAGGGTAAGCACAAGCGCAACAAGATATGTTTTCATGGATTGTTCCTTGATTATCTACGACCTCTTTAAAAATTACCCTGTAAGTAAAATTCAAGAAATTCTTGCAAATAAACTCGTTGTAGAGGAGGCTGAGCTTGTCGAAGCCAAAGCGACTCCGGCTTCGACAAGCTCAGCCTCCGCTTACCAAAGAGTTTCTGCACTTTCCTTTACTTTCCCATCCCCTTGAGCGCGTCGTAGGCGGGCTTGCCCATGATACTCCACTGCGCCATCTCGCCGGAGTTATAGTTAAGATTCCAGAGAAACGGCACACCGACCCAGCCCCAATTGCGCATCATCGTATAAGCTTCCACCGTGTATTGCGCCTGTTGCTGTGCGGAATTGTAGGCGGCATATTCATAACCCGGGTGGGGTGACTGCGTCGACGCCCAGCCAAATTCTGTGGGCCAAAGCCGTTTGTTGACATCGCCATATTGGACCATCACATTGCGACTCTCCTCCATCGTGCTGCGGAAGTAGAAGCTGCGGTGGTTGACATGCGAAGGAGCATCATAATTCCCCGCCTGCCAATCCTGAATTGTGACATTCGGCGGTTGACCATAGCCGCTGGGGTGTACACCAATCGCATCGCTGACAGCGGCCAACCCATTGTTGTACATGCCCCGCAAATAGTCAATATCATCGACCGCAACCGGGCTATTGCCGGTTGGCGTGGTGGCACCACTGACGACAATCATCGAGGGACAAGCGGCTTTGATCGAGCCATAAGCCCGTCGTAGCAGATCGACATAGAGCCCTGGGTCGAGCGGGAAGCCTTCCCACTCACGCTGCAAATTCTGCTCATTCCAGACCTCAATCGCCTGTAGCCGACCACAGTAGCGTCCGGCCACGGCACCGACAAAGTTGGCATAGAGGTTAAAATCGTTGGGCGGACCACCGGTGCCCGGCTTATCTGGCCGCGTCCATTGGGGCGCGGTCACAATGCTGAAGAGGAGTTGAATGCCATTGGCGCTCATCACATCGACGATCTGGTCCATTTCATTCCAGTTGACTGCCCCTGGCTCATTCTCGACAAATTCCCAGCGCACCTGCTGCTTGGCCCAACTAAAGCCAATATCGCGCACCATATTCGCCGAGCCACCGACATCGCCCTGCCATGCATTGACCTGAATGCCATAGCCAAAGAAGCCACCGCCCGACGGTGGCGGGGCATTGGTGACCGGTGCCGGCGCAGAGGATGCCGTGGTTGCGGCGACTGCAACTGGCTCCGGCGGAGTGGGAATTGCTTCGGCGCTCAAGCGTGTCAACGTTTCGAGTGGGCCGGCGGCCGTTGTCAACGAGACATAGACCCAAACGGGATCAGCGTCACCATCAAGCTGAACTTGATACCAATCACCCTCGGGACTGAGCGCTAGAATGGGCAGTGCCGTCCCCGCAGGAACAGACGTGGCGACCGGATAGTTTGTTCCCGGCCCGCGACGGATGTTGATATTGGCGGGTACTGTGTAGGCGGTGGGGGTTGTTACCGCAGCGGTAGCCGTATCAGCACTCTCTGCTGCTACATTCTCTGCTGCTACGTTCTCTGCCGCTACGTTCTCTGCTGCTACGTTCTCTGCCGCTACATTCTCTGCTGCTACGGCTGCCATTGCTTTGAGCAAAGGCGCAGTTTCGGCTGTTGCCGGTAATTCTGTGGTTGCCGGCAATTCCGTAAACGAGGTTGTCGGCACCAATTTCGCGGTGACGGCCACGATACCGTCAATGCGCTCGGCAAAGTCAGTTGCAATCCACCCTTCAACGCCATCGGCCAGAATCACCCGATACCACTCTCCACTGGCATCCTGCTCTTCGACATGGATCTGATTGCCAAAGAAGAGCTTGGCGACGACAGAACTCCCCACACCCGGGGCGCTGCGTACATTGAGGCGATCGGCGGTGATCGTTACCACAAAGTTACTGTTCTCTTGGTGAACGGGTCGTGGCAGCGCAGTTGCGGTTGCCGTCAATGTGCTGTTGACAAAGAGCAACAGCGCTGCCAATAGAGGGATCACCTTGTGAAACAAGGGATAGCCGCTTCTAGCAATAGGGAAGACGAAGCTCTGTTGCACATCCTTCATTGCAATAAATTCTCCTCTGATTTTTCCATGCCCTAGCAATTGAACACTTACACGGGTTGCCAGTTGAGTAGGCTCGTTTGCCACATCAAAACCAGCGTTCTGTACAAGTCTTCCAATTGTAGCAATCGGTTTCAGCGATAGATTGCGTGGGTCTATCGTTCCTAAACGGATGTTTGCTATGATCATGGGATGGACAATGGAATGATCTGAATGTTGGACATAGAGTAAAGCATTGGCGGGAGTTCTGACAAATTTTGTAGCGCTATCGAATCGCGCACGTGATACAGTAGGGCAGCGCAAAGGGGATTAGATTCTGTTGCCATTCATGATTCAGAGCTGAAATACGGGCACGATGCATCGTGCCCGTACAGTGGTGCCAATTGAAATGTCAACAGGCGCTAAACTTTCTCGGCAATTGACAATCACTTGCGTCATCGACTATTGTATCGATATTCAATGGCTCTAATCGTGAGCCTTACATCCTATGGACTGACTACTACGACAACGTCAAATTACATTTCATAGACAGGATTCATACGATTCACAAGATTTTTGTTCTGCTGTATCAATCCTGTTAATTCTGTCAATCTTGTCTAATTTAACGTTGTCGTACTACTCACTATTTGGTCAGTCCCACTTACCTGAGCAAGGGAGAATGAGTATTATGGCTGAAGTGACCAATCCATCCACCAGTGATGAAACCCCCTTTGAAGTCACCGAAGTGCAAACGACGGGAGATGGCAAGAGTGGACCTGCGGCGACACCTGCGGTTGTTGAACCGGCGGAAGAGAAGGAAGAGCTCAAGCGTGTCCTCTTGATTGCCGCCCATCCTGACGATCCCGAGTTTGGCTGTGGCGCGACGATGGCCAAATGGGCCGCCGCCGGCAAAGAGATCACCTATGTGCTGCTGACCAGCGGCGACAAAGGCAGCCGCGACCCCAATCTGCGCCCCGGTCAACTGGCGACCCGGCGCGAGGAAGAGCAGCGTGCCGCCGCCGCCGTAACGGGCGTCAAAGAGGTGATCTTTCTGCGCCACCCCGATGGACTGCTCGACAACACCTTGGAGTTGCGTCGCCAATTAGTTCATCTGATCCGCCGCCACAAACCGAATATTGTGGTCGCCATCGATCCGTGGAAACATTACCAGCTTCACCCCGACCATCGCGCCGCCGGCCAAGCCGCGCTCGACGCCGTCTGGGCGGCGCGCGAATGGCACATCTTTGGCGAGCAACTCCAGGGCGATGAAGAACCCTGGCGCACCAAAGAAGTTTACCTCTTCTGGAGTGACAACAACGACTACTATGAAGATGTCTCGGACGCGATTCAAACTAGAGTGGCCGCCCTCATCTGCCACGCCAGCCAAGTCGGTCCTGATCATGAAAAACTCGACCAGCGGATTCGTGAACGCGCGGCCAAGGTGGGCGAAGAAGCCGGTTATGCGTTTGCCGAAGGGTTTAAGTTGATTAAGTTTTAGGGTAGGTAGACAGGTAAACAGGTAAACAGGTAGACAGGTATATAGGTAGGATTCTCATCCCTTTTCTACCTGTTTACTTGTCTACCTGTCTACCTATTAATTCCTCAACCAAAACAAGGAACTTCTCATGCACCTATACCTCATCCGCCACGGCCAGAGTTATGCCAATCTGCCCGATTGGGACGGCTACAACAAAGATGAAAGCTTAACCGAGTTAGGGCTCCAGCAAGCCGCGGCGTTGGAGCAGTGGTTGCCCGATCATATACCAGCCCCAGATGTGATTTATGCGAGTACGATGCAACGGGCACGACAGACCGCAGAGCACGTGGCACGCGCCTATCAAAGCGCCATTGTTTTTGACGACCGCCTGCGCGAGTTGGGCAACAATCGCCTTGATCATACTGTCTGGCCAGTCGAAGAACCGCCCAATCGCTATGCCGACTATTGGGCCACCGCCCGGCCTTTTGCGCCAATTGTGACACCCGGTGAATTTAGCGAAACCTATATGCATTTTCGGACACGCGTCGGGCTGTTTCTGGAAGAGATGACCGACAAGCATCGCGAACAGCAGGTGGTTGCTGTCTGTCACGGCGGTGTGATCGATGCCGTCTTTGATCATGTCTTTAATGTGGGGCCTTGGCGGCGCTGTGAAGTCTGGACTCACAACACGGGGATCACCTACTTTCAACATGTCGACCATCCGGGGCGTGAGGTTTGGCGATTGCATGCCCATGATCGAACCGATCACCTTGTTTCGATGGCCGTATCCTCGTAGTTGTGAGGCGAAGAGCGGAGGCTGAGCTTGTCGAAGCCGTAGCCACTTCGGCTTCGACAAGCTCAGCCTTCGACAAGCTCAGCCTTCGTTTGCCGGATTATTTGCTTTTAGTTTCATAAAGGCGTCACTCACCATGCCCACCCAACCCAACATCCTTGTGATCATGACTGATCAGCAGAAAGCGACCGCCAGCCATCTCTATGGCAATCGCTTTTGCACAACGCCCAACATGCAGCGGCTCGCCGAGGAAGGGGTGCTCTATCAACATGCGATCACGCCTCATCCACTCTGTATGCCGGCGCGCGTCTCCTTCTGGACGGGTAAGTATCCTCATCAACATGGTAGTCGGCGCAATGAGACGCCTATGTCACCCGGTGCAACCCAAGCCTGGCAAATCTGGAAGGCGGCGGGGTATACCACCGGTCTCATTGGCAAGAATCATTGCTTTGCCGCGCCGGAAGATTTGGCACTCTTTGATATCTGGTGTGAGCTTTCACATGGTGGCCTGCCCGCTGACCCCACTCCCAAGGGCATGGATTGGATTCGACCAATTGAGGGGATCAACGCGGCCCATGAATTGCGGCGCACGATGACGCCGCAGAATCCGCGCTTTGCCTACGCCACCTCCGATTTCCCACTTGAAGATTATTCTACGGGGCTTGTCGCCGGGCAGACGGTGCGCTTTTTAGAGGAGCAGGGCGATCAGCCTTTTGCGCTTTGGGTCTCCTTTCCCGATCCACATGAGCCGTGGGTCTGTCCGCAACAGTACGCCGATCGCTTCCCCAAGGAGAAGATCGAACTTCCGCCTTGGCGTGATGGTGAATTCGATGGGCCGGAAGTGCCCGAGCGCAACCGAGTTCTCTACGAAATGTTGGGGATTCGCAACGACAATCTGGATGATCTCTATGGCCTGCTCGCTGTCTACTATGGCATGATTAGCTTTCTCGATGACGCGTTGGAACAGATCCTCGACGCGCTGGAACGGCTGGGGCTACGTGAGAAGACGATCGTCGTCTTTTGTTCTGATCATGGCGATTTTATGGGCGAACATGCGATGCAATGCAAAGGGGGCGTCTTCTATGATTGCCTGACGCGTGTGCCACTGATCGTTTCGTGGCCGGGGCACATTGCGCAGGGCGTGGTCGACACGAGCATGGTCAATCTGGTCGATGTCGTACCGACCTTGCTCACGCTGCAAGGGTTTGAGGTCCCACGCGCCATGCAAGGAGAAGCTCTCCCCACAATTACCGATGCCCCACCGCGTGACGCGGCTTTCTCCGAATATGGCGCGGGCGGGCCCCCCTTCCGTCTGCGTGATCTGGCGCAATTTGAAAAACCGTGGGGACGGCGCACGTTACTACAATCGCTCCGTTGGCGCGAGGCAGAGGGCCGGCGCAAGATGGTGCGGACGACGGCGTGGAAATATGTCCACGACCCAATGGGCGATCAAGATGAGTTGTATGATCTGGTGAATGACCCGTGGGAATTGACCAATATCGTGAAGGATTCGCAACATGCCGCCGTACTCGCCGAGATGCGGCTACACCTGGCTGATTGGGCCATTGCCACCGAGGATGGAAATCCTGTGCCGTTGCCCTGAGCTAGGTTCTGTTGACATTGGGGTTTTGCAGTTTTGCAGGGTTAAAACCCTGCGCTAACAGCGAGAAGCCGCCGCAGCGGCTAGGAATTTAGCCGCTGCGGCGGCTTCTCGCTGTTAAACGGCCAATGCTATTGGCTGTTTTTAGCAAATGTCAATAGGCCCTAGTCGACGAACCAATTTGCCCAATTGTGCCGCTTTCCATTCTCTTGTTATAATTTCAACCGATGGCTGTTTAATTTATTTCTATCCAAACCTTTGCTGAACCCTTAGCACTACTGCCATTAAGTTAAGCAGGGAAGGATTGATTGTCACCCCTGCCCCCACCTCCGTGAGGGTAAACTCTGGCAGGGGTCCACATGGTTACAAATGGATTCCTCGAGTGCCCTCTGGGCGCGCAGGAATGACACCTATTTCCTTAACTTAATGGCAGTGGCCCTCAGCACCCAGCAGAGTTGGGGAGAGTTCCTGACTGAAAGAAACCCGTTTATGACGATTGCGATTGACCAACCTTTACCGACAGAGAGCAAACAAGCGCAGCACGCGACCCACGATCTCATCGCCGATCTCAAGCGCGAAGTGCGCGGCGAGGTGCGCTTTGACCGCTACACGCGCATGCTCTACAGCACCGACGCCAGCCTCTACCAAGTCCAACCGATTGGCGTTGTGATCCCGAAAGATGCCGACGATGTGCAGGCAGCAGTCGAAATTGCCGCTAAGCGCAACATCCCGATCTTGCCGCGCGGTAGTGGCAGTTCGTTGGCGGGGCAAGCAATTGGCGCGGCGCTGGTCATCGACTTTAGCAAATATATGAATACGCTGCTGCAAGTTGACCCTGAAGCCAAAACGGTGACAGCGTTGCCTGGTATCAGCGTAGCCGTACTCAATCGGCAACTATCCAAGCATGGGTTGATGCTTGGCCCTGATCCTGCCAGTGCGGACCGAGCGACAGTCGGCGGCAGTGTCGGCAACAACGCCACTGGCAGCCACAGTATCCTCTATGGCATGATGGCCGATCATGTGCTGGGCGCGCAGGCGATCTTGGCGGACGGTTCGCGCATCGATATTGCCCCGCTTGACGCTGCTGGCGTGGCCGCCAAAGGACGGGGCGACTCGCTGGAAGCACAGATTTATCGCGAACTACCGCAACTCATCCAACAGATCACGCCGGAGATTTTGCGCCGTTGGCCCAAACATTGGCGGCGGGCTTCCGGCTACAATCTGGATCGGCTTGCGGCCGCGCTGATGCCGCCGGCCGAGCGCAGCAAACTTAGTTTTGATAGCCGCTTCCGCCCCCCCATGAGTGACCCAACGCGGATTGAGCGTTTCAATCTGGCACAATTGCTCACCGGCAGCGAAGGCACCTTGGCGATGATGACGGCGGTGACCTTGGGGCTGGTTCCAAAACCGACACGCACCGGCTTAGCGGTGATTCATTTTGCTGGGGTGGTTGAGGCGTGTGCCACCATTCCCACCATCTTGGAGACAGAACCGGCAGCGTCGGAGCTGCTCGACAAGCAACTCCTCGATCTGGCACGGGCCCAGCCGCAGTGGCAGAAGATGTTGCACTTTGTCGATGGGGATCCCGCCGCCGTATTGCTCACCGAGTATTATGGGGAAAGCGAAGCCGAAATCGTCGCCAAGATTGAGCGGTTGACCGATCACCTGCACAAGCATGGCTACAAAGGCACCATTTTGCGCGTGCTCGATCCGGCCAAGGTGGCCGAAGTTTGGACCGTGCGCAAGGCGGGGCTGAACATCCTCATGAGCCGCCGCGGTGACCACAAGCCGATCACCGGCATTGAGGATGTCAGCGTGCCACAGGAGCAGTTGGCTGACTATCTGCAACAGATCCTCGACTTCTGTCTAAAAGAAAATAAGATTGGCGAAGTCGCTGTCTATGCGCACGCCTCGGCCGGCTGTCTGCATGTGCGTCCGCTGCTCAATATGAAGGATGGTGCCGATATTGAGAAATTGCGCGCGGTGGGTGAATATGCCGCCGGCTTGGCAGTGCAATATAGTGGGGTGATGAGCGGCGAACATGGCGATGGCTTTGCGCGCAGCATTTATAATCCCAAACTCTTTGGCCAAACGCTCTATGATGCACTGCGCCAAACCAAGGCGATCTTCGACCCTAACAATTTGATGAACCCCGGCAAGATTGTTGAAGGGCCACTGCCCACTGAAAATCTGCGCATGGGGCCGACTTACCATACCATTGAATTGCAGACAGTCTTTGATTGGGGGGCAGACGGCGGCTACGCGCCAGCGATTGAGATGTGTAATGGCGCGGGCGTCTGTCGCAAGTTGGGGGCGGGGACGATGTGCCCCAGTTACATGGCCACCCGCGATGAGCATGACACGACGCGTGGCCGCGCCAACGCATTGCGTAACGCCATGGCCGGCCGCATCTCGCCAGAAGAGCTCTTCTCCACGGAGATGTACGGTGTGATGGATCTCTGCTTGGGCTGCAAAGCGTGCAAGAGCGAATGTCCCTCGGCGGTGGATATGGCCAAAATTAAGGCTGAATATCTGGTCCACTATTACCAACACAATGGTCTACCGCTCTTTAACCGGCTAATGGGCTGGCTACCGACGATCAATGCACTCTTGTACCAACTGCCAAAATCGGTCACTGCCCCGTTGACAGCTCTAATCAATTGGAACATGAAACAGGATTGGAGCAAGGGCATCCTAGAGAAGATCGGCGTCCACCCCGAACGCACGCTGCCCGCCTATGCTACACAAACGTTCGCTACTTGGTTCAACGAACAACACCTAACACGCAACACGCAACACGCAACACGCCCCTCTGTCATTCTCTTTCACGATACCTGGACCAATTACAATGAAACCCATTTGGGCGAAGCGGCGGTCCGTTTGTTGACGGCGGCGGGCTATGATGTCCAACTGGCGGCGGGGCGCAAATGTTGTGGTCGTCCGCTCATCACCGGTGGGCAGGCCGACCGGGCCAAGCCATGGATTGATCACAACGTGGCGCTGCTTGCACCCTATGCGCAGGCGGGAATTCCAATCGTTGGCATTGAGCCAAGCTGCATTTTGACCATGCGCGATGAATATCTCAACCTCGCCAGTGATCAACGGCGCGCCAAATTGCTGTCCGGTAACGCCTATACGATTGAAGAGTTTGTTGTTCGTGAAGCGGCGGCGGGACGTTTTAGCGCAACGTGGCGACCGGATCCGGGCAAAGCCCTCTTGCATGGCCATTGTCATCAAAAGGCATTGGTTGGCAACGAAGCCAGTGTGGCGGCACTCAAGTTGGCCGGCTATCGGGTAGAGGTAATCCCTAGTGGCTGCTGTGGCATGGCGGGCGATTTTGGCTATACGGTTGATCATTATGCGGTGAGCCAGGCGATTGGGGAAGATCGACTCTTTCCAGCCATTCGCAGCGCGGGGCCGGAAACAACGGTAGTGGCCAGTGGGACCAGTTGTCGCCATCAGATCGATGACTTTACCGAGCGCCGGGCCTATCATATGGTGGAGGCATTGGCTGCGGCGCTGGCTTAAACTTACAAAGCACTAGTGTCTTGTCAAGCGTGAAATGAGGGAAACACAAACCAGATTTTTGACAAAAATCTGGTTTGTAAACATCCATCAAATGACGGCTGACAAGACAGTAGTACAGTGTGGCGTAAATAAACTGATAGGGAGACAGGGACTGACCCACTGTCTCCCTGTCTCCCTATTCTACTGAGCTACGGGCTTACTTAAGCTGTTGTGTACTAGACTTCTGTAGATTGGCAGGACGCGCAGCGCCCATAAAATTCTAGTAGATGGCTTTGGATCTGAAAACCAAAGCGCTCGGTTAGTTCCGCGCTCATCTGCTCTGCAACACACTGGTCGAAATCGATCACAATACCACAATTGGAACAGACAAGATGATGATGTCCCCCTTCGGCACGAATATAGGTGGGACCATGCTCCCCAATATAGATCGGGCGTACAATGTTAAGTTGGGTCAGCAGTTCCAAGGTGCGATAGACCGTGGCGCGGCCGATGGCGGGATGGATGGCCTGTGCTCGCCGCAAAATTTCAGCTGGTTCCAAATGTTCGCCTTCTTGTTCGATTACCTGGAGTACAGCTTGGCGCGCTGGTGTAACTTTATAGCCAGCATTACGTAGTTGTTGGAGAAGTGCAAGTTCGATCGTCATACCCCCAGTTTACATCAATTTTTGCTAATTTAGCAATGAGTCCACTGCATAAGGGTGCGTACCACATTGGGGGGATTACGCCGGACGATCTATTTTGTCCTTCTGTGTAATCCCCCAAAATGGGACGCACCCACTGCACAAAGCCTAAAACTGAGTTTTTGTAGTCGAGTCAGCAATGCTATACTGCGGCTCTGATTTAGAGTTCAGTATAAACAGCCAGGATTTCATGTGTCAACTTTGCGGCCCAAACGTATTCTCATTCTCATGAGCAACACCGGTGGTGGACATCGAGCCAGTGCAGAGGCATTGCGGGCCGGTTTTGTCGAGTGCTACGGGGACCAGGTTCAAGTCGAGATTGTCGACTTGTTGATGCAGCATTTGCCCTGGCCGCTTAATTGGTTGCCGCACACCTATACATTTCTGATTAAGGACGCGGCCTGGCTTTGGAAATTGCTCTGGCAAACCGGCAATCACCCGGTCACAATTCATCGGCTCTCCAAGATAGTTGCCCGTTGGGGTGAGACGGAAGTGGTCAAAGTCTTTGTCAGTTATGCGCCCGATTTGATTATCTCTGTCCATCCATTGGTACAGGAGTTTTCCCTGCGTGCCTTGGGCCGTATGCGCCACCGTATTCCCTTTGTTACCGTTGTCACCGACTTGGCGACGGCGCATCCTCTTTGGTTTCACCCCGCCGTTGACGCCTGTTATGTAGCCAGCAAGGAAGCTTATCAGCGAGCACGCCGCATTGGCTTGCGGCCGGAGCAACTACATCTCTATGGGTTGCCGATCCGCCCGGCTTTTGCCAAACAGACCGTTTCGTCCACCCTGTTACGCCAAAAGTTGGGGATGTCACACGAACTACCGGCTGTGTTGATTGCTAGTGGTGGCGAAGGGGTAGGGCCGATCCAGCAGGTAGCGGAAGCATTGAATACCCAGCTTTGGGATCGGGGGAAAGCACTTGGGCAGATGGCGATCATTTGTGGGCGCAATGAACGCTTGCAAGAGCGGCTTTTAGCCCAAAAGTGGGCAATTCCCGTGAAGATCTGCGGATTTGTCGATAACATGGATGAGTGGATGGCGGCCTGTGACTGTATTGTCACCAAAGCTGGCCCAGGCACGATTGCCGAAGCGCTGAGCAGTGGCATGCCGATCATCCTCAGTGGCTTTATCCCTGGCCAAGAGGAGGGCAATATTCCCTATGTCTTGGACAACGCCGTGGGCGTCTACGACAAAACACCACAAGCAATTGCGCAGACCGTACGACGTTGGTTTGGGGCAGAGAATGAAGAATTTCTACAAATGAAATTGGCGGCGCGTACACTGGGACGACCACAGGCCACGGTGCAGATCGTCGAATCGATTGGCGAGCTATTGCACCTGGAGGAGCGTACTACGGTGCCGTTGCTGGTTCCAGATAGGTGGCCATCTCTTCCATAAGGTATGTTGGCGTTCCCTTATCGGAAAAGAGATCCCCTGTAGGGTAGAGAGGAAACCGCGTGCCAAACCAGACCCACCGTTGTACCAACCGCTCCTCATCTGCGCTATAGCCCACGTTGGGATCGCGCAGTCTATAGAATAAGTCAAAGCTACCCCGCATGAATATCGCAACCCGTTCTGGGGGAAAGCCATAGTCGGCGGGCATCAGAATGCCGTACTCGCTAATAATCAGCGGCTTTTGACGCTCACCGCGGTCCGCCAGCCATCGGCGCATCAGTCGAATTTGATTTTCAATCAGCCGCAAATTGTCGTGGTCAGCAACTTCCCATAACTGCCCCGTAGCAACATCGTCAAACCCCGGTGGGAGGCCTACTCCCCAACTATTTTCTTCTTCGCGCAAGACAAAAGTATGAATATTCCAAACGTCAACGGGTATCATGGTACCGTACATCCGTTGATAATGGTCAAGGATTCGCTCTAGATACCGTAAACGCAATGGCGTCACCTGGCTAATTCCCCCGATCGCAACCTGCGCACTTGGGTCGGCCGTTTTGATGGTGGTATAGAGATCATGATAGGCAACGGCATAGACCTCTGGCTTGGTGTTGTCCTGCCAACGGACATCGGGCTCATTACCAATCAGCCAGAGATGGCCCGGATGCGCTGCCGCCAATTCCCTGATAGTTTGCAATGGAATCTTGATCTTATCATCTTTGACGCGAATCATTGGTGCGAATGACATGCCTAATGCTGTGGACGCGGGGGGTTCCAAATAGAGCGCTCCCGTGTACATTTTGCGTGTAGCATCATTGTTGAGATCGACACCCCAGTTGAGATACCAACCGGGGCGATTGGCCGGCCAGGCAAAGAGTAGTGGGTTGAATTCAGCGACGCCAACGCCCATCCGCCAACGCAATGTATACGCTTCTGGTGTCACTTGCGGCACGAGCGCAAAGCGCGGCGTGAGTAGCACTTCTTTTGTTCGTGGGAATGGCGTCTTGGTCGGAAGTGGTCCAGCAACCGACGTGGGGATCAGAGGCTCTTGAAAAGACTGAGACCACAACCCGCGAGGTGTATTGAGCAAGAGGATAATGAACAGCAGTGATAAAAGTGTAATACCAATCGCCGGCAGGACTAGCCACCAGCGAACCGAATTCGGAGGATGCATACGGAGCTTCGTTCATCGTACAATAAAATACAGTATCTAGTACCACCATAGAGGCCATCTGCCAACCATAGCATTCATTTTGCCTACGACGCATCCTATCATCATTACAGTGGAACGTCAACCAATAGCTTTCAGCTATCTTGCCCTGGATTTCCGCCTCTTAACACTCCGGCGCATAGCAAAATCGCTGAACTTATCAGGATTTGCTCGAGCAAATCCTGATAAGTTCAGCGATTTAACAACTGCTCTATCCGATCAATGGGGAGAAAGGATAGCTTCTTGTGCGTAGATAACGGTTAGCGCAGCGTTTCCATGTTGTGCCGCTGCGGTAGGCAATAGCCTTGGCCACGCACTGTCACAACATAGCGTGGATTGTCCGGATCCGGCTCAATCTTGCTGCGCAGACGGCGCACATGTACCCAGAGCGATTCCACTGTGCCTTTGCGCACGGGATCCCACGCTTTTGCAAGGAGGAAGCCAGGGGAAAGCACACGACCACGATTGTTGTAGAGAATATGCATCAAGCGATTCTCCGTCGGGGTTAGCATGATCTGGTCATTGTCCACAACGGCGTACTGCTGGGCAAAGTTGATGCGCAAATGTTCGTCGATAATCAATTCGGGATCGACAACCTGATCGGATGCGACACGCAACAGGATACGCCGCACACGAGCTAGCAATTCGGAGAAGGCAAAGGGCTTTGTAATGTAATCTTCGGCGTAACGATTGAGGCCTTCGACTTTGGTGTTGGTATCCGAAAGTGCAGAGAGAAAGATAATCGGAATGTCGCCCATACGGCGCAATTCGGCTGCCACAGCAAAGCCATCCATCCCAGGCATCATAATGTCGAGGATCACAAGATGAGGTAAGCCTTCCTGTTGCACAATTTCTAGTGCCTCGGTGCCACTGCCGGCAGCATAGACTGTGTAGCCTTCGCGCTGCAACCGCAAGTTGAGCATCAATCGTGTATCGGCGGCATCATCGACGACTAAAATCCGTTTGGGGTCATTTACATTGGTTACAGCTTGTTGTTCAGTCATTTACATACATTCCTTCTGCGTGAAATTATAAAAACCTGTCCGTGTTTGCCAATCAATTTGTCTGTACAACTTTGAATAATTTAACTTTGAATCTACCGCAAAAAGCCTAAACTTGAGTTATTCAGTCGGTTCTTTGAATATTCAGAGACAATTCATAAGAACTCAGCTTTGCCGTAGCGCCAATGTTGGTTTGCTTTACCCATCTGCATCAACCAAGTAGACCACCATGAACGGGTAATACTCTATTTCTGAAATTACGATTCTTAAGCTATTCTCTGATTTAGTCCTATATTGAGCAATATCCAATTTCCGATTGCGTTAGAAATACCACGCAATGGGCATAGCCGCCTATTACGAGAGTACCTAAAACAAACAATCAATTAATTGATTCGAATCAAAGGGTATGTTTCTATGGCATTTACTATACAGTATATACTTGAAGAAGAGACAAGTATGATTACGCTGTAAACAAGTATATAGTACAATAAAGTCATGAGAATGAAAATTACTAGAAAGTCCTAAACGACTTACGGTTAATTATTCATTGCTTAGTCTACATCTTACTGACAAATCGTAATGCCCGGATCAAAAAAAAGCGTTTCTGTCATACTTACCTTTGCTAAGCAAGGCAATGTATACTCGTTATTTACGACGTGTTCAGATTATATCAGACATAAATATCAGATTTTGTTACAGTTCGTTACAGAATTTACTATTGAACCCGCAGGAAACAGACAATATACTAAATAAGTCTACGGGTTTGATAAGGAAAGTTGCGCTCAGCCGTTGTGCCATTGCCCCTTTTCGTGGGAGTACTTCTTTAACGGCTGGTGGCTGGGGGTAGCAGCGCCAATGCTGTCTAATCGTACGCTCTATGTAAGCGGTTGGGCATTTTGCAGCAAAGACTTGTGTAGACTTGAATTGTGATCTGTTGAAAAACTGTTTTAGGCGATGACCTATATGTCATTGGGGAAAGGTAGCTATGCTAGGGGATATCCAAACAAACGTCAGTTAACGGTAAAGTCCATGCTTTTCAATATAGGCTTCAACGGCGCCTGCTACTTGAAATCGTATAGAAAGCCCACTCTGGATCCGCTGACGCAAGGTACTACTTGCAATACCAAGCGCCGGCATCTCCAACCGAATGACCCGGGCTTCAATCCCTGGCAAGGCACTATTTAACCGCTGCCAATCTAGTTTAACCTCTGGCCGTGTCAGGGCCACTACACGTATTTCGTCGAGCAACTGTTGCGGGCAGTGCCAGGTAGGTAGATCACGCAAGCTATCGAGACCCATGAGGAAGTAGAGTTCCACTGTAGCACCAATGGCTTGCCGCAACAACCGTATCATATCTAAGCTGTAGTGAGGCCCTGGTCGGTCTGCATCAATTCGACTGGTCCACAGCTGTGGTGCCTCTGCTGTGGCGAGCTCTACCATCCGCACCCGATGCTCAACTGCCGTCACATGGCGATCCTGTTTATGGGGTGGATCGCCAGCAGGCACCAGATAGAGGCGATCCAATCCAAGCTGCGTACGTGCCTCTTCCGCCAGGATCAGATGGCCAAGATGGATCGGATCAAATGTACCACCAAAGACTCCAACCCGCGCACCGTTGGGTAAAGCAGTATAGAGGCGGTCATCGCTCAAAGTTGTCATGCCGAGATATTTCTCGCCAGATTACTCACCATACGCATTTTCGTAGCCCCATACCAGTTCCACATCACCAATGCGGACCGCATCACCATCCTCAACCCCTTGTTCTCGTAGTACCTTAGAGATACCCATGGCGTCTAAGATACGTTGGAAGCGCATGGTCGATTCGTAGTAGTCCCAGTTGGTCATTTGTGCAGCGCGCTCAATAGCCGTTCCTTCTACATACCAGACGGCATCATCTAATTGATAGACCTTGAAGACGTTCTCATCTTCGATTGGTGTAATTTCTGGTAGCGGCTCTTCGGCAACCACTTCTTCTACCGGTAACGCATCTAACATGCCTTGGACAGCATAGAGCAATTCTTGTAGATTCTGGTGGGCAACCGCGCTGATACTCATCACTGGATAGTTGCGGTCCCCAATCGCTTGCGCAAATGCAGGCCAACTTTCCTGGGCGTCGGGCAGATCCATTTTATTGAAAACAATTAACTGCGGTTTGTCGATTAATGCCAGGTTGAAGAGTGACAACTCCTGCTGGATCGCTTCAAAGTCTCCCAAAGGATCCGGGCTATCGCCAGCGATCATGTGGACTAATACGCGTGTCCGCTCAATATGGCGTAAAAATTCAAGTCCCAACCCGGTTCCCTCATGCGCACCTTCCATGAGTCCAGGGATATCGACAAAGACGATCTGGCGATGATTCAATTCCGCCACCCCAAGGTTGGGGGTGATTGTGGTGAAAGGGTAATCCGCGATCTTGGGGGTTGCTGCGCTGATTACGCTCAACAGGGTTGATTTACCCGCATTGGGGACACCAATGATTCCAACATCGGCCACGAGCTTAAGTTCTAACTCCAACCAACGCTCTTGGCCCACTTCCCCCTTCTCTGCCAATTGCGGAGCTTTGTTGCGTGCCGATTTAAACGCGTTATTGCCGCGCCCGCCACGCCCGCCTTCGGCTATCACTGCCTGTTGACCGGGGTGGGTCAGATCGGCGAGCAATTCCCTACTGTCGGCATCATAGATTAAGGTGCCCAGTGGTACGGAAAGATAGAGATTTTCTCCATTGGCACCAGTTTTGTTGGCCCCACTACCATGGGTGCCGCGGTCCGCACGGTGGTGGATCTGCCGTTGGAATTGGTGCAATGTGTTTAATGCGGGATCCACTACAAAAATAACACTGCCACCATGCCCGCCATTACCCCCGGACGGACCGCCACGGGGTACAAATTTTTCGCGACGAAATGCTACAACGCCGTTGCCGCCATCGCCGCCTTGTACATAAATTCTTGCCTGGTCAAAAAACATAAGCCTCAACTTGTGTGAACCGGACCGCGCCGGGGCGATCCTATCTATATACCCCAAGCTATCGATGAAAATAAAAATGCACTATTTTTATTTTCATCGATAGCTTACTAAATACATCTGTGCGCAATTGCAACAATTGTACCGATAAGTATACCGCTATTACCGTAAATACGCGAGTTTCACGTAAGGGTAATGCATAATTGCACCAATAATCGTAACTATCCAGCCGTAGCCTGAGCTTGTCGAAGGCGCAGGCGGGCTTCGACAAGCTCAGCCCTCGAGGACCTAGATAGTTACTAAAAAAGTAAAAAACAGCCTGCATCACTTGACAAGCTTCTACATACCGAGTACGCTCATTGCTATAGATCGTCAGAAAAAGATCCGTGATGGTATCCATTTTTCGTAGGGCCACGGTATACCGTGGCCCTACGAAAAATAATCTGAACGTCTATAGGAGTTTTGCCCTTGTTCCCTCTCTTGTTAACCCAAGTGGATCACGCAAGTTTGTTGATGCGAGAATGTATATGTTTACCCTTTTCTCATCTGTCACGGCCAAAGATGTACAGCGTTACACCGTCAGTCTGTTTTTCTTTTTTCTCCTTCTCTTGTTAAGTGTAAGCGCTTTCACCCATCGCGTGTGGGCACAACAAGATGGACAAGTGGCACAGACTCATGCGGTTGTAGCTGGGGAGACGCTTAGCACAATCGCCGAGTTCTATGGGGTTACCCTAGAAGAACTGATGGCTGAAAATGGGATCACTGATCCCGATGCGATCGATATTGGTCAACTTTTGCTGCTGCCTGCCACTGCCGAACGCCAACCCACTCCACTTCCTCTGCCTACACATGTTGTGCAGGCGGGCGAGACGCTCAGTGAAGTGGCAGAAGCATACAATGTATCGCTCACCCGGCTTATGCTTTTTAATGGGCTTCGCGATGCCAATGAACTCTTTGTGGGCCAGGAACTGCGTATTCCGCCGGCTGAAGCCGAGGCTGTGACAACCGTTGCTACTCCCAACCCCACCGCAACCAGGAAGCCGACGCCAAAGCCAACGTCACTTATTTCTACGACAGAAAAATCACATACCGCAATGGCTACCGCAATGGCTACCGCAACAGCATCTACTGCTACGCCGCGCGCACATCCTGTGCCTCCGCAACCCACTGCACAAAGGGCTGGGTCGGCGTCAGCAGATGCTGCCGGCGCGCGATTGCCGCCGGTTGCTCTCGATCCAGAAGTGGTGGCCGCACAGATTGCTTCACTCAATCGCACCTATACCGTAAGCGAAGGTGACACTTTCCCCCGCATTGCCTTGCGCGCCGGTGTCAATCAAGAAGCGCTGCGACAGCTCAATGGTTTGGATGCCGAGGATCTTGGCAACTTATTAATTGGTCAACCATTGTTGCTTCCTGCCACCGGCGAAGATCTACGCGTGAGTCGACCTGGCAAGGAGTATGTGATCCAACCCGGTGATAGCCTTGGCTCGATTGCCAACCAATTTGATCTGGAATTGGCCGATCTGTTAACGGCCAACTATATCGCTGATCCCAATACAATTTCGATTGGCCAACGCCTAACGATTCCACCGCCAACCGCCAGCGAAGCAGACGTAGCGCAAACGAACAGAACAGTTGGGCCAGCACGTAGCGGCTTTTACTACTATACCGTTCAGAGGGGGGATACCCTTTCTGAGTTAGCCCAAGCCTTCAATAGCACCAAATTGGCCCTGTTGGAGTACAATGGATTGCCAGACGAACAAACGGTTTATGCCGGTTTAGAGTTACGTATTCCTTATGGGCCGCCGGCCTTGCCGGATCGCCGCCCCCCTGTCCCCGCCTCTGGCACGAGCTTTCTGGTGAGCCTTAGTCGACAACAGTGTTGGCTATTTCAGGGAACCACGGTTGCCAAGGCATGGACCTGTAGCACCGGCTATGGCGACTGGATTACGCGCGTTGGCACCTTTGCTGTCCAGAGCAAAATAGAGGTCGCCGAAAGTAGCGCCTACCGCTTAGATATGCCCTATTGGTTGGGCATTTATAACGTTGGTCAATATGAAAATGGGATCCACGGCTTACCGGTCGCTTGGGATACCGGCGAAAAGCTTTGGGCAGGATTAATTGGGGAGCCGGCGACCTTTGGCTGTGCCATGCTCAACGATACAGATGCCGCCGAACTTTTTGCAACAGCTTATATTGGAATGCCAATCCATGTTATCCACTGACTCCACTGACTCCGCTGATCTGCAAGTACCTGGCGCACTTAGTCGCAAAGTTACCGACGAAGAGCTGCGGCCCTCCGCGCTTGAGCGTCTGCCGGCGGGAAAACTTCCTGTTGGACTCCTCAAGAATCTTCTGACCACACTACCGATTCAACATCCTCAATTGCTGCAAGGACCTGCCATCGGCGAAGATGCCGCCGTGATTGAGTGGGATGCCAAAGCGCAGAAACTATTAGTCGCCAAAAGCGATCCAATCACCTTTGCCACCGATGAAATTGGGTACTACGCGGTAAATGTTTGCGCCAATGATCTGGCCGTTACCGGTGCAACCCCCCGCTTTTACTTGCCTACAATTTTGTTGCCGGCGGCGACGGCCACCGCCGCGATAGCTGATGCCATCTTTCAGCAGATCGCCGCGGCGTGCCGCGAGCTTGAAGTCGTTGTGGCCGGTGGACACAGTGAGATTACGCCGAATGTTGCCCAGCCGATTGTTGCGGGTACCATGATCGGCGAGGTCAGCCGCGGCCATGTCGTTTCCAGCCATGGCGCGCAACCGGGTGATCTGATCCTGCTCGCCGGTGTTGTCCCTACGGAAGGGGTTGGCCTCATTGCGCGCGAGATGCGGATGAACTTATTAGCACAAGGCTGGCAAGCAGCCGATTTGGATGAAGCTGCTCACTATTTGTACAAGCCGGGGATTAGTGTCAAAGAGCCGGCATTGCTGGCTGCGCAAACTGGCGTCATCACCGCTATGCACGATCCGACAGAGGGAGGGATCATCTCTGGTCTCCACGAGATTGCATCTGCGGCTAATGTTGGCATGGATATTCTAATTGATCAAATTCCCATTCCGCCGTTGGCCGCGCGCCTCTGCTCCGCTTTTGGTTTGGATCCACTGGGGACGATTGCCTCTGGTGCCCTATTGGCAACGGTTCCAGAGGATTATGCCCAGACGATCGTAGCCGTCTGGGAGGCTCATCAATGGCCGGCTGCTGTCATTGGGCGAGTAACGGAGCGCAGCCAAGGCATGATGGCCATCCAAAATGGGCAACGGCACCCACTGCCTCACTTCGCCGTCGATGAAATTACAAAACTTTGGGCTTAGAACCTCTCCGTACATTCGGTTGTGGCTAGTGGCAACAGAGTATTTGCGGAGAGGTGCCTAATGACTTCGAGAGAAGAGATGAATAGACGACAAAAACGAATCGTTGTGATCGGCAGTGGTGTCATCGGACTGACAAGTGCTTATCGCCTCTTAGAAGCGGGCTATGCAGTAACCGTGTTGGCGCATGTCTTGCCTCCCTTTACCACATCCGATGTCGCCGCCGCATTTTGGTCGCCTTCCGCTACCGCAGGTGGCAACTTACCACAGCAGTGGGCAATGGAGAGCTTGCGCGTCTTTCGCGAACTAGCCAGCGCGCGTCAAAGCGGCATCGCCGTTGTTGATCTCTATCAGCTTACCACCGAGCCCACTAGCATGCCTTATCTGGCATCGGCCGGAGAAGTCACAGCCGTGCCAGTGGGCCATTTCCCGCTGCCTTGGTCTGGCTATTGTGTACAGGTACCGCGCATTGATGTGCCCGTCTATATGCCTTGGCTGGTCAAACAAGTAGTAGAGAAGGGGGCTTTGATTCAGCAACATATTTTGCAACACCTTGGCGAGATCAGCAAGGAGTATGGGCTGGTCATCAACTGTAGTGGGCTTGGCGCGCGTTTATTATCTGGGGATAATGTGTATCCAATCCGTGGGCAGGTCATTTCGGTGCGCAGACCGGAGGGAATGGCATCTGACATCATCTATGCGGATGCCGACTATGAGAGCACAACGTATATCATTCCACGTAGCCAGGACTGTTTGTTGGGGGGAACCTATCAATATCGCGATGGAAATACAGCCGTGGATGA
Source organism: Caldilineaceae bacterium (assembly GCA_034432375.1). Taxonomy (GTDB): domain Bacteria; phylum Chloroflexota; class Anaerolineae; order Caldilineales; family Caldilineaceae; genus JAHBVH01. The sequence goes on from DAOUCA010000103.1 coordinate 50,728, forward strand.
GACAATTGCTGCCGAGATTCTAGCTCGCTGTATACGCTTTCAGCCTCTCTTGCAGCAGGCTGAAATCCTTCAACACAAAGTTGGGTTGCGACCGGGACGCGATGCTGTACGCTTGGAAACAGAACGCCTGCCATCTGGTCAATGGGTGATCCATAACTATGGGCATGGTTCGGTCGGCCACACCTTGTCTTGGGGATGTGCGGCTGCCGTACTCCAGCAGGTTCAAGCGTTGCTTGCATAAGGCAGTACATAGGGCACAACCGATTTATCGATTACGGTGCCGCATGGATGACTTCCCGATAGAGCGCGAGCAAGCTGGCCTCATCGACATCTACACAAACATTGACAGGACGCACGCCCGACCAGTCAGTGGTACGTGACCAGTAACTTCTTCGATCCATCAAGGTCTGCCCTTTGCCCACGCCTTCGGTCAGGACCCGTATAGGACCTTGAATCGTCTGAAAGAGCGATGGTGCAAGAAGATAAGCGATAGCCGAGGGATCATGGGTATGGGCCGCATCAATCTGATGGGCCCGCTGGTGAAAGTCTAGATAAAATTGGCAGATATCATCGATGTACTTGCCTGTCCATCTTCCTGGCAACCGCAGCGATGCTAAATACGCCCGATCCATCGTCACCTTTGTCGTAACATCAAGCCCCACCATTGTAATGGGCCAACCCGCGGTAAAGACAAGGTCGGCGGCATGCGGGTCATTATAGATGTTCGCTTCTGCCGCGGGATTGACGTTGCCGTTGACCGTGGCTGCTCCACCCATGATGACCACTTCCGCTACATTGGTAACGATCTGTGGCTCCAAAAGTAGCGCTAACGCAATATTGGTGAGCGGGCCAATTGGCACCAGAGTCACCTCACCGGGATGGGCCATAATCGTCTCGACAATAAAGTGTGCGGCACTCAAGCCGTGGCGCTGCGATGTTGGTTGACGAGGATTTGTATTGCCAAGCCCATCCACGCCGTGGACAGCCTCCGCCGCGCCACGAAATGGCTGTACCAACGGTCGTGTTGCGCCATGGGCCACAGGAATATCGCTCCGGCTGGCTAACTCTAACAAGTGAAGTGCGTTTTGCGTCGCCAACACTGTGCTAACGTTACCAAAGATCGTGGTTAACCCAATCACGTCGATGGCATTTAGGAAGCTAACGCCTTCTCTTTTCGACAACAAAGGTGCCGCCAAGGCAAAGAGAATGGCCATGGCGTCATCAATTCCCGGATCGGTATCGATAATCAGTTTTTTCATAAGAGATTTTCAGTAGAGTTACATTGATAAAAGAAAAGGCTGTGATTTTGTAGAATCTACAAAATCACAGCCTTTTTTACTCAATCAGAGCCGACAATAACGATTTGAATGGATTAACGCAGATCACGGGGCAATCGTGCGTTTAGGTCATCGGGGCGCTGAATATCCATTTCAATCTTCTTCTGTTCCAGCCAATTGGTAAAGGCTTCGTTGCGCTCTTGATCAAGTTTAGACTGTTCTTTAGGCCGGTTCTCATCTTTTTCCAGAACTTCGATGATATGATAGCCAAATTGGGTTTTGATTGGTTCGCTGATCTCACCAATGGGTAGGGAGAAAGCGGCTGCATCAAAAGATGCCACCATAGCACCGGGACCAAACCAGCCCAAATCGCCACCATTCGCGCCAGAGCCAGTGTCGTCGCTATATTCTTCGGCCAACTTAGCAAAGTCTTCGCCAGCAAGCAGCCGTTGTCGGATCTCTTCGGCAAGGGCAAGGGCCTCGGCATCGGTTCGCTCGACCTGCTCACGTGCTGGCGGCACGTCTACGCTATCGGTAAGCGAGGCGGTACCGGTCAATGCGGCACTATCCGTCAGGGCTGTTGTCCCCGAGATCGATTCAACACCTGTGATCGCTGCCGTTGCTGTCAGTGGTGTCGTTGGCGTCAATGCCGTTGTCGGGGTTAGGGTCGTTGTCGGTGTGAGGGCTGTTGTTGACGCAACGGCTTCAGTAACTTCAGCGGTTGCACTCACTGTTGCAGCCGCCGTCAATGGTGCCGTTGCCGAAAGCGTTTCTGCCGTGGTGAGTTCATCTGTCCCCGTAAGTGTTGCGGTTGCCGTGAGCCCATCGCTGGCACCGATCGGTGCGGTAATGATGCCGCTACTATCGATCTCGACGGTCGGTGTCATCACATTGATCAGAATATGCCGGGCGTGAACTTGCGCTTCGACGGGTGATACTGTTTCGTCGGCGATTGCCGTTACCAATTTTTCGCGTAACAGCCGGTCGCGAATGATCTTGCGATAACCGTCGAGGTTCACGCTGTTTAACGTACCCAGCGAGTCAGCCAGTTCATTAAGACCTTCGGTGTATCCTGTGTCTGAAAGAATTGACCGTGTCGGCAATGGTTCGGCGGTCGGCGCAGTGGTTGCCGTCGCCGTCACCACCAAGCTAGCATCGATCGTTGGTGTAGGCGTGGGCGGCAGAAGCGTAGCCGTCGCCGTCGCTTGGATACTGGCATCGGCGGTTTCCGTGGCCTGTGGCTCCGTGACGGTGTTGCGATTGCGGGCGATCTCTTCGCGTAAAGCGACGTCAACCTCTTCATCGCTCACTGTAATGCCACGAGTGACCGCTTCCTGCTCAATCACATCTTCATCGATCATATCATCCAAAACCTGGACACCAAGGGCAAAAGGGCTGGCCAATTGTGCTTGGATTTGACTGATCTGTGAGCCAAAGATGCCTTGACCAAATTGCTGCTCTAGCTGCTGCATATTCACCAATTGGCCGGTCAACCGACTTTTTTCCAGCCGCATACGCTGCCAGAAATCCTTCGTGACAATTGTCTCACTGCCAATGGTTGCCAGTGTCGAATTGGGAATATAGGCAAACGTATAGAGTGCGCCAACCAGAATTAGGATCAGTGCCACACCAATGGCCAAGCCGACACCCAAGTATAATCTGCGATTATGTTCGCGTTCGCGTTCGCGCAAGCGCGTTTCTTTGCGAGTAAGTTCGCGTTCTGCTTTTAGCTCCTCGCGCTTTTTTCGCTTGGCCATTGATTACCTGCGCTTTCGCACGATCCGGGTTTGATCGGCAGTGTAGGGGAGTAATGCCAGGTGACGGGCACGTTTAATCGCAACGACAATTCGTCGCTGCACTTTGGCACTGACGCGTGTTTTGCGTCGTGAGAGAATACGACCGCGGCTATCTAGAAAACGCGAAAGGATCGCAATATTTTTGTAGCTGATATCAGCAACTCTGACATCCGAACCAATGCGGCGGGGGCGACCGGAACCACTTGGTGCATACTCAGATGGGACATGATATTCATCATCATCATCATCATAGTCGTCATCGTCATCATTATTGTCAAGCACCGGTACGGGGGCCGGTGCAGAACGGGGGGCCGGCGCTGGCGCTGGCTTTGCTGGTGCCGCGGCAACCGGGCTCTTGGGGGCTTCCGTTGCAGGAGCGGCGGCGGTATTGGCACCCGCTGTCCCTGTAGTGCTATTTTCTGTTGCGCTTCTTTGCTCGCTCATTACTTTATCCTTTATATCGGCTCATCGATCTGGTTATTGATCTGGTTATTGATCTGGTTATAAAGTCTGCTGTCTCGAAAACAGTGCTGCCAGCTCGTCTACCGACAAGGGGGCTGCTGTTTCAACCAGATTTCTCTAGACCGATGAGTTCTAATGTAAAAACAATGGTGGTGTAGATAAGGGACTTCGGTCTATCCTGAAATTCTCTAGATCCATTTAGAAACCTGATGGACGCTTTACCAACCTGTACAGAGGTTAGTCGTCTGTACGAACGACCATATATCGAATCACATTTTCGTTTAGGCGCAGGAAACGATCCAATTCATCCGCACCCTCCGGATTCATGGTAAAGCGGGTCAATACATAATAGCCTTCAAAGAATTTGTTAATGGGATAGGCCAATGTGCGGCGCCCCCAAGGCTCAGAAGCGACAATTTCACCACCATAATTGACAACGTTCTGCGCAAAGCGGTCGCTTAACGCGTTCAACGCTTCCTCGTCCAACGTCGGTTGGGCGATGTACACCGTTTCATATTCGTGTACGAGTTCACTACTCATAAAAGACTCCTATTTGCCTGTCGCGCTTATCGGGTGTACCGTATAATAAAAAGAAATATATAACGCAATACGATCCAACAAGCTCTTTCTATGGAGAAGTCCGCAGGAACATCCTGTGAACAGAAAGAACGAGGGAGTCGGACATGCCGATCCCTCGTTGCAAACCACTAGTTAGTTTATCACAGGGGCATTGAAATCCAAAATTCTACAAACCTTACGAGCGCTACTACTTTCTCATGAGTCATCTTCCAACACACACACTTTGGCTGCTTTCCCCCTATCATACCGGTAGCCACCGGGCTTGGGCACAGAACTATGAGCGTCACAGCCGGCATCAAGTTCGATTGGTCACAATGGCCGGGCGCTTCTGGAAGTGGCGGATGCAAGGTGGGGCGATCGAGCTTGCCTCCCAAAGTGAAGATCTCCTGCGCACCTATGGCGCACCGGATGCGATCATCGCAACCGATATGGTGAACTTGCCGGCCTGGCTTGGCTTACTGCGTCAACAGCTACCACCGACTGTCCCTATTCTTTACTATATGCACGAAAATCAGCTCACCTATCCAAGCAGGCCGGGTATAAAGCCAGATTTGACCTATGCTATGATCAATTGGTTGAGTCAACTGGCAGCTGATCAAGTTGCATTTAACAGTCAGTACCACGCAGATAGCTGGTTTGCGGCATTGCCTGACCTTCTCAAACAGTTTCCCGATTACAATCACCTGGCCACGATTGAAAGAGTGCAGGCCAAGAGTTCCGTGCTACCGGTGGGGATCGATTGTAACCGTATTCAAGCGCGCGTGCCATCCTTGCCAGTAGACGCACCAATGGCTGCGCAGCCACCGCTGATCATTTGGAATCAGCGCTGGGAATATGACAAGAATCCCCATGCATTCTTTGCCTGTTTGTCTGCCCTCAAAGCGCAACGGATTCCATTTCGTCTTGCTGTAGCGGGTGAGCAGTTTCGCAAGGTGCCAAAAGAGTTTACCGAAGCACACAAGAATCTCAGCGCCGAATTAATTCATTGGGGCTATATCGCGGCTTATGCTGACTATATCGCCCTCCTACAGCAAGCGGATCTCGTGCTCAGCACGGCGATTCATGAATTCTTCGGGATTAGCATCATAGAAGCAATTGCGGCCGGCACCTTTCCTCTGTTACCCAACCGTCTTAGCTATCCTGAACTAATCCCACCAGAACTTCATCCCGCTTGTCTTTATGATAGCGAAGAGGCGCTGGTGGAATTAAGTGCACAACGGCTGTTGATGCCCCGCCCTGCACCGCCTTCCCTCCGTCAACATGTGCTCACCCACTATGACTGGCCTGTCGTCGCCGCCCAATATGATCGAACGGTTGATCAGTTGGTGGCAAGATCATAACTGTTTGCAGATCAAGCCATCTGCCTGGGCGGCACCACTCAAGTTGAACCAATCAAACCAATCAAAAAGAGACGAGCCGTGGCTCGTCTCTTTTTGATTCACAACCAATCTTAGGGGAACAATCGCCTCATCGCTAGCAATTGTAGATTACATTTGCTACGCGGCCTGTTAATTCGCGGGCGGGATAATGACCGCGTCAATGACATGAATGACGCCATTGGCCGTCTCAACATCGCTGGCAATGATATTGGCACCATTAATTTTGATTGCATCACCGTCTACTTCAAAGCGCACATCCTTGCCCTGCAAGGTTGTAGCCGACATGCCATCTGTAATGGCGCCTGAGAGAACTGCACCATTTAAGACATGGTAACGCAATGTATCGGTTAGCTCGGGCAAGCCCAGCAATTGCGCTTCGGTCAAGCTGAACCGATTGCGTAATGCTACAAAGGCAGCGTCGGTCGGCGCAAAGAGCGTTAACTGACCAGCACCGTTTAACACACTATCCAAGCCCGATTGATCGAGCGCCTTTACAAGGGTGGTGAAATTGCCATTATCTACCAGGGTAGCATAGATTGTAGCGGCACTGGCACCTGTGCTGCTGCCGGCTGTTTCTGTGGCCGTTGGCGCGGTTTCCGTCACTGTGCTGTTGCTGGTAAGCGTTGACGATTCTGTATCGCTCATGCTCTCCGTGGCAGAGACAGCCGTAGTGGCGGTTGCGGTTGGCGTGGTTGCCGCGGTTGTGCTTGCGCTTGTCGTGGCGGCTGGTGTTGCTGTTGCCGCAGCCTTAGCACCAGAGGTAATCTGGGCCTGGGTCGGCAGCTTGATCACATCGCCAACTTCGATCACATTGCAGTTGGCAATATTGTTAAACGCACAGAGCGATTCGTAAAGCGCCAGATCGCCATAGATGTCGCGGGCGATCAAGGCCAACGTGTCGCCAGATTGCACTGTATAAGTGCCACCGGGTTCACCAGTGCGGGCCGTCGTGGTGGCAGAGGCCGTGGTTGTAGTTGTGGTAGCCGTTGCGCCAGTCGACACTGTACCCGTTGAGGTGGTGCTCGTTGTCACTGTACCGGTTGCTGAAAGGGTGGTACCGCTGGCCTGTGCTTCATTTGTTTGGCCAGCATCATCCACCAGCACGCCGCCTTCGATGCTCAGCTCGTAGGTGCCGGGCACAGTGGCATTGTTATAAACCAGGACTGTATAGCTACCGGAACCGACGACACGGAAACTAGCGACACGTTCATTGTCGACGCCACGGAAGACACGGTTACCGGCAGCGATGGCAACATCACTTGGGTCAGTTCCAGCAAGGAACTGTTTGAACCCATCGCTATCTAACACCCAAAAATTCAGACGGCGCCCCAGTTCACTGTTATCCTGCGGCTCATAGGTCAGACGCAAGGTAACCTGTGCATCACGCCCTTCCGGCTCCAACCCCAAGAAGTGTTGCGCATTTTGCTCGGGCAAACTACCACTTAGCTTGGTGGCACGGGCCGTTCCGCCGACCGTGGTTGCCGCGGGGGCAGCCGGTGTAGCCGTTGCTGTAACAGCGGTAGCGGTGGTGATAGCGGTGGTGGCGGCAACGGTCGGCGTGCTTTCTGCAACCGTCGTTGTCGTTGTAGAGGCCACTGTGCTTGTCACTGCAGTGCTGGCAGAGGGTGTGGTCGCTGTATCCCCTTCTGTTGTGGCAGTTGCATTGGGGTCTGTCACCTGACCAGATCCATCAATAATAAATGCATTGGTCGCCCGCAGGGTAAAGGTCGCATCCTGGCTTGACTCGTTGGAGACGACAACTGTATAAATGGCGGTGCCAATGGCGTTAAACGAAGCCCCCAATGTATTATCAGGACCATTGAGAACAAAGTTTGCGCTACCAGCACCGAGTGCAATGGTGCTCAGTGAATCCTCGCCGACGCGGCGGACACCCTGATCATCCAGGATAAAGAAGTTCAACCCTTGATCGGCTGGATTGTTCCGATCCCATTCGGCAATCAAGGTGACTTGTGCGCCTGAAGTTTCTGGTTCTATGGCGAGCCAGATTTGCGCAAATTTACCACCTGGAATGGTTCCGGTAACTTCTTTGGCGCGCACTTGCTGCATCAGCGGAGCGGCAGTTGCCATTGTTGTATGAAATGAAACAAACGCTGTTATAAATAGAAGTGCCACGGCGATGGCGGCAATCATCTTGTACAGGGAATACTTTTGCATATTGGCCTCCCAATAAGGTTGATTCGATCAGAATTGCGACTAGACCCAGAAGGATTCTGGAATTTGTTGCTTGATCTACAAAATTTCACAGTTTCGCCCATCTGTAAAGATAGAGCCGTTCGTCTTTATAAAAGTTTAAAAACCATCTCTCGAATTTGTTTCCGCTTGAACCTACTTTAGTAAGGCAGGATATAGACGCCCTTGCCTGGCTCTTGGTTCCCAATAGATTATACTTCACAACAGGACTTCACAACAGGACTTCACAGCAATTGAGCCTGCGCTTGACATACCAACTGGCAAATTACACATTGTGTACAAGATATCTATTATAATGCGTCCGTCAAGTGGTGGCAAAATGCAGGCAGAATCACCTGCTGAAACGCAATCCTCCTTGCCATCTATCCAAAAATTCTCTGTTCCCTCTGGGCCACAACCGATTTTTGGACAAGTTCTTACCCAAAGGGTGTTGGTGTCGGCGTCACCTGTGGCGGTGGCCGCAGCAGTTGCAATTGTGGCACAATATAATCGAGCCGTCTTCCATCTTGTTCAACGATACGTAGACGGAAATCATACGCTCCCAAGGGCAACTGATTCAAGTCGAGGGTTGCCAACACGCCACCCAACGGTACGCGCTCTTCACTGGTAACCAATTGGTTCCATTCGAGTGTGCCGCTCGGTCGCCAAGCTAGCTCCCAATGCGCAAAGTTTGTCGTATCGGCACCACCGATAAATTCGATAATCCCACTGACATTGGTATTGGGCAGGGGGCGGATAATACCGGCTTGAATCGGTGTTGCCGTTGGTGTGGGGACAAAGACATAGGTGTTATTGGCAATAAAGAGGCGACGCACTTCAAATTCATCATAGTTGCCATCGCGATAGACAATGCGCAGCCGCAAATCGTACTCGCCATCCGTCCAACGGGTGGTATCAAGCGTATAGATCGCTTTCTGCCAGAGTTGCATCGTGCTAACGGTAAGCTGCTCCCATGCTTCAAAACCCGAACCAGAGATCTCCAATTCATAATGATCGAAGGGATTTTTGGGAAATCCATTCACGGTGCCGATCACAGCAACCTGGCCGCGAATGACCTCATTCGTACGGGGCGAAAAGATGCCCTGCCCATTTGGAACGAAACTGATATACTCGGGCGTGGGGCTGGGTGTGGCGGTCGGGATGATCACTAGCGGGGGCAGCGGTGTGCCGAGCTCATTGACGAGTGGCGTGGGCGTGGGTGGGTTGGCGTTACGAATCTCCACATCGCGCGCAAATACTTCACTATAGTTGCCATTGCTGTCAATCGCCCGCACACGCAGATCATAAAATCCATCGGGATATTGGGTCGTATCAAGCAGATAGAGTGTCCCATTGCGCACAATCTCCGCGCTGGATGTTAACCCGATCCAATCTTCGCTGCTTGCCTCGCTGATATGGATATCGTATCGACGGAAGCCTGGGATCAACGCCGTGCCTTGAATCGCAACAAAGCCAGCAACGGCATCACCTGTATGGGGCGCCACCAGTTCATTGACAACCCGCAAATCCGCTGTGGCGGTGGCCGTAGGCAGATCTTGTGCCGACACGGCCGGCAAACGGTGGGCAGGGACAAACCAACAGAGACCAAGCGTGCCGCCCAGCACCATGACCAACAGAAGTCGCTTTGCCCATTGTGCGCTAGCCCATTGGGGTCTAAGCCGCTGTACTGCAATCATGCATTTCCCCATCATAAACAGCTTACCCGCCCTGCAAAACAATGTGATGACATGAGAGATCGCCGCCTTCACCCTGGTGATGGGGAATGGTAAAGGTCGCACTAATCGGCACCCCACCCTCACCAAGCACTGTGATATAAAGGTTATAGGGGCCGCCCGACGGAATAGGGAAGTCAAACATGCCATAGTCGGCAGCGCCACTCTTGCTCACCGTCGTTGCTTCATTTCCCCATTCATCACTCATCTTGATCGAAACCCCAGCCAATGGTGCCCCCGTGCCATCGATCACTTGCCCCATCACATACTGCCCAGGACAGTTATTATCATGCACAATCGGGGCTGCCAAATGGTAGGCACCACCAACCAGGCCAGTATCAATCGAGACATCTGCTATCAGCGTGTTGATATCGACGCTCCCATCGCCGGCGACTGCCGCTACTTCGGGGTTGCCGGCCGCTGCCAGGTCAACCAGCACACGGAGCTCGCCATCGTTGCTGCCCGGTCGAGCAGCCAACGCTGCGGGGACAATCTCTTTCAATTGATCACAAGGGCCGAGATCAAGCGCACTGCTGTTGCGCAAAGCCCAGCCGACTGTTTGCAATTGGCCGATCGTTAGCGATTGCACCGTTGGTGTAGCAACTTCGCTGCTTTCTACCGTCCCTGCGGTAAGAAAACCGACACTCGACGTCAACGGCCCACGATCACGTAGCAGCGCCATGCCGACGGGGCCGGGCATGCGCAAGGCGATATGTTCGGCGGCCTCCGCCACGGTGCAAAAGCCAACACGCCGACCGCTTTCGCCCTGTTGCACATAGACGGGAGCACTCTTTACCTGTTCCACGCTATCGGCCAAAGGCCCTAGGTCACCCGTCGCTTGCAGCCAGGCGTTGCTAAAAAATTCACCATCGCGGCGACAGCTTACCCCAGGCGGGCACGCCTGCCGCTGCGATACATTCGCTGGCGGGGCAAAGGTCCAAGCCGCGGGATCCGTCGGTGCTTGTAAGATGGCTAGAAGCGTTGGATCAGCCAGGACGGCTTCCATGAAATCGTGCCAGATCGGCGCTGCGCCGGTGATGCCACTAGTGTTGCGCATGGGGTGACCATCGCTGTTGCCAGCCCAGACCCCAGTAACCAGATAGCGAGTATACCCGATTGTCCAGTTGTCGCGCCAATCAGTTGTTGTGCCGGTTTTTACAGCCGCTGGGCGGCTGAGTAGCAATGGGCTAGCGGGACCAAAGGCCGGTGTACGGGCTTCATTATCGCTCAATATATCACTGATGAGAAACGCCGTAGCGGGATCGATCACTTGGGCTGGTGCCACCGGTTCTAACGAATAGAGTGGACGCCCCTGGCTATCTGTCGTGGAGAGGAGTGCATTTGCGGGCAGATACGCGCCACTGCTGGCCAGCGTCTGAAAGGCGGTGGTGAGATCAAGCAAAGTCACTTCACCACCGCCGAGGGTCAGGCTCAGCCCATACCAATCGGCGCTCTGAGTCAAGCTGCGGATGCCCATGGCGCGCGCACTCTCTAACATTGTTTCAACGGAGAGCGCGTCTAGCAATTTCACGGTGGGAATATTATAGCTGTTGGCTAGCGCCGTCCGCGCCGTTACCGGCCCGTGAAAGAGATTGTCGTAGTTTTGTGGTGCATAGGTCTGATCAGCTGCCACCGTGTAGGTAATCGGCGTATCCCAGATCACAGTGGCTGGGCTTATCAAATTCTGCTCTAGCGCTGCTGCATAGAGGATGGGTTTGATGGCGCTGCCGGGTTGGCGTGGACTCAGCACCACGTTCACCTGACCGGCGATGGCGGGGTCATTGAAATCCGCACTGCCGACCATTGCCAAAATTTCGCCACTGTTGGGGCGCAGCGCAACCAGCGCAGCATTGCTCAGATCATAGTCGGTTTTGGCGGCGGCCACCCGCTCTGTCACCAGCGTTTGTGCAGCCTCTTGTAACCGCAGATCTAAGGACGTTGTGATCTGTAGCCCAGCACGCCGTGTGTAGCCCCGCCCAAAGCGGCGGTCGAGGCTTTCAATCACATACTGGACAAAGTGTGGTGCCTTATTAACAACTGGGGTGCGATTTTCTTGCAAGGCCAGTGGTTCGGCAAAGGCGGCATCGGCTTGGGCTGTCGTGAGATAGCCATGGCGTACCATGAGATCGAGTACAATCCGCTGGCGGCGCTTGGTTGCTTCAAAATTGCGATAGGGATCAAGATTGGCCGGTTGTTGGGGAATACCGGCGAGTAAACTCGCTTCGGCCAAGGTCAGATCGGCGGCATTTTTGCCAAAGTAGATCTGCGCCGCCGCCTGTGGTCCATAGGCCAGGTGACTATAGTTGAGAAGATTGAGATACATTTCCAGCAATTCGGCTTTGCTGTAAAGCTGCGTCAACTCCTGTGCAAGCCCAATTTCCAGCAACTTACGGTCGACAGATTGATCATAGCGCTGTTCCGGCCCCAAAAAGAGATTGCGTGCCAGTTGCATGGTAATTGTACTGGCCCCCGACGTGATCTCCCCCTCTTGTGCGCTCTGTACTGCCGCTCCAACCAACCGTAGGGGATCAACCCCCGAATTTGCAAAAAAGGTCGCATCTTCGGTGGCAATCGTGGCATCGATCAAAGGGCGAGCAATCTGATCAATCGCCACCCAACTGCGCTCCCCTTCATCGCTGAGGCTTGCAAGGAGCATCCCATTGCGATCATAGATATGCGTGGTTTGAAAGAGCCGTGGCTGTGGGCCAGGTTGATATTGCTGCAAATATGTTTCAACCGCATTCATGGGATCAGCACCAGAACGGCTGCTGAGATTGGCCGTCGTATCTGTGGGGCCACTGTTGCGGCCACAGCCACCAAGTACAAGGCAGCAAGAGAAGAGAAACAGGGCAGATCCCATAAACCGAGGAAGGCCACTACACTGGTTTTTGGCTCTGCACAAAGCAGCCACCCCATATCGCCCAACAGCAATCATGCACCAACCCCCATCATAACGGCACCAGTAACAGCAGATGCGCCACCCCGACGTTTCGGCAATGGCGCATCTGATAGGAACGCGCAAGCATCAATTATAGAACGTTACAAAGAAAGATTTGTTCCCTCGCTTAATTTGCAATCCAGATCACATGGTGACAGGGAATATCATTCGATTTTCGATGTTGAATCCACGCTGTCTCACTCAATGAATTGCCCGCCTCATCGACCACGGTAATAAAGACATCCCGACGGCTTGCTCCAACCGGGAAATCATAGTTACCATAATCCAGTGCTCCACTTTTGCTGAAGGTAACAGTGCGGGTGCCCCATTCATCGACAGCGGCAACGCGTATGCCGGCCACCGGCGCGCCATTGCTGTTAAGGACTTGACCCATAATATATTCGCCAGGGCAGAAATGATCGTGCGCCACACCAAGCAAGCGATAAGTTCCTGGACCGGTTAACCGTGGCTGATTCACGGGAGTAGCCACCGTGGCAATCGGTGTGCTCGTTGATACCAATGTTGGCGTGGCCGAAATGGGCACCGATGTAATAATGGCTGTTGCCGTGATGGCAGTGCCGGTGCTCGGTGTTGCTGTGCTAGTGGTAGCGACTGAAATGGCTGTGCCTGTGCTGATAGACACGGTTGCCGTTATCACTATCTGAGTGGGCAGCAGCGTAAAGCTTGGTGCACCTGTCGTCGATGGCGATGACGTCATGGTCAACGTTGGTGAAGGCCCTACCGTTGGCGTAGGGGTCACCGTCGGCGTAGGGGTCACCGTCGGCGTGGGTAAAGGCGTGGCTGTGCGCGTTGGTGTATTGGTTGGTGTATAGGTCGGTGTTGCTGTGGGCGTGGGGGTTGGGCCAATGGCCACACTCTGGCGTAGTGCCGGAGCTTGCAAGATGACAGTGCGAACGGTGCGATCATACAGTGATTGTACCGTCTCATTGATATCCGCACACTGCCCCAAATAGAGCGGCGTGCCATAGCGGTAGCTCCACTCTAACACGGCTTTTTGTTCCACGCGCAACCGTTCTGGTCCAATTGCTAAATTGGTGCGAGGCGGCCCAAAGTAGGAATAGGGTGAGGTGAGGCGTGGCGGTCGGAGAAAGCCCGGTAGTGGAGGCATGCTGGAAGCCGCGGTGCTGTTGGTGTTGGCGTTAGTCAACCCGGTGCGTCCACCAATCGCCAGCGAATTTGACGAGCTACTGGTTGTTTCTAGCGTACCCCCACCGTCCCCTGCACTTCCTCCCAAGGTTGCCAATAACTCGGATCCTGGATCCGGCAGCAATGACTCGACAAAAAGACCAATGGCCTCTGGCAAACGTAGTGCCGTGGTTGGTGTACCGCCGGTTTGGGCACAAACCCCCATCCGCCACGCGCTGTTGTCGCCGGTTGGTACGAGTACGGTGGCCATGGGGGCGGTTACATAGCTATCTTCATTGCGATGCCCTTCCCCCATTTTGCGCAGCCAGGATCGGGAGAAAAGTTCGCCATCGGCGCGGCACTCGAGCGGTTTGGGGCAAGTAGCCGGGCGGCGAACGATCCCTGCCGGTGGGACAAAGTTCCAGCCACTTGGATCTGCCGGCGCATTTAGCACCGCTAGCAGCGTCGGATCGGCCAATACTTCAGTCATGAAATCATGCCAGATCGGTGCCGCCCCCGTGATTCCGCTCGTGTTGCGCATGGGGCGGCCATTGTTATTGCCGGACCAGACACCAGCCACCAGATAACGCGTGTAGCCGAGTGTCCAGTTATCACGCCAGTCACTCGAAGTGCCAGTCTTAGCGGCGGCAGGATAACTGAGATTCAGTTGATTGTTAGCCCCAAAAGCGGGGGTACGCGCTACATTATCGCTCAGAATATCAGTGACCAGATAAGCCGCTTCCGGCGACAACACCTGCTTGGCCCCCACACTTTTGCTTGGTGGGACCATGAGATAGCCATTGGCATCGGTGATTGGGCCAAAGGGAGTGGATGTGCGATAGAGACCACTGTCAGCCAAAGTTTCATAGGCAGAGGTCAGTTCCAATAGCGTTAGTTCGTTGCTGCCGAGAGCCATACCCAGCCCATAAAGGCCCTCTTTAGCGTAGCTACTGATTCCCATGTCAATTGCCTGCTCACGCAGACGGTCGGTACCGACCCGATCCAGTAACTTCACTGCGGGAATGTTGTAGCTATTGGCCAATGCCGTTCGAACCGTTACTGGCCCGTGAAAACGGCTGTCGTAGTTGCCGGGTTGATAGGTCTGACTTTCATTGACTCGATAGCTGACTGGTAGATCCCAAATCACCGAGGATGGGCTCAGCAGATCGTCTTCAAAAGCAGCTGCGTAGAGTACCGGTTTAATCGAACTACCTGGTTGGCGTGGTCGTACGGCAACATTGACGGCCCCACCGATGGTTTGGTTGTCATAGCCGATGCTGCCAACCATCACCAGAATTTCACCACTGCCCGGTTTTAGGGCGACAAGTGCGCTGTTGGTCAAATTGTAACGGTCGCGCAATTGGCTGACATTTTGGGTAACGATCTGCTGGGCAATGGTTTGCATTCGTAGATCAAGGGTGGTATGCACTTGCAGCCCTTGGCGGCGTGCATTGATTGCGGGCCACTCGACGCCAAGTTGATCAATGGCATAGAAGGTAAAGTGTGGCGCTGGGATCGCGGCCAGATCCGGATCGGTACCCAACGTAACGGGCGTTGCAAAGACCAAATCGGCCTCGGTCTTGCTCAGGTAACCCCGCTGTACCATTAGATCCAACACAACGCGCTGACGCTCTTTCACACTGGAAAAATTTGTAAACAGATCATATTCGCCGGGCATCTGCGGAATACCGGCCAACAATGTCGCTTCCGGCAACGAGAGATCGGCGGCAGACTTGGCAAAGTAGACTTGCGCCGCGGCCTCTGGACCATAGGTCAAATGGCCAAAATAGATGAGATTAAGATACATCTCAAGAATTTCGTCTTTGGTATAGAGTTCTGTAAGATCCTGCGCAAGAAAGAGTTCATTAACCTTACGGTCCACGGATTGTTCAAAGCGTGCTTCTGGGATATAAAAGAGTTGGCGCGCCAATTGCATCGTAATCGTGCTAGCCCCAGAAACGATGCCTCCCTTTTCCGCGTTCTGGACAATCGCTCCCACCAGCCGCTTTAAATCAACCCCTTCATTTTCATAGAAGCTGGCATCTTCGGTGGCGACAATTGCCTCGCGCAAATAAGGCGAAATCCTCTCAATGGAGACCCATTTGCGCCGCCCTTCATCAAAGAGATCGATGAGCTTTACCCCATTGCGATCGTAGAGCGTGCTGTGCTGAAAGATACGGGGTAGTGGACCTGGCTGATACTGTTCGAGATAGGCTTCAGCACTTTCGTATGCTGTCAGACCAGGACGTGGTGCCAATTGATAAGTGTCGTGGTACTTTGTCCGATAGATCTGATATTGAGCAGCAACACTGTCGAGTGGCACAATCGCAGTGCGGACGAGCGAATAAGTGCAGCCACTAATCAGTGTAACCAGCGCAATCGATAATAGAACGGGATATCTACTGGCAGGACATCTTAAAACGGAGGAAAGTTTCACCGGTCAATACTCCCAAACAAGCTTATGGACAACCCCTTGAAACGTCGCACATGCCAAGCGATTCCTACACCAAGGCGGGTATGCAACCTTTGACGCTACAATCTGCGTCTATCTGACAAACGCCAGGTGCATCGATATCAAGTGCCAAGTGTGTGCCAAGGTATCAAGTGTATGCTAAGGTATAAGGTATGACGTGTCACTACAATGGCAAGTTCCAGTCAAATTGATTCTAAAGTCGCCGATTACGCTGGTCTCTTGTGATAGCTACATCCGTAGTCTGTTGGCACCATCTGTTTTCGTCTACAGCAATTGTACCTTACAAGAAGAGCTATGATAAATTAGCACACCGAGCCTAGCACTATCGAAACATGTGCAGAAGCTATCTTCAGAGATAGCCCCGTGTAAATCGATAGAAATAATCTATACCAATATACTCGTTTTAAAACGGAAAAATGGTACTGGAATAGGGGATCTCCACACTAGATGTCCTAAATATCTCAGCAAAATGACAAATACGTATTTAGTCGCAACTTTGGCGAGGATGTCATGGGGATGCAACTTCAGAAATCAAAAAAGCTCGTACCCAACCAATAGGGATACGAGCTTTTTATTTGATACACTGCACCATTGACAATAGCTCATGCTGCTAAACACCATACCGCATCTGATTGTCAATGGCAGACGATGGAGGCGACGGCCGGATTTGAACCGGCGATCGGGGTTTTGCAGACCCCTGCCTTACCACTTGGCCACGTCGCCCTATAGACTTTCACAATCCACAAAAAGGCTAGAATCTCCGGCTAGCTTACACAGGTCAAATCTAAAAATAGATCTTCAACCTATGTCTATTAAACTTACTACTAACTTGTGAATATTACTTGTAACTGTTACCGGTAGAAATCAGCGCAAACTTATGGTAGAATAGTAGCAGTGGATGATAGAATTGTCAAATTGAGGAAATTCAAACCGGACTATGATGCGCAAAGGCCAACAATTACAGGATGAAACTCGCTATTGCGAGAACTGTGGCATCTCTTTTATTTGGACATTAGAAGAACAACGGACCGATCTCGATCAAGAGATTATTGCTGAAGAACAGTCCGGCAGAGCCGACGCAAGCACGGTTGCTCAACCTGGGGCACCAATTGTTCCCCCCGATGATTGTCCCGGTTGTCGTCACTTACTTCCTGCACCGGGAAGAGAGCGCGGGCTTGTCAAATGGTACCATCGACGTAAGGGCTATGGCTTTATTGTCCGCAACGGGTCGGCCGATATCTACGTCAATCGCAGTGCACTACGCCGTGGCCATTTAATGCCTGGCGAATTAGTGGAATTTGTACTTAGCCAAAATCAACAAGGTTTCATGGCCGATGATGTGACGATTATTGAAAGCGCTGGTACTGCCTACTAGTACGTGACGGCCTAAATAGACCAATAGCTTAATCCAGCGGGTCACGGACCCGCCTTAAGCTAGGGTACTATAGGCTTATTTACGCCGCGGTGTACTAGTGCAATGTCAACAAAGTTTTGCCAGATTAGGAACACTCCTTACCTTGTCACGCTTGCAGCGTGACAAGGTAAGGAAAACGCGTATTCCCCATGCAGTCGTCGTAATTGGAGCTTTGTCACATTGCAAATGTGACCTACGTCTAAACCAGCATAACTTCCCTGACACTGTACGATAGACGTTCAGATAAGTTTTCGTAGGGCCACGGTATACCGTGGCCCTACGAAAACTTGATTCCATCACAGATCTTTTTCTGACGCTCTATAGCATGCAGTGCTTTGCGATAGCTAGAAATCGTACAGAGATGGCCGACGGCACGCGTTTGGTGGGCAAATATGTGACAGATTTGTGTGATACACTACTTGTCAAATTGCCAATTATTGAGTAAACTGTCTATTGTAATTGTAAACGCTTACCCAGTTCTTCTTTCCTTGCTTCTCCGGCAAAGGAGCATCCGCTTCGGTGATCCGTTCTTTTCAATTAGGTGATATTTTCTTACTCCAAGGCTTAAGTAGAGTCTCTACCAAGCTTAACACGATTCAAGATCTGCTACAGCCCTATCCGGCATTGGGCATGGCGTTAACTGCGGTTTTACACTGGGATGAAACGAAAGTCCAGACTTATGTTCTCCACCAACACCAACACAAATTGGCTCGCACTGGTTTTTTGCAAGCGCAGAAACGTCCCGGGCGGCCTGAAGCAGACCTTCTCCTGCTAGCTCCTGCCCTTGACACTTCGCGCGGCCATCCGGCCATCTGGGAAAAATTGCTCTCACACTATATCAACGCGGCAACGCAACAAGGCATTGCGCGTCTCTACGTTGATGTGCCAGATCAACCTCTGCCCGTTGCCTGCTTTACCCATGTCGGTTTTAAAGTCTATACTCGCCAGACAATTTGGCGCCTTCCGACCAGTAGTATTGAATGGTTTGGGGACCAATTGTCGCCGGCTATTCGGCCACAGCAGAAAGATGACGAGTGGGGCTTGCGTCGACTCTATGACAGAGTAACGCCCAAGCTTGTTCAGCAGGCGGAAGGGCAGCAGATGCACGAAATGGTCAATCCACCGATCCTAGATTGGTGGCAATCATTTGTTCGTACAAGTTTTGTTTTAGTCGAAAAAAATCAAATTGAGGGCTGCATCCGTATTGGGTATGGGCAGCGGGGGGTTTGGCTACAACTTTGGCTTGACACCACACAGCCTGACAGTTCAAAAATCCATCAACTGGTGCGCTATGCGTTAACGGAGGTATCAAAACATAATGTACAGAAACCCATTTATCTTGGTGTCCGCGATTACCATGGTGCGCTGGGCACCGTTCTGAGCGGCTATGGATTTGCCCCTTTTACAGACCGCGCCAAAATGGTGAAACATTTGGTGCAATGGGTCAAAGTAAATGAGTCCATTCTTTCCCCTGTGCTAGAGACAGTACCCGAAGCTGTAGCTGCCCAGTATCGTCTACCGGAATCACTTCTGTCGGATTCTCTCACTGGGGAACGCGTCAATCCAGCCAATCCGGCAACTTAAAGGAACAACGGCTACCTGTTAACCGTTTTATTGCATAGATTAGTGGTATTATTAACTCTTAAGGAACCTCTGTGACAGTTCTACCTACTATAATTTCTCAAAAATCCGTACAGACGGATGTAGATCAAGGAAGCTCCATCACAAGTACAATAAGCCCAATGACACCTACTCAACCTGGCTACGGAAATTTAACCGACGACGGTGATATGAATACTCTACAAATTACAGATGATTTAGATCTCCTGCTCGAGATCCTGCCCCACCGCATCCGCGAGGCATTGACGCAAGTTAACCGCTCATCTGATCTCATTGAAGTTGTTCTAGATTTAGGGCGACTGCCGGAAGCACGGTTTACCCAAGGTGAGCTCTATCTGAGTGATACCGAAGTGACCAGCGATGATCTGGAGACGGTGATTGCCAATATCGGCGATTTTGGCACCGATAATCGCGCCGGCATCGAACGTACCCTGCATCGTATCTCGGCCATTCGCAACCGCAAAGGGAAGATCATTGGCCTAACCTGCCGCGTGGGACGTGCGGTCTATGGCACTATCGAGATTATTAAAGATATTGTCATGAGTGACAAAAGCATCCTGTTGCTTGGCCGACCGGGTGTTGGCAAGACGACCATTTTGCGCGAAGCGGCCCGTGTTCGCGGTGACGATCGCCGCGTTGTCATCGTCGATACCAGTAATGAAATTGCCGGCGATGGTGATATTCCGCACCCAGCCATTGGCCGCTCGCGGCGTATGCAAGTCCCAGAACCGGCTCTGCAACATGAAGTGATGATCGAGGCTGTGGAAAACCACATGCCCCAGGTGATTATCATCGATGAGATCGGTCGGGAACAGGAAGCGGTTGCTGCACGCACCATTGCTGAACGTGGCGTCCAATTGATTGGTACTGCCCATGGCAATTCGCTGGAAAATCTATTGATGAACCCAACGCTGAGCGATCTGGTTGGCGGAATCGAATCGGTGACCCTCTCTGATGAGGAAGCACGCCGCCGTGGCACACAAAAGAGCGTCCTCGAGCGCAAGGCTCCACCGACCTTTGATGTGCTCATCGAAATTCAGGAGCGCCAGCGAATGGCGATCCACCATGATGTAGCAGCCGCCGTCGATGCCCTGTTGCGTGGCCGTGTGATTTCTCCTGAAGTGCGCCACGTCGATAGCAAGGGCGAGTTGCACATCGAGAAAGCACAGCAAGAGAACGAAGAAAATGGCTTTGGTGGCCGCGTCGGCAAGCATCGCCGCCATCGCGAAAATGGCCGTGAAACCGGGCTTGGACGTGAGCCTGGGCGTGATACTGGGCGCGATGCTGGAAGAAATGGTAGCCATCCCTCGGCAGTTGTCAGCAAAGAGACCACTAGCAGTCCTAAATGGGAGTGGCAAGAGACGGTAAGTACCGCCGTAGCCGATGAAGATATTGAAGTCGAACGCCCCTCGCGTGTCGTGCGCATCTTTCCCTATGGGATTGGTCAGAACCGCCTGCGCTCGGCGGCCAGTAGCTTAAATGTTCCGGTGCAGATTGTCGATAACTTGAATCAATCCGATGTGGTCATGACCTTGAAGAACTATTACCGTCAGCAGCCACAGCCGTTGGTCGATGCCGAACGGCGCAATGTGCCGATCTATGTGTTACGCAGCAATACCGTGACACAGATGGAACAGTGTCTGGTTGACATCTTCCAGATCCCCAACGACCCGGTTGATGTTTTTACCGAAGCGATGCGCGAAACCCAAGAAGGCATTCAGCAGGTGGTAAACGGTGCGACTACGATCGAATTACAACCCCGTTCAGCCGCAATTCGTAGCCAGCAACATCAACTCGTGCGCGCCGCCAGTCTGCTCAGCCACAGCTACGGACGCGAACCCTACCGTCGTGTCCGCATCTTTCGCAAAGAGTAACAAAGTAGCACGTAGTATGCAGGTGGCAGGTGATACAGTTGGCCTACCATTGCAATGGGATGGAAATCTTTTGCTATACTAAGGCTATTCCAAAATTTAAATTATCCACGAAGAAGCACGAAGTTTCACGAAGAATTGCTTTTTCTTCGTGTGTCTTCGTGTGACTTCGTGGATAATTATTTGGTTTGGCCTAAGATCAATATGAAAAGCCGCCTCAGCCGTTGGAAAAACAAGCCTAGCGCCTGAGGGTGCTTCTCATTATTAGCGCAGGGTTTTCATCCTATTGTAAGGTGACAAGATATGCTTTACTTGTCACTTGCAACCTGCTCCCTGCAACCTTTAAACGCCAAAGTTCTAGACCATGTTTATAACCTTTGAAGGCCCCGAGGGGGGTGGCAAAACAACCCAGATCCGTCTGCTGGAACGGGCACTCACCATGCAGGGGCAGCGGGTGCTGCTGACACGCGAGCCCGGTGGTACGGCCATTGGGAATGCCATTCGTGCTGTGCTGCTTGATGCCGCCAATACGGCCATGAGTGAGCGGGCCGAGGCACTGCTCTTTAATGCCGCCCGTGCCCAGTTGGTTGAGGAGGTTATTCGCCCGACTTTAGCGCGCAACGAGATCGTTCTCTGTGATCGTTATGCCGATAGCACGCTCGCTTATCAGGGCTTCGGTCGCGGTTTGGATGTCGAACAATTGAAGGCGCTCATTGGCTTTGCCACTGCTGGATTACAGCCAGACCTGACCATTTTTCTGAAGATTGATGCCGCGATTGGGATTGAACGCAAGCGGCATTTAGCTGGGGAAGAGTGGAATCGTTTGGATGAGGAGACCTTGCTCTTCCATCAGCAGGTTGCCGCTGGCTTTGAACGCTTGATTGCTGCTGAGCCGTGTCGCTGGTTGGTCGTTGATGCCCTACAGCCGATCGAGTGGGTCCACCAAGCGATTTGTCAAGGGGTCGAACAGTTTATGCAGAGGCAGTTGGAGCAGATAGCATGAAGATGATTATGGCCATCGTCAACAACGATGATAGCCGCAATGTGATCGACAGGCTGGCGCGGCGCGGCTTCTCCGTGACAACCATGAGTTCGTCCGGCGGCTTTTTGCGCGTGGGCAATACTACCTTTCTTTGTGGCGTGGCCGATGAAAAGGTGGAAGATGTAATGGCCATCATTCGTGAGAGTTGTCCCAGCCGGATCCAATATGTTACCCCGTTACCGCCGGTGATGGAGCCGGGCGAGGTGAATATCCCCCGTCCCGTGGAAAAACATGTGGGAGGTGCTACGATCTTTGTGCTCAACGTAGAACATTTTGAAAAGGTGTAGCGCCATCCTGCTCATCCCTCCCCAGTAAAATAAGAGCGTCAGATGAAGGGGGGAAGGGACGAAAGAATGAATTCATATCCCCAGATCATCAAACGAATCCCCACCGCCGGCACTCTCCCCCCCTAGATCAGGCATCGATTGTTCAATGGCTTCCGGGCTCTCTCCCGCTTCCAGGCGGTTTAACACTTCACTCATTTCGCCATCCATCGGTTCACCGGTCTCATCACTCATGCGCCGCATAAAATTGGCTAGTGCCCGTGGGTCTTCGCTCTCCAGCCCTGCCATTAATGATGGATCGGCCAAATCTTCCATGCGGCTCTCTTCAGATTTCATCACAGCCACTCGGCTGACGAGCCGATGCAAGTTTGTGCCCGCACAGATGGGACAGGCTGCGTTGCCCCCCTCGGCCGCACTAAAAGTGCGAAAGAAGACATTCACCCGCTTGCGACAATTTAAACAGATATATTCATAGATTGGCATTGCAAATACTCCATTCATTTCTACATTATGCATCTACGTTATGAACAATCATACCCTGATAGCTCGCCAACAAAGTCTTAAGATTTTGGCCCATTAGCCGAAAGCGTGAAAGCCAATGATTTCCCAAACGTGATCATTGGCGTTTTCACTCTTTTCACAGCTGAGCCAAAATTTTTACTCCCAGGCTGACGCGCATATACTGAGTTGCAGAATACAAATTTACTTAGCATTGTTCCAAGAAGTACCAGGACTTACGCAATTAGCCGGTTGAGTAGGTTGCGTTTCACCATAGCGAAACCAGAGAACAGCATAAGCCCTACAAATATTAATTTACGTGTAAACTAGCCAAGAGTATACCTAGCAACCGACTTCGGATCAAATTATGCTGACAGAATTCATCATCAATTGCCGTGCCGTTTGTTGCGAGAAATAGGAGCAAAGTGTGACCCATAGCCTGGATAAAAGCTTAGAGAAGCACATCTCCGAAAAAGATCAAGAAGTCGAAGATATCTACGCCAGTCTCTGTAAACCTCGTCCGGTGCTGGTGGTTATCTCCGGCCCCAGTGGCGTCGGCAAAGATGCCACGTTGAATCTGATGAAACAAGCCGATTTCCCCTTTTATTTTGTTGTAACTGCAACGACACGCCCCAAGCGGCCTACTGAAGTAGACGCTGTTGACTACCATTTCGTTTCGGTCGGCGAGTTTGCCGAGATGATTCAGGAGGGGGAACTTTTAGAATATGCCGTTGTCTATGGCGATTACAAGGGAATTCCCAAGAAACATGTGCGTGAAGCGCTGGCCAGCGGCCAAGATGTGATCATGCGTATTGATGTCCAAGGCGCGGCCACGATTCGGCGGCTGGTCCCTAATGCCGTTACGATCTTCCTCATCGCGGAAAGTGAAGATGAGCTGGTCCGCCGCTTACAGGATCGGAAGACCGAAGACGCAGATAAGCTCAAAATGCGTATTGTGACCGCCCGCCAAGAGATGAAGCGGATTCAAGAATTTGACTACGTAGTGGTCAACCAGATGGATCGACAAGAAGCGACGGTCGAACAAGTGATCAGTATTATTCGTGCCGAGAAAAACCGTGTCGACTGGACGCCGGTTGAGCTATAAATACAGCCTTTGCCTGAGCTGTAGACAGAGCCTTTGCCTTCGACAAGCTCAGGCAAAGGCTCTGTCTACAGCTCAACTGTCACCCTTACCAATTGATCGAGAAGAGAAATTGTGGCAAATTTAACACCCAATCAACCCGTTATGGGCACGGTGGAACAACCTGGTAGCGGCCCCATGCAACAGTTCTATATCCGTATGACGCCGCCAAAGTGGACGCGCATCTTGTTGGGCTGTAACATCGCCGTTTTCGTGTTGATGACCCTCTATGGCTTTCTGGTTTATAGTGATTTGAATGGGACGCAAATCACAAGTGTGCTGGTCACCTTTGGGGCAAAGGTCAATCTCCTGGTTGCCCAAGGCCAAGTTTGGCGGCTTTTTACCGCCATGTTTATCCACATCGGGATTATTCACCTACTTTTTAATCTTTATGCGCTCAATATTCTGGGGCCCTTGGTTGAGGGTTTCTTTGGCTACCGCCGCTTTTTGTTGATCTATATCCTTGGTGGCTTGTGGGGCAGCGTTGGTAGCTTTGCCTTTTCGGATGCGCTTTCCGCTGGCGCATCGGGTGCCATTTTTGCACTGGTCGGTGCCGCAACGGTCTATTTCTTGCAGTATCGCGAAAATTTTGGTGCGCGTGGCAAGGCAATTGTGCAGAACATGTTTGTCGTCATTGGGATCAACCTGGTCTTTGGCCTCAGTATGCCTGGGATTGACAATTGGGGACACATCGGCGGCTTGATCGGTGGTGCCGTTGTTGCCTATGGGCTCTTACCCAAATATCAAAGACCGGCTGTCACCCACTTCGGTGCACAGCCCTTGCTCGAAGAAGATCGGGCATCGTTTGAATGGCTTTGGACAGGCGGTGTGGTGATTCTGCTTGTGCTGGCTGTTCGCCTAATCAGTGCCAAGTATCTGGGTTAATGTATACCTGGGACTTACGCAGTTCGCTGGTTGAGTAGACTGTTTTTTGTCGTATCGAAACCAAGACGTGCATAAGTCTTATATAGCGAAAGCATTCTCTTTCTATGGACTATCAACGCACGAGTGGACTCTTACTGCACCCCACGTCGCTGCCCGGTCGCTATGGGATCGGCAGTCTGAATAAAACCGCCTATGACTGGGTCGACTTTCTGGAACAGACCCGGCAGAGTCTCTGGCAAGTCCTGCCGTTGGGGCCAACCGGCTATGGCGACAGCCCCTATCAGAGCTTTAGCTCTTTTGCCGGCAATCCGTATTTGATTAGCTTAGAGACGCTTGTTGAAGAAGGTCTGCTCGATCAGTCGTTGCTCGACCAAGCCCCCCACTTTGCTGAGGATCAGGTCGACTTTGGGGGTATTTACAACTGGAAGCTCCCGCTCTTGCGCACCGTTGCCGGCGACTTTACCCGCCGTGCCAGCGCCGCCCAACAAGCAGATTTCCAGCAATTTTGTACGGAAGAAGCCGATTGGCTTGATGACTTTGCGCTCTTTATGGCGCTAAAAGATGCGCACGATGGCAAATCATGGAATCAATGGACCATGCCGTTGCGCAGCCGTCAACCCGCCGCCTTGTTGGCGGCTACTGAAACCCACGCCGCCGCGATCTACGCCCACAAGATCAACCAGTGGCTCTTCTATCGCCAGTGGCAGCGGCTCAAAAGCTATACCAACGACCGCACTATCCAAATCATTGGTGATATCCCGATCTTTGTGGCAATGGACAGCGCTGATGCCTGGACCAATCCAGACGAGTTTTTCTTGGACGATGCCTATCAACCGACGGTGGTTGCCGGCGTCCCACCGGATTACTTTAGTGCCACCGGCCAGCTTTGGGGCAATCCACTCTACCGCTGGGCAAAGATGAAGGCAAGTGGCTACCAGTGGTGGTTGCGCCGCATCCGCGCCGCCTTGCGCCTTTATGATATTGTGCGTGTCGACCACTTCCGCGGCTTTGCCGCCTATTGGGAGGTGCCGGCAGAGGAAGAGACGGCGATTAACGGCCAGTGGGTAGCAGGCCCAGGCAGCGATTTTTTCAACGTCGTCAAGCGCGAGTTGGGCGAGTTGCCGATTATCGCTGAGGATTTGGGTGAAATCACACCAGATGTGATTGCGCTGCGCGATGGCTTTAATTTGCCGGGGATGAAGATCCTGCAATTTGCCTTTAGCACGGATGCGAGCGACAAGTTCCTGCCGCACAACTACACACACAACTTTGTCGTCTACAGCGGCACCCATGACAACGACACAACCGTCGGCTGGTACAACCAGAGCGCCACTGAACATGAGCGCGATCACTTTCGTCGCTATCTCCGGAGCGATGGCAGCGAACCGGCGTGGGCCATGCTCGACGCCGCGTGGCGCAGCGTGGCCGAGATGGCGCTTGTCCCACTGCAAGATCTGTTAAGTCTCGACACTCACGCCCGTATGAATTTGCCCGGCCGCGCCGCCGGTAATTGGGGTTGGCGTTTCACCACCGGGCAAGTGACTGAATTCCTCGCCGCGCGGCTGCGTGACACAACCCTGGTTTACGGTCGCGATCCACAAATCTATGCCGGTAAAGATCCCGAAGCCGGTGGCCAAAGTGGCCAGGAACAGAAGGGGTTGGGCGATCAGCCCGCGTGAGTGTGGTTATGGCTCCAACTGAACGATCTTCCACAAGGATGACGCTGGCTGTCATTCTGGCCGGTGCCCTCTTGGCCCATCTTGCCTTCTTCCTCAATACCCCGCTTTGGCTGCAAAGCGGGGCGGCACTTGCCTTGACGGGCTGGCTGCCGGCAACTTTGCTCTTGATGCTTCTGCTCCCCCCAGCGAATCGCGATGCAATTTGCCTTGGGGAACGGGCACTCTATACGATTGGCACGGGCTATGGGGTGAGTGTGACGGTCATGTTGGGGTTGAGTTATCTCCCCGGTCCACTCCACCGCTGGATGGCCTTTGCCACCTTTGATCTGTTGCTGATTCTCCTCGCTCTTTTCCTGTGGCAACGCAAACCACAGCTTGCCGTGGCGCACTCACAACCATACATCCTCCAATCATACGCACCCACCAGCCCTGTTTGGCCCGTGCTCGGGCTACTTACATTGGCGCTGGTCGGTGGTTTTTTGCGTTTTCCAGATTTGGGCTATGCTGAATTTCAGGGAGACGAGGCGCGCGCGATGTTGCGCGCGGCGGAGGTGATCGACGGGTTTGACGGCTCCCTTTTTGAACATCGCAAGGGGCCAACCGAGATATTATTGCCAGCCGCACCGTATGTGCTAAGCGGACGGACCGACGAAGCAGCGGCCAGGATTCCCTTTGCTTTTGCTAACTTTTGCGCGCTCTTTGGCCTATTTTTATTGGGGTGGCGTTGGTTTGGTCCGCTGGCCGGATGGGTGGCCGCCATGTTGCTGGCTCTGGATGGCTATCTGATCGCCTTTTCGCGCATTGTGCAATACCAGAGCATCATCTTTCTAACCGTGGTGCTCGTCTTGTTATTGCTGCAACGGCTGGCCTTGGTGGCTAAACAGCAGGCGCAAGTCACTACAGTTGAAGAGGCAGCGCTGGGTGTAACCCTAATGAAAAATGGAGCTGCGCCGCCCGTGTCCACTACCAATCTCGCCCTGGCCGCCCACCTCACGTTGGCGTCGTTCTTGTTGGCAACTGGGTTGTTGTCGCACTACGAGGCAATCTTGGTAGTAGTGCCGGCACTCTTTCTGCTCTGGCAGATCTGGCGCAATGGGGTTGGGCTGGCGCGGTTGGCGGTGGCCTTGCTTCCTGCGCTGCTCATTGGCGGTGGACTGCTGGCGGCCTTTTACATCCCCTTTGTGCGCTATCCCACCTTTGGTAACACCTTTGAGTATCTGGCCTATAAACGCATTGGGGAAGAATTTTTCTACAACAATCTACCCGATTATTTCATCCGCAGCACCCTCTACAGCAGCACCTATGCTTTTGGCTTGATGACATTGCTGGCGCTTGCTGGGTTGGTGGTACGCTATCGACGTGGGTTGGGCAGGGGGGGGTGGCTGGTAGGTGGTTTGGTGGTTACCGGCCTGTTGCTCACTTTTGGCTGGCCCCAGTGGCTGACCATTGGTGGACAGGATTTTACCTGGCTCTTTTTTGGGGCGGCCCTGGGCTTGGCCATTCTAATGCCAGATCGCGTGGCTGGCGAGCGCACCGTCTGGCTCTGGTTCAGTGCGGTGCTGCTCCTCTCGATCTTCTTTACGGCGACGCCGAACACCCATGTGTATAATTTTTACTTTGGCTGGGCCTTGGTCTGTGGGCAGGTGGTGGCACAGGGTTGGCAGTGGCTACAAGTAAATAGTCTCGCCAAGCCGCTGCGTTGGCTGGCGGTTCCGGTTACCCTGGCCTTTATTACCCTCTTTGGTTATTATCAATATAGCCTCTTTATTCGCAACGATGTCGAAGTCTTGCGCACCTGGCCGCAGAATCACCCACAGGGCTACTGGACGGCCTATGAGATGCCAATCGAATCCTCGATCTTTGGCTTTCCCCACCGCAGCGGCTGGAAGAGTGTCAATGTACTGGCTGCGGAGGGCACTATCGATGGGGCACTGGACACCAACACCAAAGATTGGGTTGTCGACTGGTATACGCGCGGGCTAGGGAGTTGCCCTCGCGACCACCGTTTTTATGTGCTGGCGGATATGGTCGAGCCAGCCAAAGCCGCTGAGTACGCCGCACAACAAGGCGCATTGGAGAGCGAGTATGAATTGCTCGGTCTCGTCGAACTCCAAGGCCAAGAACGCCTGCGTATTTATGAAAAGCGACCGTCTGTCGGCGTGTTGGCCTTGCCGGCTGTGCGGACATTCGATGGTGAGGCGCAAGCGGCGATCTTTGATGCCCACCTGTCCGGCCCTGCCTTGGCGCAGAGTGGACGTGTTGTTGCGCCAGCTATCGAACGACCTTTGCAATTTCGGTTGGGTGAAAATCTGATGCTCCTCGGCTATACGTTGGATGGTCAACAGACCCATCCAGGAGGCGAGGTAACCGTGACGCTTTATTGGCATGTGCTCAAGCCGCTGGCTGAACGGTACACTGTTTTCGCCCAACTCATCAATCGCAACGATGCGCGTAAGGCTGGACAGCGCGATGGCGAACCGGTCTGTGGCAAGTCGCTCACCGTGGACTGGCGGCCGGGCGACATGATTGCCGATCCCTATCATATTCCTATCGATCCTACCATCCCCTTTGGCACCTATGCCTTGCTCATCGGTATGTATCCCACGGATCCCAACAGCGGCGGCGGCAATCTCACCTTTTATAATACCGAAGGGCAACCGTTGGGCGAGTCACTCTCCATCGATGAAGTCTATGTCGAGCCAACGACGCAGCAGCAGGCGCAACGCCAATCGGCCACAACGAAAGGGATTCCATGAACCTGTACCGGCACCACTGGTGGCGTCTGCTAATTGTCCTGAGCATTGGCGTGATCTTCTGGCTACCGCGCAACTTTGGCCTTAATCGCTATGCCACCGCCGATGAAAATGCGTGGCTGACGCGGTCGGCCAACTTCTATCGGGCGCTTGCACGCGGGGATTGGGCCGATACCTTTCAGCGGCACCACCCTGGCGTCACCTTGACCTGGGCAGGCACGCTCGGTTTTCTCACCACCTATCCCGCCTACCGCAACGACGCCGAGCGCGACTTTGGTTGGCTGGCCGAAGAGTTGACCCCGTTCCTACGCGAACATGGCCACGAGCCATCTCAATTATTGGCCGCGGGGCGTAGCTTTGTCGTGTTCTTTGTCGTGCTGGCGTTGACCCTGAGCTTTGTCTTTGCCTGGCGCGCCTGGGGTTTGTGGCCGGCGCTGGGCGGTAGTCTACTGCTGGCCTTTGATCCCTTCCACATCGCCCACTCGCGGCTAATGCACCTAGATGGGCTGCTCAGCAGCTTTATGATCTTGTCCGTGGTAGCGCTCTTTGTGGCACTGGATCAGGCCGAAGCACGGCGCTGGCAGCGTTGTGCGCTTATAACGGCTGGAGTTGCCGCCGGTCTGGCTTGGCTGACGCGCTCACCGGGCCTTTTTTTGCTGCCCTTTGCCGGGTTGATGGGATTCATGCTTTGGCTACGCGCCTTCTGGTCGCGTGCATACGTCCAAGGGAGCAACCTGGGTACAACAACCTGGTTTCTCCTCGCCTCGCTGGGCATTTGGCTGATAATTGCCGCTGCCACCTTTTGCCTGCTCTGGCCGGCGATGTGGGTGGACCCATTGGGGAGTCTCCGTGAAGTATTGAGCGCGGCCAATGCGTATGCCGAAGAAGGACACGCCGACCCGATCTTTTTCAACGGCACGATCTACAATGGCGATCCGGGCTTCTGGTTCTATCCGATCACCTTTTTGTGGCGCACGACGCCGCTGGTACTGGTCGGGTTGCTGTTGGTGTTGATTCGCTACCTTTTCCTGGCTCTTCCCACAAGCATGGGAAGGATAAAGAACCCCTTCCCAGCCTCCCCTGCTCGCGGGAGAGGAGCAAAACGCACCCTTCCTGCTGTTGAGACGGACCGGAGTGGAGTTGCGGTTGTGCTGCTCATCGCCTTTGCGCTCTGCTTTGCGCTCTTTATGAATCTGGGAGCGAAGAAATTTGACCGCTATCTGTTGCCGGTCTATCCGGCGCTCGATCTGGTGGCCGGCATGGGCTTTTTTGCCGTGGTCGGTTGGGTGGGGCAGCGTTGGCAACGGCGCACGGCGCTGCTGCTCCTTGCTACGCTGGCCATTCTCTTGGCAGTGAGCCAAGGCGCACTTGCACTGCCGCACTACCCCTATTATCTGACCTATTACAATCCCTTGCTGGGGGGTGGGCAAGCTGCGCCGGCGGTGATGCAGATTGGGCGTGGCGAAGGGGGTGACCTGGCCGCACAGGTGCTCAACCAACAGGCTCCCCTCTCCGCTGCACAAGTGCCCACTGCCGCTTCGTCTTTTCCCAACGGGCCCTTCTCCTACTTTTTTGCGGGGCGCACGGTTCCGCCCGTCTACTGGCCACTGGCCGATTATGCCGTGCTCTATACGCAAGATGTGCAGCGGCAGATGCCCTCGGCACGTCAAGTTGGCTGGCTCGAAAGTTTGCCACCAATGGGGCGGATTGATCTGCACGGCATTGCTTATGCGCGCCTCTATGACTTAGCCAACGCGCCGACCCCACCCTTTGTCACAGAGTGGGCACAGGAGAACCAAGCGCAGATTCGGCTCAATAGTTATGAATTAACGGCGGGCGTGGTGCAGCCGGGTGAAGCCGTACACACCACCGTATACCTGGAAAATCTGGCCCCGCTTCACGACAATCTCAATGTGCTTGTGCGCTTAGTTGGCGCGGATGGCAATGAACTTGTGCGCGAGGAAGGGTGGCCTTGGGGGGCAGAAACATCGACCTGGCAAACCGGCGATATTTGGCCGGATGGGCACACCTTGTTAATTCCGCCGACAGCAGCCCCCGGCTACTATCGGCTGGAGGTAGGCTTTTACGAACCGGCAAGTCAGGAGCGGTTACACGCCACCCAACCAAGCAGCGGCAACGCATTGCCGGATCTAGTGCCAGTTGACTATCTACAGGTGGGGCAAGTTCCCCAAGAGTCGGCGGTTCCCTTTGATGAGCCCTATCAAGTGGGTAACATGGCGACGTTGCTCGGCTATACCACAGCTACTTCAACGGGCCGTCAGATTGACATTCGACGCGTGCCGCTCTTACCAGGGGAGGATCTCCATCTGACCCTCTTCTGGCAGGTCCAGAGCAATACCGCTACCGACTATTCAGTCTTTGTCCATGTGCTCGATAGCAACGGGGCTATGCTCACCCAACAAGATAGCCAGCCAATGCAGGGCTTGTTGCCGACCAGTTTGTGGCACAAGGGGCAGATCATCGCCGACACGTATACCTTATCCATTCCTGCCGGCGCGGCATTGGGTGAGTATCCGATCAAGGTTGGCCTCTACGATCTGGCAACGGGCACCAGACTACCGATCCAGCAAGGGGCAAATACGCTCGGTGACACGATTCCGCTCACGCGCCTGGTCGTTGCACTCTCACGGATGGAAGCGTCGGGTACGAGTGAATGAAAATTCAATTTGAGAAGCGGCTACAACTGATTGCTTTCCTCATCATCGTCGCCGCGCTCTGGCTACCCCGTGGCCTGGCGCTCGATCGCTTTGTGACGATTGACGAAAATCGCTGGCTGACGCGTTCGGCCAACTTTCAGCGCGCTCTCGTGCATGGCGAATACGCGTACACCTATCAACAGGGCCACCCTGGTGTGACGATTATGTGGCTGGGTACCTTGGGTTTCCTCTGGCGCTATCCCGATTATGCCGCCAATGCCCCCGGCGAATTTGGCTGGGAAAATAGCGAGTTTGAAGGGTACCTGCGGACACAAGCGCACGATGCGCTCGACCTGTTGACCGCCGGGCGGATCTTTGCGGCGTTGGCCACTGTCGTGGCGTTGGCGCTCGCCTATCTGGCAGCGGTTCGCCTCTTTGGGTTACGGCTCGCCTTTCTTGGTTTCTTGCTGATCGCCTTTGACCCCTTTGAAGTGGCCCTCACCCGTTTTCTTCACCTCGATGGGCTGCTTAGTAGTTGGATGTTGCTGGCAACCTTGCTCTATCTCGCATTTCTCTACCGCGGTCGCCGTTGGCAAGATCTGGTGGGATCGGGCGTCGCCGCGGGATTGGCCTGGCTGACGAAGACCCCCGGTTTTTTCCTGATGCCGATTGTCGGTGTGCTGGCGACGGTTGAACTGGTTGCGTATCTGCGGTCTGAATCACCCCCTCCCAGCCTACCTCAGTTTGGGGGAGGAGTTAGTAGACGGTGGCGACGATGGGTTGGCGCGTTCTGGAAGCGGGCCGTGACGCCGGCGATCCTTTGGGCACTGTTGGGCGCGCTTATTTATGTGGCGCTTTGGCCGGCGATGTGGGTCGATCCGCTGGGCACATTGCAAAAGGTCTTCGCTGTTTCGAGTGAGTATGCCATTGAGGGGCACTCGAACCCGCTCTTTTTCCTAGGCAATATCATCAACGGTGATCCAGGTTGGCTCTACTATCCGTTGACCTGGCTGTGGCGTTCAACGCCAGTGGTGCTGGTGGGATTCGTATTGGCATTGCTCTCCTACCCCCTCCCTGCTCGCGGGGAGGGCTGGGGTGGGGTAGACCGACGCAAAGAGCGTGGCCTGGCGATCTTCTCCCTCGTCCTCATGGCGCTGCTCTTTATGCTGCTGCTCAATGTGAGTGCCAAGAAGCTTGACCGCTATCTCGTGCCGATCTATCCGGCGTTGGCATTGGTGGCGGCCTATGGCTATGTCCAAGCGGCTGGATGGCTGCGCCAGGTTGCAACGCCGCGCCGCGTGACACCTGCGATCGTGGGCGTGGTCGTTGCATTGCAACTGTGGTTCCTGGTGCCAACCTACCCCTATTACATGAGTTATTACAATCCGTTGCTGGGCGGCAGTGACAAAGCGGCACAGCAGTTGACCTTGGGCTGGGGCGAAGGGTTGGATCAGGCGGCACGCTATCTCAAATCTACCCAGAACGAGATGGAAACACGCGTGGCGGCGTGGTATCGCACAGGGCCTTTTGATTATTTTTACCATGGCACCGTGGTCAGCCCGCAATATTATTGGTTTGCGGATTACATCGTCACCTATGTCAATCAGTGGCAACGGCAGATGCCGGCGCGCCAGATTATGGCCTACTTAGATTCGTTAACACCAGAGAAAACGATTGCAATCAACGGCACCGATTATGCCAAGATTTATAACCTGCGCGACGCGCCTTATGCCAATTTTGTCACCGACTGGGGCGGTGTGATCCGGCTCATCTCCTACACCATGCCCACGGGAGATATCAACCGAGGGCAGCAATTTGATATTGTGCTGCAACTGATCAATCTGGGCCCAATTGACAAGAATCTCAACTTACTGCTGCGTGTTGTCAACCAGGAAGATCACGAATTGGTGCGCTACGATTGGCGTCCGGCGGGCATTGCCACCGTCGATTGGCGCAAAGATGAACTGTGGCAGCACCGCACCACGGTTGATGTACCGGCGGATGCGCCGCCGGGGCTCTATCGGGTGGAAGTGGCCTTTTTTGATCCGGACTCGCTGGCGCGGTTACCGGCGGTGCAGACGCGCAGTGGTGCCCCCATTGGCGACACGCTCATTCTCGATTATCTGGTCGTTGACCATATCGACGCCACGCCCTCATTACCGCTTACGCCACCGGCCAATCTTGATGACAAGGTGACCTTGCTCGGTACTACGATTACCCATGATGATGGCAGCGCGTCTGACGTACGGCCATTTCACGCCGGCGAAGCGGTGCGGGTGCAGACGATCTGGCAGACGACGGGGCTCATGGCCGTTGACTATACCGCCTTTGGCCATCTGGTTGGGCCGGATGGGCAGTTGGCGACGCAACATGACCAGCAGCCGCTGGCCGGCTTTGTGCCGACAACGCTTTGGTATCCAGGGCAAATCTTTGTTGATGCGTATGAGTTGACGCTTCCGACAGGGAGTGCGGCGGGGGATTACCTGTTGCACATGGGGATGTATGATCTGGCGACGCTGACGCGTTTGCCCATCATGCGCGCTGGGGAGGCAGCGGGTGACTCGGTAGTGGCGGCGGTGGTGCGGGTAGGGCAGTAGGCAAAGATTCAATCTTTACTACAACGATTTTAGTCCATCGTTACAGAAGTAAGTTACCGTTTTGTCATTCCTGCCTGCGTAGGAATCCAGGCAATGGATCCCTGCCTGCGCAGGGGTGACAGTATCGAAAAACTGCCGTAACATTCTATCAGGGTTGCAGCAACAGGTTTTCCAGCAAGCCCATCTTTTCTAGCGCTTCGTAGGCGTAGGTGTGGACGAGGTAATTGGGATCGTTGAGGCAGCGATAGAGGGGCGCGGCGGCTTCCATGGTGCCGATTTTGCCAAGGGCATAGGCAGCGCGGCTGCGGGCACTTTGATCAGTGCCAAAACGGAGCAGATCAACGAGCGCAGGAACCGCTAGGTTGCCACATTGGGCCAAGGCATCGGCAGCAACTTGGCGCACCATACCGTCTTGATCAGTGAAGAGGGTGGTGAGTTGGGGTAGATGTGCGGTCATCGCTGCCGGTTGACGTATGGCAAGCTGGCCCAACGCCATCAGTGTGACTGACCGCAATGCTGCGTTAGGACTTTGAAGATGAGTGAGCAGCGGTCTGATGGCGGCAACTGTCCCACAGGCGCCAAGGGCACGCACTGCCCACCACCATATATCAATGTTCTCGTGCTCTAGTAGCTGCAATAACGCTGGTTCATCTGCTGCTGTGAGAACTGGCACCACCGATTCGGCGGCCTCATCATCTTGGGCCACCACGGCGGCGAACAGTTGAGCCACGACGTCTGGTTCGATCTTGTCACTCACGTCTACTTCCTTTTTCGATAACAACGACGATAATGTTAATTGGCCTAGCAGGAGTGGCCA
The DNA here is from genome assembly GCA_034432375.1 of Caldilineaceae bacterium. Classification (GTDB taxonomy): domain Bacteria; phylum Chloroflexota; class Anaerolineae; order Caldilineales; family Caldilineaceae; genus JAHBVH01. The sequence continues at coordinate 85,959 of DAOUCA010000103.1, forward strand.
ATGAAAGTGTTCGGTAAAAGTAGGCTGAGCTTGTCGAAGCCGCTTCGGCTTCGACAAGCTCAGCCTACGCAACATCTTTACATTACTTTATCACCCAATTATGGCAGCAGATCGTAAACCTGCAACCAATCCACATTGATCTCCGCCATTGCACGTTCGCCCGCCCCGCCCAGTAGCCCGACATCGCCAAGGGGGAGCGCCGGCGGCGAGACGGTGGCGAGCGCGGCCCCATTGGCAAAAAATTGGAGCTGTGTCCCGTTATCTTCCAGCGCAATGATATTTTCAAAGCCGGCGGGGTTGAGCAGCGAATTGGCGGTCCAGGGCTGCAACGTCGTCAGAACACCTTCATGCCACAATTGAATCTGATAGCGTGCCAAGCCATCGACCATAAAGAGATAAAAGTTGGCCGGATCCTGATAGCGCCCAATAAAGCCGGCGTAGCCACTGGGCATCAGATCAACAATGGTAACGCTGGCATCCACGCGATACGTGGCTGGCGTGACGGTTGTCTCGTCTTGCAGCGCGATCGTGCTCCAGGTCAAGCGCCCCGGCCAGATCTGCATCCGGTAGAGTCCCTGCCCCGGCACAATGTCACTGGACCATTGGCCTGCCTGCTGGGTGCAGGCGACAAGACCGGTGCGCGTATCAAATTCGTCGCTAACGCGCAAGCGATAGTGGCTGCCTGGGGAGTAAGAGCCCAGGTGGGTGGGCCAACGCTCACCCGTTAGCGTGGCATGCCAGAATGCCTGCACACTGCTCCAAGAGGTGGGGGCATCGGTAAGTTTGGCATAGAGCAGCAGCGCGGTTGAGATCAGTAAACATAGCAGTAAAAAGGTTACTAGCCAGCGCTGTGCCAATGTAACCAAATCCCGCGGGGGGCGGTGTACTGTTGGTGGGGCAGTGGGTCGGCGAGCCGAAAGACCAATCGCCACACGTTTGCGTTCGCTCTCGTCTTCATCGATTGCGCGCTGGCCTGGCGGATCTGCTGGTTCAGCAGCGCGGCTATCGGCAACTTCTGTCGCCGATGAAATAGATTCAAATGGCATCTATAGATTCTCAATAAACAAGGGTTGGCTGAACTGTTGCAGACTAAAGCGACAGCCACCTTGTGCGAAAGTATGGGTTGCAAAATGATTTAGGACTTACACAGTCCTCTGGTTTCGATACGGTAAAATGCGGCCAACTCAACCGGAAATCTGCGTAAGTCCCAATGATTTGACTTCAGCGCGCCAAGCAGTGCAAGTCACATGAGAGTTGGTTGCATCTTGCCGACAAACTGCTTGTTGATAAGTATAGCATCAAATAATCCGCATCAGCAAAGCAAGCGGCAAAATCAGCCATACTCGATTACTGCATCCTATCACCTTAAGATATCTTGCAAGAAGGTTGTCTGTGCTATACTGGAGATCAGTTACAATCTATCCTATCAGTTCATCTTATAGATAAAATCCTTAAAGTCATAGAGCGTCTCCCGTGCAAAAGTAACTCTACTATGTATGTATGACTTTTAAATGATTAGTCTATTAGTCATGTAGGTTCCCCTGGAGGGGTCCATTCCCGAGATTCTCAGTGCGCTAGAGATGCATTCTGGGGGATGACCGAGAATCCATACTTGGAGATTTGTTCGTCACTTGATTGATGGAGCATAAAAAGAAGATGTACACAGAGTCATTACAAGACAACTGGTCACCGTCCAAACAACAGCAAGCGATGGCTTGGAGCGCGCATCTGTTTACGGCCACCGGTGCCATCTGGGGGTTATTGGCGCTTCTTGCCATCTCCAGTGGTGAATGGGTCGTTGCATTTGCCTGGATGGCACTTGCGGTCTTTGTCGATGCCTTTGATGGGATCTGGGCGCGGCGTGTCCATGTCAAGAGTGTGCTGCCCAATTTTGACGGGGCGCTGTTGGATAATATGATTGACTTTCTCAATTATGTCTTTATTCCAGCCTACTTTCTATATGCCTCTAACCTTTTACCACCACGCTATGCCATGGTCGGCGCGGTGCTGATTCTGTTAGCCTCTTCATATCAATTCTGTCAGGATGATGCCAAAACCGATGATCATTACTTTAAAGGCTTCCCCTCCTATTGGAATGTCATGGTCTATTATATGTTTATCATGGGGGCTGCACCCTGGATAAACTTTGTCGTATTGGTCATCTTGAGCGCCCTCGTCTTTGTGCCAATTAAGTATGTCTACCCCACGCGCACGGCAATGCACAAACAGTTGACGATGACATTGGCCTGTCTTTGGGGTATCATCAATGTGGTCATCCTGGCGCGCTATCCGCTGCGTGAGCCCTGGTTACTCTGGGCCTCATTCCTCTTTGTGCTTTATTACTGTGCGTTGAGCTTCTACACCATGTGGTTGGATGGTCGTCGGCAAGCCAGCGATTCTTTGCGTACAAAATAAAATGTTTTCCCTTGTCTTTCCTCTGTATACAGTTTGCCTTCTGCCACCAAATAGACGAGATGTGCCAACGTTTCCGCTACGGCAAAGCGGATCTCATGCTCACTGAAACGTGCAAAGTCAAAGATCTGTTGTGCCACCTGTGCCGCGGTAATGCCGCCGTTTGGGGCTTCTGCAACAGCGGTGCCCATCGCTATCAAGCGGTCGGCATGGTGTTGTTGCAAGGTGGCAATGCGCGCCTGCCAAGCCAGGATTGGGATTCCGTGGCCCGGCAGCGCCAATCGAACATCCACTTGTGCTAACTCGGTCAATGAGCACAAGTAATCGGCCAGCGGCTGCGTCGCCCCGCCGGGCCACATGCCAATATTGGGTGATATCTTTCCCAGCACCTGATCGCCACACAGCATGAGCTGATCCGCGGGCGAATAGAAGATCAGTTGGCCATCGCTATGTCCAGGGGCCAACAATGGCTGAAAGTGCCGCCCTCCCATCACGATTTCTGCGGTAGGATCAATGAGTATGAAGTCCTTGGGGTGGGGCATTGTGCGTTGACGTAGACTGCCTACCTGTTCAGCGACAATCGAGAGCATCATTTCATCGAGCCCGGCACTCTGCCAAAAATCGCTCGCGGCGGCTTCCCGCCAGCTATCCTCGATCCAAACACGCTCAATCGCCGCATACTCCAACGCACCGACAAAGATCGGCGCGCCGGTGACCTGTTGGAAGTAGCCAGCCATGCCAAAATGATCAGGGTGCATGTGGGTCAGAACAATGCGCTGAATAGCGGAGAGGGCGATCCCCAACTCGTGCAAGGCTTGTTGCCAAGCTGCTTCAGCAGCCGGCCAGTGTAATCCTGTATCCACCATGGTCCAACCGTGACCATCATCGAGGAGATAGCAGTTGACATGATTGAGGGCAAAGGGGAGGGGGATGCGAACTTGAATAATTTTCGGGGCCACTTCTTGATAGCGCACAGCGACGGCAGCCGACCCCATTATGCTTGTACCAACTCGGCCATGGTGCATACCGTTGCCGGATCGGTCGTCATCAGATTCAATGTCGTAATTGGTGCTTCACGCCAGATCGCTAACCGCTCGGCAATACGCGCCTTTGGGCCGCAGAGCGCGACATCGTCGACCAGGCCATCGGGCACAGCCAGTGCGGCTTCCTGCTTCTTACCCTGTAAAAAGAGGCTTTGGATCGTCTCAGCTGCATCATCATATCCGTAACGGCTGACGAGATCGTAGTAGAAATTTTTCCCTTTGGCCCCCATGCCGCCAATGTAAAGTGCCAGTTGTGGCTTAACGGCGTTGCGGCAGGCGGCTAGATCATCCCCCATCACCACCGCCACGGCCGGCGCAATATCAAAGGTTGCCGTGCTCTTTGTGCCCTCGGCTTTGGCAAAACCCGCTTCTACACTGTCGGCAAAGACTGTGTCGTAGTGGCGCGGCGCAAAGAAGATCGGTAACCAGCCATCGGCGACCTCCGCCGCCAGCTCGACATTCTTTGGACCAATCGCAGCCAGATAGATCGGTAGGTCAGAGCGACCATGAATAATACTCTTGAGCGGCTTGCCCAGCCCCGTGGCATCCTCACCTTGGTACGGGATCTGATAGTGCGCGCCATGGTGAATCAGTGGTTCTTGGCGGGCCAGAATTGTGCGGACAATTTCAATATATTCGCGCGTTTTGCCCAGGGGCTTGCCATAGGGCTGCCCGTGCCAACCCTCCACCACTTGGGGGCCGGATAAGCCCAAGCCGAGCAACATGCGACCGCCGGAGAGTTGGTCCAAGGTGATGGCGGTCATCGCCGTCATCGCGGGTGTGCGCGCCGGCATCTGCATAATCGCCGTGCCGAGGTGGATCTGCTGCGTCAGCGCGCCGATCCAGGAGAGAGGTGTCACCGCATCGGAACCATACGCCTCCGCGGTCCAGACGGCATAGTATCCCAACCGATCTGCCTCTTGGATGGCGGCGAGCGGTAACGTCAGTTGTGGCCCTGAATAGCCGATCATCAGTCCGAGTCGCATAGATTTCTCCTCAATAAGTACTGCGTAAGGTAAGTCTTTAGGCATTGTCACCCTGCGTAGGCAAGGGTCTACCGACCTGGATTCCTGCCTACGCAGGAATGACAAAATACCTGACTATTTAATTTACGCAGTACTTAGTACTTAGACTATTCCAAGAAAATATTTGTCCACGAAGCAACTAAAGGGCGGTGCCCTATTTGCCACTGAAAAAACAGCGGCGGACGCCATGTTTCTTAGTAGTACCTCCACCAGTTGAAGTGCGCTGGGTCAAAGGGCAAGAAACATCGGCAATATTTTGTGATTCACCATGCAATATTGCTATTTCTTGAGAGCCACACGAAGAAAACTTGTGCTTCGTGTGGCTTTGTGTGGCTTCGTGGATGACTTAAATTTTGAATTAGCCTTGATACCTGTCCAAAACTTCTCTGTTTCCGTGGGGTCACAACCGACTTGTTGGATAGCTTCTCACTCTGCCAATGCCATCCACTCTTCCAACGCGGTTTCTAACTTCTGATCAAGCGCAGCGATCTGATCGCTCAACTTCTGCAACTTGGTATAATCATCCCCACATTGGCTCATCGCTTCAATGGCCGCGGCCTTGGCGGTTTCCAACGTATCAATTTTTGCTTCGAGTGTATCTAGCGCACGTGCCTCTTTCCAACTCAACTTGCGTTGGGCAGGCTCTTTGGCACGCGCTGGCTCGGTAGCAGAAGGCTTTGCAGCCGGTATCGGTGCCGGCGCGTGCTCCTCTTGATATAAACGGACAAAGGTGCTATAGGGCGTTGGGTAACGCGGACCGAGTTTACCCCCTTCGACGGGGATTAGAAAATCGACGGTGCTATCGAGAAAGGCGCGATCGTGGCTGACCACAATCAGGCAACCCTGGAAATAATCTAAAAATTCTTCGAGCACCCCGAGTGTCTGGATGTCGAGATCATTGGTCGGCTCGTCGAGAATCAGCACATTGGGCTGGTGGATCAGCGTGCGCAAGAGATAGAGCCTCCGCCGCTCACCACCGCTCAGACTGCCAATGCGGCCATATTGCATGTTGCGCGGAAAGAGAAACCACTCTAACATGTGCGCCGCTTCGACCTTGTCGCCATCTTTGGTGCGGATGAGTGGCGCTTCGTTTTCAATAAACTCAATCAAGCGCATCTGATCATCTAAATCAGTGGCATGTTGATCATAGTAGCCGATCTGCACGGTATCACCCCAGCGGATGCTGCCCTTGTCCGGCTCCTGTTTGCCGGTCAGCAGATCGAGTAGGGTGCTCTTGCCCGCGCCATTTGGCCCCAGCAGACCAATGCGATCACCAGGCTCCAACACCAAATCGACCCCGTTGAGCACTGGATTGCCATCGTAGCTTTTGGTCAGTCCCTTGGCGAGCAATGCCTGACTGCCCAAGCGCCGGCTAGCCATCGTGATCGCCACCCGATTTTCACCGCGGTCATAATCTAGCTTGATCAACTCTTCGGCGCGCTGTTTACGTGCCTTCTGCTTGGTTGAGCGCGCCATCGCGCCGCGACGCAGCCATTCCAATTCACGACGGATCAGATTCTGCCGTTTCTGCTCCGCCGCCGCCAATTGCAGGTGCCGCTGTTCGTGATCTTGCAGATATTTGGTGTAGTTGCCGACATAACTGACCAGTTGTCGCCGGTCCAATTCGACAATGCGGTTGACGACGCGGTCGAGAAAGTAGCGATCATGGGTGACCATCAACAAGGCCCCCGGCGTCGTGGCCAAATATTCCTCGAGCCAGGCCACTGTTTCGGCGTCAATGTGGTTGGTCGGCTCATCGAGGATCAGCAGGTCGGCGCGGTCGATCAGTGCACGTGACAATGCCACCCGCTTGCGTTGCCCACCGCTCAGGTTGGCCACTTTGCTGCCAAAGCTGGTGATGCCCAACTTGGTCAGAATTGTTTTGGCATTGGCTTCGGCACTCCAGCCATCGGTGTGATCCATCCGCGTGCTGACGGCCAAGAGACGCGCCTGTAATTGTGGGTCATCCGGCTGCACTTGCAGCGCTTCGTTGACCGCTTCGTATTCACGCAGCAGTTTCATCTGTGGCGAATCGCTGTAGAAGATCGTTTCGAGGACGGTACGGGCATCGTCAAGCGGCGGCTCCTGCGCCAGATACTCGACGCGCACATTGCCCCAGATCGTGATGTTGCCACTGTCCGGCGCGTCTTCGCCGGCAACCAACCGCAGCAACGTGCTTTTGCCACTGCCATTGATCCCAATCAGGCCAATGCGGTCGCCCTCGTTGATCAGCAGATTGGCCCCGTCAAAGAGCAGCCGCTCACTGTATTGTTTAGAGAGGTTTTCAATCGTAAGAAGGTTCATGGGTACTATTGTACCCGAAGGGGTCTGAATGGTTGGAATCTACAAAATGGCTGAGCATAAAATGAAGAGGATGTGCCGAGCGCGCTCGGCACATCCTCTTCATTTTTTACTTCTCTGCGTACACGGCTTGCCGCAATCCCTTGATATAACCAATCGCAAACAAGCGCCCAATCGACGAATAGCCGGCGTGGCTGTTGTCATCGCCTTCCATCGTTGGAACGTGGTCGGGGCGCAGGACGCCATCAAAGCCAATATCTTTATATGCCTTGATGCACTCGAGCATATTGGTCTTGCCATCGTCGTGGAAGGTCTCTTCAAATTTTTCCGGTGTGCCGCGCACATCGCGGAAGTGGACAAAGAAGATCTTCTGCTGCTTGCCAAAGTCGCGAATTACATTGGGCAGATCGTCGGTCATCAGCGTGAAGTTGCCCTGGCAGAGGGTGATGCCATTGACTTCACTCTCGACCAGATCGACAAGGCGCTGATAATTTTCGACGCTGCGCATAATGCGCCCCATGCCGCGCAAGGGGGAAAGCGGTGGATCATCGGGGTGCATCGCCAGTTGAACACCGGCCTTCTCGGCCACGGGGATCACCTTTTCGAGAAAGCCTTGCAGCGTCTCCCAGAGCTTCTCTTCCGGCACTTCGCCAAATTCGGTCAGTGGCGCTTTTTTGAAGATCTCATTGTCAAAGCTGGTGACCATTGCGCCACCGCGCGTCGGGGTCGTCGTGCTGGTGCGTGTCCAGTTCAAGACCGGCATCCATTCATAGCACCAGACGCCAATATCGAGCTTGCCCATGTTGCGGATCAGTTCGCAGGCAGTCTCGATCTCTTCATCGCCACCCGGTAACCCTAATTTGGCTTTGTTCAACGGCGGGCGGCTCTCGAGAACATTGAAGTTAAAACCGCCGTTTTCATAGGCGGTCTTCACCCGCATGAGTGAATTAAAGCCCCAGGGCAAATCGTCCTTGGGGCGGCTTTCCCAGCCAGGGCTGAAATCCATGCCGCCGACGACATGGTCAACGCCACACTGTTTCACCATCTTCCAGAGAGGTGAGGGGCGAGGGGGAAGCACTTCGGCAATTTGTATCATGGTTCGGTTCCTTTTGATTGATGGGGTGGTACTTTCTGCAACAACGTACTGCTATCGTTCGATAGCACCAATACACAATTTGTATAACGACTTGTTCCTTCCTCAAAATTAGAGAAACGACTACTCGTTGTTGTTTCTCTGATCATAGCGAAGGTTGACCAAGAATGCAAGCAGTGGAAATTAAACGGGTGCGTCCCCTTTTGGGGGATTACAGAGAAGGAGTACTTTGAGCGTCCGTGTAATCCCCCCAATGGGTACGCACCCAAATTAAACGCGCCGTGGCACCATCAGGGTGTCCACTGCGATCAGTTTACGGGCAATCTATCACAGGATAGCCAAAATGTCAGCAAAATCGAGCAGAGCGATAGAAAACGGCGCTGTATTTGCAGGCTGGGGCGGGCTACAATAGAGCTATCAGGGCAGACAAAACACGCAAACAAAATGACACAATCATCGCCAATCGAGTCTGCTCATTCATTCAATCACTGTTTTCTTACTTGATCATCAGAAAGGATCACCACCATGTTACACAAGAATGATTTCGCCCTGGAACAACTCGAAGAACGGCTGGAAATGTTTTGCCTCTACGTCCCTTACGTTGGTACGTGCTATAAGAAGGTTTGGTTCGTCACCATTCCCTACCCCTGCCTCAAGATCCGCCGCATCTGCTTCTAAAGCACCGACATTTTCATCCTGAGCAAGCGAAACCCGTACCGAGTTCGGTACGGGTTTCGCTTTTGTGCATTTTCTGAAGCGACAGGTAACTACTCACTCTCCTTAAGCCCTCCCCTGCCTGAAGAGGGAACGGTCACGATTCTCCCCCCAGGCTAGGGGAGATTAGGAGGGGGTGCTTGCGTGGTTAGAGTCCATCGCAGCGTTGTTTCAGCTAGTAAGGTTAGTAGTTGCCTCTACACCCACCCAAACGCGCTCGTCATCGACACGCACGGCGAATTGCTCTAGCGCGGCCCCCGGCACCGTGACACATGCCCCGGTTTGGACGTTATAACACCAATTGTGCCAGGGACAGAGCAGAATGCCATCGGGCGATAGATAGCCGGCGTGGATCGGCATCTCTTGGTGCAGACACTGGTTGCGAAAGGCGGTAAAGGTACCCTCCCAATGGATCACGACAACACCGTCGTTGCCGTGGCGGACAAGTTTGGTACTCTTGTTAGGAAACTCGCTTAAAAGCGGGCCGGCAAGCCAAGTCAGTTCAGCGTCTGTGGATTTGGTCATGGTAAATCAATCTTGTCGTTTATCTGGTTGAATTGGTCCGACCGGCGATAATTGGGGAGGGTTACTAAAAAGTTCGACAAGCTCAGCCTACGCTCGATTACCGGATTATTTTAGTAACCCTCATCAATCAGCGATCTTTCGCGCCGAGCAGAATTCTTGATCAAAAGGGCAACCATGCTTCTTGGGCCGCAAAGAGCTCATCGACCATCTGCCGTGTCTCATCGAGTGAACAGACCGCCGACGTGAGTGGGTCCAACTGCACAGCGCGATAGACAAGTTCCCGATCTTGCCGTTTGAGCGCTTCGACCACAACTTCCTGCACATTCAGATTGGTGCGGTTGAGCGCAGCGAGTTCCGGCGGCAGTGCGCCGACGTAACAGGGGTGTAAACCGGTGCCGTCGGTCAGGATCGGTACTTCGACCACAGCGTTGGCTGGTAAATTCGTGATCACGCCATTGTTGCGCACATTGCCGTTGAAACGGAAGGGCATGTTGGTTTCAATCGCATCGAGAATAAAAGCACAGTACTCATGCGAACGTTCGAGCGCTATGGGGGCCTTCTCCTGCACTTCCTGTACAAGCTGTTCGTACTTTTCATCCCGGCGATTTTGCCAGGCGCTCCAATCCCGATCTCTTGACGAAGTCAGATGGTACTGTTCTAACAAGGCCGGGTCACGCCGGAAGTAGGGCACATATTCGGACATGTGAACCGAGGATTCGGTGACAAAAGCGCCAAAGTGTTTGAGGATCTCAAAGCGGATGCGATCCTTTTCATAGACTTCTGCTTTGGCCATCGCTTCGTGGAGCCGTGGATAGAGATCCTGCCCCCGATGCTCCAACTTGAGATACCAGGCCATGTGGTTGATCCCCGCCGTCCAGTAGCGCAGCTCGTTGCGCGGGATGCCCATGTAGTCGGCCAGTTGAAAGGCCGTACCTTGGACGCTATGACAGAGACCGACGTTACGGATGGTCGTTAGCTCACTCACTGCCCAGCAGATCATCACCATGGGGTTGGTATAGTTGAGCATGAGCGCGTTGGGGCAAAGTTCTTCCATATCCTGGGCAATGCGCACAATCTCACTGCCGTTGCGCAAGAAGTAGAAGACGCCGCCCGGCCCCATCGTGTCGGCCACCGAATGGTCAACGCCATAGTTGCTAGTGATGCGAAAATCTTCGAGCACGGCATCGACGCCACCAACGCGGATCGAAATAATCACATAGTCGGCATCTTTCAACGCTGCCCGCCGATCGGTTGTCGCTTCGACGGTGGCCTCTAGATTATTGCTGGCGATGGCATGTTGCGTCCACGCCGTGATCGTCTCCAACGCTGCGTCGCTAATATCCATGAGCGCAATGTGGCTCTTGCAGAGTGAGGGAGTGGCGAGGAAATCGGTGAGGAGGCGGCGCGCAAAAACGGCGCTGCCGGCTCCAATAATGGCGATCTTGGGCATAGCTTAGTGAATACCTTCCAATGTTAATTCGCGTGCGAAGTGGCAACTGGCGAAGTGGCCGGGTTCGATCTCTTCCAAGAGCGGTTCTTCCCGGCTACAAAGTTCCTTGGCATAGCGACAGCGGGGGTGAAAGACACAGCCGGAGGGTGGATTGGCGGGGCTGGGAACATCGCCCTCCAAGATAAGGCGATGCATTTGAATATCCGGATCGGCCGAGGGCACGGCAGAGACCAGTGCTTCGGTGTAGGGATGCATTGGGTGGCGCAGGAGGGTATCCGATTCAGTCAACTCAACGATTTTGCCCACATACATCACTGCAATGCGATCGCAAATGTGCTCGACCACGGACAGATCGTGGGCAATAAAGATCATGGTCAATCCCAATTGATCTTTTATCTCTTGCAAGAGGTTGAGCACCTGCGCCTGCACCGACACATCGAGCGCCGAAACCGGTTCATCGGCCACAATCAGGCGTGGATTCAACGAGAGGGTGCGCGCCAACCCAATGCGCTGCCGTTGACCGCCAGAGAATTCATGGGGGTAGCGCCGCATGTAGGCTGGGTTCAGGCCGACACTGCTCATGAGTTCGCCCACCCGTTCCTCTAGCGCACGGCCTTTGGCCACGCGGTGGATCACTAGCGGCTCGCCGATAATATCTTTGACCGTCATACGGGGGTTGAGCGAGCTAAAGGGATCCTGGAAGATCATCCGCATCTCGCGGCGCAACAACTTCATCTCTTGCTGGCTAATCTTGGTGACATCGACCCGTTCGCCGTTGGCCTTACGATACCAAACTTCGCCGCCCGTTGGCTCGTAGAGGCGTAGGATCGAGCGGCCGGTCGTGGTCTTGCCACAACCACTTTCACCCACGACGCCAAGCACCTCTTGTTCGCGCATCTTAAAGGTGACGCCATCGACCGCTTTGGTATAGCCAACCACGCGCTGAAAAAAGCCACTGTGGATGGGAAAATGTTGTTTTAAATTATTGACTTCGAGGATATACGAATCGGCATCTTGATTCTGTTGTTCGTTCCAGCGAAAATCGACAGAGTCGCGGGCTTGCGTTTGCGTCATGAGAATCCTATGGTTCTATTGTAATCGACTGATGTGCCATGACCACATCCTGGTCCGGCCAACTTTTCCAATCAATCAACTGTTGGTATGCGCGGCGATAAATCAACTGAATCTCGACGGTGAGCAGTTGATCGGACTCTGCTTGGAAGCGATAGGCACTTTTTGCGGTGGCCAGCGCTTTGATGCGTGTGTCCTCGACCAGTGCAATCTCGCGCCAATAAGCACCCGTGGGCACTTCCCCAGTCCACTTGTCTTGTAGCACTTTGGCATAGTACTGCCCTGGCATCTCTGCATAATTGCCGGCCCATGCGGGTAACACAGGCCCCGACTGTAAGACCAGAGATTTTCCAGCTTCATCGGTGGCGGTCACGACTAGAAGTAAGTGGCGCAGTGGCGAATCGGTTGGCACGCTGTGTCCCGTTTTGTCATTGGTAATGGCGACATTGACCTGTAGTTGATTGTCAAGCAGGGTTGCTGTGCCGCTCATAGTGACGGCATTGCGCAAAAATTGTTCATCATTGGTGCCGGGCATCTTATGATTGCTTACCTGGTAATTGGCTCGCGCGCGTCCCCCCTTTTCGGGGAAAGCAAAATAGTCAGCGCCAGTCGCGGGCATGTGACAATCCTGACAACTTTTGCCGCTCTTGGGATCGCTATAAGGGCTGGCTAGCCACTCATCATAGGAGCCATAGACCAACACACCGCCAGTCACCTTCATACTCGCAACAACGCCCCCTAGCACACCATGATGACAGCCGGCACAAAAGGCACTCTCCTGCTGCAAGGGCAGAAAACTATCGCGTGGATGCGCAAGTTCGGGGCGTACGACATCATCAATGGGACCGAAGAAAACATCTTGTCCGGCTTCCGGCCGATGTAAGACCAATGAAAGGATTCCCGGCGCATCGTCATAGGGGGTTTGGGTGGCTGGGTTTAGCCGGACATCGCCAATCTTGTGGCAAAATTCGCAGGAGATCCCTTCCTCCGCCGCGCCATAGAGATAGAGCGGGCTCGCTCCCTCTGACACTTGCTCCGAATATTGCGCCGTAGTTGTGCCGTGACAGCCGGACCAGCTACAGCCATCATTGGTCTGCAATTTGGCGGCGATTGGCGTGTGACAGGTTGCACAGACGCCTGTCTTGTTAGGCGTATCCAGCCGGAAGCCAGGACCATAATAGGGCTGGCTCAAATCAGGCAGTGCGATTGTGCCTTCGCGAGTATAGCCGGTCAACGGGCTCTGTCGACCATTGATATCTGTTCCCTCATACATATTGATAAAGCGGTAGTTGGTGGCTGTTTGCGAATGGGCGTCCTGTTGCCATTCGGTATAGGCGGTGTGACACTTGCCACAGGCTGCCGACCCTTTGAGGCCATCTTCTTCAAACCAATTGTACTCGACGTTATCCGTTGTATAGACGGGGTGTAGCTGTAAGTGCACCGCCGACGCCTCATCCGCTGTGACGCGCTGCCAGTTAATGTAATAGCCATCTGCCTGTGCGGTGATCGTATAAACCGTGGCCGCCGGCAGATCAATCAGGGTAAATGAGCCATCAGGCGCGGTTGTCGTGCCGTTGGGATCCAAGTGCAACCGCACTGTGGCACCGGCGACAGGTCCATTTTCATCGATTACAACCCCGGCGATTGATTGCACAGTTGTACTAACATTGACCGCTGCCAGGGGGGCACTTTGGCTGGATGACAATTCACTGGTGGTTGTGATCATTGCCTGATCAGGTCGCTCTGGCGTAGCGGAGGGCCAAGGCGCTAACACTGCCACGGCTGTCGGCACAGCAGTTAGTTTTGCCGGTGGGACACGGCTCATCGCCAGCAGAAAGAGCGTCAACAAAATCAAGCCAATCACTGTGACGATCCAGCCAAACGGTCTGTAAAAAGGTAGCTGCATAGTCGCTGTTAGACAATCGAATAGGGATCTGCCGCATCGCGCAGACCATCACCCAACAAGTTAAAGCCGAGCACGGCGACAATGATAAAGAGCGCCGGGAACATGATCCATGGCGTTTCACCCAAGGTACGCAAATTTTGCGCATCTTGCATGAGCAAGCCCCAACTGATCAGCGGGCGTTGGATGCCCAAGCCGAGAAAGCTCAGAAAGGCTTCGGCCAGAATAATCCCGGGGATCGTCAGTGTCAAGACGACGATGATGTGGCTGAGCGTGTTGGGCAGCAGATGGACAAACATAATGCGGCTGTCGGACGCGCCCATCTCTTTGGCCGCCAGAACAAAGTCAGTCTGGCGCAGTGAGAGCACTTTGCTGCGCACTTCGCGTGCCAGTGTCGTCCACGAGAGCAACGCAAAGATCAGCGAGATCACTAGGAAGATGCGAAAGGAATCCCAGGTGCGCGGCACAATCGCCACCAGTGAAAGCCAGAGTGCCAATTGTGGGAAAGCACTGACAAACTCGACAAAGCGCTGAATCGCGTTGTCGATCCAGCCGCCATAATAACCAGAGATGACGCCGACCATCGAGCCAATAATCACGCTGATAAAGGTGACAAAGAGGCTCAAACTCAAGGAGATGCGCCCGGCTTCACAGGCCTTGCTCCAAAGATCGGAGCCATATTGATCGGTGCCGAGAATATAGATTTCGGCCCCTTCAGAGACACCAAAAAAGTGACGGTCAGTTGGAATCAACCCAAAGAGCTTGTACTCCCAGCCGTGGACAAAGAACTGAATTGGGATTGGATTGCTCTCATCCATCTCAAAGAGCGTCAAAAAGGTGACAGGATCATAGGCGGGTTTGCCGGTTGCCGGGTCGATCTTCTCTGACATCTTATAGATAAAGGGACGCAGATGAAAGCGGCCAGTGGCGTCGACAAAGTGGATTTCTGTCGGCGGGATCAAAGAAATTTGCGAGTTGTATTTGTCGAGTGGGTAGGGGGCAAAAAATTCGGCAAAGAAGGCCAACGTCAGCAAGATCACGACCAAGATGCCACCAATCACCGCTGGTTTGCTCTTGCGAAAGCGCCGCCAGACCAGTTGCCAGTAATTTTCATTCTTACTTTTCGTGCTAATCTCCTCTTCATCAACAGGAGCCGCACCAAATACTTCTTGCGCCATGGGTTTACTTCTTCCAGTTTAAAGAACGAACGGGTATAGATTGCTATCCTGGGAAGCAATTTGTAGGGCCACGGTATACCGTGGCCCTACAAATTGGCCTTCTACACTCATTACGTATAACGAATACGCGGATCCAACACGGCCAGGAAAATATCGGCCAATAAGTTGCCAAAGACAACCAGGGCTGCCGTTACCAAAAGCGCACCGCCGGAGAGATAGATATCTTGCGAACGCAGCGCGGTCAGCAAAATGGGGCCGAGTGTAGGTAACCCCATTACAATCGCGGCTTCCAATTCGCCCTGAATCATATAGGGCAGCACGGTACCCTGATAGCCGATGATCGGGTGCAGGGCATTGGGCACGGCATGGCGATTCATCACCTTGCGTTCTTCGAGCCCTTTAGCGCGTGCCGTCGTGACATATTGCGCATTCAACACATCGAGCAAATTGCCACGCATGACGCGCATATTGCGCGCCACACCGCCCAAGCCAGCAATCACAATAACCGGCCAGATATGTCGAACCAGATCAACAAATTTGGCCCAGGACCAATCGGCCACGGCATATTCGGGCGAGAAAAAAGAGGTGACATGATGCTGATTAAAGGTGAAGACCAATAAATACATAATTACCAGCGCAATAAAAAAGCGCGGGATTGCTGTAAAAATAAAGGCAATAAAGCTCAAAATATTGTCGGCCCAGCCATATTGGCGAGGCGCAGTATAAATCCCAGCCGCCAATCCGACAACAGTAGAGGTAATGTGGGCCAATAAGGCCAACATCAACGTTTTGGGCAGCCGGTCCAAAATAATTTCGCCGGCATCGCGGCGATAGGCAAAGGAGTAGCCAAATTTGCCCTCAGTGACGATCCCTTTGATCCAGCTAAAATATTGGATATAGACAGGTTGATCCAGGCCATATTGTTGCCGGAGCATTTGGGTCATTGCTTCGGCACGATCTTCGGTCAGACCGGCGGTCTGAATCAGAAATTGTTTATAGGTACTGGCAAAATCCCCTGGCGGCAATTGGATCACAAAAAAGGAGGTGGCAGAGATCGCCAGCAATAATAAGACCGAGACAAGCAAGCGCCGTAGAATGTAATTGAACATGAAAGGGACCTTGGTTTGTGCAAGTAACTCAGTAGAACAGTAAATCGGTAAATCAGTAAATCAGTAATTCGGTAAATCGGTAAATCGGTAAATCGGTAGACGCTACTACTTATCTACCGATTTACCGAATTACTGATTTACCCTACCAATACCTATTCAGCCGCGGGAAAAACTGGTACCGTTTCCGGGCGTACCTGCTGCTTCTGCTCATCGGCCGGAGTCCATAGGGTTTCCGACATGATGGCATCTTCTACCCATTGGTAAAGATGCGGCGGCAGACCGGCGGGAATATTCTTGAAGCGTTTGGCCAGTGCCAAGCCCTTACGACCAACAATGGTGCCAATCGCATAGTTGTGCGAGGTCCAGACGTAGTTCCAGTGGTTGATTAGCTCTTTGCGTTCAGCGGCATCAGTCGAACTGCAATAGGAGGTAATCGTATCCGCTAGATCTTGTTCCCAGTCACGCAACACACGTTCGCCTTCACCCTTGCGGTTCCAGTTCGGGGTTAGGTTGGTCAGCGGCGCATAGTTGTTACATTGGGTAAAGATCAACGAATTGGTATCATTGCGGCTGATCTTCATATCCCATTGGCCATTGGAATTATTTTCAGTGTGGGCTTGACTGTTGAGCGGGCGGGCATTAACTTTAATCCCAACGGCGTCCAACATAATCACAATCTGATCTCCAATGGCACGACTTTCAGCCTGATCTTCCGAGGTGAAGAGGCTCAGCACAATATCCTCACCGGCACCTGGGCCATCGGCGGGGAAGTTACGCACGCCATTGCCGTCGGTATCTTCAAGGCCCAACCCATCCAACAGTTCGTTGGCCTTGTCAACATCATAGCCATAGTAGACCACAGAGGCTGGATCAAATTCCGGCGCGCCGGGAGCC
The DNA here is from genome assembly GCA_034432375.1 of Caldilineaceae bacterium. Taxonomy (GTDB): domain Bacteria; phylum Chloroflexota; class Anaerolineae; order Caldilineales; family Caldilineaceae; genus JAHBVH01. The sequence goes on from DAOUCA010000103.1 coordinate 102,677, forward strand.
ATCCCACCAGCCCATGCCCGCAGCAGCGGACCACGGACAAGCGATTGGGCGATCCCATCGCGATCGAGCGCATGACTGACCGCCTGGCGGAAAGTATCTTCGCGGAAGAGTGCACGCACTGCGGTGTCACGATCATCCTGGATGCCCAAGCCTTCAGATTGATTGAGCGAGAGTTCAAAGGTCAGATCTTCGGGCCCCCAGTTCATCTGGAATTGCGCATCCGGCTCGGCAGCGCGCTTGAGAGTATCTACGTACTCACTGGATGGATTTTCGACATTGGTGTGGTCACAACCACCAGCCAACGTACAGAGCGTACGACCAGCACCGGTGGGGCCTTTTTGATAGACCGCTTCATCAATATAGGGCAATTGGTTGCCCTCTTCGTCAACTTCCCAGAAGTAGGGATTGCGGCGCATGATCAAGAGTTCGTCGGTCTTATACTCCACCGGTACCCAAGGGCCCATTGTGACGACTGGCAACTTGTCCGCCGGCAGCGCATCCTGGAAGGACTTGTAATCCATTGTCGTATCATATTTGGGGTGCAGCGGCTTGAGTTGGTGAGCCGGCGAAACATTGAAATCGCCTTCATCCATGATGTAAAAGAGTTGCAGTGGCTTCGGTGTAGCAAAGGTCCACATGATGGTATAATCATCGACCTTTTCCAAGGTAGAGGGCTTGCCATCCAAATTGAAGGCATCGCCCTTGACGCCGTTGCGGATGATCTGTGGATCATTGATCAGATCTTCCCAAGTGAAGATGACATCATCGGCGGTAAAGGGTTCACCATCGGACCATTTGGCCCCTTCGATCAGGTGCATGGTCAGGTTCAGGCCATCATCACTCCATTCCCAACTCTTGGCCAAGTTGGGGAAAGGTTCGAGATCCTGGTCGGCACGATAAAGCGGGCCAGTCTTCACCAGAGCCTGATAGTTAAAGGACATTGACTCGATGCCAAACCAGCCGGAAGTGACACCGGCGCCGTTGTTCCAGCCGGCTGTCGGGCAGGCCGAGAAATCACGCCAGACATCGCCATAGGTACCGATGCCATCGGGCATCGCGGCGGCAAGAATGACTTTTGGTTCTGCCGGCAGGCGGTCGGCAACGGCAGGCAAAGAGCCATCTTCAACCAAGGCATCCATCCACGCGGGCTGATGATATTCCGGCAGCGCTTCGTACTTGACGATCTGGTCGATGGGCATTTTTTGCACAGTGCCGCCACCGAGTTCCAATTCCTGTGGGAGTGGGTATGGAATCGCATCGGCTGGCATATCGCCATAGGTGCCGGCGGTGGTTGCGGCTTCTGCAGCGGGGGCTTCCGCGGCAGGAGCTTCCGCCGCAGGGGCTTCGGTTGGTGCGGCTTCGGCTGGGGCGGCGGCTTCTTCGGCAGGAGCGGCGGGTTGTCCACCACCACAGGCTGCCAATAGCAGAAGCAACGCAACCAGCGAGAACATCGCTAACAATCTGGTTCGCATGTTTCCTCCATTGAAACAAGTACAATTAATAAAAATTTATTCTGAAACGTGGATACCGTGAATCGAAGGCTCAATTTGAGGCGTTCATAGTAGGGACACGGTATACCGTGTCCCTACCATGAACGCAATTTCATTAAACATTCACAGTGCCACAATTCATTCGTGTAACCAACAGGCGGCTTCATGTTCCGCCTCGTGCGCGCGCAAGGGGGGCTCTTGCTCGCGGCAAATCTTCATGACATGCGGGCAGCGACCGGCAAAGGAACAGCCGCGAATCGTATCTGATGGGCTGGGGACCATCCCCTCAATGGGGATCAGCTTTGCTGTTTTACGTCCCAATACAGGGATTGATTTGAGGAGACCGATGGTATAAGGATGCAACGGATTGTGAAAGATTTTTTTGGTGGAGCCATATTCAACAACCTTGCCCAAATACATCACGGCAATGTGATCGGCCATTTGGGAGACGACCCCTAAATTATGGGTGATCAACATGATCGAAGAATGAAATTCGGCTTGCAACTCGCGCATGAGGTCGAGAATCTGCGCTTGTACAGTCACATCTAGGGCGGTGGTCGGTTCGTCGGCGAGGAGAATCGATGGATTGCAGGAGAGCGCCATCGCGATCATCACCCGCTGGCGCATCCCACCGCTCAATTGGTGTGGGTACTCGCGCAGGCGCTGGTGCGGTGCACTGATATTCACCTTGTGCAGCATCTCTTCGGCACGCTCTAACGCGGCTCGGTCGTTGACATTCTGATGGAGCTTGACCGCTTCGGCAATCTGATTGCCAATCGTGCGTAACGGATTCAGCGAGGTCATTGGCTCTTGGAAGATCATACCAATCTCGCCGCCTCGAATCGCCCGAATCTCTGCACCGCGTGGATCAAGTTTGACGAGATCAACCGGCGGTTGCCCATCTTGCCGGTGCAACAAGATCTTGCCGTCGACAATTTTACCCGGTGGCCATTTGACCAAACGCATCGTTGACATGGCGGTGACGCTCTTGCCGCAGCCACTCTCCCCGACCACGCCCAGCGTAGATTGACGCTCTAGCGTCAAGTTAACCCCTTTAACGGCTTGGACAATGCCTTTTTCAAGAAAAAAATAGGTGTGTAAGTTCTGAATTTCCAAGACGGGGTCAGTTGTCTTGGTCACTTGGGATATCGGTTCAGCAGTAGATTCGGTGGTTACAGACATTGCTTTACTCTTGCAGTAACTAATCTAGATTTGCTCTGTCTATCTTGCACTAACCATCTCACGCTAGCAATTCTGTGCAAACGATAAACATGCAAAGACATAAATGGGCGCAATGATTCCGTGGCAGATCTTTGTCAACGTTGGCAATCAAGGAACTAAAAACTTTCCCTTACGCGGATATCGCGACAATGGCGTTTAAATTTGGTGGTTTGGTGATACTATGGATGTCGTAAGGATAACACTTTGGGAACAGGAAACTCCTGTCACAGGGAGTGGGTATAGTGTAGCGCATACGATTGCATACTGTCAACTTTGGGGGTGGGGTGGGTAGATAAGTAGATAGGGAGATAGGGAGATAGGGAGATAGGGAGTCGGTACGGACCCATTTACCTATCTCCTATCTCCCTACTTCCTTCCCCCCTACTTCCTTCCCCCCTAAATATCCAAGCTATCGTTAATCTCGCGCTGATAGTCGTCTAGTTCTTCGTTGAGGACTTCGTCGAGCGTAACCAAACGGCCAGCGACTCCCGATTCGAGCATGGAGTAGGAGACGGCGACGGAGCGGGTGCCTTGGTAGAGATCGACCTCGACGGGGCGCTTGCCTTCAATGCCCAGGCCAAAGTCCGCATATTCGACGGCGATTAGCTTGCGGTCCGTCTGTTCGAAGGGCAACTCATAGCGCCAGAGGCGGTCGCCACCAAAGAGGGCTGTCGTCGCTTCGTCCAAGTGGAAATCGGGCACCAAGTCAAGCACGCGCCCATCGTCTAGGGTCTCCTGGCCGCGGCGATGAAGCACGAGATGGCCGCCGCTGCGGTCATTCGGCATGTCCATTGATCCAAGCGAGCCGTGGATCTCGCGGCACCAGATGCCCTTGCCATGGCCGGCGTGATTCTCCATGTATTGGCCCACCGCACCGCTGGCAAAATTAATCGTGGCATAGGTCGCATCTTCAGCGGTCGCTTCAAAGTCAGCGGGCATTGCGCGTTGGAACTTGGCATAGATCGGGTTGGGCGCGGATTGGGGCGTTTCGCCGGCCCCGGCGGGGTTGTGACGGATCTTTTCGTAAAGGCGCGTTTGGGCATAGACACTCTCGATTGGTCCCATAAAATATTCCATGATGTCGGCAAAGTGGACGCCGACATCGAGCAGCACACCGCTCTGATCCTTCTGGTGCCGCCAGACCGAAATCAACATCATGTTGCCCATCGCACCCACGCTATGGTGGATCATAAAGCGCGGCTGGCCGATAATGCCTGCCTCGATCAATGCCTTGGCCAGCCGGTTGACCGGGTCGCGACGATAATTCTCGGCGACACTCATTACCAAGCCCTTGTCGGCGGCGGCCTTGCGCATGATGTTCGATGCCTTGACCGTCAGGCCAACCGGCTTTTCGCACATCGCGTGCAGGCCGTGATGGATCGCCTGGGTCACCAACGAGTGGTGAAAGCGGGGCGTCGTCGTGATATCCACGGCTTGCACACCAAGCGCAGTCAACTCATCCATCTTGGCGACGACCGTGGGGCGTGTGCCAAAGTGCTCCGCGGCCTGGTCGGCCAACGACTCGGCATTGTCTGTGACGGGGTCACAGGCACCGACGAGTTCAAAGGGGGAGAGGCCAGCCCGATAGAGTTCGGCCAGCCCATACATGTGGCGGTGGCCCATCCCGCCACAGCCGACGATTGCTAAGGGAATTTTGGACATTGGTTCCTTCTTTCTCTGTGAATTCTTTTCGGTGAATTCTTTTCGGTGAAATGGATTGACAAAGTATGAGTCATAAGCTAAGATAGCCATATAGGTGGCTATCTGTTTGTAGAACTTACGATGAGGTGTGACCATGTTAAAAACATACTCGATTGCCAAGGCGCGCGACCAATTTACAGAGGTCGTTCGTGAAGTTGAAAATGAAGCGGTTATTCAACTCACTCGCCGAGGTAAATTAGTGGCTCTTCTGCTTTCGCCCGATGAATATGACCGCCTGCAAAACAAGCGGATCGGATTTTGGGACGCGTTTGTACCCTTTCGCCAACAGATGGATGAACAAGCTACTGACATTGATGTCGAATCAATTTTTGGTCAAATACGTGACCAAACCACGGGTCGTGCCGCGGAGTGGTGATGGCACTTTATCTACTTGACACAAATATTGTCACAGAACCGCTAAAACGCTTACCAAACGAAACAGTGATCGCACGATTGCAGCGTCATCAACATGAACTGGTAATTGCTGCACCGGTGTGGCATGAGCTATGGTTTGGCTGTTCCCGTCTGCCTCAATCTAAACGTCGCATTGAAATCGAAACCTACCTCAGCACGATTGTAACTGCTACAATGCCAATTTTGCCCTATGATGACAAAGCTGCACATTGGTACGCGATTGAAAGAGCACGTTTGGCTAATATCGGCCAACCAACACCATTTACCGATGGTCAGATCGCCGCGGTTGCCGCGGTTAACCACCTAATTTTGGTTACAAACAATACTACTGATTATGCTCATTTCAACGGCCTAGCCGTTGAAAATTGGTTCAAACCAGTAAACGGTTCAATAAATAACCATGAGATAAACGGTCATGATTGAACGCTCATCAGCCGAAAGTGTGAAAACGCAATAATTTTCAGCAGCAAAATCATCGGTTTTCACACTTTGCACAGATGAGCCTGATTGAATTGCTCCGATTCCATAGTCAACACCATCACGTTGATTACGATGCAGAAGCCGATGTACTCTACATCAGCTTTCAACATCCACAAAAAGCGACGAACACGCTCATGCGCGAGGATGGGTTATTGCTCCGTTATCGCGATGAAGCGTTGGTTGGCGTGACAGTTTTAGACGCCTCTACCCGCCCTTAAGCCCCACCCGTCGCCCGCAACAGCGTCTCCTGCACCAGCAACTCGTGTGACAGTGGTCGATCCGGCGGCTGCTCACCGCGCAAGGTTGCCACAAAGGCGGCCAACTCGGCCTCATACATATCCTGCCGCGATTGCGCCGGCAGTTGGATCATATGCACCCCTTTGTCAAAGCCACCCGCGGCCTCTTCCAGACACAAGCGGACGGTGCGTGCCGGTTCAAAGGGATCGACGATAATCGCGCTGCCACGACTGCCATAAACCTCAAACCGTCGGGCCATCGGCCGTGGCTCCAATGCTGAGATATCGACAAACGCAATGCCTCGCTCAAATTCAAAAACCCCCAGGGTGTTATCGTGGAAGGCGGGGACGATGCCGGTGTCGTTGCGCAAGAACGCAGTCACCTTGGTGGGGCGTCCCTGGAGCCAGACGACCTGATCGAGCATGTGGCCCCCCAAATCATAGAAGATGCCCCCATGATGGACGCTGATCACTTCCCGTTGGGCTGTGTTTAGGTTAGTAGACATGTGGGCACGCACCGAGTAAATGTCGCCCAACACTCCCGCCTTGACCCACTCGGCGATCTGGCGAAAGCCGTGGTGATAGCGAAACATGTAGCCCATTTGGATCAGTGAGCCTTGCTCTTGCGCCAAAGCTATCACGCGCTGCCACTGTTCCCAATTATCCCCGGCCGGCTTGTCATACCAGACATGTTTACCCGCCTGGACAATGGCTTCTGTGTGATTCAGGCTTTCGCTATTCCATCCTTCTGACGCCACGGCAACAATCGAATCATCATCCAATAGCTCCTCGGCATGGCTAAACCAGATTGCATCGCGAAAAGCCGAATCGGATTGATGCAACGCGCGTCGCCGTTCGGCATCCGGCTCAAGAACCCCAACTACTTCCACATTGGGGTTCTTGAGCATTGCAACATATTTGCCTTCGGCATGACCATGACCTGTACCATATTGGGCCATCCGTATCTTTGTCATAAACCTTCTCGTTTCTTCTGGATGATTGCTTGTTCCACGCAGCGCGTGAAATGAAAATGAGCGCATTCTGCGCCTAAGAGAGCGTTACGCATCTTCTGATCGGTAGAGCGTAGGTCACCCTTGCAGTGTGACAAAGCCATTTGACACGCGTTTTACCACACATATCGAGTGGCCGGTGCCCTCGCCGATCATTGGCACCAACGTTACTGCAACAGATTGCCATAGCGGTGCATCGTCTGTGCGATCGCCTGCTCGCGCAGATACCAGCGCAACTCAAGGCGGCCATTGGCGACGATCGGCGCGTCGATCACCGCGACGTTGCTGGCGTGGGCCGCCGCTAACAAGGTGGAGGAGAGGGGCGTAACCGTGCGCAAGCGATCATACGCTTGGGTTGCGGTCAAACGGGCTGCCAATCCAGCCTCATCTTCCTCAATCACAAAAAATCCACTTTCATCGGCTAACCAGGACCAGAAACTATGTGCCGCTGGGGCCAGACTCACGGTGAGTCTTTGGCCGGTCACCCGTACCGCCAGCAATACCTCGGCCACCGCGCCTGGGTCGGCCTCTGCACCAATCCGCAAGATCAACCCGCGGCAAGGACGATAGCGCAGAATGTTGGCTTCGCCCAACACCTGGCTGGGATCATGCTCCTGACTAAAGTGGCTCTGCCACGCCCAGAGGTAACTGCCCGCCGCAGCCGCCAAACGCTCTTGGCGTTGCTGGTCCGTCACCATCTCTTTGCAACGGGCCAGCAGCAGCACAAGGGCCGGCGAAAGTTCACTCTGCTGTGATGGCACACCGACTTGCGTCCATTGCATCAGTTGAAAAACATAATTGGGACCACCAGCCTTGGCTCCTGGTCCAACGGTCGACGCTTTCCAACCACCAAAGGGTTGGCGCTGTACAATCGCGCCGGTAATGTGGCGATTGATATAGGCGTTGCCGATCTGTACCCGTTCCTTCCAGTAGAGAATCTCGCGATCGTCCAAAGTGTGAATGCCACCGGTGAGGCCGTATGGGACGGCGTTTGCCAGTGCAATTCCTTCGTCTAATGAGGTGGCGCGCATCAACCCCAACACGGGTCCAAAGCATTCGGTCTGGTGGAAGAAGGAACCGGGTTGCACCCCAAGCTTAATGCCCGGTGACCAGAGTTGAGGGTTATCAGGGTCTTGCTGGGGCTCCAGCAACCACTCTTCTCCCGCGTCAAGCGTGGTGAGGGCACGCGCTAATTTGTCACTCGGCGGCTGGGTGAGCGGGGTGATTAGCGCGGCCCGATTCCAGGCTGAATCAACCAGCAGGCTGGCCGCAGCATCACGCAATTGGCGGCGAAAGACCGGGTCATCGTAGACCTCCGCTTCACAGATTGCTAAGCTCGCCGCAGAACATTTCTGGCCGTTATGCCCAAAGGCGGAGCGCACCAGATCTTTGATCGCCTGATCCTGGTCCGCCAATGCCGTGATGATCAGACTGTTTTTGCCACTCGTTTCGGCAAAGAGGCGCAGCGTTGGTTTCCAGCCCAGAAAAAGTTGGGCCGTTTCAATGCTGCCGGTCAAAATCACCGCCGCCACCCGATCATCGGTCACAAGGGCTTGGCCAATTTCGTTATCGGGGCAGGGTAGAAATTGTAGAACCTCCTGCGGAATGCCCCCGGCCCACAGTACCTGTACCAGTTCCCAACTGACCAGCACCGCTTCGGGGGCCGGTTTAAGGATCACACTGTTGCCGGCCATCAGCGCAGCCAGCACGCCACCTGCCGGGATCGCCAATGGAAAATTCCACGGCGGCGTGACGACGACAACGCCCAATCCTGTGCCCTGGCAATCGGCCAACCCCTCCTGCCCATCAAGCGCATGGGCATAGTAGCGCGCGAAGTCGACTGTCTCCGAAACTTCGGCGTCGGCTTCGGTGACCACTTTCGCGGTGTCCAGGATCATCGCGCCGATTAGGTCGCCGCGCCAGCGCGCCACTTCAACAGCTGCTTGCAGCAGAATCGCTTTGCGTTCGGCACCTGGCTTGGCATTCCAACCCATCTGAGATGTAACCGCCACCTGCAAAGCTTGATCGACTTGGGTCGCGTCGGCCTGCGCATAGTGGTAGGCGATCTGCCCGGGACGTGAAGGGTCATGTCCTTTCCCTTGGGTGGCCCCCGCAATAAGGGCACCGCCAATCTGTAAGGGAACATCGTCAATTGTGCGGCCCTGCCACCTTGTAAAAATCTCCTTAGCCCAAGCCCCATTGGCCGGCAGCGAAAAATCGCTATCAGCACTATTATGAAAGGGCTCTTCGGGTGCAACCACCGGCTGCTCGGTGCGTCGATCTTGTGTGCGCCGTGGCTGATCGCTGACGGTGTCAATTTGAGTGCAGGCGGCCAGAAAGCGGTCACGCTGACGATTCCACGCCGGTGTGCCTGGCTCCAGTCCAAAGAGATCGTGAAGAAAATTTTCGGGCGCGGTATTCTCATCGAGACGGCGGACAAGATAGGCGATCGCGCTGTGAAAGTCGTCGGCCTTGACGACTGGTGCGTACAAGAGCAACCCATTGGCCGCGCTTTGCACGGCGCGCGCCTGGTGGTTGGCCATCCCTTCAAGCATCTCGAACTCGATCCCCGCCCCCACCCCTCGCTCTTCGCGCAACAAGAGCGCATAGGCGACATCAAAGAGATTGTGGCTGGCCACCCCCAGGTTGACGGCGTGGATCCGTTCGGGGTAACAGCCATAGGCGACCATGCGCTTGAAGTTGGCATCGACATCGAGCTTGCGCGTGTAGGGGGCCTGCGCCCAGCCATGTAACGCCGCTTCAACCCGCTCCATCGCCAGATTGGCCCCTTTGACAATCCGCACCTTGATTGGCGTGCCGCCACGGGCAACGCGAGCCAATGCCCAGGTAGTTAACTGTCGTTGAGCCAAATGGGAATCGGGTAGATAGGCTTGCAAGACAATACCAGCACGTAATCCCATAAATTCAGCTTCGTCGAGCACCTGGCAGAAAGCCGCCATTGTCAGGTGTAGGTCGCGGTACTCCTCCATATCGAGGTTAATAAACTTGGCGGTTTGGCTACCGTCGGGTTGGGTATAGAGATAGGCCAATGCTTGACGATAGAGCGCACGTAGCCGCTCCTTTACCAAAGCCACCGTGGCGTCAAAGGCGACGAGGTTAATTTGACTGACAATCGAGGAGACCTTGACTGAAATATACTCGACATCGGGCCGCGCCAGCAGATCGAGATAGGCTTGCAGCCGCCGTTGCGCCTCTTCTTCGCCGAGAATCGCTTCCCCCAACTGATTGAGGTTGAGCCGCGTGCCCCCTTGCCGGCGCTTTTGTAGATAGCGGCGCAACTCCGCCTCTTCGCCGGGCAAGATGACTGTACGCGTCTCCTGGCGCAAGCGTGCGACAAGCGGCGGCACGACCATGCTCGGTAGATAATGGGCCAAGACGCCACCGAGATTGAGCGCGCTCCGTTCCCACCACTCCATATAACCAGGCGCGCCATAACGGTCGAGTAGATGACGCAGTTGGTCGGCGACACGCGCCGGACGATGGCTGCGAAAGGCCTGGTCGGCCAGGGCAATCGTCAACGCCTTGCCGCGCGGGTCATCCATCATGCGCGCGATCTTCTGCGCCTGGTCCCGTTCCGCATTGCTCTGGTTGGCTTTGGCCGCGGCGAGCAACGCTTGCGCCAGAGCAATGGCGCGCTCGGGGAGCGGCTCTGTGTGCAGCGTGTCGACAAACGGGGGATGGAATGAGTCATGTTCCATAGGAACCTCCTAACCAGCAGAAGCGTCAGCATTACCGCGTGAGAAGGAATAAGTCGTAATATAGGCTGCAACTCATTCTATTGTTAGCTCGGTAATTTGTCGAGGACCGTCAAGAATTATTTTGAGTTGATTTAGAATGTTGCGACCGATCACGATTTCATTGGATTGGTCATCACCGACGACAAAACGCTTGGTAATTCGATATCATCAGTCCATAGATTAACCAGGTAGAGACAAACGATCCGCCGCCCCCCCCCACTGACTGCGCAATCCCATTTAAAATGTACGTGTTGCCCCGATTTCCTCAAGATGTTTTTGTGGAATTAATGTACCGTCAGCACCTATATCGATCATGGCTGGGAATGGGTCAATTGTACGTTTGCGTCGAGTAGCGCTAATCAGAACACGACAACTCGGTGCAGGTGGATCATACTCCTGATTATAAGGGAATGAGATCATTGTTATGCTTCTAAATGGAAACTAGTCAGATATAGGTCACGTTTAAAAGAGGTGGTAACGGGTGCAATGAGCAGCGCAACATCACCGAATTATTCGACAACACGTTGCTCTAATCGCAGCACATCAGTATCATGATCGATTACCTGGCCCTGATAAATTGCAACATATTCTCCATTATATTGATGGTGTAGCTCAGGATAAAGTCGCCAAAACGCTTCCGTTTCAGCATGGATTTTCTCCCGTTCAGTCTGATCTAAATAGGACTGAACCGCTGTTTCAACGATTTGTTGTTGATCTCTATTGGTTGCTCGAGCAAATTGTTCCACACGTTGCACCAATTTAGGCTCTTGCAATGCAACCATTTCTTTCCTCAATTCAGTGGTTACCTACCTCTGAGTATAGCACATTCTATGGTGGCCGTCATCCCATATTTTTCATTTTATCACCAGGCTTGGGCAACGGAGACGAGCCCCGCTGATAACAAGAAGTCGCTGAAGCGACTGGAATTTAGCGCCTCAGGCACCCTTGGTACACGCTTCTCGTTGTCAGCGGCGGGATATTCGCTCCCTGCTGCATCGATTATGCACAGACTGGATTTTCGGCACTCCAGCGGTTAAACGCCCCAGCTTCTTCGATCGCTAATCGATCACGGGTATCCTCCCAGAGTTGGTGCCACTGTTGCGGGTCGTGCAATTCGCTAGCTGGGTTCTGGCGGCTGCGCGCGATGAAGCCAGGGAAGGCGCCGCGGCCGGTCGCCTGGCCAATCGGATTGTAGCGCAGGTCAAAGCTCCAGCGGATATTGTCGCTATGATTTGAATACGAGGCATGCATGGTCAGCTTGTCCATAAAGAGCGCGCTGCCCCGTTTTAGGGGCACAGGGGTCGCTTTACCGTCAATCAGCTTGCCGGGGATCTTTAGCCCAATGTTGCTCGGGCAATGGTCAAGCAACCCGCGCCGGTGGCTGCCTGGCCAAACGCAGAGACAGCCATTTTTTATATCGACATCCCACAAGGGAAACCAGACGGTAAGGATCGTGCTTTGATCAGCTTCGGGCAGCACAACCCCATTATCTTGGTGAACGGGCGTTTTACCGAGTTGCACCTGGCCCTTTTCGTTCTTGGGCGTCAGATGTTCCGGTGGTTTTAGCCGCACATGTTGGACGGGGTTGGAGTAAAGCTCGGAACCGATCAGTGACTCGGCGGCATCGAGCAATTTTTCGTTACGCAACATGCGAAAGACCGCGGGACCGGCCCAAAAGGGGGTATCGGGCTGCACATTCGCCTGCGGCAAGGAAAAGTCAAAATATTGGGCATGGACCTTGCCGCTCTCTTTGTAGATCTCGATCAGCCGTTGGCCAAAGGGGAGCTCGTCATAGGTTGACGAGATTTCACCATTGGCATGGAGCTCAGCCGCCAAGCGGTCAAGGACCGCTTGATATTCAGCAATAATCGGATCGATATCCGTGGCCGGATCAAAAAGATTTTCGACAACAAGATAGCCGTCGCGGTGGAACTGTTCCACCTGTTCTTCGCGCAAAAACGCCATTGTTTGCCTCCCGTTGAGATTCAGAGTGCTTTGCCGATAGCCCAGTAGACGACCCGTGGCTGCATTTCGTTCTGCACTGCGCAAAGGGCTGATCAAAGCGCGGCTACGGGTCGGCAGTGAGCGTTCCCATCATTATTGACGATTCGTAGTGGGCTGTCAACTGTGTTTTTGGGGAGGGAGGGATATTGAGGGGTTTGCCGGGTTCATAAATGATATTGCGGCAAAAACCGTATCGTGGTCTCCGCTTTACAGGGTATTCCCCCAGAGAAAGCAGTCACCATCAGTGAAGTTAGCCACCTCTCGGTAGCTCATGAGCGAGAGTCTCGCTGATTTTTATGGTTGCGGCAATTGCGGTTTGCTCACTTCGGTAAAAAGGGGGAGCGACCACCGCTATACTGATACGCAACCCCTTCCGGGCCAGCCTCATTATAGCGGTGGATCCAGCTCATTACTGTTTGATTCTCACGGCCAATCTTCGCTGCCCATTGCGTTGCACTCCTTTGACCGCTGCCTACCAGATAGAGTATAGCCGGAGCTTTTAAACCCATTGCGTAAGGCAGAGCAACAGGATCATCTTATCAACTACAGCCCGGCGATCTTCTGTCCGTCAGCGAGGATACCGGGCACCGCGGCTTTGTCGGTCGTCTCGGTATAGACACGAATCAATGGTTCAGTGCCGGAGAAGCGCACCAATAACCAGCCGCCGTCGTCCATGACGAATTTGTAACCATCGGTTGTGTCGAGCCGGGTGACGGCATGGCCGCCGAGGGTTAGACCACTGATATCAAGCTGCTTTAGCCGTGCGATGGCGGCGTTTTTCATGGCATCATCGGTGAGGCGGGTGTCAATCCGATCATAGAAGTGCTCGCCGACTTTATCAAAGAGCGCTTGCAACAGTTCGGTCGGCTTTTTGCCGGTGCGCACCATCAGATCGAGCATGTAGAGATTGGCGACAATCCCATCGCGTTCGGGCACATGACCTTGAAACGCATAGCCCCCACTCTCTTCGCCACCGATCAACGCATTGTGCTCCATCATCGCCGGGGCCACATACTTAAAGCCAACCCCGGTGTTGACTACGTCAACGCCATAGAGCTCGCCCAGCTTATCGAGCATTGATGTTGTACTCAAGGTTTTGACGATGGTTCCACGCTCGCCACGCACTTCGAGCAGGTAATAGGCCAACATACCATAGACGCGCAATTGATCGATAAACTCACCATGCTCATCACCAAAGCCACAGCGGTCGGCGTCGCCATCCATGATACAGACACAATCGGCCCCCATCTCTTTGCCGACTTTCAACCCAGCATCAACATTCGGCGGAATGGGCTCGGGGCGCTTCATTTCGGGGAAAATTGGGTTGCGTTCGGCATGGACTTCAATGATCTCCGTCTTGCCGCCCCCTAAGATTTCAGAAAGCCAGCCGGAGCCATTGCCCCACATATTGTCAACCACGACTTTGAGACCGGCATTGCGGATCGGCTCCACATCGATCAGGTTGGCAATGCGCTTGAGGTAAGCCGGTTTGGCATCGAAGTATTCAATTTCACCTAATTTTAGACCATCGCTAAAGCGCATCCGCTTGATCGCATTGGGATCATTGGGACCGGGGATCGACGCTTCGATGAGCTTGAGCCCATCTGGGGCGATGGCACCGCCAAATTCATCGCGTACTTTAAAGCCGCAATCTTCCGGTGGGTTGTGGCTGGCCGTGATGTTGATCGCACCCAACGCGCCCTTTTCCCCCACGCTAAAGCTGATGACTGGGGTGGGGGTTGCCTTATCGGTCAGATAGACTTTGTAGCCATTGCCGGCCAATACTTCGGCCGCCGCTTTGGCAAAGTTGTCGGCCTGAAAACGGCGGTCGTGACCAATCACCACCGCGCCTTCTTTGCCCAACGTTTTGAGATAGTTGGCAAAGCCCTGGCTGCAACGGCGTAGATTGGCAAATGTATAATCATCACCAATCTGTCCGCGCCAGCCATCGGTTCCAAACTTGATATCGCTCATTCTTACTCCTTTTTGAATCGGTCTGATTTGGGGTGGATCATACGCAACTTCAACTTTAGCATGTTCTATTTTAGGACTTACGCAGTTCGCCGGTTGAGTAGCAGGCTTTTTGCGTATCGAAACCATAGAACTGGGTAAATCCTATGTTTGATGAACGTGAACACATTCATTTGGCAAAACAATCGTAGCGGCACGGCATATCGTGCCGCTACGATTGTTTACTTATTTCTTTAACGTTCATCAACAGCAGTGTTGTGGTGTAGGCTGCAATCTATTGCATTTTTAAAGAAATCGCAATTTGAGCGTAAGTATACCAGTAATCGGAAACGAGTCGGAAACTGGTTGGGTTGAGGGAAAGTGTAACTTGGGTGTAAAGGGCGGGTTGCGGTATAACATGGGTAGATACCTGTTGCGTTTTGCGTGAACTGCAACCGGATCTGCATCTGCTTCTTAGAAGTCGTTGTTTAAGATGAACTAGTAGAGCGTGATCCGGTCGCGCATCAATCTGTCACTGATAGTTCACGCAGTACGTAACACGTACTATAATCACAAAGGAGTCTACAATGGATTTTGCAACAATGGACCTCGCAACAGTCGATCATTTATTAACAACGACACGTTCTGTGCGCAAGCGATTGGATATAACGCGCCCTGTTGCGCGCGAAATCATTACTGAATGTCTGGAGATTGCACTGCAAGCACCCAGTGGTTCCAATCGCCAGGGGTGGCACTTTCTGATCGTGACGGATGCTGAAAAGCGAAAATTAATTGCGGATTACTATCGGCAAGCGTTCAAGCAGTATCTCGTCGGTGAGCAAGAGACAGCGTTGGAATCGCTGCGTGCCAAGCCATCTTCTGCCGGAGAGGGCGCAAGTTCAACGCGAATTCTCAAATCGGCGAGCTATCTCTCCCAAAATCTGCACAAGGTTCCTGTCCATATTATTCCCTGCATCGAAGGGCGCGTCGAGACTGCTGGCCCCATGGCCCAAGCATCCCTCTATGGCTCCATTTTACCGGCTACCTGGTCGCTCATGTTGGCTTTACGCTCGCGCGGGTTGGGCTCTGTGTGGACAACGTTGCATCTCGCCTATGAAGCGGAGATTGGGGCTAGCCTGGGCATTCCACCCACCGTAACCCAGGCCGCGCTGATCCCGGTTGCTTACTTCACAGGTGAAGATTTTAAGCCGGCACCGCGCGCACCACTTGCACAAGTAACGCATTGGGATCATTGGTAAAAAAGCTGTTTGACTTCTTCCCTTAGGAATGGTAAAGTAATAGATAACGTACCCGATTCAGGTTAACAATCTCCGTTGTCGCTCTGAAGCCACCAGCTGAAACTACCAGCAAGGGCGTACAATAGCACTCAGTTCAACCTGGAGCGGATAGCAGAATTACCTCATGCGATTGGTGTTTCTCCCAAATCTCATCATAACTCATCTTTTTCAGCGCTTTGAGTCGTTATTGCTCTTAGCTATCTACAGAGGAGATCGTACATGCTCAGAAAAAATGTGACACGCCGTGGCTTTTTAAAGGGCGTGGCCGTAGCAAGTTTGGGCGCAGCCAGCGTTCAACTCATGGCTGCTTGTGCGCCCACGGCTGCTCCAGCCGGTAACGCGCCG
Source organism: Caldilineaceae bacterium (assembly GCA_034432375.1). Classification (GTDB taxonomy): domain Bacteria; phylum Chloroflexota; class Anaerolineae; order Caldilineales; family Caldilineaceae; genus JAHBVH01. The sequence goes on from DAOUCA010000103.1 coordinate 118,584, forward strand.
AGCACAACTGACGCTGGTGCCGCTCCCGCCGCCACGGATGTTGTCCTGCGCGTACAAGTGCCACCCGAAGGTGGCCAGAGCGTGATGCCCACGATGTTGGGCGAACGCTACCAGGCCGATAGCGGCGTCCAAGTGGTGATCGAAGAGACGATTTATGGTGAAATTGAGACAAAGACGCAGACCGGCTTTATCTCCAATACGCTACAGGATCTCACCTACGGACACCATCGCTGGCTTTTCATTAACTTCCTTAAAGGTATTTACCTGGAAATCGACGACCTATTGGCCTCCAGCCCACCAGAAGATTTCGATGACATCTATCCCAGCGTTATGGCCGGTAACGCCCTTGATGGCAAAAACTTTAGCGTGCCCGGTGTTGTCCACCCCGGTGGTAATATCGCCGTCAATTTCAACAAAACTATGCTTGAAGAAAAAGGCTTGCCGCTGCCTGAAGAAGGGTGGACCTTCCAGGATTGGACGGAATTGGCCAAGGCCGCAGCCGATCCGGGTGCCGGCATTTTTGGTCTCGGCTTTGATGGCATGAACTCCTTCCACTACTACAGCAATACCTCTCGTTCTTGGGGTTCACCCGATTCGACTGATAGCTGGGTGATGAATGCTGAAGGGACACAATTAACCTTTAACACGCCGCTCCATCAGGAACTTGGGGCCTGGTACTTAGATCTGCTCAACAGCAAAGTTTCTCCGCGCAAAGCCGATGCAATTGATGGCGGGCTCTTTACCGCGGGTTTGATTGCCACGCAAGCTAGCATTGTCGGCAATGTGACCAACTTCCTCAATGTGATCGATGGCAAGTTTGAGATGGATGCTGTGCCGCTGCCGGTCGGTGCTGAGGGACGTCAGGGAACCTGCTACTCCGGTAACCAGCACATGATCAACAGCCATACGGAACACCCTGAAGAAGCCTGGGAGTTGCTCAAGCTCTATTCATCGGGTGAGGCTGGCGTGTTGATGGTGCTCGAAGGCAAATTGCAGCCCAACGGCCACAAGTCTGCCTGGACCGATGAAAAGGTCAACGAAGTCAACCGTATGTTCGGTATCACTGATAAATTGCTGACTGCTGGCATTGAGCCCTTCCCGATGCCCAAGAATACCCGTTTCACCGAAGCCAACAACGTCTTCCTCAATGAAGTTGATCTCATTTGGGAAGGGGATGTGACTTGGGAAGAGCATGCGCCGGTTGTTGTCGAAAAGGTGCAGGCCGTTTTGGACTTGGATCGCCCGTAAATTTAGATACCCAATTAAAAAAGCCGCCGACGTCGGCGGCTTTTTTAATTGGGTATCTGTTCCTTACCGGAGACTATCATGGCTACCGATTTACAAACCTATATCCAACAGACCCCCCTCTGTGATACACACGAACACCTGGGCAGTGAGCGAAAGTATGTCAACGAGGGGCCGGATATCTTGCAAAGCCTCTTCGATAACTATGTAACCGCTGATCTGATCGTCGCTGGTGCCGCACCGGCCGCAGTGACGGCCTTGCTGGACAAGAACAACCCCGACTTGCGTGCCCGCTTTGAGGGTATTGCCAAGGCCTGGGCCGCGGTCCGTCACACCGGTTATGGCGAAGCGGTGCGTCTGATTGGCCGTGAATGCTATGGCCTGGACGAGCTAACGGCCGACAGCATTGAGGCGGCGCAGGCCACCCATGCTAGCCTGGTTGCGCCCGGAATGCGCTATCAACTGCTCCATGACCGCGCCGGGTTGGATCATGTCCAAATTGATGATTTTGTGCGCGCCTGTCGCCCCGATCCTTCGGGTGCAGACTTCTTCTTCTTTGACATCTCCTGGGTCAACTTTTGCAACGGCGAACCGGATCTCAGGCCACTCGCCGAAGAGACGGGAATCGAAGTGCAGGACCTGGCGACCTTGCGCGCCGCGATGGAACAAGTTTTTGCGCAACAGGCACCCTGTGCCATTGCCATCAAAAGCCAACATGCCTACAGCCGCACCTTGCTCTGGCAGGAACGAAGCGATGCCGAAGCGGCCCACGCACTCGATCTTTATCTTACCGAACCGGCGGCGATGAGCACCGCCGATCGCGTTTGCCTGGGCGACTGGTGCTTGGCCCGCGGCGTTGAATTGGCCATTGCCCACGATTTGCCGATCAAGATCCACACGGGATACTATGCCGGCCACAGTCGTATGCCCATCGATCGGATCCGGGCCGGCCACCTCGCGGCGCTGTTGGCGAAATACCCGACCGCGCGCTTTGTGCTGATGCATACTGCCTATCCCTATGGCCAAGAGTTGATCGCGCTGGCCAAACATTACCCCAATGTCTATGTCGATCTCTGCTGGGCGTGGAGCATTGACCCCTATAGCACCCGCGACTTTGTCCGTCGTTATCTGCACGCCGTTCCCACGAACAAACTCTTTGTCTTTGGCGGCGATACCTTCTGGCCAACCGCGGCCATCGCCTATACGCACCAGGCACGCCAATGGCTCACGCGCACGTTGCAAGCCGAAATCGATGAAGGGCTACTTACCGAACGAGAAGCGATGGACCTGGCCACACATTTTATGCAGACGAATCAATATGAGTGCTTCCGCGTTGTCGACAAACGCAAGACAATTGCCACCATCGCAACGACTGGGTAAATGAACTCAAAAAACGCGATCCACGAAGAGACACGAAGGCACACGAAGGATCCTGCTTTTCTTCGTGTGCCTTCGTGTCTCTTCGTGGATTAATTTTTAATGGATAATTTGAAGCGTAGGTAGGACAATTGGTGGTTGGTCGTGCTCATCCTATCATGTGAGAGTTGGGCAGGGAGGGTGCAAGAATGCTATGCTATAGCTCTGTCACAGAGTGTTCTTTGGAAAAGGAATTGATTGATGCTCTTCTCCACCAACCATCAAAGCCGACGCGTCTCGCTCTTCTCTGCGTTCGTCTTTATTCTCATCCTGCTGCTGCCGGCGCTGGGGCTAGCGTTCGGTGCCTTGGCAGCACCATTGCACCGCACACCAGATGCGATTGTGCTGCAGCTCCAAGCGTTTGCCGGCGGTTTTACCGAGCCGGTCAAACTTGCCAATGCCGGAGACAGCCGTCTCTTTGTCGTCGAGCGCGCTGGGCTGATTCGCATCATCCAGCCGGACGGCAATGTACTTGCAACGCCATTTCTCGATATTCAAGATCGGGTCAATACCAGTGGCAGTGAGCGAGGACTGTTGGGGCTTGCCTTTGAGCCGGACAACCCAGCCATCTTCTATGTGAACTATACGCTCGAATTGAGTAATCCCAATGACGAGCGCAATGGCAACACGGTCATTGCCCGTTATCGTGTTACCGGTGCTGATCCCAACGTGGCCGATTCAACAAGCGAAGAAGTAATCCTGGAGATTGCCCAACCGTATAGCAATCACAACGCCGGTGATCTGGCCTTCGACCCCGACAAGTTGCTCTACGTCCCCCTGGGTGACGGGGGCGGTGGTGGTGATCCTGAGGAAAATTCGCAGGATCTTTCAAAACTACTGGGTAAACTGTTGCGCCTCGATGTGATCGGCAAAGCGACCTACACCATCCCAACCGACAATCCCTATGCCAATGATGGTGACCCCAATACCCTGGGCGAAATTTGGGCATCCGGCTTGCGCAACCCCTGGCGTTTTAGCTTTGACCGCCAAACGCATGACATGTATATTGGGGATGTTGGCCAAGGGGCTTGGGAAGAGATTGACTTTCAAGCGAGCGACAGCAGTGGTGGCGAAAATTATGGCTGGGATTGTTACGAAGGTAACCATGACTATGAGCTAACCGGCTGTAGCGCCACTTATACGGATCCGATCTTTGAGTATGCCCGCGCCGAAAATGAGAGCAATCCACCCGCCGGCTGCTCTTCGATTACCGGTGGCTATGTCTATCGCGGCCCAGGGTACCCCGATCTACAAGGGCACTATATCCTGGCCGACTACTGTTCCGGCAAATTCTGGAGCCTGATCCGCAATGAGCAGGCGGCATGGGTTGCCACGGCCCATGGCAAATTAATGGATAATCCCAGTACCTTTGGTGAAGATGCGCAGGGTGAACTTTATGTGGCATCGCTCAATGGCACGGTCTACCGTCTCGTCAACATGGCGGAGAATCTTTACTTGCCAATTGTGCGCAAAGATGGTACTAATTAATGCTCAGGGATCGTGTATGAATTAATGTATGAATTAATGTAGGAATTAACCGAGTCATGGTTAATTTTTGAGTTGACTATTCACCCCCCCGGCCCCTCCTCTACATCAAGGAAAGGAATATTGCTCCTCCCTTGCTTGCGGGGAGGTTGGGAGGGGGTGGAGTGAATGGTAAATTTTTGAACGATAAAGGAGAAATTCGCATGGCTTTTACACTCGAACCGGGCGACCGTGCCCCCGATTTTAGCTTGCCGGCAACCGACGGCAGCACCTATTCCCTTGCTGACTTCCGTGATGCTGATACGCTGGTAGTTTTCTTCACCTGTAACCACTGCCCCTATGTCGTTGGCTCTGATGAAGTGACGCGCAAGACCGCCGAAAAATATGCCGATCAGGGCGTTAGGTTTGTTGGTATCAATGCCAATAGCGAGGTGACCCATCCCGATGATGATTTCGATGGCATGGTCGAGCGCATGGCCGAACACGATTTCCCCTGGCTCTATCTGCGTGATAAAGAGCAAGAGGTGGCACTGGCCTATGGCGCGCTACGGACGCCGCATTTCTATGTCTTTGACAAGAATCGCAAGCTCGTCTACACCGGCCGTGGCGTTGACAACCCACGCGAAACCAGCAAGATGACCGTCAATGATCTCGACAACGCCCTCGCCGAACATCTCGCCGGCAAAGAAGTCAGCGTTGCCATGACCAACCCCATCGGTTGCAATGTCAAATGGAATGGCCAAGACGCCCATTGGATGCCGGCCGAGGCCTGCGACCTCGTCTGGGCTGTCCCGGCGGATTGAGGTAGACAAGTAGATAGGTAGACAAGTAGACAGGGAGACAAGTAGACAGGGAGACAAGTAGACAGGTAGACACGTACTTGTTTCCCTGTTTCCCTGTTTCCCTGTTTCCCCACCCACACCAAACAGATTGGAACTTTCGATGGGCATTTATGAAGATCTAGGCATACGACCGTTGATTAATGCCAGCGCCACGTTGACGCGCTTGGGTGGATCGGTGATGCCGCGCGAGGTAGTTGAGGCGATGGTCGAAGCGTCGCAGCACTTTGTGCCGCTCGACGAGTTGCAGCGGCGCGTGGGCGAGCGGCTGGCGGCAATGACACACAACGAAGCGGCCTATGTCAGTTCGGGAGCCGCTGCCGGCCTCGTCTTGGCGACGGCGGCCTGTGTTGCCGGTGCCGATCCGCAAAAGATTTCCCAACTGCCCGATACCACCGGCCTCAAGAATGAGGTGATCATTCACAAGGTGCATCGCAACGGCTATGACCACGCCGTGCGCCAGGTTGGGGTCAAAGTCGTGGAAATTGGCGATGGTGAGGTGACGACCGCCGCCGATCTGGAAGCCGCGATTACCGAGAACACCGCTGCCATCTTCTGGTTTCAAGGGGCGATGACTGGGCGTGGCGATCTGCCATTAGCAGAGGTGATCGCCGTGGCCAACCGCCACAATATCCCGGTTGTCGTCGATGGCGCGGCCCAACTGCCACCGGTCGAAAATCTCTGGCGCTACACGGAGATGGGCGCGGCATTGGCCGTCTTTAGTGGCGGCAAAGATCTCCGTGGCCCACAGTCGTCGGGCCTGATTGTTGGCCGCAAAGAGCTGATCGAATCGTGCCGCATCAACGGCAACCCCAACCAGAGCATTGGTCGCCCCATGAAGGTGGGCAAAGAGGAGATGGTTGGGCTGCTCAAAGCGGTCGAGCTTTACATCAAACGCGATCATGAAGCGCGCGCCTCGCAAGATGACGAAGTGGTCGCCGGCTGGTGCAGCGAGCTGAATCGGGTTGCGGGGGTTCAGGCCGAACGTTCCTTCCCCAACGAAGCTGGTCAACCATTGCCCCGTGCGCTCGTGCATATCAATAGCAGCAAGGTCGGCCTGAGTCGCGACGCCGTGGTCGATGCACTGGAAGCGGGCACGCCGTCGATCTTTGTCGCCAAAGGGGGTGACGATGGGATCTATCTCAATCCCATGACGCTGGCTGATGGCGAAGAACAAATCGTGCTTGACCGTTTGCTGGAAATCCTCCAACGGGCGTAAAATCAGGGCTTGGGATAAACGTATGGTCCAACGGTTATCACAGTGTAGCCGCTGCGTCATTAACAATTTACAATTATCAATTGATTATTGATTGTTCATCCGATCTTTAAGGAGAAACAGATGGCAGAGCCACTACGCGTTGGTGTGTTGGGCATGACCCACGATCATGTCTGGGGCAACGTGCGCGATCTTAACAACTCCCCTTTAGGTACCCTAGTCGCTGCGGCAGATCCCAACGAAGAGTTGCGCGATAAGATTCAGCATGAATTTGACTGTCCGCAACTCTTCGGCTCCTATGAAGAGCTGCTGGAGAGCGTTGACCTCGATGCGGTCTACATCTATGGCGACAATCTGACCGGGGCCGAATTGGCCATCATGGCAGCTGATTATGGGCTGCACATGATGGTGGAAAAGCCAATGGCTTCAACGCTCGATGGGGCCAATCACATGTTAGCCGCCGCCCGCCGCGCCGGTGTCTCGCTGATGGTTAACTGGCCCTTTGCCTGGTGGCCCCAGTTACAACATGCCTTTGCCATGGCCGCCAATGGCGATCTGGGGCAACTCTTCCAGACGAAATACCGTTCGGCCCACGCCGGCCCTAAAGAGCTGGGCTGTACGCCCTACTTTTACGAGTGGCTTCATGACGCGGATCTCAACGGTGCGGGCGCGTATATGGATTATTGCTGCTACGGTGCGGCGTTGGCGCGTACCTTCCTGGGACAGCCGAGCCGCGTAACCGGCACAATTGGCCACTGTCTCAAAGATTACATTACGCTCGACGACAATGCTGTTCTCGTGATGCAGTGGCCGCGTGCCATTGCTGTCTCCGAAGCCTCCTGGACGCAGATCGGCCATCTAACCTCGTACCACGCCGCGATCTATGGCAGTGAGGGTACGCTGGTTGTTGAGCCAGGCGGCAAAGGCCGTCTATTGTTTGCCAACGAAGAACATGAGGATGGCATTGAAATGGATGTCCCACCGTTGCCGGAAGAGCTGTGCAATGGCTCCAACTATTTCCTATCGCGGATCAGCCAGGGGTTGCCGATCGAGGGGATCTGCAGTGCCGAAGTCAGCCGCGATGCCCAGGAGATTCTGGAAGCTGGGTTGATTTCGGCCCAAGAAGGGCGCGTCGTCTCCTTACCGATACCAATTGCGTATTAAGTAGCAGTATCGTTTGGGCGCGTAGAAGCCCTGTATACCGAGCCTCATGTATATCAAGCTAAGAAATAAGGGCCATAACCAATACTACAAAGGATGAAAGAAGCAACTGATTTTCTGCAGCGTACCCTAAATTCTAGGAAAAAATGATGCATAAATCGACAAATTTGTAAAGAAGAGACGGGTTGACTTACGAAATTGCCTACCCGTTGCTTCCAAAATCCGCTGTAGTGTTCCTAAAATGCTTACCTTGATACCCGTGGGGCACGGTATACCCTGCCCCTACGCGCAAGAACGACTATAGTCTACATTCAAACCTAATGAAGTGATTAGAAAGAATTTTCCAATGTCTAAAATTCTCAAAGTTGGTGTCATCGGTGTCGGTGGCATTGCCAAAACCCATATGCCCGGTTGGGCCGCCTCACCGCTTGCTGAAGTGGTCGCCGGCAGCGATCTTGCCGAGAATATTTTGCAAGAATGGGGTACAGTCAACGCGGTCTCCAAGTTGAGTAGCAATGCCGCCGATATTATTAACGACCCCGACATCGATATTATTGATGTCTGCACACCGAATATGTATCATGCCGATCTCGCGATTGCGGCACTCAATGCCGGCAAACATGTGATCTGCGAGAAGCCGTTGGCGCCTACCCCCGCCGACATCCACCGCATGATCGAAGCGCGCGATAAGTCCGGCAAGACCTTGATGACCGCCCAACATTTCCGCTTCAAGGGCATTTCCAAGGCGATGAAGGCCGAGATCGACCAGGGTGCGTTGGGCGATGTCTACCACGCCCGCAGTTGGATGTTGCGTCGTGGCTGGATTCCGGCCCGCCCCGGTTTTGTTTACAAGAAGAACAGCGGTGGCGGTCCTACAATCGACATTGGGGTCCACATCCTCGATCTGACGCTCTGGTTCATGGGCAATCCCAAGCCAGTGGCAGTCTCTGGTGTGGCCAAGGCCCCATTGGCCAAGCACGAAGGTGCCTTTAGCCAGTGGCGTTTTGACATGGTGCAGCGCGACATGGATGTCGAAGATTTTGCCGCCGCCTTTGTACGCTTTGACAATGGCGCGACCTTGGTTCTCGAAGTGAGTTGGTTGCTCCACCACGATACGAGCGGCGAAGATATGCAGATGTGGCTCTATGGCACCGAGGGTGGTTGTCACTGGCCCGAAGGCAAATTCCTTGGCACGAACTATACGACCAAGCAATTCTTCAATCAGCACATCACACTGACCGGCGACCCCATGGAGCCGCATGCGCTTGAGTGTGTTGAATTTGCGCAGGCGATCACCGATGGCGCACCCTCGCCTGTGCCCGCCGAACAATCGCTCCAGGTCATGACGATTCTGGATGGCATCTATCGCAGCCAGCAAGAGGGCCGCGAAGTTACCTTGGCATAGCCACTGCGTAAATGTCTCCTCGTCCTGTAGGGACGCTTGCATTTAGGTGTTATCAGAACTCTACCCTAATTCAAGCGTCGCTACAGGACAAATAGATCCAACAACCCCTCATGCCACCCACCTTCTTCAATCCATACTGGCCGGCGCTCGTCGTAATTGTAGTGACGTTTATCGGGGTCGCCGTGGGCCGATTCCCCTATCTCCGTATGAATCGAGCCACCATTGCATTGGCCGGTGCCACGCTGCTCATTATATTGGGTGCATTGCCGTTAACCAGTGCCTATGCTGCACTCGATCTCAATACCTTAACGCTGCTCTTTGCGATGATGGTGCTCAACGTCCATCTACGACGAGGCGGCTTTTTTGAAGTGGTCGCGCAGTGGGTAGTCCGGTGGGCGCACTCGCCGCCCCAACTGCTAGCTTTAACCATCTTGGTTTCTGGCGTTTTTTCGGCACTCTTTCTCAACGACACCGTTGTTTTGATCTTCACCCCGCTGCTGCTGGAGATCTGTAGTGCGCTTGGTCAACCACCGATTCCCTATCTCATGGCGTTGGCGACTGCCGCCAACATTGGATCGGTAGCAACGATTACCGGCAACCCGCAAAATATGATCATTGGCATCGCGTCAAAGATTAGCTATCTTGACTTTGTCCTAACGTTGGGACCGGTGGCGCTGATCGGCATGGCCGTTGCTTGGGGGCTGATCCTCCTCATTTATCGGCGCGACCTCCGCCAACGGGGCTTTACACAACCTGCCCTATTGAATAACGGCATCAAACATTCCCTGCTCCGCAAAAGTCTTCTGACAACCGCTGTTTTGTTGGGAGCGCTCATGCTGGGCGTCACACCGCCATTGGCGGCTTTGGGTGCCATTGTGATTTTGCTCATTACCCGCCATATTGATCCCGACGAGATGCTGCGCGAAGTCGATTGGTCGTTGCTGCTCTTTTTCAGCGGCCTTTTTATGGTTACCGGCGCGCTGGAGCAGTTGGGCGTGAGCGATCAACTCTTTCATCTCGCCCAACCCTTGGCCACGCGCGGCGTGGCGGCACTCAGCCTGGTCGGTGCGCTATTAAGCAACATTATATCGAATGTACCAGCCGTGCTGCTCTTTGCCCCTTTTGTGCCCCAATTGCCCAACCCAACCCAAAGCTGGCTGACACTGGCCATGGCCACCACCCTGGCCGGCAACTTAACGCTTCTTGGCTCGGTTGCCAACCTGATCGTCGCCGAAAACGCCCGCCAACGCGATATCCACCTCACCTTTGGCGAATATCTCAAAGCGGGGCTGCCTATTACCCTGGTCAGCTTGCTTTTTGGCATATTCTGGTTACAATGGGTGGGTAGGTAAATCGGTAGAGCGGTAAATCAGTAGGTCAGTACAGTGATAATATAGTTCATTCTGATGTACCGATGTACCGATGTACCGATGTACCGATTCCATTTCCACCAGGCCAATCTCATGCAACTACGCCACCAACTTTTATTGACGTTTATCCTGCTGACACTCACTAGCTGTAACCGATCGGGGCAAAGCAATGCCGTGGCCTTGGCGCGCAGCAGTGAACCGGCACCACCACGCCAGGCGTCGGCCTTACAACATCCTGCCGGTCAAGGGTATCTACCAGATCGACTGGTGATTTCTGCCATTGATGTGGATATACCGGTCGTTGCGTTGGGGTGGAGTAATAACACCGCGGAGAGTGGGGCGATCTTTAGCGAGTGGGAGGTGGCCGAATACGCCGCCGGCTGGCACAAAAATAGCGCCCTGCTCGGCGACGCCTCGATCAACGGTGGTAACGTCGTCATGAGCGGGCACAACAATATCTTGGGCGCGGTCTTTCGGGAATTGGATCAGCTCAAACGGGGCGATCTGATCACCGTCTGGTCGGGCGATCACGCCTTTGACTACGCCGTCGACAAGGTGATGATCGTTCCTGAAAAATATGCCACGGATGCCCAACGCCGTGCCAACGCCGCTTGGATTGGTTCTTTTGACGAGCGTCGCCTGACGTTGGTCAGTTGCTGGCCGCGCGATGATAATACCCACCGCATTATTGTCGTCGCGAAGCCGAAGTAATTGATTTACCTATCCAGGTTTAAACGGAGCCGTCGCGCTGGTTTCGATACGCTTCGCTACTCAACCGGCGTTTCTTACCGGGATAGCTGTATAGTTACGAATGGTCAAAGCCTCTTATAGATCGCGCTGCCATGCCAACTGCGCACGCAACCCTTCCAACACCGTTGTCTGTGGATCATAGCCGAGCAGACGCTGTGCTTTCTCTGTATTGGCAACTGTCCGCCGTTGATCGCCGGCGCGGCGCGGGCCGTGAGTGGTGATCGGCTGCTTGCCACTCAACTCTTCCAACATTGCCAACACCTCTAGCACATTGACCTCGTGACCGCCCCCAATGTTAAAGCTTTCGCCCTTGCTCTTTTCCGGCTGTTCAAAGGCGCGTACCAACCCATCGACACAGTCGGTCACATAGGTATTGCTGCGACTATCGGTGCCATCGCCGTCAATGGTGATCGGTTTTTCGTTGAGGATCGCATCGATAAAGATGTTATAGCCCATATCCGGCCGCTGGCGTGGACCATAGACCGAGAAGAGACGACAGACTGTCACTGGCAAGCCGTGGTTCTGCTCATAGGCGCGACAGAGCATCTCCGCCGCCAACTTGGTAATGCCGTAGGGGGAGACTGGCTCCAGTGGGGAGCTTTCATCGCCGGTGGCAAAACGGCCATAGACCGACGAGGTGGAGATGTTGATCAAATGGCCCGCTTTGGCCGCCACCGCCGCTTCAAGCAGACGTTGCGTCGCCTGGATGTTGCAGCTCATGTAGCTATCAAACTCACTCCAACTGCGCCGCAACCCCGCCTGCGCGGCCAGGTGAAAGACGACATCTACGCCGTCAAGAATGGGAGCCAGATCGCCACTACGTAGATCGATTTCGTGAAAGTGAAAGTTGTCGCGGGTGCGCAGGGTGGTGAGATTCTCTTCTTTGAGAGAACGGGGATAATAGGGAATGAAGGCATCGATGCCGTGCACCGTGTGACCTTCACTGGTGAGTCGCTCGGCAAGATGGGAGCCGACAAAGCCGGCCGCGCCGGTTACAAGACAAGTCGCCACAGGGGAGTCCTTTCGCTGATTTTGGTTGGTGCTACTGTAAACATACATTCAGTGGAGCCATTATAGCGAACTTTGTGGCCGCTGGCTATTTACGGCGGGTTTACAACAGAAGCGGAGAGAAACTGTCCATTGCTGATGAGGGTTGCAAAGATCGACCATCGTTTTAGTTGATCAGGGTTACTCTTATGGTCACTTTGCCGGTGGGTTGGTGTGATAAATGTTGGTGTAAGTTGTAACACCACTTGGCTGGTTGGCAAATCCTTTCTGGCGATTTTGACAAGATGATTAGGGATACGTTAGCGCCGTAGTCGATTCGTAATAGGGACTTGGTGCCCAAAAGTCAGCCTCGACGATTAGCTGGTGATTCTCGTTTACAATCTGTTGAATAACGGTCTGGTAATTAGAAGAGCCTTGCAAACCACGAAATAAGGCGATAACGGCATCGTGGGCTGCTTTATGCCGGTATTCTCTGGTGACGCAACCATAACCTACGCAAGCCCTACCTACGATAAAAGACAGATATTCAATTGTTGAAAGCTATAAGGTTTATACGTTGTGGAAAGACGAGGGTGCATCAAGCGGTGATGGGGAGTAGTTCGTAACATGGCTGTCAACAATCATATACGATTTCTCCTAATTTTTGCCCCTAAATTCAACTGTCCCTCCGGGACGAAATGCCTTTTCTGCACTAGGTTGATGATACCATTGCACTCTCTTACAACAGCATGCAACTCCTGCTTGGACAGCGCGAAGCACCCACAGTCGCTGAGGCGACTTCTCGCTGTCAGCAAGGGATTTCAATCCCTGTGCAACGGAACCGTAAAAATAGTCTTCGTCGCCAAATCCGCCACACGGACCAGATGATTGTTCGTATCTGCAATATATAACCGCCCCTTCGCCGCGACTAAGCCTTCCGGCTCATAGAGTTGCGCTTGGGCAAAGAGGCCGTCAATTGTGCCCGGTGTACCCGTCCCGATCAGCGTCTTAACCGCGCCAGTCGTCGGATCGAGCGTTTTGACCTTGTGATTGTAGCTGTCGGCGATGTAGAGCACACCCACGTCGTCCGTTGCCAAGCCGGTGGGATGTTGCAGCCGCACCGCCGCGCCCACGCCGTCGACATCACCAAAGTCAAAGAGCCCTTGGCCAGCCAATGTAATTACTTGGGGATCTTCATCAAGGGCAATCGCACGAATCGCGCTCGCCTCGGCATCGGCTACCAAGAGATGGCCCATCGCCAATGCCAGATCGCTCGGCTGGTTAAAGGCTGCCTCCGCCCGCGGCCCATCGAGCAGCGCTTCGGCACCGGTGCCGGCAAAAATGCCAAGGGTCTCCTCCTCTAGCAGCACCCAAATTTGATGTGACCCCGCCATCGCAATAAAGAGCGCACCTTCCATGGCCGCAAGCGCCCACGGCGAGCGCAGATCGGTTGTCGTCGGCGTCGTCACTCTGGGATTGAGGGTGCGCCCCATGCGCCCGCTGCCGGCGACAGTGCACACCTGCTCGCGCACGAGATCAATCGCACGAATAGTGTGATTGCCCGTGTCGGCTACATAGAGCATGTTGCCACGCAACGCCATGCCATGTGGATCGTGAAAGTGGGCCTGGTTGATATGTCCATCAGCGAACCCGGCCTCTCCCGTGCCAAAGATCCGCACGATCTCGCCGGAGAGACCGTCGAGACTCAGTTGCACTTCGAGGATGCGATGGTGGCCGCTATCCGCCACAAAGAGACGATCGCCGGTGGCATAGAGCAATTTGGATGGGTAGTGCAGGGGGCGTGATGGTCCTTGGCTACTGGCCGGCTCTAGTCCAGGGATGGGCGCACGATCCAACAAGCCGTTGGCAGCAAACTCAGCGACCATTGCATCAATCACGCTACGGAACTCTTCCAGCGTAATTTCGCCTGAGTGCTGACCAATTACTTTCCCCACCGGGTCGACTACGACGACGGTCGGCCACGCGCGTACGCTGTATTGGCTCCAAATCTCAAAATCGGCGTCGTTGATCACTGGATGCTGAATCCCGTGGCGCAAGACCGCTGCGCGAATGTTCGGGGTGAGCTTTTCGGCGGGGAATTTGGCCGAATGCACCCCAATGACAACAAGCTCTTCTGGGTATTCTCTGCGTAATTGCGCCAACGGCGCAAGGTTGTGGTGGCAATTAATTCAGCAAAAGGTCCAGAATTCGATCAGTACAATTTTCCCACGCAGTTGCGCCATCGTCAGCGGCTGCGCGTTGTTGATCCAATCAAGCTGCGCTGGAAATTCGGGTGCATTGACTTTGCCAGAGAACAGTTGCATGCTTTCTTTGTCCAATCCTTTATTGCAGACGCTGTTGAATACCCCTATTCTACGGCACCGTCACCGATTTGCCGAACTCTCATCAACCTAGGTAAATTAGGTAAATAAAGCTAGGTAGCGTAAAAGCGGCCACCGGTGCACCGGTGGCCGCTTTTACGCTATCTAGCTATCTGAAGTTTAGTATTCCTCAATCCACTCTTCCGTCTCGCCGACAACCTTGAAGCGCCGTTCCGGTGGCATCTCTTGCCCCATCCCTTGCCCCATCATTCCTTGTGGACCAGGCAACATGCGCTGCTGTTGCCCATAGGGCTGCTCATAGCCATAACCATTATTATAGCCATTTTGGTTCCCTTGCGCCATCATGCCAGGGTGGCCGGCCAGCACAATCACGGGTGGCTGTTGCATGGGCATGGGGTAACCATAACCCGGTGGGAGGCCACGCTGTCGCCCTTGTGCCCCGTGCTGCGAAGTATAGGGATCCTCTTCCTCGCGCCGGTCGCGCCGCCGATTGGAGGCCAAGACGAGCAGCGCCACCGGTAACCCCGCCAAGACGCCAAAGAGAACGCCCAACGCCATGCCAATCGCATCGGCACTCAACCGATTGCCAATCCGCCACGTCGCCACGCTCACAAAGATCAGCCCACCCAAAACAATCATTCGTTTCATGAAGAACTCCCCATACTCTCTACGACAACAAAAAAAATTCCGACCATCTTATCTGCTGTTTTGTGAAATAAATTCTGACGCTCATGTGTTTAACTCGCTGACATACAGACATGGTATAGGGAATTAAGCAAGTAAATAGGGAAAAGAGTCAACTATTTCCTAATTCCCTAATCATGTGCGTACAGGCTATTTGAGTCCAACGGCCATATGAGCCAAAAATTAAATCTGATAACTCTATTCGTAGCGGCACGGCATGCCGTGCCGCTACAAATACCGAACTATATTGCTCATCAGCCTTGCCCCACCGGCCCTGGCAATAACCGCCCCAAAAACTCGCGCAGCAATGGCGCCGCGCCGCGGACCGGTGTCGCCGATTGCGTTGTTGCTACTGCGTTGGATCTGCTGGCTGACGGGGCGTTGCGGTGTTGTGGCACCGGCATGCTCTTCGCAGTTGAAGTGGTGATTGCCGTGGTCTCTGTCCAGCGGCGCGAGGTGCGCTGACCGGTACAGAGCAAATGGGTGATCTCGTTGAGTTCATTGGGGCCAAGCCAGGCGGCCTGGAAGCGGACCTGTTCGCCCTTGGTAACCAATAGAAAATCGCCCTTGCCTTCCAATTTTTCGGCCCCGCTGTCGGTGATGCCCGAGGCAAAGCGTGCCTCATCGCGACTCGCCACCGCGCCAACCAAGCGCACAGGAAAGTTAGCCTTCATGGCCGCACCGATTAACGCCGCCGTCGGCTTTTGCGTGGCGGCAACCAAATGAATTCCCGCTTCGCGCCCACGCTGGCTGAGGCGAGTCAAGAGCGCTTCCACTTCGCGTCCCCCTGTTTGCAGTAGGTCGGCCAGCTCATCAACCGCCACCACCAATACGGGCCGGCTGATCTTTTCACGGTCGCGCCGCTCCATCTCCTCGACGAGCCAGCGCAAGCGCACGATCGCATCCGGCGCGTTGGTCGTCATCTCGCCCAAGACGTGGGGCAATTTGGTCAGGGGACCAAAGCCGCGCCCCCCTTTGGGGTCGATGAGCACCAACTGAAGTTCGCCCTGCCGATTGTGCATCGCCAGCGAGGTGAGCAGCGTGCGCACCAGTGCCGTCTTGCCGGAGCCGGTAGTGCCAGCTACCAAAATGTGGGCAACATCCGGCGAGGTTAGCCGCAACAAGAGTGGCGTCCCGCTGCCTTCGACCCCCAACACTGCTGTCGCCGACGGCACGGTCTGCAACCGTTGGCAGAGTGGCAATAGGCGCACCGGCTCGGCTTTGGCCAGCGGCACTTCGACATTGATGCCGCCGCCTTGGCGATAGACGCGCGCCTCGCGCATCCCCAATGCCAGCGCAATCTCCTCAGCCAACGAAGCCACCTTGTTTACCTTGGTCCCCATTTGTGTGACGACCTGGAACCGAATAAAACGGGGTGTCACTGTGCCCCCCTCAACGCGCCCACTGACCTTGTGTCGTGCCAACACCGCCTCGATACAATCTGCCTGCATATTTAAGGTTCGTCTTTGGTAAGCCATGGTCGATCTCCATTCAGGAAAGGCGCTTCTGCAGCGGCAGCAAGACAACCGCAAGAGGAAGCGGTCGTCCCGCTTGCGCTGCAAGGGGCTCGGTAGAAATCATGTCGAGGCGTAGCTGTCAACACACGACGCGCATCGGAGGCAGAGCGGCAAGTGGCGAGCAATAAAAAAACCTGGCTTTGGTTTGCAAAGCCGCCATCCAAAGGAAGTTCCCTTGCACAACGACGCTATGCATAACCGACACCAGGCTAAAATCAGGCTCGCAGGAATCTTTTCGGGTAAGGTACGAGCCTAGTGTGGAATGAGATTAGAACAAAAGTTCTTTCTCCGCATAGTGTAAGAACTCTTGTTCTATTTGTCAAATTGGCAATTGGCAGTAACGCTAAATCGAAATATTACTTTGCAGCGAGGGGTAGGTTGATGAGTGAGGAATGGCTTGTTGGCCAAAAGAGGCGCTAGGGGTAGAAGCAATTTTATGATGTGCGCAGGTGCTTATCAGAAATCGTTCCTCAGCCGAAAGCTAGTTTCTCAATAAATTGGGGCACCTACTTATTGAGAAGCTACAGCCGAAGGCGTGAAAACGGGCTAATTTACAGCGGATAAGTCCTCGGTTTTCACACCTTTCATGGATGAGCCCAAAATATATAACGGCTCAGCCAATCTGTTCTTTTCGATTGGCTGAGCCGTTTATAGGGTCATGTTCAAACTTACTATTAGGGTTACTATCTATGCAATCGTTGCACGCTTTTGTGCATCATGAGCATCATGCTGCGCTTGATCCTTCACCTTACCAGCTTCGTCCTTTGCTGTGTCGGCGACCTTTTGCGCTTCGGTTTTCGCTTCTTGCTGCGCATGAGAGAGTGTTTTGTCTAGTTCACTTGCTGCTTGCTTGCCACTCTCTTTGACATCTTCAAGCGCCGATTTCCCTGTATCCTTAACATCATTCAGCGCAGACCGGCCTGCTTCTGTGAGATCGGCGGCAACTTTTTGGGCTGTCTCTTCCAGCTTTGGCTGCACCTCTGCAATCACATGTTCTGCCCGGTCCTGTGCCTCATGTAGGACTGTCTTTGCCGAATCCATCACCTGATCCCGAGTCGAACCCATCAATTGATTTTCGCGACGCGTGGCAGGTAAAGCCATCCCCAATAAGGCACCAATTCCCAGTGCAATTCCACCAAAAATCAGTGGGTTATCCTGCAGGGAGTGTTGTAACTGCACACCCGCCTGTTCGGCATAATGCTGTACCTCTTGACCGGCATAGGCGAGTTGCTCTCGAGTTTGGCCGGCATACTCTTGCACCTGGTGGCCAAGGGTATCTGCCTGGGTACGGGCCTGCTCAGCAAAGCTTTGGGCACCTTCACGCAGATGATCGGCCTGATGCTCGGCGCTATCACGCCAGTTGCGCACCTGATCCTGAACCTGATGGCCGGCCTGTTGCGCCCCTGCGCTAATCTGCTGACCAAGCTCATTGGCCTTATCCTTCACCTCATTTGCTGCTTGGCCGACAGCTCCCTGCTCCTGATTGTCATATTGGTTGCGGTTGTTATAGCGGTTCACGCTTTGCTGGTAGTCCGCTGTCCCATATTCTGTGCTTGGATAGCTCTGCGCTTGATATGCAGAGGCACTATAGGCCGCTCGGTTAACATTGCCACCGGAAATCCCTTCATCGTCATATTGACCATATTGGGAAGCAAAGCGTGCACCCTCGCCACGATTCACGTCATAGGTGGGGCGATAGGAGGCACTCCCACTGTAGTCGGCGTCTTGCCAGTCACGGCCATTTGCGGCATCATAGTAGCGCTGACGATCATAACGAGCATCGTAGGGGCGATTCGTTTCCTTGTCACCAAAGCCTTCAATCAGAAGCCAACCAACGCCCAACCCAATGAGCGCTGCGGGAATTGGGTTTTGGCGAATCGTCTCGGCCAAACCGGTAGCCATTTCGCGTGAATTTGCTTTTACATAGTCGCTTAGAGCAGTGGTACTATCCTGCACGACTGCGCTAACCGTCTCTTGGGCCTGTTGCTTCAAATTTTCAGGGCTCAACTGCGCCTGGATCTTCTCAATCTGTTGGCTCATCCGGCCCCGTGTACGTTCGATATCGGCGCGGAGGTCTGCCGAAGTTTCTTGATTTGCCTGTGTCATGATATTTGTTCCTTTGCCCAGCGGGCATCGTCTTTTAATGTCGCCACGGTCTTTTCCGGCACAACATTGAGATTCGCCAATTTATTTTTGCCACTTATCGCCATTACTGCGCCGACAATCAATACAATCGCCCCAACGATCAGGGAAGATAACCAGTAGGGCATGATTGCACCAAGCAAAATCGCAACAGCAATGAGCACGATAATGAGACCGGCGTAGGCAACAAGGCCACCGACGACCAACATCCCAGCGCTCTGTGCCGCCTTGCTGACCTTTTCCGTTGTTTCGGCACGTGCCAACTCAATCTCTTGGCGCACCAGTGTGCTTAGATCTGAACTCAAGTCGCTAAAAAGCGTGCCCAACGACGAATCGGGGGTTGTCATGGGTGGTGTCATAGGACGCCCATCCGTCACCGGTGTGGACACATCAGCTTCAAATGGGGATGCGGGGGAGTAGGTGGTAGTTCGTTCACGCTCCATCATTATTTCTCCTTCCGCGCACTATCTTGATCGGTATTCTCTGTCTTCTTTGTGTCCGCACTCTGCTTGGTCACCGAACTCGTAGCGACATAAGATTGCGGTTCATATTGCATACTGGACTTTGGCTGTTCGCCAGCTCCTGGTTGAGCGTTTTTCGATTCAGCCCCACCGGTGCTGGTTGTGCCATCTGACACCGTGCCCGTACCATAGGAAGCACCATAACTGCTGGAATAATTCCCTGCATTTTCTTGGGTGCTATAGCGCTCATCGCGGTATGGATTATTGCGACGTTGATCATCATAATTATCATTAAACTGATTGCCGTAAGCATTTGATCCACCCTGATTGTAGTTAGGACGATAGCCACGGTTACCACCCTGAGCACTGTACTGACCGGATTGGCCAGAAAAGCCCCCTGGATAACCACTGCGATATTGGGTCGG
This sequence comes from Caldilineaceae bacterium, assembly GCA_034432375.1. Classification (GTDB taxonomy): domain Bacteria; phylum Chloroflexota; class Anaerolineae; order Caldilineales; family Caldilineaceae; genus JAHBVH01. The sequence continues at coordinate 138,029 of DAOUCA010000103.1, forward strand.
CAGATGCTGTTGCTCTGAGCTTTTGAAGAAACGGCCAAGGAAGAAACCGGCAGCCAATGCGCCGGCGACAAATAACTCTGGTTGTCGCTTGGCAAGTTGCTTCACATCACGCACGAGATCATTTACATTTTGTTCCCGTAGATAGCCCGAGAAGCGATCAACCTGTTCAGCAGCGTTGTCGGCGTAGGTAGCAAAAGCTTCTTCATCTTGCGAGCGAAAGCTATTTCCAGATTCGCGGAGTGCATTAGCCACGCCGGCGAGCCGATCGGCGGCATACCCTTTCTGCTCATTCACGCGGCTTTCCGCTTGTTGTGCAGCATCAGAGGCCATCTGCTTTACCTCACCGCCTAGCTCGTTGGCGATTTTTGTGGCTTCGCCCACGGCTTGCTGCGCACCTTCTTTGGCACCGGCTTTTGCGCGTGCTGCCACATCTTTGGCTTGTTGCGTAGCGCCATCTACCACATCTTTGGCTTGTTGTGTGGCACGCTCTGTCGTAGATGTGTTCGCTGTATTTGTAGCTACGGAATTAGGAGTTGGGGTAGAAGTCGTTTGGTTTGGTTTGGTTGTTGTAAAATCTTGATTTGCCATTGGTAATCCTCCTTGAGGTTAAGTATCGCTTATCTATCGCATGTGCATTGCTATTTAGTACAATGCGCTACGATGTGCTTCGTAGGGGATTAAGAAAACAATTGGGTAGACGTAGATACCTAAAAGGCAACCAACCCTTGCAGTCGCCCGCTTAGGAACCGGCAGGAAGCCATCTCCTACGACAAACATTGTTTTAATTCTTAAGCTACCCTGAAGCACTGGCGTAAGAAAAATATGGACATCCCTCGGCTGCTTTGTGTGTGCTAGCGTTTTTAATCTAGATGGTTGACCCTTGGGCAAAGCTCCATCTTAACAGCCGATTTGCTTTAGAGACTTCCAGATGAATTCAGATTCTTCTGTGTGCTAAGTATACTAGTGAAGGAAAAGAAGGAGACCGGAGCAATTCACAGGGGAAAGACACAGATTAGATACATAACTCTGCATTACTATCGATCAAAGCTTATTGCTTGCAGCTTATCGAACAAAACAAAAGGGCTCTTGGCAAATTAGTGTGGGGAAGTGCCGGTTGAGTAGAGTGCAATGTGCCGCCTACTCAACCGGCATCATTTAGGGTGAATCGCCCGATCCACCCTAAATGATCAAGAGCTAAGTTTCTCGCCGATTAACGCAAACTCATCTGATTTCCTCATACTTGTAGCATCTCTGCAGTAATGTGGCTTGAACTTACGTTGTAGGGTGAACTAATCCCCAAAATTGATAGACAGATAGGCAACACATCGACTGTACGTGATGACTCTGGCCGTGTAAAACGTCTGGGCGCGCCGGCGATCACCAGTGGCATTGTCGAGTCTAGACGATGGAGTGAACCATGAGAGCTTCCACCAACATGGGTTAAAGAGCTATCAAGTTGAAATTCCGCTCCAGGGAAAGCAGTCACCCACATATGCCCCCCACTCTCACAAGCAAGCGCACAGGCGCTCCGTTCAAAAGCGTTGGGGTAATCCCCGTAACGCAATTTGCGGCGATAACATTCCATATCAAGTGCGCAGAGATCGCCTTCCCACTGCCACCGTTGACCCCATACATCGCGGGCGTGGTTGGGAGTAAGCCAGGCCAATTCATCACTTGGCCAAAAACGCAATTTTCCGCGCTTTTTGGTCAGGACCATATATCCTTTTTGCATGGCAGTAGAGTTCTTGGAAGTAGGTCTTTGCGCGCTGGGGGATTTACTAGTAGAATTACCAGTCGATTGCCCCTCCTGTTGTTCTGCCCCCTGTTGCCATTTAGCGCACCATAGCACCTGATCTACCCGTTCATCGGCTAATATCGTGTGGGCAACTGCTTCAAAATCGACTGCTTCTGGCTTGGCAAAATAGAGCTGTAATGCACGCATATTCGGACAAGCAACCACAGCTTCGGTGCTTTGATCTTGTTGGCCCAAGGCTGAAAGCTGAAAGTCCGGCAGCAAAGAGCGCACATCAATGATTGCTTCTTGCGTGTTGCTCGCAACATCACTCTGTGCGTGAGCCCCTGTAATCACAACGGCAAACCCTTCTAGCAGGGCATCCATGCCGCCGTAGCTTTCAAAAAGTGCGCCCAACCAGCGATCTAGCCTTTCTAAAATGGGCTGAGCATTGGCTGGCCCTGCTTTATGGCTACTGTAATCATTATCCATAAAGTAAGCCAGCGTAAAGTCAGGCAGCGCACGCTCCTTTGCCAAATGCAAGAGAATATTCGCACTATTTTCATCATCCAACCCATACCGTCGCAAGAGACCGGCTTTTTTGGCCAATAGGTTTTCCTCGTCGGATAAATCTGTATGCACAAGATCACCGAGGAAAAGCAGCGATGGCCCCATCACCCGGTTACTATTACGGCCCCCAGGCTGCAGATTGGCCAGTAGCGGGGTATTTACCTCATGTGGTACGTCCCCCCGATGTACCAGGTGGTTGATACAGGCAGCTTTGGCCCCTGTGCGCTCAATCACTTCAAAAATCGTCGGCATCTTGAGGCGCTTCTGATGGAGGCGCGCGAGAAGCTCAGTAAAGCATTCGCCAACCTCTTCCTTCCTATTTGTCCAGAAATCACCGCTATAATAGACGATATGGTCGCCATCAACGTCAAACCCATAGCCACCTGGCACGCCGTGACGATTGGGGTAAGTCCCGGTGGCCAACGATGACAGCGCACAATGGGTATTCGAGGGGAAAACAGCCGTGCTCTGATCGTCCACAGTGCCAGCATCGACCAAACGTTTAAAGTTCGGCAGCAAACCCTGGTTCAACGCCGAACAAAAAACATTGGACGCAAATGCATCAATAACGAATAACAAAACTTTCTTTTTAATCATAATTCAACTTTTCTATAAAGAACGCTGACTACCACCTCTACCGGCGGTTTTATAGGAACTCCAGTGTATCGGGTCTTGAGGACGACAAGCGACTCTATTTCTATTGCTTCGGCAGCGTACTGGAGACTTCTCCGTGTAACCACAGATTCGTGTACAACAGATGGATATATCAATAGGCACAACGGTAATAGTCACTAGATCGCAACACTCGCTGACTTCGGCCTAGTGAGTACTATACTGCAACACCTTCACCAGAGCCTGTTTTGGCGGAAATTCTCAGATCTCATTCCTGCGCGCCCAGAAGGCAACTGAGGAATCTACGTATGTACGTGAAGATAGATGCCTGCCGGAGTTTATCCTCGCGGAGGCGGGGCCTGAATGACAAGTAGGGTAACGGAGGCTGATCTTGTCGAAGCCAAAGCGGGCCACCCCTGAGATGCTGAAGACCCACAAAAATAAATCGTCTGATTATATCTGGATCTATGGTAGAAACGTCACTTGGGGGGTAAATTCTGATCAAGTAAAGTTTTGCATTATAGAAGTGATGAAGGCCAACACCAACCAAAATAGGACGTTATGAGTAAAACAGAGCAGAAACAATCAAAAACACAAAAATCGATACCCGTACCCGGTGGGATGGGTGCCATCGTAACAGAAACGGGTAACGGCAAACCGAAGGTCCTCTTTCGCGTTTGGGCACCCAATGCAAAAGCGGTGGCGGTCGTGGGAGATTTCAACGATTGGTCACCCCAAGAGACTCCCTTGGAACATGAAGGCAACGGCTACTGGGCTGGCATTAGCACGGAAGCAAAGGCCGGGGACGAATACAAGTTTTTCTTGCAAACCGAGCAAGGTGATTTGCAACGGGTTGACCCTTATGCGCGCCAGGTCACCAACTCCATTGGGAATGGGGTAATCTACGTCCATGACTTTGACTGGGTGATGGAGAATGGGGATGTCGACCAATTCTCGATACCACCGTGGAATGAATTGGTCATTTATGAGATGCACATTGGCACCTTTCACGATACCGATAGCGAAGATGGGCAACCCGGCACCTTTACGCAGGCCGTTGAGCAACTTGATTATCTGCAATCCCTTGGGATCAATGCGCTTGAGCTCATGCCGCCGTTGGAGTTCGCCGGTGATATCTCTTGGGGCTACAACCCCGCCCACATCTTTGCCGTTGAAAGCGTCTACGGCGGGCCAAATGCATTAAAGGACTTGGTAAAAGCGGCCCATCAACGGGGCATTGCCGTCATCCTGGATGTAGTCTATAACCACTTTGGCCCCAGTGACTTACCACTTTGGCAATTTGATGGCTGGTCGGACAATGGCCGTGGCGGCATCTATTTCTATAATGATGAACGCGCAGCCACGCCGTGGGGCGAGACACGGCCCGACTATGGCCGACCAGAAGTTCGTCAGTTCATTCGCGACAACGCGCTGATGTGGTTTGAAGAGTATCACTTAGATGGTCTACGCTGGGATTCGACGGTGAATATCCGCAACCGCAACGGCAACGACAATGATCCGGCAAATGATATTCCGGAGGGGTGGACGTTGATGCAGTGGATCAACCGTGAGATCCAGGAACATTTTCCGGGTAAACTGACGATTGCCGAAGATCTGATGAACAATCCTTGGCTAACCAAAACCGATGGCGAAGGTGGAGCAGGCTTCGGAGCACAATGGGACAGCAAATTTGTCCATACCGTACGTGCAGCGATTATCGGCAACGATGATGGCTTTCGCGATCTCAATGCTGTCGCCGATGCGTTGACCCATCGCTACAATGGGGATGCGACCGATCGAGTTATCTATACCGAATCACACGATGAAGTAGCCAATGGCAAAGCACGCGTGCCCGAGGAGGTAACGCCAGGGGAAGCCGATAGTTGGTATGCCAAGAAGCGGTCCGCCCTGGGCGCAGCGCTTGTCTTCACCGCCCCAGGCATCCCCATGATCTTTCAAGGGCAAGAATTCTTGACCGATCAATGGTTTCAGGATAGCCAGCCACTCGACTGGAGTCGCCAGGAAGCACACGCAGGGATGGTGCAACTCTATCGCGATCTGATCCATCTTCGCCGCAATATGGATGGGCGTAGCGGTGGCCTTTGTGGGCAACAGATCCACGTCTACCACATCGATCAAGCGGCAAAAGTGCTCGCCTTTACCCGGTGGGCAGATGAAGCTCCCGAGCAAAACGTTGTCATCATTGTCAACTTTGCCAATCAGATCCAAACTGACTACCCGGTTGCCTTACCCGCTGGGGGAGATTGGCAGGTGCTTTTTAATAGCGACGCCAAAAGCTACGATGAATCCTTTGGCGATCAAGGCTCAACCACTGTAAGCGCGCAAGAAGCACACGAAGGAGCACTACCGTATTGGGGTTCGATTGTGATCGGCCCCTATAGCACATTGATTTTGGCGAAAGCCCTTTAAAAGCCTGCCATACAATCATAATATCCAATTGCGCTTTACTCGATACATAATGTGCGCCACCCCGCCTAAGTAAAAGCGAGAAAATCCTTGGGAACACCCCCGCCTTGCTCGCGAGGCCACTGCCATTAAGGTAAGCGTTGCCATGTCATTCCTGTGTACGCAAGAATCCATGTTCCAGGGCAGTAGACCCTGCCTACGCAGAGGTAACAATCCCACCTCATGTGCTTACCTTAATGGCAGTGGGGCCGAGGGTGGGGTGTTCTAAATACTTTCTCGCTTTGTAACTTTCCAGTTCTAAGTCTAGCTGTCGCTCTGGTTTCGCGCCCCGAGGGCACCCGCTTCGCTACCGGGAGCCCTCGGGGCACGGTGCTCTTACAGAAATAGTTGGATAGTTACCTCGCTTTTACTTAATAGTCGAGATAACACTCTACACAAAGGTTTCTATACCCAGATGGGTGCCATCCAGGTATGTTGCCTGTTCTGCTCGAAACGGGAGACATTTCACAGACAGCGCTCCATACCCTTGTTACGCTAAATCTCTTGGCGGTAACAGGAAGTCGAAACCAAGGTAGAGACCAAGAGCGAAACTGGAGGTAGCGTGGCACAGTGGCAAGAAGTTCTGGGCGTGTTAGGTGCTCACGCCGACCGTCGCTTTGATCGAATCATGGCAAAAATGGCGGCGCGTTTAGCTTGGGACAGGCCATACCAGATTGTACCCTACCGCGGCTATGGCGACGCGCAGACGTTACTGCTGCGTGGCCGCGTATTGCAGGGCAAGCCACAACCCATTGTGGCAGACAAAGATACGGTCTGGGACAATTTGCACAATATGTATCAACGCTTTGCCAGCGCAGAAGTGGCGGGGGCCGTGGTTGAAGCCGTCGCGCAAGACCAAAACTATCAGGCCGTTTGTGACGAAGAAGGGTACTTTTTCTTTAAATTATCCCTGCAAGATCCATTGCCGTCCAACGTCTGGTGGCATGCCGTATCGCTTACATTGCAATCCCCCGCATCACACCTCCCTACACCCTTCCCCACACCTCTGTCCCCGATCACCGCAATGGGGCAAGTTTTTGTCCCACCGGCAGAGAGCAAGATTGGCATTATCAGCGATATTGATGACACGGTGATCCAGACAGGGGCCACCAATCTATTAAAGATGGCACGCGTAATCTTCTTAAACAACGCACGGACGCGTCTGCCGTTTGAAGGGGTTGCTGGCTTTTACCAAGCCCTGCATCGCGGTGCCAGCGGAACACAGCACAATCCAGTCTTTTATGTCTCCAGTAGCCCCTGGAACCTCTATGACCTGCTGGTCGATTTTTTGGAAGTACAGAACATTCCCTTGGGTCCTATTTTCTTGCAGGATTACGGCATCGATCGCCATAAATTCATCGCAACCAGCCACGCAGTCCACAAGCTGGCTGCCATCAAAGAGATCATGACCTTTTACCCACATCTCACCTTTGTATTAATTGGCGATAGTGGCCAAGAAGATCCGGAAATATATCTGCAAGTTCTGAACGATTTCCCGAAACGCGTCCAGAGTATCTATATTCGCGATGTCTCCACAGGGAAGCGCGATCAGGCCGTGCAAGCGCTAATCAGCCGAGCGGCCGAGCAGCAGGTCGATATGCTCCTGATACCAGATACACTGACGGCCGCACACCATGCTCTTGCCCATGGCTACATCAGCATCGATTCATTACCACTGATCGAAAAGAAGAGAACGAAAGATGCCACTGCGCCCAGTGATATAGAGATCTTGTTGGACAAGCCTGGATAATTCGCGCATACCGCAATGGACCTTGGCTTGCGCATGGGCGCAAACGTACGTTGGCACTGCGGGATTGTTGCCAAAGGTAAGTATTGCCACTTCAACCTTATCCGTATCTGTGGTATTCTAGCTACAATATCCGAGTAACATTCTACAACATGCTTCGTCTTTCCAGCAGATATATTGCCATTCCAAACGACCCCTTTCTCGTCGCCCAAGATACAACACGTGGGGACACGACAAAGGGGGATCCAATTGGGTGTCAAACCGTCTAGCACAATAGCTAGCACAACAGGTTGTAGTCTACTGATAATAAATGAGGACTTACGCAGTTATCATCTGGCTTCGACAAGCCTTTCAGTCGGCCCAGGACGAAGCGCAGGACGAAGCGCAGTGCCAATACCTGCCGCAGTCCTATAATAATAAGGGATAGCATGGCTACTTCAACAACGTACGTTCTACTCGTTCGCCACGGGGAAAACGATTGGGTCGGAACAGATCGATTGGCCGGTCGTACACCGGGGGTTCACCTCAATGAAACAGGCCAAAAACAGGCAGAACAGTTGGCGCAATTGCTGGCAAGCCAGCCCATTGCGGCTGTCTACTCAAGCCCGCTTGAGCGCTGTATGCAAACGGCGGAACCGTTAGCCCAAGCACTAGGGCTTTCGGTTATTGCAGAACCGGGCGTAGTAGAAGTAGACTATGGAGAATGGCAAGCAGGCAACTTGAAAGAGCTGTCGAAGTTACCAGGTTGGAGCCGGGTGCAACATTATCCCAGCACCTTTCGTTTTCCACAGGGTGAAACGTTACGCGAAGTGCAAAGTCGCGCGGTTGGTACGATTGAGCGCTTGCGCGATAGCCACCCGGATCAGGTGATCGCGATCTTTAGCCACGGCGATGTGATCCGCACAACGGTGGCCCACTATTTTGGAACACCACTCGATCTCTTTCAACGTGTGCACATCAGCACGGCATCGATCAGCACCTTGGCCTTCTTCAATGAGACACCGGCAGTTCTGAGCGTCAATTACCGACCGGAATTACCAAAGCTGGAGATCAAAAAAGAAGAAGAGTCGGAAAAGACCGGGTTGCCGGGTCAGTAGTAACTTGTGATAATCGATAGGCGAACCTAATCGTTCTCTTCCTATAGTGGCCATTCGCGATGGGTACCCGTGGTAGGTACCCGGCCATCGTGCCAGAGTAGAGTACATGAGTGATATGACAGATTTTCTTTACGATCTTAATCCAGTAGTTCATCTGATCGCCGATGCAATGGGCGAACCGGGCAAACGCACCTTTTTTATTCAAGCGCGTGCCGGCTCCCAATTGGTAAGCCTGGTGATGGAAAAGCAGGAAGTAGGCAGCTTGGCAATCAGCGTATTGCAGTTGCTGGAAGAGTTGGAGAAGAGCTATCCAGACCTGCCCCATACCAGTCGTAGCCAAAAGAATCTACATCCTGAACATCCAATGGATCCGCTCTTTCGGGTGGGTCAGTTGAGCATTGGGTATGATGAAGAGGATGACGTGGTTTGGTTGGTTGCTAAACCCTTGATGGTCAATGAAGAGACCAACGAAATTGTTGATCCCAATAGCGATGAGATTCCTGGGGTCCGCTTTGTCGCCACGCGCGATCAGATGCGTGCCATGAGTGAACATGCGTTAGAAGTTCTCTCACAAGGCCGGCCCGTCTGTCCACTCTGTGGTCGTCCCATTGATCGGAATGGCCATTTCTGTGCTCGCACCGATGGCGAGGCCAAACCCATCATCTTTTAGTGCTTACATAAAACCATGGCAGATTCAGTACAATTAACCGAGTCTCAAGTTTTACAAACCCTTGCCAATGGTGAGGTGGAAAAACAGGGGCTCTTACCCTACAGCTCCAATCATAGTTTTCTCGTCATCGTGCGCGATGAGGAACGGGCGATCCCTGCTGTCTATAAGCCCCAACGGGGGGAAAACCCATTGTGGGATTTTGAATGGGGTACCCTTTGCAAGCGCGAGGCGGCCGCTTATCTGGTGAGCACCGCGCTCGAATGGCAGTTAATCCCTCCAACAGTGCTGCGCGATGGCTTTTACGGGTTAGGCAGTGTCCAGTTTTACATTGATCATGATAGCGAAATGCACTATTTTACGGTACAAGACGATGCCCGTTTTGCCACTGCCATGCGCCAACTTGCCCTCTTTGATTTTATTGTCAATAATGCGGATCGCAAGAGCGGCCACTGTTTGATTGGCACCGATGAACGGCTTTGGGCCATCGATCATGGAATCTGCTTTCATACGGAATATAAGTTGCGCACTGTGATCTGGGAATTTAGCGGCGAACCGATTGAAGCGGAGTTACTCGAAAATATCCGCACCTTCCACTGTCAGTTGACCGATCCGGAACATGCACTGGCCCAACGTCTTTGCACACTGCTCAGCGCAGATGAATGCACAGCAATGCATACGCGGATCAATCAACTTCTGCGCAAAAAGAGTTACCCAATTCCACAACCCCACCGTCGCAACTATCCGTGGCCACCGGTCTAATCCTCCCTTTACCATGTAGCATAAAGCCGTGTGGCATAAACAATGGCGTTCTAACCGCCGGCAAGCGCCTACACCGACTCCAAGCCAGTGATATATCGCCCTATCTTGGTCGGCATGGTGCAAGCATATAACAAGAAGAGAGGGGTAGCCAATGAAAGCAGTGGTAATGGCTGGTGGAGATGGCGCACGGTTGCGCCCACTGACGATCGGGCGGCCCAAACCCATGGTGCCACTGGTTAATAAACCAGTGATGTTGCACATTCTTGAATTGCTCAAATACCATGGCATCACGGATATTGTTGTGACCCTACGCTACCTCGCAACGGTGATCCAAGATTTTTTTGGTGATGGCTCGCAGCTCGGCATGAATATCACCTATGTTGTCGAAGATTCACCCCTTGGCACGGCCGGCAGTGTCAAACACGCGGCGCAATATCTCGATGAAACCTTTCTCGTTATCAGTGGCGACGCGCTGACCGATTTTGATCTGCAAGCAATTATCGCGGCCCACAAAGCGCGCGAAGTTCTGGCGACTATTGCGTTGGCTCATGTTCCCAATCCACTGGAATATGGGGTCGTGATCACCAACGAGCAGGACTATGTTTCGCGCTTTTTAGAGAAACCAGGGTGGGCAGAATTAATCTCCGATACCGTAAACACCGGTATCTATGTCTTAGAGCCAGAAGCGCTTGACTTAATTCCCGCCAATAAACCCTATGATTTTTCTATGGAACTCTTTCCCACGATGTTGGAGAAGAGTATTCCGATCTATGGCTATGCCGCCACTGGCTACTGGTGTGATGTTGGGAATATTCCCGAATATCAACGGGCCACGAGCGATCTGCTCTATGGGCGCGTTAAATTATCTGAGCCGATCGGTGAGCATATTGGGGGCGGCATTTGGGTAGGGAACAATGTTGATATTGCGCCCAGTGCCCAACTCTTTGGGCCGATTTATCTGGGCAGTGAAGTCAAAATTAAAGGCGATGTCCAGATTTATGGTCCCAGTGTCATTCGCGATTCGACCGTCATTGACAACTATAGCCGGATCGAACGAAGCATTATCTGGCGCAATAATTATATTGGCGAAAATTGTGAAATACGCGGTGCCACCGTAACACGACAGTGCAGTATCAAACCCAAGGTCGTCATCTACGAAGGCGTTGTCATCGGGGATCACTGTGCATTGGGCGAAGGCGCAGTGATCCATGCCGATGTCAAACTTTGGCCCCATAAACAGGTTGACGCCGGTGCGATGATCAAAGAGAGCATCATCTGGGGCGAACAGGGCCGCCGCTCGCTCTTTAGCCGCTTTGGCGTTTCTGGTGTCGTCAATGTAGACCTTTCACCGGAATATGCAGCGAAATTAAGCGCTGCGATCGGTGCGACCTTGCCCAAAGGTAGCTATGTGGCCATGAATCGCGACGCCCACCGTAGTTCACGCATGCTAAAACGTGCACTGGTGAGTGGCTTACCCAGTACAGGGATCAATGTCTGGGATCTGGGGAATGTGGCCATTCCAGTCGCGCGGTATTTCGTACGCAATCACGAGGATGTCTCGGCTGGGATTCACGTGCGTCTCAGCCCCTTTGATCAGCGTGTCGTGGATATTCGCATCATGAACGCGCAAGGCATGAACCAGAGCACAAATGATGAGCGGGTCATCGAGCGCAACTTTTTTCGCGAAGACTTCCGCCGTGCCTTTCTCGATGAGATTGGGACGATCAATTATGTGCCCAATCCCATTGAAGGGTACGCACGCTCCTTTTTACGCCAAATCAACGCCGATAGCATTCGCAATGCCAAATTTAAAATTGTGGTCGACTATTCCCATGGGCTGACGGCTGATACCCTCACCGATATCCTGAACAGTTTGGGAGTTGATGTTCTGCCGCTTAACGCTCGCATGGATGAGACCAAATTAGCCATGTTACAGAGTGAATTCAAAGCGAATCAAGAGCGCGTCTCTAAGATTGTGCGTGCGCTTGGGGCCGATCTAGGCGTACAATTTGATGTCGGCGGCGAAAAGATCTTTCTGGTCGACGAACAGGGCAATGTGCTGAGCGACGTTGAGGCGGCGGCGCTAATGGTTGAATTGACACTCTTTGCCAACCCCGGTCGATTAATCGCTGCACTGATTACGCTGCCCAATGCCTTTGATACCATCGCCAACTGGCATGGCAGTCGGCTAGCGCGCATTGGCAATAATATGCAACGACTCATGCTCTCTGCACAAGAGGATGGCATGTTGATGGCCATTGATGGCACCGGCAACTATATTTTCCCGGATTTCCAGCCAACCGTCGATGGCATGATGGCAACGGCACGGTTGCTCGAATATATGGCTATTCGTCAATTACCTCTAAGCAAGGTGATTGACTATCTGCCACCGATCCATCTGGCGCGCGAATCCGTTCACTGCTCGTGGGATGACAAAGGGCGGATCATGCGGCTGCTCAGTGATCGCTATAAGCAGCACCGGGTAGAGACAATTGATGGCCTAAAGATTCATTTAGACGAAACGGAATGGGTGCATCTTTCACCTAATCCAGAGAAACCCCAATTTGAGATCCTGGTAGAAGCGGCCACCGACGAACGCGCCGCGTTACTCGCCAGCGAATATCAGCATCATATTGAGCAACTCTTGGAAACCAGTGGCAGCATAAATAGTGAAAGCGTAAACAGTAAGAGCGTGGAGAGCTAGCGTGGCAGCCGATGTACAGGTGACAAATAGGATGTGGCAGAGCCATTCTGTGGACGAAACCAAAATCTTGGGGCGACAGATTGGCGAGCTGATCCAACCGGGGACGGTGATCGCTCTTTGTGGCAATCTCGGGGCGGGCAAAACAGCCATCACACAAGGCATTGCTGCCGGCCTCGGTATTACAGTGACCGTTACTAGCCCCACCTTTATCTTTGTGAACGAATATGCCACCCCTGCCGGCCATACGTTGATTCATATCGACAGCTATCGTCTGGGCGACGAACCGGATGACGTGGCCCTCGAAGCGCTCGCCTTTGGCCTCGACGAGATCCTCAGCCGTGAGGATGCGGTCGTGATTATCGAATGGGCGGAACGGCTGGCTGCCCTGTTGCCCGATGACCACCTGCAAATCACGCTCCACTATACAGAGGACAACCCCAACGTTCGGGCGATTACCTGTACTGCGTACGGTCCGCTGAGCGGTGCATTACTGATGGCACTGCCCGCATAGGGGCACGGGAACGGCTCGTTCCTCTTGTCTTGAGATAAGATCTGGCGTGAGGGAAACATCTGTCACCCTGAAAGGGTCTTCAAGTTACGCATCTTGGAGATTCTTTCAGAATGACAGACTGAAACCTACGTAAATCTAACCATCTTAGGCCGCGGTAGCCACTGCCGCACCATGTCCATTGACGCTAATTTGCTTCTGCCCTGCTGCGGTCACCTCTTCTTGGCGCTGGAACTGGCTCATGTAGAGATCGTAATAGACACCCTGCAACGCCAATAGCTCCTCGTGCCGCCCACGCTCGACAATCTCCCCCTTGACCAATACCAACACCTGATCTGCATTGCGGATCGTGCTCAAGCGGTGTGCGATAACAAAGCTGGTGCGCTCGGCCATGATCTGCTCCAACGCCGTCTGGATCTGCCGTTCGGTTCGTGTGTCGACACTGCTTGTGGCCTCATCCAAGATGAGGATGCGTGGTTGCGCCAAGGCGGCACGCGCAATCGAGAGCAATTGACGCTGCCCCTGGCTCAATCCACTGCCGCGCTCACCCAGTATCGTCTGATAGCCTTCGGGCAATCGCTCGATAAAGTCATGGGCCCGCGCCACCGCGGCAGCCGCTATCACTTCCTCGTCGGTGGCATCTGGACGACCAAAGCGGATATTGTTCATCACCGTGTCACTAAAGAGGAAGCTATCCTGCAGGACAACGCCGATCTGACGGCGCAAACTGGCCAACGTTACATCGCGCACATCGGTGCCATCAATGGTAACTTTACCGCTGGTCGCGTCGTAAAAGCGCGGCAACAGATTGACCAATGTTGTTTTACCGGCACCAGTCGGCCCGACGATCGCAATCGTCTGGCCCGCTTCCGCAACGAGATTAATGCCACGCAGCACCGGCTCATCACTCTTGTACTCCGCCTCAACATTCTCATAGACGACGCGCCCCTGGATCGCCGGCAGTTCGATGGGATTTAACTTTTCGAGCACATCGGGCATCTCGTCCATCAACTCAAAGATGCGCTCCGCGCCGGCAATCGCGCTTTGGATGTTGGTCCAGAGCACGCTGATCTGGGTGATCGGCTGGTTAAAGCGCTGCACATAACCAAGGAAGGTGATGATCAAGCCCAACGAGACGGCAGCCCCACCCAACGATAAGCCTCGCAACAGAAAAATTCCGCCCACACCAGCCGAAATCGCAATCGCCAGATAGCCCAACGCTTCCAAAGCTGGTGAAAGCGCTGAAGTGTAGGCAACGGCACGCACGTTGGCATCGCGGTTGGCGGCGTTACTCTGCGCAAAGCGCTCAATGTTGGCATCTTCGCGCCCAAAGGCCTGCACCTCGCGTACACTGGAGATGCCCTCTTGCAATTCGGCGTTGACATCGCCAATCTTGCGCCGCGTCTCGCGGAAGGCTTTGCGCGCCTGGCTGCTAAACCAGAGCGTGACCACCACCATCAGCGGCAAAACGGCCAGGCTAATGAGCCCATAGACCCAATTGGTCGTCAACATATTATAGGCGATCCACACGAGCAGCAGCCCACCGCTCAGTACCTGTACCAATGCAAAGCCAATCGCCTGCTGAATTGTGCTCACATCGTTGGTGATCCGGCTCATCAGATCGCCCGTCTCGTGCTCGCTATAGTAGCGTAGCGAGAGGTTGTGCAACTGCGCAAAGAGGTCGATCTGCAATTGGCGCAGTACATGTTGCCCCATCCAGCCCATGAGAAAGAACATTAGACCACCAGTCACCGAGCCGGCAAGAAAGAGCCCAACCAAGGCTAAGACCAACTTCAAAAGGCCTGCGGTGCGCGTGGCGCTATCTGCATTGGCAGGCAGAGAATCGTACCAACAATTTTGCGCAGCGGCGCTAGTGCTTGCCCCAGCTTGTGCAGCCGATGTACTAACTGCACTTGACGGCGTCAAATAGCAGTCGACCGATTGGCCGATCAACTCGGGCGAGATGACTTGTACCCACGCATTTACAATCAAGAGCAGCAGTGCCGCCAGCAACAATCCCCAATAGGGCTTGAAATAGCTGCTAAAGCGTCCCAATGTCCGACGCACACTCTGCGGCTTGATGACTTCCGTCCGCAATAAGTTACCTGGACCACCCATCATAAGCGGTTCTCCTTGCTAATAATCAATTGTCAATAATGAATTGTTAATGATCAATGTAGAGGCCGATGGCGCGCCACTAACCGTTGATGATTAGCAATCGATTATTGATTATTTATGCAACAGTTTCTTCGACAACCCCAGAGCTTGCCCTATTCTGCTTTGCGAATTCGTCATCTTCCACCGTCGCATCTTCCACCGTCGCATCTTCCACCAACTGGCTGCGGTAGATCTCGGCATAGATCGGGTTGCTTTCGAGCAAGTCGGCATGTTTACCACGGGCGACAATCGAGCCTTTGTCCAACACGAGGATCTGATCGGCATTCAGCACGGTGCTGATGCGCTGCGCAATCACAAAGCTCGTGCGCCCTTCCATCAGGCGATCGAGCGCCCGTTGGATGATCACTTCGGTTGCCACATCCACACTGCTCGTCGAATCGTCAAGAATCAGAATGCGTGGGTTGAGCAGCAGCGCACGGGCAATCGCCACCCGCTGTTTTTGGCCACCGCTGAGGGTTGTCCCTCGTTCACCAACTGGTGTCTGATAGCCATCAGGAAAGCTCATGATAAAGTCATCGGCGGCGGCAGCTTTGGCGGCGGCAATCACTTCGTCATCGGAGGCATCGGGCCGGCCAAAGGCAATATTATCGCGAATGGATCCGGCGAAAAGATTGGTCTCTTGCAAGACAATCCCAATCTGCTGGCGTAACGATTCCAACTGTACATCCCGAACATCATGCTCATCGATCAGCACCTGCCCTTCGCTCACATCATAAAAGCGCGGGATCAGATTGATGATGGTGGTCTTGCCACTGCCGGTGGCACCAAGCAATGCCACCGTCTCGCCAGGCTCTGCCTCGAGCGTAACGTGGGAGAGCACCGGTTCGCCGCTGCTAAAATAACGAAAGGTGACGTCATTAAAGCGCACTTTCCCTTGCGTTTCCGGTAGGGGTTGCGCACCAGGCTTGTCGGTCACCTCATTCTCTGTATCGAGAATTTCGAAGATGCGCGTGGCGCTGGCACTGGCCTGGCTCATCTGCGTGATGATAAAGCCGAGCTGGCCAATCGGGAAGAAGACAAAGGTCAAGTAGAGGCTGAATTTTTGCCATTCGCCAATCGTCAGCGTGCTGTTAATGATTTGGTTACCACCAAAGTAAAGGACTGCGGCTTGTCCCAATTGCGCAATCAGAAAGATCAGCGGGAAGAGAAAGCTAAAGAGGCGCGAGAGGTCGATCTGCTCTTGCATGAGTGTATCGGCGGCAGCCCGAAAGCGCGCTCGTTCCTCTGGCTCACGCGCAAACGCCTTCACCACCCGAATGCCGGCTAGATTCTCTTGCAAAATCGTATTGAGCGCCGAAAGTTTGCGCTGCACTTTGGCAAACCGCGGTTGGCTGACTGCGCCGAAGATCATAAAGAGCACCAACGCAATCGGCAAGATAGGGATAATGGTCAATGTCAAACGCCAGTTGGTCACTGCTAGCATCGATAGCGCACCGACCAACAAGATGAGGGCCTGCATCGCCAGCAACAAGCCCTGGCCAATAAACATGCGAAGTTTTTCCACATCATCCGTAGCGCGAATCATCAATTGCCCGGTCTGGTTGCGGTCATGATAGCTAAAGGAGAGCCGTTGAATCTTGGCAAAGAGCTCGTTACGAAATTCAAAGGCAAGATCCTGGCTCACACGCTCTGCCATGTAGCTCTGCGCAAAGGCAAAGAGCCCACGCATCGCCGCAAAGATCAACAAAAGTGCAACACCCCAATAGAGCGCGGTTTCGGCGGCAATCCGGGCTGTATTGTCCAAGCCACCTTGTCCCATATCAACGCCCTGCATCACCGCATCAAGAATATTCTGCACCATCTGTGGCACCAACAATTGCGCACCAATGCTAAGAATGAGGGAAACATAAGCAATGGTCGTGGTTCGGCGGTAGCGCCCCAAATAGCGCATCGCCCGGCCAAGCTGCTTAAAGCTGCCGCGTTCCCCTCTACCTCGTCCACCGCCCATGCCACCTCGACCTGATCCTTGGGCCGACCCTTGGGGTGAGCCACCACGCCTGCCTTGTTGAAAGGCCATAATCTGCTCCTCACATGAATATGGAGTTACCGATAACTCAAAACACTTGTCTAAGAAAATAACAGATTCGGAAACTGTTCTCTGATACCTTCGACGGTTTCCGAATCTGTTATTTTTTCTATGGGGCTTACCCCAGTGTTGGCTTCGATACGGCAAAATGCAGCCTACTCAACCAACGAACTGCATAAGTCCGAACTAGGATAAGTATACACTAAAGTCCGCTAGAGTTCCCCAACCGTTTGGGTAGAAGATCTATTGGTTTATTAAAATATTTGCGACTGCCATCGTAAATTGCCAGCCATCGGCACCCCCTTCACAAGTCCATACGGCAGACAAGACCGCCTGGGCAATCCCCCAACGGCGGATGCGGTCCCGCTCAAAGCCAAGCAGCGCGCTAAATTGATCGATGCGGCGCCACAAGAGGCCAGGTAGATCCGGGTACCGCTCATCTAACGTAGTTGGGTTGTACAAAAACGCGCCCAATTCATAGCAGGGATCACCAACCAACCCTTTGGGATCGATGATCAGCCAAGGGGCCCGATTGGCGCGCAAAATATTGTGGTGATGGAAATCGCCGTGGAGCAACATCGGTGGCTGCTTCTCGGCCAGCAACTCGCTGATCATCCCCTCGGACGTGGCAAAGATCTGGGCATCGAGCGGCCCAGTGCCGCCAAAGCGGGCGCGGTGGCGTGGCAGCGCCTCGAACCAACCGGCCACCGTGGCAAAGGCATGGTCAGCCGGGGCCGGTCGCCAGAGCGTTTTGAGTAACTCGGCGGCAATGGCGGTTGCCTCTTCGTCATCGGTCAATTCGGCGAGCATTGTGCCGGGACGCAGCCGTTCCAACAACATCGCCCCACTCGTGCGGTCGGCCTCCAACAAGCGACAGACCCCTTCGCCATTGTAAAGCGTCAGCGCATCGATCTCACCCCGATACTCCCCATCCGGCACACTGATCTTGAGCACCGCTTCGCTGCCATCGGCGCGGGTCGCCGGCAACACATAATTAAAGGAAAGGCCAAAGGGCTTACCCAACTTGGCCAGCGACCAGCGCTCGACATATTCATCGACGGTCACTGGCAGCAATGCCAACCACAATTCTCCCTTATTGCCAAAGTTCTCGACAATTCCCTGGCAATACTGCTCCGGGATCTCAATCATAGCGCCACCTCCGTCCCGATCTTTTGCGCAAGCGCCGCCAGGTAGATCCCCTTGGCGGTCACGGCATCTTGCAGCGCCAGCCCCACCGACTTGAAGAGGGTAATCTCGTCATCGCCTGTGCGTCCGGGCAGCGCACCGGCAATCACCGCGCCCAGTTCGCCAGCCACGTGATCATAGGTCAAGTCACCGTTGGCAATCGGGATGCAGAGATCCCCCGCTTCGGCGCGCGCGGCCTCGTGGTGGTCGACAAAGACGCGGCTCCGTTGGATGGTTGCCGTATCGAGTTCGCGCATCTTCGATGTGTAAGCGCCCACCGCATTGATGTGGGTACCCGGCTTGAGCCAATGGCCATCAAAGAGCGGCGTGGGGCTGTTGGTGGCGGTGCAGATGATGTCGGAGTGTTCGATTGCGTGTTGCGTGTTGCGTGTTGCGGTCACTTCGACCGCTAGCTGTTCGCTCATCTGTGCGCAAAAGACTGCATCCTTGTCGCCGCTGCGGGTGATAAGGTAGACACGCTTGACCGGGCGGACGGCGCAGACCGCGGCCAGCTGGCCGGGACCGAGCGCGCCGGCGCCAAAGAGGGTGACGGTAGCCGCGTCGGCACGGGCTAGGTACTTCGTAGCGACGCCGCTGGCTGCGCCCGTACGCGTCGCGGTGAGATGTTCGGCATCCAGCAGCGCCAGTACCTGCCCCGTGCGCGCATCATGGACAAGGAGCACGCCTTGGATCGTCGGCAGGTTATACTTGGGTAGATTCTCGCCATAGACGGTGACGATCTTGACGGTGAGCGCATCGACATCGCCGCCAACATAGGCGGGCATCGCCAGATGCAGCCCATTATGGGGCGCAACCGTCGTGGCATTGCGCTGCGGCATGGCAACCTTGCCCAAGGCTAGTTGGCGAAAGCCTTCCTCGACCGCAGTTAGTGCGTCTTCCATCGTGAGCAGCGCTTCGACATCATGGCTCGATAATATCAGCATCGCATTCCCCTCATTTCTCGGTGCCACCGGCCATTAACCATTAACCGTTGTCAATTGATGATTGAGTGTTAGTAGACCACAACGCTTGGCGGCTGAGCTTGTCGAAGCCAGAGAGCGTTGCGGTCTACTGATTATGATTTATTCCTCGATGCTACCATTGGCAACCAAGATAATCAACTGTTAGTCAGCCCGCTTGCCGAACATCTGCTCTACTGCTATCATAGCCTTTCTTGGTACCCCGACTATCCATTGGAGGCCCCTATGCTCGACCAAATCCTAGCCATCACCGATACCTCTGCCCGTTACTGGCAACCCTTCAACGTCACTTCGCCCGGCGGCATTGCGTTCGCCGGTTATCTGTGCCGACAAGAGAGTGAGAAGCTGGGGCTGCTGGCGATTACCGAAGTGGCTGGCGAGGAGCGGCTGGAGTTCATCTATTCGATGCCCAAGATCCACTATCCCTATCTCAAAGATCGGGACGGGCGGCCCCAGGTCTCGATCTCGGTCCCCATGAATATTGTCGATGCCCGCTTTACCGAAAAGCTCGACGGCACCGCGATCATCTTTTATGGGCTACCGGGCAAAGATGGTGAGATCCTCGAAGTGATCCCACGCACACGCTTACAGCCGATCCTGGCGCCCAGTCGCTTTGGCGATTGGAACAAGCTGCTCAACGAAGCGCTGCCCGACCGCAGCGGGGTCGAAGAGGCAGTGCGTACCCAACGGGTGGTGCTTGCCTTTGAGCTGTGGGGCTATCGCAACCCGCACATGATCACCTACGAGACACCCCTGGCGTTGACCCTCCACACGGCGATCCGCCATCGCAAACCGGTGAGCCACCGACTGCTCAGCGATTTTGCCGCTCGCTATGGCTTTAATTTAGCAAAATCCGTTGCGGTGGAGCAGCCGGATGCCAATGGCTTGGCCGCGGCCTATCGCCGGCTACAGCAGGCGATGGAGGCGCGCAATCAAGCCGCCGGTGAGGAGAAGTTTGTTGAAGAAGGGCTGATCCTGGTGCTGTCGACCGCAGAGACGGCCACCTATTACAAATGCAAACCGCCAACGATTGAAGAGATCCACTGGGCACAGGGCGCGGGTATCGGCAAGTATAACATTGAACATACGCTCTACAAGATGGCGGAAAATGGCTACGATTTCTTAACCGGGTCGGTAGCGGATCTCAAGGCAGAGTTGGAAGGGGACTTTGACGCCGATGCTGTGCTCAACGCCGCCGAGTTAATCGAACGTAGTTACGCGGAATTTGTGCTGGAACAACAGCAACGACAGTGGCTCAAACAACTCGTTGACGACTCTGGGCTGAATGTTCACGACCTGCCCACGCTCATGCGCTACCTGTCAAACCATTACGCCAAACGCCAGATGAGTTGGGTCTATGGGACGGTGAAAAGTCTATATGGGATTGACAAGTAAAGTTGCCAAGCATATGGTCCCCCGCACCCGAAGCAATTATGCAGTTTGCCGCGTCGACAAAAAACAGCTACCCTTTTTAGAAACAGCGTAGCGAGGGTAAGGAGAAGGTGCCCCCTCCAGGAGTTGAACCTGGGACCAACGGTTTAGGAAACCGCTGCTCTATCCTCTGAGCTAAGAGGGCACAGATCTGCTCGATACTATACCGCAGAGCCGCAAAATCGTCAAGGAATTTGGGCTGGCAACCAACGACGGGCAGTCGTGATAGTATGTAGTTCCTTACGTGAGTAAAGATTACAAACGAATACAGTCAAAAACCCTTCAAGTCGGTGAATGCCAACGTGAAGGGCTTTCGGGCTAAACCATAGACGGCGATTGCGCAGACTTCCTAGCGGAGCTGTTTACTTTGCTACTGTCGGCAAGTATATTCGATAGTCAAAACTGAGCAGCCCCGTTTCAAAGAAACCAGTTTCATGGCCATCATCATAGACAATATTGATCATCTGCCGCAGATCCTGGAACATGGTTGCTTCCTTGAAGCTAATGATCCAATCAATATCCAGCGCAGGACTATTGGGACCGTGAGAGCGCACCCGCATATCAGCAACATACAGTGTGGCAATGGCTGTTTCCAACGGCGCGACGTTGCTGCCCGGGCGAAGACCACCCAGCAGAGTGCCTGGCTGCTCCGGATCTTCCACATAAACTTTGTTCTCCGCCGCGATATATTTACCGGAGAAGGCAGTTAAGCTCTCATTGGCAACTTTAAACTGAATCTC
The DNA here is from genome assembly GCA_034432375.1 of Caldilineaceae bacterium. Lineage (GTDB taxonomy): Bacteria > Chloroflexota > Anaerolineae > Caldilineales > Caldilineaceae > JAHBVH01. Next base: position 159,434 of record DAOUCA010000103.1, read on the forward strand.
CTGAATATGGTCCCACCCTCCCACATGGTCACAGGAAGTTGTGAGGGTCAAGGGATTTGTGCTGGCGGAGATGGCTTCGACCGCCTGGGCAATTTCTGCTTCCGCACCGACAAGGCCAACAAAATTGCGCGACCAGGAAATGGTACGGATAAAAGGCGGTCGGTTTGACCCCCACGCCGGTCCATCCGGGTAGCGGTGGGCGACAAAGACATTACTTTGGCTTGACCCTTCCTGCCAGGCGATATAGGGTGTGTTGCCATCAGTGGCCAGGACTGGTGCGGCGGCGGATGCCAACCCTGTGCGGTTGATGGGGAAGATGGTATCCAAATCCCAACGTTCTTGCCCCGAGCGGTTATCGGCCAAATGGCAAACGAAAAGCTGCCCAATGTCTCCCTGCGTCTCAATCCACGCCACATGTGGCACCGTACCGACAAAGAAGATATCGGGCTGGCCGCCATTGGTCGAGTTGCCGATCCGTGCATCGCCGAGACATTGGCTGTTGATGGCTGCGCCGGCTGGAATAAAGCGATCATCACTTGGATCCGCAGGTGTACCGCCGTCATCTAAACGCATGGCGCGAATTTCGTGCTGATTGTCCGCCGTTGCCGTATCAAAAACGATCCAGGGTTTAGCGATGGTTTCACCTGGCAAAGCGCCGCTGGCAAGACTTACATGCTGGACCATTTGATGTATGTCTGCGTTGAGATGGCACGCCGCTCGTACGCAGCCCGCCATGGTCCCGACCGGTTTCCATTGCAATCCGCCAGGCGCGCTCTCATCGATAGTAGCCCGTGCAGACAAAACAGAGCTGTTGCCATCTGCACCAGTTTCTAGCCAAGCCAGCCATGGTGTGTGGCTACCAGCACCGGCAAAGGCCAACTCGGGCTGGCTGGCGACAGCCTCGTCGGTTAATGTCAACGGGTCACCGACACCTTCCCATTGGATACCCCCTTGATCGTTAGTATCCGTAACCGCACGCTTGACAGCGATTCCATCTGTCGAGCGCCAGGCAACCCACGGTAAGAGCAGTCCATCTGTGACCGTGGCACCAGTCACTAAGAAAGGGCTGTCGCCGCTCTGCGCCGCGATCCCCGTTGGTTGCCAATCACTCTCTTCAAACCGCGCTGTCATGATCTGCGTCCCTGTATCCGCATGTGCAGTCCAGGCAATCCATGCTACGTTGCGACTGGGGCCTCCAAAATCCAACGTAGGGGTACTTCCATCGATACTCTCCAATGAAGATCCCTGTTGCACCCAATCGCCGAGCGTCGCATTGAATTTTGTTACAACAATTTGGTTATTCTGGCGCAGAGCCGTCCACAGGTCACCAGACCCATTGATGGCTACTGCCGGCGACTGACCATTGGTAGCGGCTGCATTCACAGCCCCGCCATCGGCGATAAAGCCGCCGGTGGGGCTGGCCGCGGATGCAATAGCCGCAGCGGCGTGCGCAACTAGTGCACCACTATCCACGGCAAAAATTCTCATAAAACCAACAAAGAGAAGCAGAGCAAACAACAAACTGAGTAAGAGCAACTTTAAATGATACATTCTATTCTTTCCTTTCAACATAAACAAACAACCCGATAAATTAGTTAGGACTGCCCTAAAAATAGTTGCTATACTCAAATCAGAATGAGAAGTGGACTTTACTTCATGATTTGAGGCAAGAACAGCTTGGGGGGAACCGTCGCCAACGGTACGGCTGTACAGCCAAAGCGCGCAACTGCCTGATTGATTTCGTCAACCGTTGGCTGTACTTTTATCATCGGCAACGTTGCGTTACCAGTGAGGAAAGGGGTTAGTGCTACATTCGCGTCCCCCAAACATTGGTAAGCCGCTTGTGCCAGACAGCGATTGTGTGGCAACTTTTCCCCTTGCAGTACACGCCCCAACACGCGATGCGCCGATTCCACCCCAAGAATCTGCGCAATAATTTCGGCCAAGAGCGATTCTCCCAAGGCGTGTAACTGTGGAATGGCAGCTAAATAGGTGCTGATAAAGGTGTTTTCTAGCGTATCCAATAACATTAAAAATTGTGCTCGTTCCTCAAAAACCGCCGCAGGAAAGAAAAAGCTATCAGGAGGTGACGCGGCACCGTGATCGAGCAAAAAGTCGAGATGGGACCGTTCTTCATCAAGCGCCGCCTGTAAATACCACTGTTGCGTGGCGCTGAGCTGTGAGAAAAAGTCACCTTGGGTTGCGGCATAATAGAAGGTAATACCCAATGCTTCCGCAGTGGCTGCAGTATTGAGGATGTCAGCAATGCTTTCCGGGCAAGTCGTCAGTGTAATGGGCACGCCTGCTTCACAGTTGGTGCCATCAACAGCAGCGGTTATTTGGGCCAGGTCCGGCAGCAAAATCGCATCGTTGAAGCCTGGTCCACCATCCAAATAGGAGGCCAATGGCCCCGTAATGTCGGTCGAACAGACCAAATCAGCACGTTCGAAGCAAAGGTCGTTTGCGGCTGGCGGACCGTTTTGTGCCATTTCTCGCCCCATGACGCGATGTTCAGCTTCAACTCCAACCATCTGGCCGAACAGGGTGGCAAGGGTTGATTCTTCCAACTCTCCCAATTGCCGGATCGCGGCCAAATACCAAGAGATCGCTGCGTTCTCAAGTTCGTCAAGCGTCTTGAGAAAGGTGGCGAATTGGCCAAGCGCAAAACAATCTATAGGAAAGTGAAAGAACTCCTGCGTTGGTGTCGCGTCCCGCTCTTCAATCAGGTGATAATAGTGAAACTGCTCAGCGTCCAATGTAAGCTGAAGATAGCGTTGGTAGCTGGTAGGCAGAGCGGTAAAGAAACCATCAACTGCCGTGACCGCCTCATAATAAAAAGTAACTGTCAGCGCCTCAACCGTAGCTGCCATATTGAGAATCTCTTGGACTGTTGCTGAACAGCGCGTCTGCTGTGGATGAGCAGTAATTGCTACTCCGCACATGGGCCGAAAACGAGTGGTCAAAAGCAACCCGCTTACGGTGGGGAGGGAATGTAAAAACTGGCGACGCGAAATCATCAATCGATCCTTTCTGGTTGCCAAGTAGGTAACAGCTAGAGATAACGGGATGACGTGCTTCGTGTAGGGTGAGCTCGTCTGTAGAGTGCCAGTTGGGGCGTACCAATCTTGCCTTATCCAAATGAATAAATAAAGCATACCAGAAATAAGGATTTATAATCTAGTTCAACAAATGATCACTTTTTGCTCAGTTATATTGCAGTTGCTCAGTTATACTGCAGTTGAAATGAGAAGCGGTGCATAAGTCCTGCAATAAAGTTGTGCGTGGCAGACCACGGCAGATAACCGGCGTTTGCACCAATGGCCCAACTTGGGCTAGACTGGACACCCAGACAGATAGCGTTCATCTATTGAATAGGACTATCATATTCATGTGAAGCCATCATTCGTCCGTTGTCAGCACCTGCTGTCAGTCGTCAAAACTAAGAGGGAGCATTTATGGAAGAGATACAGCGGTTTGCGCGCACGATTATCGACAATGTGGAGCAGGTGATCGTAGGCAAGGCCGATGTGATTGAAACGCTGATCGTGGCGCTGCTCTGCGAGGGCCATGTGTTGCTGGAGGATGTGCCAGGGGTGGGCAAGACGATGTTGGCCCGTGCGCTCTCCACGTCGTTGGGGGTTGACTTTCGCCGTCTACAATGTACGCCCGATCTGTTGCCGAGTGATATTACCGGCGTCAGCATCTTTAACCAAGAGAGCCACCACTTTCAATTTGTGCCGGGGCCGGCCTTTACCAACATTCTGCTAGCCGATGAGATCAACCGTGCCACGCCGCGTGCACAGGCCGCGCTGCTCGAATGCATGGGCGAACGGCAGGTGACCGTCGATGGCAACACACGTGTATTGCCGCGCCCGTTCCTGGTGCTGGCAACGCAGAATCCGATTGAGTACGAGGGGACCTTCCCATTGCCCGAGGCACAGTTGGATCGCTTTCTCTTTAAACTCCATCTCGGCTACCTCACCGCCGAACAGGAGGGGGCGATGCTTGTCAACCTGGGCGGGCGCCACCCGATTGAGAGCCTCACCAGCCAAATTGATGGGTCAGTTATCCCACAGTTGAGTGAACAGGTCTGGCACGTCCACGTCGATGAGACGTTGCGCAACTATATTGTGGCGTTGATCGTGGCGACCCGTAATCACGGTGAACTGGCAATGGGGGCAAGCCCGCGCGGCACGCTGGCCCTTTATCGCGGTGCGCAAGCGCTGGCGGCCGTCAAGGGACGCAATTATGTGCTGCCCGATGACATTCAGGCGCTGGTGCCGTTGGCACTGCCCCACCGCTGTATTGTCAAACCAGAGAGTCAGTTACGTGGGCGGACGGCGGAGAAGATCATCAACGATATTCTAGAGCAGACGCCGTTGCCATTGGATACGACAGAAGAATAAGAGCCACTATGGGCAATCTTTTTTGGGCAATTCTCATCCTCTTTCTGGTCGGTGCCATTATGCGGATGGACTGGGTCTACTACCTTGTCTATGTGCTGGGGGGCGTCTGGCTCTTTAGCCACTGGTGGATCCGCCGGGTGCTGGAGCGATTGGAGGTACAGCGCCTCATGGCTGACCATGCCTTTCTCAACGAGAAGGTGCCGGTGACTTTGCGCTTTCTCAACCGCAGCCGGCTGCCGTTGCCCTGGCTCCAACTCCAGGAACAGGCACCGCTCGATGTCAGAGACGCCAGCGACTATACCCAGGTTATCACCGTTGGCAGCCAGACGAAGACCGATCATCACTATACGCTCTATTGTAAACGACGCGGGTATTATCTTGTGGGGCCACTGGTATTGCGTACCGGCGATCTCTTTGGCTTTGTCAATGGGGCGCGCCAAGAAAACCGGGCAATGCCGCTGATCGTCTACCCGCAGGTCGTTGCGCTGGAGAAGTTAGGGCTGCCCAGCCGATCGCCCTTTGGCACCCTCTCTAGCCGGCAGCGTCTCTTTGAAGACCCGGCGCGCATTGCCGGCGTACGCGGCTATGCCAGCGGCGATAGCCAACGGTCGATCCACTGGAAGGCCAGCGCGCATGAAAACACCTTGCTCGTCAAAAAATTTCAGCCGGCGATTGCGCTCAACGTGATGATCGTGCTCGACCTGAATCGCAACGCCTATCCCTACCGCGGTGAGTTTGGCTATAGCGAGTGGGCGATCGTTGTGGCGGCATCGATTGCCAAACACATGATCGACCAACGGCAGGCGGTGGGGCTGATCACCAATGGTGAAGATGCCGTTTCCGAAGAGCCGACGCCACCCCTGGCCGCGCACAATGGTCAGGGGCAGTTGATGAATATCCTCAGCACCTTGGCCCGCGTCACCATGCGACCGCTAGAAGCTGATCTGGCTGCATGGCTGCCGGCACAGTTGATGGAGATGGAGTGGGGCTCCACGGTCGTCTTGGTAACCCCTAAATTGGAGGAAGCCGGCCTATGGGTGCTGCATCAGGCCTATCGCCGCGGCTCTAACATTATCGTCTTGGTCTGCGCGCCCCAGCCCGATCTAGAGAGCATGCAGAGTAGTGCCAAGCGACTGGGGATCCAGATCTACAAGACGATTTGGGAGAAGGACCTGACGGCTTTACAGGTATAGGTAACAAATGACAAATGACCAATTGACCAATGACAAAACACCCTCTGACCAGCAGTGGCTGGGCTCCATCTTACGCCCGGCGCTAATCGCAACCCTGATTGGGTGTCTAGATGTAGCAATCCTCTCGATGTTGCTACGGCTTTATCCAGGGCTTGCCAATGGCTACGCACAGGCAATTATAAGCATTAGCCTCTTGGCGGTGCTGCTCGCTTGCGCCACCACCACATGGCTAGCCCAACCGGGGAAACGCCATTTACGGCGACCGATCTATCGACTGGCCGAGTTTCTCTTTATGCTCGTCATGGCACGCTTGTTGGTCTGGCTTACATTAGATGGCTTTCCCAGCCCGACAGCGTTGATCTATCGACCGCTTGGGGCATTGCTTGATGGTCCCTTTATCTTTGCCGCCATTGTAATCACCCTCTCATGGCTCTTTGCTGGCGAACTGACATCGGATCTGCTGCGGCTGGCCTTACAGCCCGACGAGCTTTTTGCCATTGAAGAGGATCGCATTGGCGAATTAATTCGCACATCGAACAGCGACCGCCCAGCAATTTTGCAGCGGCTTGTTAGCCGTTGGGTAGGTGGCGGGATCCTGTTGGTGTTGATTGCCGCCAGCGTGCGGATCGAGCGGCCGGAAGTTGGCTTTCTGGCAATTACGCGTCAAAATATAGACCCAATGATTATTGCAGCGGTGGTGATCTATTTTCTGGCGGGATTGTTGCTGATCAGCCAGGGGCAGTTGGCAATCTTACGCACCCGTTGGCTGCTGGAACGGGTACCGACGAGCGAACGAGTCTTGGGACAGTGGCCTTTATACGTCTTTGGCCTATTGGTGGGTATTGGCTTGTTAGCGGCGCTGCTGCCCTTTGGGGGTACCTTCTATCTGGCTCAATTCCTGAGCGCAATCGTCGCCTTTTTCTTCAATGCGATCTTTGCAATCTTTCGCTTTTTTATGGGATTGTTGCTGCTGATCATTGCAATGGTCTCCGGCAAAGCACCGGAAAGCCCCCCGGAAGCGCCGCCACCGCCACCACCGGCCCCCATGATGCCGGAAGCGGTGGCGCAAGCTGGTGGTTTCCCTGCGTGGGCCGGCGGCGCATTTTTCTGGATCGTAATGGCACTCTTCCTAAGCTATGCCGCTTACATCTACCTCAGCGATAAAGGGGTAAAATTCACCTGGCTGCGTGCCTTTTGGCGACTTTTACAGAGCCGCTGGCAAGCGCTCTTTGGCAACTATCGACAGTGGCAACAGACGCGACTGCGCCGTGCCGACCCGACGAAGGAAGAGGCAGGCAACAGCAACAGCCGTCGTTTTAGCCTGCGTCGCGGTTGGCACCATCTCGATCCAACAGAGCAGATACGCTATTTTTACCTGAGCATGGTCGAAGGGGCAGCAGCGAGTGGGGCAGCACGTGCCACTGGAGAGACGCCGCTCCAATTTGGGCAACGCCTAGGTGATTTCTTGCGCATTCGCGAGGAGCGCATGGCTGCATCGCCAGCCACAGACGCAGAAGGCGATGAAGAGAGCAGCACAACCACTGTGCATTCACTAGAGGACAAAAGTATCGCAGTTACTGGCGAGATTCGTGATCTGACAGAGGCATTCGTGCAAATACGCTATGCGAAGCAGAAAGCTACAGCAGCAGAGGCTTCTAGATTTGCCACAATTTGGCAAAAAATAAGCAAACGTTTACGGATGACAAAATAATAATTCCGTAAGGTGTAGCTAAGTTTGTTACGCTATGGGTAATTTGCTAAAAATCTTTCCTTGACGACTGTGCCAGGGACTGGTATAATTACTGTAATAAGGGCTATTGTTATGATTGTGGGTCAATCTCTATTGGACCATTTCACCTGATCCATCTCAACCCATTTGGAGCGATGTCTGACAATGACGGAAGCGGCGTTTAACACTGATGCAATGAATCCGTCCGAAGAAGTAGGTGCTTCAGTAGAAAGTACTTCTCCGGACACGTCCGATCTTGAGCTTTTTGAGCAATATTTGGATGCTGATACCGATTTCGATCTTCCTGAGCGCGGGGATCTACGCAAAGGGGTGATTGTTGAAGTCCGGCCCCATGAGTTGCTGGTCAATGTGGGCAGCAAACGCGATGGAGTAGTATCACAGTCCGATCTTTCAAAGCTCGACCCTGATTTTGTAGCGAGTCTGCAAGAAGGACAGATAGTTGACGTAGTGGTGAGCCGTCAATCGGAAGATGACGGTGCTTTTCAGCTGAGTATTGCTGATGCATTGCAACAGCGTGATTGGATCGTCGCACAAGATCTACTGGATAGTGGAGACATTGTCACCCATCAGGTTATTGGTTATAACAAAGGTGGACTCACGGTAGAATTCAATCACCTAAAAGGCTTTGTGCCCGCTTCGCATGTAATCGATCTACCACGCAATTTGAGCGAGGATCAGCGGCGCATAGAGATGGAAGGTCTGATTGGGACCGATTTGCGTCTGAAAGTGATTGAAGTGGATCGGCGTCGCCGCCGACTGGTCATGTCGCAAATGTTGGCTGAACGTGAGTATCGGACGAACCGACGCGAGGAGATCTTCTCTACCTTGAAAGTCGGCGATGTCATTGAAGGTGAAGTGCGCAATTTGCGACCTTTTGGCGCATTCATTGATATTGGAGGAGCCGACGGACTCTTGCATGTCAGTGAGATTGGTTGGTCACCGGTGAATCACCCCAGGGATCTACTCAATGTTGGGGACAAGATTCAGGTACAGGTCATTCGGCTTGATCCGGCCGAGCAGCGTATCGGATTGAGCCGCAAACGTGTGCTGCCCAATCCCTGGACAGAAGTCGATCAACATTATCATGTTGGCGATATTGTGACGGCAAAGGTCACGCGCGTCGTTGATTTTGGGGCCTTTGCCCAACTTGAGCCGGGTGTGGAAGGGTTGATTCACATTAGCGAGTTGGCCGATATCACCGTGGCAGAACCACTGAAATCAATTAATGCTGGTGATGAGATTCAAGTAAAAATCTTGCGGATCGAGCCGAAACGCCAACGCATTGGGCTCAGTCGTCGGCAGGCGGCAGACGCCGTATCGACGTCAGAAGCTAGCGACATGGGGTCGAGCGCTCAAGATGAAGCGGATGCTGAATAAATTGTGCTGCTCGTTTGCTCAAGAACCGCGCTGAAGCCGCTGCCCAAAGCCTAACGTGCTGAGTTCTCAGTTCACTTTGGCTTTGATGGTTGAAATAACCAGGCTGATGCAGAGAATGTTTGCTGAAACTAGACCTGTCAATCGACTTTGTGGCCGATTGGCAGGTTATGTTTTGCCATAGACTTGTCTTTTGTGACATAAAACATGACATGAATTCCTGTCTTTTGTGACATAATGGATAGACAAAATTTCACAGTGAGAGGAGGTGAATAACGTATGAGTGTAGATTTACGCCCTGGCGAATCGCAGGATAGCCTGCTCCGCCGTTTTCGCAAAGCTGTAGCCGAAGCACGTATTCTGCCGATCGTCCGCCAGAAACGCTGGTTTACGTCGCGCAGTGAAGTACGTCGCATTAAGCGACAGAAGGCAATCCGCAAGGCACAGCGATCGCCTCGCTAAATTGCAAATTCGTCCTTTGTCATTGGGCAATTGTAGATGATTTCTGCAGCGCACGAAGGGCCAATGACAAAGGATGAATGACGGTAAGAACTTTAAGCATCAACAGAATGGAGATACATGGCTGAAGAAACAGTAGTTTTTGAGGGGAAAATTGTAGATACACTTCCCAACGCAATGTTCCGGGTAGAGTTAGAGAATGGTCACACCGTGCTCGCTTACTTATCGGGCAAAATGCGCAAATATTATATTCGTGTGTTGTTGGGAGATAAAGTCAAAGTGGAAATGAGCCCATACGACTTGACACGCGGGCGGATTACTTACCGATACAAAAATTAGCGCCACGATTGCTACGCGCTTCTCAAGGTTATCTTACTACAATACCGCTTGCTTTGATACGGAAGGTTGCTAGATAACTTTCCAGGAATTTCCCGATAAGAAGCGCCTATTTGTGTAGAGATGAGCGCATTATGTTTATACTTGCTAACCGCAAAATGTATAGGTTAATCGATTCTAGCAAGGTCGGCTGCAGGATGTGGACAGCCATCGGGGTACGTTTTTACAGACGGCATCCCTACCGAATGTCATTCAACGAATTGGGCCTCTTAACTCATCTGTAAAAGTGTGAATTCAGGCAGTTGCGCTATCGCATAAATCTCGATTCACACTTTCCACGGATGAACACCCCATGCAACTTTTACAAAGTTTGTAAAAACGCAACGGTAGCAGCGTATTTTAAAGTACAACAAAGAGTTGATCGGCTAATTCGCTCCCCAGAATTTTAGTACTTTTCGGCACATCGGCCCCAGAAACATCCAAGGTGACAGGCCCACTAAATGGTGCTTTTTCAACTAACTTAATCGTACAGCCCGGCATGAGATCTAACTGCGTGAGATAGCGCAGGACACGGGCATCGGTAGAGCCAACTCGACGTAAAATACCTTTTTGGCCGGGTTGCAACGAAACTACGGAAAGCAGCGACTCGGCGGGCATGGTACCATCTTTGCGCGGAATGGGATCCCCATGGGGGCAATGCGTGGGAAAATGACAGAGTTCGTCCATCCGTTCTTCGAAGTAGCTGCTGATGGAATGTTGCAACTTATGCGCTTCGACATCGACCTGATCCCAGGTGTAACCCATAACCTCGATAAGAAAAACCTCTAACAGCCGATGACGGCGGATCAGCTGCATAGCTGCAAGCCGCCCTTGATGGGTGAGTGTGACGCCATCCGTCGTCGAACGTTCCACAAAACCAGTCTCTTCCAACCGCTTGAGCATGCTGCTTGCGGCGGCTGGCGAAACATGCATTCGTTCAGCAAGCCCTGACGTTGTCACTTTATCGCCATAGCCACTCATCTTTTGAATAGACGCTAGATAATCTAACATGCCATCGGTTGTAATGCCACAAAAGGTCTGCATAGGGTATACTTAGTTCGCTAATCTATCGTTTGAACAAACAGGTACTCGAATTTTTATCATAAACATTAGAATTATTCGATAGAATTATAGTATGAGATAATCATCTCTGTCAATCTGCTATTCCCTGACAGTTAATTGCATTTCCACTACTCGATAATCACGATGTAGAGTTATGTAGCCACACAATTACGCAGCTTTGCTGGGGGTCGAAGAACTACCGACAGCGAGACAGCTGAGTACTTATCCCATTTGATCTAGCTACCCTATGCGATAAAGACGAGTTCATTTATGGCTTCCAACGCAGACAATTCTCACCCCGCCTCGAATGACAACCAACCCATCGAGCAACCTGTCAATCTCCATTTGCTTGAAGAAGGTTGTCGCCAACTCTCAATTCCGTTGACAGCGAGCCAACTTAGCCAATTTGCCCGCTTTTATCAAGAATTGATCACCTGGAATCAAAAATTCAACCTCACCGGTATCACCGATCTGCAAGAAGTACAGACCAAACATTTCCTCGATTCCGTCGTGAGTTTACCCTTGATTACCGAAATGGTGCAAGAGACAGTACCACCAAGCCGTGCACCCCATTGTATCGATGTGGGTACCGGCGCAGGCTTACCTGGCATTCCCCTAAAATTAGTAGCACCAAGCTTCCATTGGACATTGTTGGATGGAACTGGAAAAAAAATCACCTTCTTGCGCCACGTAATCGAACAACTTGGCTTGACAGGGATCGAGGTAGTACAAGGGAGAGCAGAGGAAATAGGCCGCAACAATGGCTACCGCGCAAAATTCGATATTGTCACGGCGCGTGCGGTTGCGCCGCTCAACACGCTGGTAGAATACTTGCTGCCATTGGTCGCCACAAATGGGCTGGTGATGATCTATAAAGGCGCTGGCACTCCCCAAGAATTTATGGAGGCGCGCAAAGCAATTCAGGTATTGGGGGGAGAAGCCGTGCGGATTGTCCCTGTCCAGATTCCATTTCTCGACGAACAACGCTTTATTGTTTTAATCAAAAAGGTTCGGCCAACGCCGAACCTCTATCCTCGTAGTCAAGGGTTAGCGCGCAAAAAACCAATCAGCTAAACCCAGATATACCGTTGGCAAAGTGCAGGTTAAGAAGTAAGCTTTTTCCCGCAGTTGCGCCAGGAATGCGCACCCGCGGGAAACGCCAAGAACCTATCCACAAATCCTCTGTTCTCACTGAGCCGCAACCGAATTTATGGATAGATGCTAAGTCTTACTCATCAAGGCAGTGTTTTTCCAAATAGTAGGTCATGTGCTGAAAATGAATCACTGGATCAATATATTCAGCACGGATCTCCTTTGGCAATGTCAAGGTGGTAGGGGCATAACAGAGAATGCTCTTGATCCCCGCCTCCACCAGAACATCGGCAACATCTTGTGCCCCATTAGCCGGCACCGCGATAATTGCAATCTGGCACTTGTATTGTGTCACAATTGCCGATACGTTGCTGATCGGCTCTACTTGCAATGTACCAACGTGGTTGCCAATCTTTTGGAGATCACTGTCAAAGACCGCAACAATGCGAAATCCACGATTTTCAAAACCGTTGTAACTGGCAAGCGCATGACCAAGATAGCCAGCCCCAACCAATACGACTGGCCATACGCAATCCACCTTTAAGATCTCTTCCAACTGGGCACAGAGAAAGCCTGTGTTATAGCCGGTGCCCTGTTTTCCAAATTCACCAAAGTGGCTCAGATCCTTGCGGATCTGGGCCGAGCTAATACCCAACAGTTCACCAAGTTCTTGGCTTGATGTGACTTCACGACCTTGGGAAACCAACTGTTTTAAAGTGCGTAAATAGATCGGCAGACGACCGATGACAATATCAGGGATTTCTACTTCCGTCACAATTTGCCCTTGCTCTGACATATCAATACTCATGGAAAGAAGTACAGCGTGAGACGTACACTTTGAGACAAGCGAAGCGAGAACTATTTTGCAGGAGTTCTTACGACAACATTACAAATTGCAAAACTTTGTGTATTTTAGCACAAAGTGCAGTGGTTTGCTAATTTACAAGTAGACTTGTCTCAAAAGTGAAATTTCCATGAATTTCCGCGAGCAAATCGGCACGCATTACCAAGACATTCCTTCACCGCGCACGAGCTTGGCGCGGCGCTCGTAGCGGCCGGGCCATTCAACAGGGAGGTCGCCATTCTCAACCATCAGCGTGAGCGGGTTGACCTTGGTCTTCAATGGTAGATAGATGCGCTGTCGTTTGCGGGCCGATTCAAAGAGTGCCATCATGATCTCTTGCACGGCGCGCGCCCTATCCGCGCCACTAATGGGTTGCGTAATCCGCCCTTCCACCCAATCGATCGCTTCCTGGCATTGATGGCTCCAACAGTCGTACCATGGCGCTTCGACCGCCTGCCAGCCATTACTATCCCCATTGAGATAGCGCACGACGCCAATCTCATAGTTGTAGCGCGCCGAGGGAATTTCGGGCGTATACATTGGTGCGTCAGAGGGAATCTCGCTGTCGGGGTGGTGGGTGGTGTCAAATTCCATGATCCCCTCAGTGCCGATCACCCGGCAACCTTGACCGAGACCACGTACGAGGTTGCCCTGGATCAGGATCGAGGCACCATTGGCACAGCCAACTAACCCTAGACAAGCATCTTCCGCTGGCAGGCCTCGTTCGACTTGGTCAGTGGTGCGCTCGACCGCGCCCATCACCCATTCTGCCTGCGGTTCGTCCATGAGAAAGAGCGCCAAGCGAATGTTGTGCGAGTTGGTATTGAGAATGTTGCCGCCATCATCAAGTTGGATCTGCGTCACCTGGCCGATGACCCCCTGGCGGATCAGTTCGCGCGCCTTCATCCAAGTGGCGTGGTGGGGACGTTGAAAGGCGATGATCAGTTTGACGCCGTTGCGCTCGCAGGCGGTCAACATGGCATCCGCTTCTCCCAAGCTTACCGCCATTGGTTTCTGGCAGATGATCGCTTTGGGTCGCCGCGCCGCCGCCGCTATCACCATCTCGGCATGTTGTTGGTGCCACGAGCAAACATCGACAAAGTCCGGTCGTTCCTGGTCGAGCATCTCACGGTAGTCGGCATAACGATGCGCTTCGCCAACATTGAAAAAGTCGCCATACTCGCGGCGCGCATCGGGATTGGTATCCGCCAGCGCGCCGATCGTGGTCGGTTGACCAGGGACGCCGAGCCAGCCGCGCGCATGGACGCGGGCAATGATGCCGCAGGCGATAATGGCAGTACGGTACTGAGACATAGGTTCTCCTATTGGTTGCGTAAGAACCTATCCCCAAATTCGGTTGTGGCCCAGCGGGAACAGAGAATTTTGGGATAGAGACTGAGTTAATTCCACTTGCGTGAGTATAACAAAAAAGCCGGATCTGTGCCATCCGGCTTTTTTGGAGAGCTAGTCACTACCCGCCGAGTTTGCGCACCAATTCCTCATGATCTTTGAAGGTATCGAGCACAATGTGACCGATTGCGGCGTTGCGCGTCCCCATCGATGTGCGCAAATTTGCAATCTGCCCTTGCAAATGCGCCAACCGGGCGTGAAACCTCGCCTCTGCTGTGCTTGTCTTGACATAGGAGAAAACTGTAAGCGTCGTCCAACTGCCCACTTGCCAGTCAGAACGCCCAGCAGTCGCCAGTCCATCCCCAAGCAGCACCGCCATTAGGTCGCCCATGATCGTCTTAGGCTGTACGATGGAATCTTCGATCTCCATAATTTGATAGACCTTCCCGCTCGTGGGCTCGGCCACTACAATATCGATCCACGCCAGATGTTTATCGGCTTTGGGGGCTGTATAAACTTGGCCAAACCACGAATAGATGCGTTGTGAGGAATCACCACCGTGGTCATAGAAGACCTGCCAGGACGAACCGTGACAGCGCTCGATCAAGTAGCGTGCGGCTGGCACGGTGAATTTATGTCCGTTTGCAACTTTTATCTTTTCACTAGATGGATAGGCAACAGGATCCGGCTCGGTCTTTTGCGATCTCAGTAGGTATTGAAAGTTCGTTGGCAGATCAGCTATTTCCGGTTCAGAAGATAAAGCAAGTCGCTCCATGATGGGCGTGTCACAACCAGAGCGAAAAGTGCGCATTTTGCTATCCGAAAGACGCCACAGATAGTTGTAGCCATGTGCCGTATTCAATGGGGCATTGGCAACACAGTGAGCAGAAATATGCGTTGCGATCCCTGGCCGCTCATCATCAAATTCGTGCTTGATAAAATGCTTCAAATCTGCAGATGTGAAGATGCCTTGCTGCTGTTCAAGCACCTGGGAAGCAATAAAGACTTCAACATGAATTTTGTGCATGGGTCATCTCCTCACTTGGCAAATTCTGCTTCATCACACGTTGCCCCAGCTTACCACGGATCGAACAACACCAAGCTACATAAAATTATCTACTTCTGGCCGTTATCATCCATGCTATGATGTCACCAAAGTTTCCGATGAATTTTCGCCATCCATATCTAAAGGAGATTTCCCCGTGTCAGATCACTTTGATGAAGCATCCCGCCGCCACGGGCGTGACAAGTGCTTATTTTGAAGGGGTTGGAAACTTTATCAAAGCGCAGCTAGCGTGCTGAACTATGGTTGATCTCCCAGAGGAATCACCACTGCGTTCTCACCACTGCTGTCCCCCTGCACCGGCAACCGTTCCTGACTATTGGGGTCGTACATGCCAAGGAAGAGACGATAGTCTTCGAGGCTGAGGTTGGCCGGTAGATCCAAGCGGATCGTCTCTTTGATGATATTGCCCACAGGCCAAACAGTGGTGGGAACCAGGTTGTCATAGGGCAGATGGTCGCCGTTGACAATGGTGTTGTTGGTCCCATCACGCAGGTGAACAAAAATTTTGTAGTCAACAGGAAAGGGGCTAAGGGCCTCCCAATAGAGCGAGACATAGAGCGTCTGCTGGAGACGATCCAGAGCGAGATCAACCCCACGCAGGATCACTTGCTCGCCAAGGGTGATCTGCAATGGCATGGAGGGCCGTGGCTCGGTGAGTGGTTGGGCCAGCCAGAGGAGCGACTCTTCATCTTTCTCTTGCCACTTGCCCAGAAAAGTCGTCTGACTCCACTGCTCAAAATTCGGGCTAAACTCAATAATGCGGCCAGTCAACGCAGCCACCACTTGGCAGCCAGCCCGTTGGGTAACGCTTTCCAATCGATTGTCGCTGATCGAGTCAGTCGCCAAACGGGCGCTGGAGAGATCGATCAACATCGGTGGTGGAAAGCGACGGCTGATAAAGGCGAGGTTGAGGTCGTCGGTCACAACGCAATCAGTCGGCGCGGTGAACTTTTGCAGGAATTCGACCACCGGCTCTTGCCCTACCCGCAGACCGCTGGTCGAAATTTCGGTGTAGCGGTTGGGAGTCTGATAGCTAACCACCGTAAAGCGTAACAACCAGCCCACCAGCAAAAGCCCCACGATAATGCTGCCTGCGCGGTATAATGACCAGGATTGCTTCCCCAGCAGGCGGATCTGTTCAATCAGCGTGGCGATACTCAAGCCAGCCAAAAGCGCTAACAGCGGCAGCAACAGTTGTAGATGTTGATGATAGAGCGGATTCTGAATGCGCAGCGAAACGATGATCAGCAGCAGCCAACTGCCAAGTAGAAATGCGTGACCGCGGTTGCGCAACTGTACCAACAATCCGTAGCCCGCCAGCACGATCAGCGGCGCGTGAAAACGCCAAAATTCAGCCACTTCATCGAGGTTGTTGCTCCGCCAACTGCCAAAGGCATCACGCATGGCAACGCGCATCCCAAAGGCCGAATTCAGCAGCGCCGGCAGATCGTACCAGAGGTAGATCGCCAGCACCGTCAACAAGGCACCACCGCCAAAGAGCAGACCATCGCGCACGGTGTTGCCAATGCGCCGTCGTATTCGCGATGTGTGCTCAATTCCCCAGACTCGATAGAGAATGAGCAAAGCAATCCAGCCGAGCGCGTAGATCGTCAGAAATTTGGTTGCGAGGCTCAAGCCCAATAACAAGCCACTGCCAATGAGCCAACTCCGTTTGCCACGCTGCAAAAAACGAATCGCGGCCCAGGCAGCCCACATTCCCAGGGCGACCGCCGGCGTGTCCGCCATAACGGCACGGGCAAAGTAGAAGAAGCTGGGCATGGCCAGTAGACAAACAGCCGCTGCCCAACCGGCCCAATTGTTCTGCAGATCTCGCCCGATCAAGGCGACCGCCACGAGCAATAGCAGACCACAGCCGAGCAATGTCAGCCGCACCGCTGTGAGATCAGGGCCTTCTGCTGGTCCAATGCGAAGAGGCCAGCGTACCATCTCTAAAAAGAGCGGCCCCTGGCTAAAGGAAACTTGGCGATAGGGTTCTTTGCCCTGGTTGACCAGATAAGCCGCGCTCAGATGGATCCCTTCATCGCTCGTCCAGACGAGCGTGCTGAGCTGGGGCCAATGCAACCAAAGTCCGCCGGCAAGCAGCAGACCGAGCACGACGGCAAAGAGGGCTAGCCGTTTATTGTACATCTTAATCAATACCTTCAATCATCACCCGACATCACAGCAACCCGGCGGACACGTCGACGACGTGCTGCCAACAAGTAGCCCCATAACAAAACCGCGCCAGCCATGCTCAGTCCCATCCCGAGCAAAAAGAGCGAACGATAGCCATAGTGGGCAATGATATAGCCACCACTAAAAGCAGTACTAAACCAACTGACACCAAAGGTCATCGTTGTGGCACCGGCAATCAGAGGGCGCCATTGCGGGGCAACCGCTTCCTGGATATAGATCATAAAGGGGCCGCGCGAGATCGAGGTGAGCAGCAGGATACCCAACAGCCCCAGCCCCGCCGCCCGCCAATCCGCAATAAAGGCCATTGGCAGCAGACTAAGCGCCAGCCCAACCGTACCCCAGAGCATCAGCCGCTCTTTGCCCCAACGTGGCGAAAGCACCGGCGCAATTAGCGCGGCGGGCACAGCTAACAGTTGCGCAAAGGCAAAGAGGCTGCCAATCTGTGCCGTGGCGATGCCCAGACCATTATCGAGATAGACATTAAAAAAGGTACGCCCGATTCCTTCGCCACCGCTGCGCAAAAAGCTGATTAGCGAGAGCAGGCAGATCAAAGTAATCGGGGCCGCCACTGTAGCGACACCTGTATTGCGCGGCACGCGTGGTGAGGCATCATCGCGGATTGCCACCAGCGCCAGGATACCAGGGGCTAACAGCACGGCGGCCAACAGCAACGTATAGCGATAGGGCGCGGGATCATCTAAGGCTGTGCCCAATATCGGTGCCAGCACCCCCGGCAATAACCCACCGACCAGGCTGCCCAAGAAGCCGGCCAATGGCCAAAGCGCCACCTGCACCGAAAAGACATGGTCGCGCTCAACGGGGCTCGTCACATCCATCAAAAATGGTTGCGAATTGACCACATGGAGGGTCATGCCAAATTGCACGACGCTGTACATCATGACCAGCCATGCCGGCCGCAACCCATCGGGCACAAATTCGCCCAGCGGCAGCAAGCCACAGCCGGCCATGATCAGCACCATACCGAGGATCATCGCCTGGCGCACACCGATATAACGCCCCAGGGTACCGGAGGGTAAAGCAAGCACGGCCAAGGTGCCAAAGCCGGCGGCGTTGACCAGCCCCACAAATTCCGGGCCATAGCCCAGCCGCAGCAGATAGAGGTTGAGCAGCACCGTATAGATGCCACCAAAGATCGTAAAGCCGATCAGCGCCGGTGTCACCAGATAGAGCCAGACTTCGCGACGAAAGTGGCCCAATTGGGCGAGGAAAGTCGTCATATCATTTGCCTTCGTGTTGATTCTCTCTCGGTTAGCCAAGTCAGCCGGTGATCGATGAAGGTTGAAAAAATAAAAAGGTAACCGGAGGCTGAGCTTGTCGAAGCCGGAGCGGCTCCGGCTTCGACAAGCTCAGCCTCCGCTCCATTACCGAATGTAATTAACAACTTGCATCAATCACCGGCTGCCACAAAACGCATCACCTGCAAACCGATAAATTGTCGTTGGTCGACCAGCCGCAGCCGTTGACGTAGTTCCCGTGGGATGATCCCTTGCGGATCAGTATACCAGTCATGCGAGTAGATCAACCAGACGCGTCTGTGGTTAGTAAGCAATTGTTGCAAGTGGGAAATATCGGCCGTGCTCATTTTTGGTTCCAACACGCCGCGGTCAAAGAGATCGACCGGCAGACCATGCTGCACCACTTGTCGATCATAGTGGCGGAAATAGTAAGCAAAAGGCAGTTGCACCCAGGTGGCATTAAAGATCAGTAGGTCGTCTGGTTCAGCGTGGGCGGCAACATAGGCGGCGGCCTTATCCCAGCTCTCTTTTTCAAAATTGCGATAGTAGTTGGTCAGCGCTTCGCCACTCAATGCCACCATACAACTCAATAATAGCAGCGGCGCAAGGGTTGCCAACCGGCGTTGACCCCAACGTTCTCCAACCGTTTCCGCCCAACGACCAAGTTGGATAACACCCACCGCCACGAGCAAATAGTAGGGTAAGGTTACCCAGATCAGGGTGCGGTCAAAAAAGATCGGACGACGCAAACTGATCAACAATTCAGCAATGACCGGTGTAAGAAAAAGGGAGAGCAGCAACAAGAGCAACATCCCGCGCCGCCGTAGTGCGTAGATGCCCACCAATCCCATGCCCCAGTAAAGCAGATCCCCCACCAGCCACGGGATCGGCCCACCGGGTTGATGGGCCAGGTGAAAGTTGTGGAAAGTCTCGTAGATTAGATGGGCGCTAGGAAACGCAATCCAGAATTCACGATCCACGCCGATCGATTGGATAAGAAAGGGGATGCCCCACGGCAGCCAGCAGGCCAAGGCCAGCGCTTGGGTACGCAGCCAGCACCGCGCAAAGTCGGAAGAGTTGAGGGCCAGAAGCGAAGCGACACCACCGCGTAAATGTTGCCAGAGCACGGCACCCCCAATTGCTAGGTTCAGGGCGAGTGGGAAGAAGACGGTCGCGGTGTTGTGGGTCAACATCGCACTGGCCTGCGCAACGGCAAAGGCTGGCCAAAGCCAATGAGGCTGTCGATCTGGTGGATCAAACAGCAGCCGGGCGAGCAGGTAAAGCGCTGCCGCCACTGTCAAGGTCAAGAGGGCGTACATACGTGCCTCTTGGGCATAGCGGATCTGAAAGGGTGCTACAGCAAGAATCAGTGTGGCAACCAATGCCGTTGGTTGATCAAAGAAGCGGCGACCGGCACCGTAGAAAAAGGGAATAGCCAGCGTACTGCAGAGCGCAGAGAGGGCGCGGGTTGGGCCTTGCAGATCGCCCAAAAGCAGTTGCCAGAAGTGGAGCAGCATATAGTAGAGCGGGGGATGTTGATCGATTTTGATCAGCCAGATCAAGAGGTTAACAGGGGATTGATGAGCCAGCCAAATGCTAAAGGCTTCATCGAGCCAAATTGTCTTTGCTTGAATCAGGTGAAAGCGCAGCAATGTGCCGATCAATATAAGCACCAGCAGCGGAATCGGGATGTATATACTGATTGCCGACAAACGATCCTGCAACTGTTCACGCATCGGGGATGTTCCTTCCAGGTGACTGTCACTGCCCGAACGCTGGTTGCATGGCGGCTTTCTCACGGGCAGTGACAGTCACCTGGTATCCCTTATTCAACGCCAGCAAATTTCACGTTTATTTTGTCGTTATCACGCCGAAGGCTTCGGAGCGTTTTGCAACCTTGCCAAAACCCACCTCTTCCAACCGGCGGATAACCCCGCGCGTAATCGTTGCCCCCTGTTTGCTCTCTGGGTTGGCAATGTAATGGAATAGGCGGCCGCGCGGCTTGAGGACGCGATAGAGTTCGCGATAAAAGTCAGCACTATAGAGGTGACCGGCGAGCCCAAACATCGGCGGATCGTGGAGAATACGGTCGAAAGTGTTGTCGGCAAAAGTGCGGATCATGTCGTCGCTGTCGCCGATACGCTGCTCGATCTTGGAATTGTCAAAGAGCGCTTGTGACCAGGGGTTGAGCCGGGCGACATCCAGCACAGCTGGATCAAACTCGACGGTGATCACATGGTCGGCGCTCTTGGCCGCTTCGATGGCGGTATACCCAAGGCCGGTTGCAGTATCGAGCACCTGCCCCGCCAGCGGACTCACCGTCTTCACTTTGGCCAGCGTATCGCGATGGGGATCGCTCTCTTTGATGCGATGCATGGGAATGCCAGAGATGAGCAAGGTGGGGGCGCGCTCGGTGGGGTAAAGTGTATAATGGCGGTTATTTTCAGCGGAAAAAGCCTGGATCTTGTCGATACTTTCCGGCGTAATCTGGAAGCAGCTATTCTCATCGTCGTTGATAAAGGCGACATCTTCCCAGGCCAACCGCTCCGTAGGCGCGAAGTGTACCCCTTCTGCACTGAGGGACACCTCTTTGGTCGTCAAATTGAGATCCAATGAGGTGATCACACTGGTTTCGCCCTTGGCATGAGCCGCCAACAGCCCCTTTGCCTGCACATGCGAAAGTACAATGAGATCCCAATGCTGCATTTTCCCTGTCTACCTGTTTCCCCATCTACGGATGTACCGATTTACCGATTTACCGATCTACTGCTTTACTGATGTACCGATTTACCTGTTTCCCTATCTACCTGCCCCCTGCGCTAATTATACTCAAACGCCTCATCCCATAACTTATCGAGCAGCCGTTTGGCATCGAGCAGACAAAGCACACGACAATCACCGTCGTCATCGATCTCCAGCAAAGCCGTTTCCCGCGGCTCGGCATAGGCGCGCGTGCTCATGGTGGTGTGGACCTCTTGCATGTTGCGCAAGACCATGTCCATATCAAAGTCTACCGCAGGTGCCCCCTTTTCGGCCAGCCACGCTTCGATTGTCGCATCTAATTCAGCGGGATCGCAGCCGACGGTAGTGGTCAACAGATGATAGTAGACGAGGATGACCTCTTTGGCCTCTTCCTCTTCGGCTTCGTCGATGACGGTATGAAAGACACTGCTGTTGGTCGCCAGATTTTTAAAGAAGAGAGTATCGGTGACATCTTTCATGAATTTCATACGCCGCGTCTGATAGCCGGAGTACTGTTTGAAGGCGAAGCCTCCCAACGCCGCCGAGACCGAAAAGAAGGCAAAGAGGACCGGTGTAAAGTCCTTGATCTGCTCTTCGCGCACGCGGATCGTAGCGAGCCACTCGGGACCCATCGTCAAGAAGAGAATCAGCGCAACGACCAGCAACAGATTGGGCAGCGCTTTGACCAACACCATGACGCCAGCTCCAAGTGCGGGGACGACAAACATCAGCCGATCGAGCAAATTCATGCGCAACTGCACGTTGGGGAAGAGCAATTCGAGATCATAGCGCGGGATATTCTTGTAGAGATAGAGATACATCAACCCCGGCGTGAAGTTCAGCTTATCGAGCTTGCGCTTCTGCTCATGGAAATAGCCGGCGTTTTTATATTTAATGCCCAGCACCACATGCGAGAAAATATCATTGACCACTCTGCGCTTCCAGAAGTAGAAGCGCTTGGCTTCGAGCGTGGTCGGTTTGGCTTCACGATAGTAAAAGACCACTTCTTCAAAATCGTTGAAATCTACTTCCGTCTGCAGGTCAATCAGCGCAGTGTTGGCAATTGCTTCATGGATCGCTATATCATCGAGTTGGGTATAATTTGCGCTTTCCAGCACGGCCCGTAGCGTTTCCGCAAAGCGTTCTACGCGTAGGTCACTGGCAACCGCCTCAGTCACCACCGCCGAATTGTCAACACCATCGGGATCAAAGGGGGCATAGTTACGCTTAAGCGTTTCCAACTGTTTGTGAAATTGAAAGTTATAGTGGGCGGCGAGAATCTCACAAAAAGCACGAAAGCGCGGCACATCATCAGCGGCCAAACGGCCATCTTCAATACAGAGTTCAAGCAGCTCCTCGCGCGAGTAGGGAATGAAGGATTCACGTTTGGCTTGAGCAGGGGTTGGTTGATCGATTGCTACGGTCATAATTCATCAGTCCGAGGGATAGGGTACTTGATTCAACAGTGATTAGGGAAAGTACGCGCTGCCATCTGACCGACCATAACGTCGGCGGGGACAGAGCGGCCACAGGCAATGGATGTCCGACCATTGTACCAGAAAAGCGCCTGCCGTAAGCTTTCGATTAGCCTACAGTTCTTCCGTTGTAACCCATTTCTGGCGATTTCGTAAGTTATAAAAACCCGATCTATTACTCATCTAGCGCAAGGACTGCTGCAACCAACGTCGGCACTTGCTGTGGATGAAGAAAGGCAGGACGTGGCTGTCCTTGTTTTGTATCACAAGTTAAGACGGCCTGCCGCATTGCTAACGGAATCGCTTCTGCCCCCACCGCCGCGCCAATCAGCCCGCCAACAATACAGGCGTTCGTATCTGTGTCCCCGCCGCCGGCTAGCGTTTCCGTCAGCGCCGCCACATAATCACTGCCCTGTTGCAGATGGCGAAAGGCGTGGGTAAAGCCAATCCGCACAAAGCCGATCTGTGGTTCGTAGGGGATCTCGACGCCCTGCGCCGCATCCTCAAGCCACCCTTGCACTTCGGCATCGGCATGGCTATTTGCCCAGGTGACCGCTGCGGCAAAAGCACCCTGACGGTCGCCACCGTGTTCACTCCAATGGCTGATCAGATGGGCAATCGCAATCGCATAGGCGGCGACCGCCTGCCAACAGCTTGGGTTGGGGTGCGAAAGCAAGGAATCCTGCCGCGCATAGTCGGCCAATTCAATCGCTGGGAGTCGATGGCCCCAAACGCCCAACGGCGTTGCACGCATGAGGCTGCCATTTGATTTGGAGCCCATACATTGGGCCGCCGCCGCTTTGGTCATGCCGGCCGCGTAGCCTGCCGTTTCGCAGATGGCACGCCATTGGCGATCTTGAAACGCGCCCAGCGCGAGACGGGTGGTGTTGCCGATATCATAGGGATTGGAGCGCACCCACTCGGCATACTCGCGCGCAATTATCTCCAGCTCAAAGGTAGGTGCAGCGGCCAGCGCGCGCAACAGACACATCGTTAACTCACCATCATCGGTGATCTGCCCAGGAGCCACCCGCCATACCCCACCACCGGGCATCGTCAGCGCCCGTTGCGCGTCGGCCACGGTGGGTGATGGGCTCATAAATTCGAGGGGTGCCCCGGCGGCATCGCCGATCAATGCGCCGAGGATTGCGCCGAGGGCGGCATCTTCGCGGTTAACAGCCATCGTTGTCTCAGTCATGATCACCTTCCTGCTGAGGGAAATTGTTGGCGGTAAATTCCTCCGGCAAGGGAGCCTGATAGCTGCGCTCTGGGTAATGATCAAGCGCCGGTAGCACGATCTGCTGCGCATGGAGCAGCAGACGCGTGGCACTTGCCGCATCGCCATAAAGGCGGTCGCCGAGGATTGGCGCACCCAAGTGGGCCAGATGGAGACGCAACTGATGGGTGCGGCCCGTTTGAGGATGAAGCGCAATCAGTTGGCGTTTATGGGTTTTATCTTCCGCGGCAATGGTATAGTCAGTCACGGCCTGTTTGCCACCACGCGGCACCACGGTCATCATATCGCGCCGTTGGGGATGGCTGTCGAGACGCGCAATGATCGTGCCCTGTGGCTGTAATGCATTGGGGGTGGCGACAACCGCAAAATATGTTTTCTGCACCAAGCCATCTTGAAACGCACGGTCCAAATATTGATTGACCGGCCCCGGCCGCGTCAACACGACAACCCCCGACGTATCGCGGTCGAGGCGGTGAAAGAGGATTAGATCGCCAAAGCGCTCGCGCGCCAGATCGAGCAGATTGCTGCTCTCGCGGAAGCGCGGCGTTTCGGCGAGCAGGCCGGCTGGTTTGTTGACGACGATGAGGTCATCTTCCTCGGCCAGCAGCCACTCGTCAGCAAAACGCGGTGGCGGGGTCGGCTTGGCTGCTGGCGTCGCCAATAGTTCCAGCTTGTCGCCGTTGTTAACTTTCCAGGAAGCCAGCCAAACCGCTTTGCCATTCACACGTACTTTCTGTGCACTGATCAACTGTTGCACCGCCTGCCGCCCCCAATCGGGGAAGCGGTCACGCAGTGCACGGTCCAGACGCGTGGATTTTTCTAGCCCTTGGATTGTAACAACCATAGCTTATTTCAACACATCGGCGATTGCTTCACAGAGATAATCCATGTTGCCTTCGGTCATACCGGCAACGTTGATGCGGCCACTGCCGACGATGTAAACGCCATGTTTTTCACGCAGCGCCTTTACATGCTCGGGCTTGAGGCCAGAGTAGGAAAACATACCGCGCTGTTGGGCAATAAAGGAAAAATCCTGTTCCACCCCTTTTTCATTGAGCGTTTCCACAAAGAGATGGCGCATGGTGTTGATGCGGTCGCGCATCTCGGTGACTTCGCTCTCCCACTGGGCGCGCAGTTGCGGATCACCCAGGACGGTGGTGACGATTGCGGCGCCGTGGGCCGGTGGGTTGGAGTAGTTGGCACGGATCGCAAGCTTGATATGGCCCAGCGCGGTCTCGGCGGCCTCCGCTGTGGTGCCAACCAGCGTCAACGCGCCGATACGCTCGTTATAGAGGCCAAAGTTTTTGGAGAAGGAGCTGGCAATCAGCACTTCATTAACTTGATCGCAGACCGTCTTCATGCCAAGCGCATCCTCGTTCAGCCCGTCACCAAAGCCCTGGTAGGCAAAGTCAACCAATGGGAGGATCTGGCGTTCGGCGACCACGGCGGCAATCTGTTGCCACTCGGCCTTGCTCAAATCGGCCCCCGTGGGGTTGTGACAGCAGCCGTGGATCAAGAGCACGTCACCGGCTGGGATCGTCTTGACCGTAGCAAGCATGGCGTCGAACTGAACGCCGTTGGTGGCGGCATCGAAATAGGGATAGCTCTTAACCGCCAGCCCTGCCGCTTTAAAGATGCTCGGATGATTGGGCCAGGTGGGATCGCTAAGCCAGACGGTGGCGTTGGGAAACATGCTGGCCACAAAATCGGCGGCCACGCGTAGCGCACCGGTACCACCGGGGCTCTGCGCGGTCACGGCGCGCTTGCCAGTTACAATCGGGTGGTCGTTGCCAAAGAGCAACGCCTGCACCGCGGCTGCGTACTCCGGTGAACCGTCAATGCCCAGATAGCTTTTGGTCTTTTCATTTTGCAACATCCGCGTTTCGGCCTCTTTCACAGAGGCTAGAATCGGTGTGCGGCCCTGCGCATCCTTATAGACACCAACGCCCAGGTTGACCTTTTTGGGGTTCGGATCCGTTTTAAAGGCTTCGGTTAAGCCTAAGATCGCATCGGGCGGGGCTGGGGTAAATTGTTCAAACATTGGTGATTTCCTTTAAATTTAACTACGGATTTTCCGACAAATTGAACTCACTGATCATACGGCGGAGTTGTTCTAGTTCAATATCCCCTTGCTCTGCTTTTATATAAAGGGTAATCAGAACAACTGCCTCCGGTCTCTTGACATAAAGGGGCCAACCGACAACCAGCGCGCTTGCCTTTACCACTATCACTATTCGGGAGACGAACTTTAAAGACCGTATACTGAACACGCGGAATTTGTTCACCAGGTGTTTGCCCATCCAGCAACTGTTCAATCAGTGGTTCAACATCCTGCCGCACATGACGATACTTTTTTGAGAGACGGCGAATATTACGCTTAAATTCTGAGGTAAAATAGAGACGCACGATTGACATCAAGATACTCCAAATGCGTTAGCGAACTTGGACATCTTCCCAAAGTTCTTCAATGGGATGAATGTCATCTTTCATCGCTTCACGCCAACCTTGGATAAAGCTCTCTTCAGCCGTGGTGATAGCAATACTTTCACGATGCGCGCGCAGCATCTTTAATAAGGGCTCTAGATATTCAGATGGGATACGCTCGATTTCCTCTTTTAATTGCGTGCGATAAGCCACTTCAACAGGTGTCATCAGCTTTCCCCTTTTATAAGTATGAGCCTTCGTTCAAACAAATAAGTCTACCACATGAAACGCTTCAACGTCTACCAAACCTTGGTCTGTCAGCTTTAAGCTGGGAATCACCTCTAGGGCCATAAAGCTCATTGCCATGAAGGGATCGTGCAATTCGGAACCTTGGGCATGCGCAGCGGCAATCAGCGCGTCATAGGCCTGCCGCACTTCCTCGACCGGCTGATCGCTCATGAGGCCGGCAACCGGCAAGGAGAGCCGTGCCACCACCTGCTCGCCGTCGACAATGACCAATCCACCCTCCATTTCGCCCACGGCGCGCGCCGCCATCATCATCGCTTGATCATCCACCCCGATCACGACAACATTGTGGTGGTCATGAGCCACCGTGCCGGCGATCGCACCCCGCTGTAGTCCCATGCCTTGAATAAAGCCAAGCCCCATGGCACCGCTGCCGTGATGGCGCTCAATCACCGCCATCTTAAGCAGATCGCGCGCAGGGTCGGCAATGGCATAGCCGTCAACAATGGTTGCCTCAAGCACGCGCGCCTCGGTCACGAGTTGATTGTCCAGTGAGCCGATCACGCGGATGCGCTGCCCGTGCGCTGGGATGGCAAAGTTAACTTTCGCCCAGTCGATGTTGACAGAGCTGGGAATGGTCATTGGCGAGGTTTCACGCGTTCCCCACTGTGCCTCTAGCACCTTGCCCGCTTCTGCCACCAATTGACCGGCGACATAGACCTGCCGCGGGCGAAAGTCGTAGAGGGTATCAACCACCAAGAGATCGGCCACGCGACCGGGGGCAATTGCCCCGCGATCATGCAAGCCAAACCACTCACTCGGGTTGAGCGTCGCCATGCGGATCGCGGTCACCGGATCGAGGCCAAAGGCAATTGCCTCGCGCACCATGTAGTCGATGCTGCCCTGGTCGAGCAGATCGCTGGGAATCCGGTCGTCCGTACAGAAGCAGATGCGGCGGCTATTGTGGGGCGTGACGAGGGGCAAGAGCGTGTGCAAGTTGTGGGCGTTGGTCGCCTCGCGGATCAGAATATAGAGCCCGCGCGCCAACTTCTCGGCGGCTTCTTCCACGGTCGTGCATTCATGTTCGCTGCCAATGCCCGCGGCAACATAGGCGTTGAGCGATTGGTTGCGCAAAGTGGGTGCATGGCCATCGCGTGGCCGACCGGCAAAGGCCTCGATCTTGGCCAACATCGCTGCATCGCCATTAATCACGCCGGGGAAATTCATCACCTCGGCCAAGCCGTGCACCGTCCCATCCTGTAGCAGCGGCAAGAGATCGGTCGCCGTGAGCATTGCGCCGTTGGTCTCCATGTGGGTCGCCGGTACACAAGAGGGGGCCATGAGAAAAACGCTCAAGGGCAAGCTTTGGCTGGCTTTTGCCATATAGCGAATGCCGGGGACACCGGCCACGTTGGCGATCTCATGGGGGTCGGTGACGATGGTGGTAACACCGTGGGGCACAATGGCGCGGGCGAATTGGGGCGGTGTACAGAGGCTACTTTCGATGTGGACGTGGGCGTCCACTAAGCCAGGGACAACAAATGCACCCGCCAGATCAATCGTTCGTTCGCCCTGATAGCCGCTGCCAATCCCAACAATCATCCCTTGGTGAATCGCCACCGTCGCCCGTTCAATCATCCCAGAAAAGACGTTAACGATCTGACCATTCTGTAGCAATAATTCGACGGCTTGATCGCCGCGCGCCATTGCCAATAGCATCGTTCGATCCATAAAACATCTCACTTTGTAAAGATTCAGTGCTATCGCAACGATTCAACCATCCCCTCCCCGCCATCGTACAGAGGACTGGCTCTACAATCTCCCCCTGGCATCAAGGAGGAAGGGGGTTCGTTGTTGTGTGCGGCCCATTATAGCACAAGTCCGATTGTGTGACAGGATTTACGCGATTGGGTTCCGTTGACACTTCATTGTTTGCCTGGTTGAAACCCGCTGCTGATAGCTAAATGGGCCCGCAGGCGCTACTCTTTCAACCGCGGCGGCGGCTTTTCGTTGAGATATTTTTTCGCTGAATAGGACGCAGAGTTTTTGCTAGGATAGAACATCGCTTCCCATTTCAGCCATATTATAGCGGCCCAATTCATTGGTCACTTTAGCATTCATATAAGGGGTAAATGACAAAATATTACACTCTTTTCATCCCTCCTCTTTACGCCACTGACAAAACTTACAAAACCGCCAAAAATTGGCCTTTTTGAAATAACCCTGAAAGAGATAATCGCTAAATTTTCTAGCATAATGCTTTACAGGAAAGCAATTCAGATTCTATCTAGGAAATTGAAGGTAAAGAAACTTATGAAAACGCTCACAACCATCGCACAGCTCATCATCATCGCCATCATCATTGTATTCGTTTCTAAGCCTTCCTCCGTTGCGGCACAAGCGGAAACAGAGAACGCTAGCATTCAAGCCGCCGCTCTCCAATCGACGAACATTGTAGGTGGCCAGCCGGCTGAACAAGGTGAATGGGGCTGGCAAGTCCTGGTCCGCCCTGGCAACTATCTCTGCGGCGGCTCGTTAGTTGCCGCCGAATGGGTTCTGACGGCTGCCCACTGTGTTTTTGATAATAATGGCGAGCTGATGGCAGCCGAAGCCATTCGCGTTACCGTCGGCGAGACCCACCGTGGCAAATTAGAAGGTACCGAGCAATTGTTGAATGTCAGCGAAATCTTTGCCCACGAAGCGTATGAGAAGCATAGCAACAACAACGATATTGCCCTATTACACCTGGCGACACCGGCACAGTTGAACAATGCCGTGGCGATTGTTCCACTCTTAACCAACGAACATGCCGGTTTGGTCGCGGAAGGTGTTCTGGCCACCGTGACCGGGTGGGGCACAACCGAAGAGGGTGGCAACTCCTCTAGTGCATTGATGGAAGTCTCTGTTCCAGTCGTCGGCAACGAGCTTTGCAATCGCTCCTATGGAATTATCACCGACAATATGATTTGTGGCGGTTATCAGGAAGGTGGAAAAGATTCCTGCCAGGGTGACAGTGGCGGTCCGCTGGTCGTTGCCGACGAGAATGGCAACTGGTACTTGGCGGGAGTTGTGAGCTTTGGCTACGGTTGCGCCCGTGCCGACTTCTACGGGGTCTATACCCGGGTTTCCCAATATGTGAGCTGGATTCAGGAAACGATGAGCAGCCATGTCAGCGCAACCGAAGCACCAGAAACGGATACACCGGTTGTCGATGCCAATACCAACGAGACCCCAACCGCTGAAGCTGCCATCCAACTGCTTTACATACCAGTTGTGATGCGCTAAACGAGACCGTCACTGGCGTTGATATTCAGGGAAAGGTGCCGGCAACTGCGGCAATAGCGCCAGATAGATTGACCAGCAGAGCCAACAGAGAATTGCAAGCAGAAGGTGATAGGGAAAGAGTAGCGGAAATAAGAAGGGTGAAGGGATAACACTCAGACCAGCGAAAACACAGAGCAAAGGCCACGGACGAGCCAATAGCCGTTGGCGATAGAGATCAAGACCAATCCAGGTTGTCGCAATCCCCCCCATTAAAGAGCCTGCCCCCAACAAATTGAGCGCAAGCGCGTCGACCAACAGAATAAATGTTTCGGCATCCTGTTGCCCAACGACCGCCGGCAAGACCCCCATCCACACAATCACACCGAGTATCAATAAAATAGCGCCGATAATTAACAACGCAGATTGCAACATTGACGCCACGCGGTGGGCCGGCAGATAAGTCCACGAGAGTGTGACCAACAACCACATCCAGCCGAAGATCGCCATCAGCCAAAGCCACCAGCCAACCATCCAGCCTATCGGATGATCGAGAATCCATCCCTGGCGCACAAACTGTACCCCCATCATTCGTAGCCCCGGCAACAGGAAAAGCAAAGTTAACGGCAAAATAAAGAGCCAGATAACGGCATTGTAGCGGGCAGCGTTCGGTATTTTCATGATTACAAGTACCTCATCCATCCTTAAAAGTGATCAATCCGTTGCCGCACAATTTTCTCGGTCACAGTACACGCAATACGCAACACGCATCAACGTGTATATTTCTAGAAAGGCATTAACGAATCAAGGTGGATGACTTCGGCAAATTGATCTGAAGCGTGCCGGTCGCCTCATGTTCGGTATGGGTACGCCAGCCATAGGTTGCGCTGAGGGTGCGCAGATAGGGATCGGGGTTGAGCACTTGCTCGATCATATAGGTTGAGCCGGTGAGGATGATCACATCGTTTTCGCGCTGCATCGTCTGCGCCACATCGAGCGATTGGCGTGGGTCGGCGATGACCAAGACGGGTATGCCGCTGGTCATTGCCGATAGCTCTTTCTGTACCTTGCCCGGCTCTTGCCCTTTGTACGAGGCACCGGTGACAATAATCGCTTTTGCGACTTTGGCAAGCGCCGCAAAGACCTGCCCCGGCACCCGTTTGCCCGACATCCCCAGAATCAAGATTTTTTCCTTGCCCTCAAAACGGTCAGCGATCTCGCCAGCGAGTGCGTTGATCTTCTCGGCATTGTGGGCAATATCCGCGTAAATGTTGCCTTCGACATGCCAAAAGCGTCCAAGCAAACGTGCATTGGTAAAGGCAGCGAGCAATTTTGCCTCATCAATCTCCGGTTGGAGATGATGGATCACCGCATAAGCCAACGTGGCATTCCATTTCTGATATGAGGCGTTGAGCAGTGCCTCCGCATCCACCACAAGGTCATGACGTTGCAACCCGCTGATCAACTCATCAACTTCGCCTTGTGCAACGACCCGCAGTGGAGCCCCTTCTCCGGCGCAGACGGATTCGATGATCTGTAAATTTTCAGCATTGCGGTCGCTGGTAAAGAAGGGTATACCACGGCGCGCGGCCCCCGCCTTGTCGAGTACCCGCTGCCACTGTTCGGCCCCAAGAATATGAGCATGATCGGTGCCGACATTGGTCAGCACGGTGGCGACCACATCGAGCGCGCGCGTCTGGTCATAACGCCCGCCGACACCCGCTTCAATTGCCGCCCACTCGACCCCATACTTCTCAAAGAGCGTAAGCGCCATCAGAATGCCCACCTCGTGAAAGGTATGGCCATAGGCGTGGCCACGCATGGCCAAACGCACACAATGGGGACGCACCCGCTCCTCCCACGCCCAGATCACATCCTCCTGGCTGGCAAACTCACCGTTGATGCTAAAGCGCTCACGGTAGTCAAAGAGGTGCGGGCTCATATAAGCCCCCGTCTTGCCAACACAGCTCAAGCCGACTTCTAGAAAACGGCAGGTCGAGCCTTTGCCACCGGTGCCGACCACATGGATCAAGCGCGTGGGGTGGCCATCCGGCCAGAGGGTCGCAATTGACTCGCGCAGCAGTTCCAGGCGAAACAATTTATCCGTCGTCCACTCGACGTGGTAGATCTGATCGACGGTGTTGTAGTAGGGAAAATTGGGTTGAGTCACTAGAATCCTTAATAACCAACAATTTCACTTTGTAAATCCAGCCCATCCAGAACGAGTCGTATTCGATTGAGGAGATCGCGTCCCAGAATAACTTCATTCCCTTCTTCATCGCCGACAACCAAAATGCCAGGAAAGACAATTTCTTCAACAACGATATCAGCAGCATATAGATTGATGGAAGTTGCACCGCCCCAATGACCACGTACCCGACCGAAGCCTTCTACGGATGCTTCAATTTGGTCAAGATAGTGGATTGGTACAATAGCAGCATCTGCACCAGTATCAACGATGCCTAATACATCATCTGTAGATAGGCCAGTATCAGC
Organism: Caldilineaceae bacterium; assembly: GCA_034432375.1. Taxonomy (GTDB): domain Bacteria; phylum Chloroflexota; class Anaerolineae; order Caldilineales; family Caldilineaceae; genus JAHBVH01. The sequence continues at coordinate 191,738 of DAOUCA010000103.1, forward strand.
AATTGCAAAGCGAACTTGCAAGGTTGGTACTGGTGGATAATAAGAAGAATTATACGTTCGTTTCATAACTTGTCGATATTAACCTTGGGCGACGAATAAGCAGTTCCGGTAACTCGCGTTCTGGCGTAACTTCGCGCAGAAGGATCGACATGCGCCCAAAGCGTTGGCGGATTCGTTTCCGCAAGGCTAGCAAGTCGCGGTCGTGATCTACCAGTTGACCATTGTGGATCGCGACATGCTCGCCTAAATAATCAGTAAGTAACTGCGCATGCATATGTTCGAATGCGGCAGTTTCCGCCTTCATTTTTTCAAGCGCAACCTTATATAGGAACTGGCTGACCGCTTTATTGAGTAACTCCTCGGGGGAGGTGTTGCGCGCAGCAGCTACCTGTTCCAATTCCTCAATTAAGGCCTTTTCCTGAAATAGTAGTGAGTTCATCGTTTCTGTTCAACTTTCGTAGATTATACTGCTCTGAATAGGAACCGGAGTTTTTACCGGGGCAAAAACTCCGGTTCCTATTCAGAGCAGCGTATAAAACCGTACGACAGTGAAAAACTTCGCGTACGTAGCTAACCCACTGAAGTATGGGCATGATATAACGTGCTTGTACGGGCTTTTCAATCCATTGGCCACATGAGCGAAAAACTTTCTTCGTTGTAACGAACATATATATACGGCAAAGCTGCATTAGTACGCCCGTCCAAAGATCGCCTGCCGTGTCGCCTTTTTCCCCGTAAAGAAACAGACACCCTCTCCACCCGGCTGTGCCAGCGGGTAGCAACGGTGGGTCGCTTTGGTCTCCTGTTGCACCTGTTTTTCATCGGCATCGCTGCCGGCCCACCAGGCGCGCGCAAAGCCACTTTGCACCTTCTCTTTGAACTCATCGTAGGTGGCAATCTCATGGATATTGGCGTCACGGAATTGGGTGGCGCGGGCCAGCATCTCGGCCTGAATGGTCGTGAGCAGACCCTGCACCGTCTGCGCGATGCCCTCTTGGCTGACCGCCTGTTTGCCCTCTTTGCCGGGGATATCACGCCGGGCCAACACGGCGACATTCTGCGCCACATCGCGCGGGCCGATCTCCAAGCGCAAGGGCACGCCGCGCAACTCCCAATCATTGAACTTGTAGCCGGCGGTCAAATTGTCGCGGTCATCGACCTTGACGCGTACACCAGCGTCGACAAGCGCAGCCTGTATGCGCGCGACCGCGGCCATCACCGTTTCTCTTTCTTCCTCTTTGCGATAGATCGGCACCACCACCAATTGATAGGGGGCGAGCCGCGGTGGGAGGATCAAGCCCTTGTCATCGCCGTGGACCATGATGATCGCGCCGATGAAGCGCGTACTTAAGCCCCATGAGGTGGTCCAAACATGTTGCTGTTCATTGGTCGGGTCGAGATAGCGAATGTCAAAGGCTTTGGCAAAATTCTGCCCCAGGTTGTGCGAGGTGCCCGATTGAAGGGCGCGACAGTCACCCATCATCGCTTCAATCGTAAAGGTACGGTCGGCCCCGGCAAAGCGCTCACCCTCGGATTTTTCGCCAGGAATCACAGGGATGGCCGCTTCGTTGACGGCAAAATCGGTGTAGACATCGAGCATCTGCTGCGTCTCAAAGGCCGCTTCCTCGGCAGTGGCGTGGGCGGTATGCCCCTCTTGCCAATAAAATTCGGTCGTACGTAGAAAGAGCTTGGTGCGCAGTTCCCAACGGACAACACTGTTCCAGAGGTTGAGCAGAATTGGCAGATCGCGATAGCTCTGGATCCATTTGGCAAAAGCATGGCCAATTAAAGTTTCCGAAGTGGGGCGCACCACGAGTGGTTCTTCTAACTCTTGCCCACCGCCGTGCGTGACCACCGCCAATTCTGGCGCAAAGCCTTCCACATGGCTCGCCTCGCGCTGTAAAAAGCTCTGCGGGATAAACATTGGGAAGCCCGCATTCATGTGGCCGGTCGCCTTGAAGCGACGGTCGAGCGCACCCTGAATATTCTCCCACAGCGCCCACCCATAAGGCTTGACGATCATCGTCCCGCGCGCCGGGCCATAGTCGGCCAGGTCGGCGGCGAGGACGAGGGTATTGTACCATTCGTTAAAATCTTCGTTGCGGGAAACTAATTTGTCGGCCATAGATTTACTCCAGCGCTGTTAGGGATTTGCAACCAATTCTTGTGGTTGAGGAATTCGTGCCATTTGTAGAACCAGACGTAATGCATCATTGACCGCTTCGTCACTAGGAAATGCTTTTGCAATATCTGGATCTAAAACCGCCACATTGTGACCGAACCGTCGCTCTGGCGCATAGCGCCCTTTTGGTATGACTTGCATTTGCGAAAGATCATATTCGTCATCCAAATCATAGTTGTCAAAATCCTGTTGCGTAGAATTGTTCTTCATACTTTGTAGCCTTTCGCGCACTAATGATTCGAATACGACCATCTCGATCTGTGTGCGCAACTAATAAAATACGACGGCGACTTGACATGCCAATGGTAACATATCTATCTTCATCTTGTGAATGTTTCTCGTCCAGCACAGTGATGAGCATACTGTCATCGAACACGGTCGAAGCTTCTTCGAATTCAACGCCATGCTTGTCAAGATTTAAAATTGCTTTACCGGGATTCCACTCAAACATCCAGTTTATGCCTTGAGTTGTTCCTCTTTTAGGGTCATCGCTATGAAGGTATACTCCGCCGCAATCAATCCCCGTACGCCATCAACCAACCCGTCCAGCGCAATCTCACCACTTTCGCCGCTGCGCCGAAGCTTATACTCAACGATGCCATTCTTCAACCCCTTGCCACCCACCGTCAGCCGGATCGGGAGACCGAGCAGGTCGGCGTCGTTGAACTTGACGCCGGCGCGCTCATCCCGTTCATCATAGAGCACTTCGATCTTGGCGTCAATCAGCGCCTGATAGATGCTATCGGCCGCGGCGGTCACATCGGGCGTGCGCGGGGTGGCCAGGCTGACCAGGGCCACTTGATAGGGCGCAATCGAGATCGGCCATTGGATGCCATTCTCATCGTGGCAATGTTCCAGGACACAGGCCATGAGCCGCCCGCTGCCGATACCATAGGAACCCATGACAATCGGCTGTTTGTCTCCCTGCTCATCGAGATAGTAGGCCCCCATTGCTTCGCTGTATTTGGTACCAAGCTTGAAGATATTGCCGACTTCCACCCCGCGCACGGTACGCAACGCTGCCCCACATTGTGGACAGCCATCACCATCACCCGCCGCAATAAGATCCGTAACAATATCCGCGCTGTAGTCGCGGCCATAGTTGACGTTGCGATAGTGCCAGCCCTCGCGATTGGCACCGGCAACAAGATTCGGACTCTGTGGGATCAGTTCATCAACAAGCAAAATCACCCCCTCGCGCCGAATACCAACCGGCGACCCATAACCCGGTTCGGCCCCGATGGCACGGATCTCGTCCACGGTTGCGGGACGCAGGCGACGCGCCTTGATGGCGTTGGTGAGCTTGGTCTCGTTCAACTCCATATCACCGCGGATGACAGCAAAGACAAATTGCTCATAGAGATCGCCATTCGCCTTTTGTAACTCGGCCACCAAAAAGATCGCCTTGGCGGTGGCGGTTTCGGGAACCTGTAACAAGTCCGCCAGCGCAGCAATTGTCATTGTATTGGGAGTCTCGACTTCTTCGCGTGGCTGTGGCTCACCCCCGACAGCAACTGTTTTTTGGAAGGTGGCGATCTGCCGGTTTGCCTTATAGCCACAACTGTCACAGAGGAGCAGTGTATCCTCGCCGATTGGCATCAGGGCCATAAACTCGTGCGCCATCGTGCCGCCCATCATGCCGGTGTCACTCTCAACGGCGACAACATCGATGCCGCAGCGGCGGAAAATATTGAAGTAGGATTGATAGATACGCGGGTAGAAAGCGTCGATACCGGCGTTGTCGCGGTCAAAGGAGTAGGCATCCTTCATCGTAAATTCGCGTACCCGGATCAACCCAGCGCGCGGGCGGGGTTCATCGCGAAATTTCGTCTGAATCTGATAGAGCACAAAAGGCAGCTGGCGATAGCTGCTGACAATCTGGCTAGCCAAATCAGCAATGACCTCCTCATGGGTCATGCCCAAACACATATCACGGCCATTGCGATCCTGCAACCGCGCCATGTCGTCGCCAATCTCATACCAGCGACCACTCTTCTGCCAGATCTCGGCGGGGTGAACCATCGGCAGCGTCACCTCTTGACCGTCGATCAGATTCATCTCTTCGCGGATAATTGTTTCAATCTTATGTTTGACGATCTGCCCCAACGGCAGATAATCAAAGATGCCGGCGGCGACCTGCCGCACCAATCCGGCGCGCAGGAGCAATTGATGGCTCACCGTCTCGGCATCATTGGGAACTTCGCGCAAGGTCTGAAAAAAGAGTTTAGAGATACGCATGACGGTAGTTCAACTTTCTCGTTGAGTAGAAAAGGGAATCGATAGGTCGGTAAAACAGTAAATCGGTAAATCGGTATAAAAGACAACAGGCATCTTGTACTGATTTACCTATCTACTGAATTACCGATTTACTCTCCCATTGCTCTTTCGCCAACCATGCAGCAACACGATCGCGGATGGCTTCGTATGGCTCGACGCCGACGATGCGGTCGATCGCTTCACCTTTGTAGAAGAAGAGCAGCGTTGGTAGACCCATGATGTTGTATTGTGGTGAGGTCGCCGGGTTTTCATCGACATCCATGGCGGCAAGAGTCAATTGCCCCTCAAACTCTTGGGCCAGGAAACCAACATAGGCGGAGATAATTTCGCAGGGTTGGCACCAATCGGCCCAAAAGTCGACAACGACGAGTTGATTGGATGCCAATACCAGATCGGCAAAGGTACTGTCGGTAACATCGATGATTGCTGAAGCTGCGGTTGGCGATGGCTCTAATGGGGGCGTTAACCGTTTTGGGCCGAAGCCTACCCGGCGCAATAGATTATTCAGCATTGTCAGTTGTTTCTGTAGACACGGCCAACGCTGATGACCGAATCTCAAAATCATGGGTGATTGTGGCAACACCGGCTAAGGTAGCATGGGCACCACAATATTTTTCGACGCTCAGCGCAATCGCCCGCGCCACTTTGTGCGGATCCAGCCCATCTCCTGTAACAATGTAGTGCATGTGAATCGTCTCCCACGGGCGGGGCAACTCGGCAGCCCGTTGGCCATCAATTTCGATGGCAAGATCAGCAAGGGGTTGACGCTGCTTTTGTAAGATGCTGACTACATCGACCATGGAACAGCCACCCAACCCCAAGAGCAACATCTGCATGGGGCTAACCCCAGGGCCATCGCCACCGCCCGTCATCAAGGCAGCCTTGCCATTCACATCTGTACCGAGAAAGGTATTTTTTTCAATCCACTTTACACATGCTGGTGCCACTGGTTATGCTCCTGTTTTGACCATAGTTGTTTTGGAGGGATATGTCAATTTACCACAAATTGATGGATTTGTGCAGTATTTGATCGCATTGGGATCTGTTTCTATTTACAGATAGAATGGTCCCTTCCCTGGGCATATTCTTTCCACCGTTATCTCTTTACACCATAACCTGTGGTATAATCGCCGCACATTACAATTATTCTATGGATTGCTCCCTATGAATCTGTCCAATTCTATAGCCAATGCGCCTGCTAGGCAAGGAGGAACGATGAGTGAACGGCCGTGGTTTACCCACTATGAACCCAAGGTGCCGCAGACGATTGAGATTCCCCAGATTCCGCTGCAACAGTTGCTGATCGAATCTGCTCGCACCTATCCGAATCAGATTGCCGTGCGCATGGTTCTAAAGTATCTGCCTCTAGGATTGGTGATCCAATCCAAGCTGACCTATCGCGAACTCGATGCGTTGACCGACCGCTTTGCCGCGGCATTGCAACAGTTGGGTGTTAAAAAGGGCGATCGAGTCTCTTTGATGTTACCCAATATCCCGCAACAGGTCATCGCCTACTTTGGCATCGTCAAGGCCGGGGCGACGGTCGTTAACACCAATCCAACGTATACACCGCGCGAATTGCACCATCAATTGGCCGATAGCGGTGCGACCGTGATCGTGATGCTCAGTGGCCTCTATGAACGGTTGGCCCAAATTCGAGATAAGACGCAGATCCGGCAGGTGATCATTGCCGATGTGCCGGATACGTTGGGTTGGCCTTTTAAAGGGCTGGTGGCGAAACAGGTGCGGGCAAGCGGGTTGATGAAAGCACTTCCGTCAGCAGCAGATCTTCATGCATTTTATGCACTACTGAACGGGGCACCGGCACACCCCCAACCCGTACAGATCGACCCCGATGATGTCGTGCTCTTTCAATATTCCGGCGGCACAACGGGGACGCCCAAAGCGGCGATGTTGACCCACTACAATTTGGTAGCCAATTGCAAACAGATGCGTGCTTGGTTCGCCTCTGCCGAGGATGGTAAAGAGAAATTACTGGGCGCGCTCCCCTTTTTCCATGTCTATGGGATGATGGTCACCATGCTTTTTGGTGTGGCCATTGGCGGAGAAATGATCCTCATGCCGGACCCACGCAACATCGATCATGTGCTGGATATCATTCAGCACGAGAAGATCAGCCTCTATCCCGGCGTCCCTGGTATGTACATCGGTATTATTAACCACCCTAAGGTGCAAGAGTACAATTTGCGCTCGGTTAAAGCGTGCCTCAGTGCGGGGGCAGCGTTGCCGGTAGAGGTTGCCCAACGCTTCAAAGCGATCACCGGTGCCAATCTTGTGGAAGGCTACGGCATGACCGAGTTGTCACCAACTGCAATTGCCAATCCGATCAACGGTGAAAGTCGCGCCGGCTCGATTGGTCTGCCGATACCGAACACCGATGTGCGCATTGTCAGCTTGACACCGGACGAAAATAATTACTATCGTCCGCTGGCGATTGGCGAGGAGGGAGAGATTGTCGTCAAAGGGCCGCAGGTGATGAAAGGCTACTGGAATCGGGAAGAGGAGACCGCTAACACAATTGACCCCGAAGGGTGGCTCCACACGGGGGATATTGCCAAACAGGATGAGGATGGCTATTTCTACATTGTTGACCGCAAGAAGGATCTGATTATCGCCAGTGGCTATAACATTGTGCCACGCGAGGTCGAAGAGGTTCTCTTTATGCATCCCAAAGTACAAGAGGCGGCAGTTGCCGGTGTGCCCGATCCTCGACGTGGGGAAACGGTGAAAGCCTATATCATTCTCAAACCGGGCGAATCATCGAATACCGAAGAGATCCGCGCCTTCTGCAAGGAGAATCTTGCGCCGTATAAAGTGCCAACCCTCGTGGAGTTCCGGCAAGAGCTACCCAAATCCCAGATTGGCAAAGTGTTGCGGCGAATTCTGGTAGAAGAAGAGAAGCAGAAAAAAGTCACAGACGAACCTGCATAACAATGCAATTGCTGGGGGATCAGTAGCCTTTAATACTCTCTGGCTTCGACAAGCTCAGCCGCCGAGTGCTGAGGAATACTGATGATTGAAAACAGAAAGCGCCGTCAGATCTGACGGCGCTTTCTGTTTTCAATCATTCTTTTGCAGCATAGAGTCTAACGTGTCTGATCAATCGCCACACGCAGGTTGTACTCCTCTGCCATTAACTGTTCCAATTGTGTCTCTAAGCGGCTGATCTGCCGCCGGGGCAGCGGTGCTTTAACCATTTCACGTTCCAGGGCACGCCGCAGCTGTTCAATGCGGCGGCGTAGCTCCTGTTTACGGGCAATCAATGCATCACGGTCAGCCATCAGTCTCTCAAAGTCAGCACCGGCTACTCATCCTTAATGAATGGTTCCTCGGAAAAGTCTCTGGGCACACGCGGCTTGAAGAGCAGATAGGCTAACCCTACGCTACCAAAAAAGAGCACGATGAGCGGAACCATGACAATCGTCATATTGACTGGATCGACAGTCGGGGTAATCGCCGCCGCAACAATCGCGATCACCACAAAGGCTTGCCGCCAAACCTTGATCAACATGGGGCCACTCACAAGCCCCATACGGGCCAACAGGGCAACCACCAGCGGCATTTCAAAGGTTACGCCAATCCAAAAGACCAGGCGCGTCACAAAGTTCAGATAGTGATCAGCAGCCCAGTTGGGATCGAAGCCGGTTAAGACGGTGCTCAAAAAGCCCACTGCGACAGGCAGAAGCACAAAAAAGGCAAAAGCGGCACCGATGACAAATAGCACCAATACAGCCGGCAACGTGAGAATAATGGTCCGTCGTTCGTGGGGATAGAGCCCCGGTGCCATAAATGCAATAATGTGATAGAGAATAACCGGCATGGACAACGCAGTTGCGGCCGTAAAGCTGACCTTGAGGATGATCCCCACAGAATCCAGTGGATTGAGGATTTGGAGTTGGATCCCCATGTCACGGGCGGTGCTTGTGACAAAGGTAACCAAATTATTGTAGAAAAAGAGCGCAATAATCGTGGAAACAACCAAGGCACTACATACCCAGACCAACCGCGTACGGAGCTCAATCAAGTGCTCCATCAAGGTCATTTGGCTCTCATTGGGATCCAAAGCCGAAGCATGTTGGCTCATAGCTGCGTCTCCTCACTATCCAATTGACCATTGCGTTCAACCACAGGTTCGGCGGGAAGAGTGACAGTAGGCACCTGATCGGCATGACCATTGGTCTGTACGACTTCTTGCGCTGGTTCCACAAACGACGATGGGTTCGTCTTCGTTGCATTCACCTGCGGCACCGATGGTTCGGCTTTATGGGCTGGTGCGATCCGATTTTCCGGCTCGCTGCTAGGCTCGTCAGCAGTGGACACACTGTTTATTGCCTTCACCTCGGTTGCGGGAGCTTCTATTTTTTCAGAGGTTGGGTCAGAGGTTGCAGTAGTCTTATCGTCGCTGATGTTCACCGTTTCAGCCCCCAAAGTTTCAGCTAGAGCAGCGTCATCACTTTTGGGGGTAGCAGCAGGCGTTACTGCGGTCGATTTTGTAGCCGCCCCCGCTGTGGTCGAAGCGGTTGTTGACTTGACCACTCCGTTTTTTGCAGCGGCTGGTTTTGCGGGTGCCGGAGTTGTCTTTTTGACCGCCGTTGCGGGGGTAGTGCTCTTTTTGGCCGGTGTCTTTGCCTTCCCGTCCTTGGCATTTTCTTCTTCATCGATGTTATCGATGGCCTCTTGCAACAGCCGCCGCGGGTTTAGATCTTCCAACGCCTTAAAGTCATCGCCAAATTGTGAGGTAAATTCCTGTGAGAGATTGCGGACTTGGCGGATAAATTTTGCCACTTCGCGCAAAGCACTAGGGAGCCGTTCCGGTCCCAATACAATCAGTGCCACAATGGCAATCATCACCAATTCGCCAAAGCCGATCCCAAAAAAGCTATCCATAAGTTACGTCCAGAGAAATGAGTTACGTTTTAACGCAGCTCCCAATACACCGTTAATAAAGCGGGGGCTACTATCACTGCCAAACTCTTTTGCCAACTCCACCGCTTCGTTGATAACCACTTTGGGTGGAGCATCAACCACCTGACTACTGATTTCAAAGAGCGCTAGGCGCAAAATATTCCGATCGATAATGGCCAATTGGTCAACAGGCCATTCTGGGGCCAATTCTTCGATCAATTGGTCAATACCCGCTTGATGACGCACGACACCGCTAATTAACCAACGTAAAAATGTAGCACCTTGTGCACCAATTTGGCTTTCACGGAGGCGTTCATCAACCACAAAGCCGGGCTTATGTTGCACACAATCGATCTCATAGAGCGCCTGCAAGGCCACTTCGCGGGCGTGGTGCCGTTGCAAGATCTCATCATGCCGCATTTTATGGGGCGTGGCAACCTGCGTCAATGATTGGATGGGCACCTCATCAACATGTGCTTGATTGATGTGCGCCGGATCGTCGTTTGTATACATAGGGTATCTAGAAAATCATCTTCACCTGAAGTAGATCGGCCTACATAACCAATCCACCATCGACGGTCAATACCTGTCCGGTGATAAACCCCGATCGCTCTGTTGCCAAAAACGCCACGGCCCAAGCAATTTCTTCTGGGGTCCCCATGCGGCCGATTGGCGTGTTGCTGATGATCGTTGCGCGTTGCTCTTCCGTTAACACATCTGTCAGGGCAGTCGGAATAAAACCGGGTGCAACTACATTGACTGTAATATTCCGGCTGGCCACTTCCCGTGCCAAGCTTTTACTAAAACCAATCAACCCTGCTTTACTGGCAGCATAATTTGACTGACCTGCTTGCCCCGTAAGGCCAACCACACTAGAAATGTTAATAATGCGACCCCAACGGCTCTTCAACATCCCGCGCAGCGCCGCTTTGGTAACAGCATAGACACTTTTCAGGTTGGTGTCAATAACGGCGTCCCAATCATCTTCCTTCATACTCATCAAGAGCGTGTCGCGTGTCGTGCCGGCATTATTTATCAGGATGTCGAGGCTACCGAGTTCACTTTGCACCTGTTTGACAAGTGCCGCTGCGTCATCGACATTACTCACATCGGCCTTATAAATCTTACACACAGCTGCGGTTGCCGCACCGATCTCTGCGGCAATTTGCTCAGCACCGGCAGCATTCCCACGGTAATGAATCGCCACTTTGGCACCGCCAGCCGCTAGTTCGTGGGCAATTGCAGCACCGATCCCGCTGCTGCTGCCGGTAACTAGGGCGACTTTGTCAGTAAAATTCATGGCTCTCTTCGCTATCCTTCTCTTTGTGTCTCTATAACAATCCTATTATAGCGCCAAAGTTGGCAAATGGCGAATACTCTTTTTTGTAATTGCAGTGTGGCCTCATAAAACTTTCACTCTTTGCGCCACAATTGGGCGCTTGAAAGAGTGAAGTCTTTACCACAAAAGAGACTACGCAGCGGCAGACTGAATCCCCTGGACAAATTGTACAATGCCCGCTACGTTGGAAACACTCTGTCGATTGACACTGCGGTCAATCCGGCGAACCAAGCTGGAAAGTACATCGCCAGGGCCAATCTCTACAAAGTTAGTAATACCAGCCGCCAGCGCAAAGTGCATAGAAGCAGTCCAGCGTACGCTCCCCGTCAGTTGCGTCGTCAATTCTGCGCGGATGGCTTCCACCGTGGTCAACGGCTCTGCCGTCGTATTGCCAATCACCGGCACCTCTGGCAGTGCGATAGAGGCCGCATCGATTGTACGGCGCAATGCTTCCGACGCCGGTTGCATCAGTGGGCTGTGCGAGGCCACACTTACGGCCAATGGAACCACTTTGCGTGCGCCAGCCGTACGGATCGCGTCCATCGCCACCTCCATTCCCACTTTATCCCCAGAGATTACGACCTGCCCAGGACAATTATCATTGGCCACAACGGCAATCCCTTGGTCCTTTGTGACATCAGCACAAATTGTCGCAACCTGTGCCTCGTCCAACCCAAGGATCGCCGCCATCAACCCAGGATTGGTGCTCCCCGCTTCTTTCATCAAACGACCGCGCTCGCGCACCAACCGGAGACCATCGGCAAAGCGCAAACTGCCCGCCGCTACCAGCGCGCTATACTCTCCCAAACTATGGCCGGCAACATAAGAGGTAGTCGTGGCAGCAGGGGGCGCCGCGTGACCGCCCAACTCGCTATGGATCGCCCGCAACAGCGCAACACAAACCGTCAACAAGGCGGGTTGCACATTGATCGTATCAGTCAATTCCTCTTCCGGCCCCTCAAAACAGAGACGGCTCAAGGCAAAACCGAGCGTATCGTCGGCTTCTTCAAAAACGGCCTTGGCCGCGGGGTAAGCCGCAGCAACATCTTGGCCCATGCCAATTTGCTGACTGCCCTGGCCAGGAAAGAGCAGGATCGTTGAGTGGAGAGCATACAACAGTGGAAACATAGATCGTACTTTTTTGGGTAGGCTCATCTGTGAAAAGTGTAAGTTGTCAGAGGCCGTGATGCACCACTTTGGCGCGCAACTCACACTTTCGGCTGATGAGCGTTTTGGGTATACTGAATGGACAAATCGCTGTCAGGGGAGGGAGAACGGGCAACAAAAAAGGGGATTTGGTAACGATGCCAAATCCCCTTGTAATGATGGCAAGACCACATAAATTGAAGGGCCTGTTGCAGATACAAACAACTGGCCCTTCAATGGATAGAGGCTTTACGCGGCATCACCGAGATCCAACATCTGACGGCCCTTATAGTAGCCACAGTGGGGGCAGACACGATGTGGCATCGTCGGCTGATGGCAATTGTTGCACTCAACCAGCTTGGGTGTCCCAATCGCATCGTGGGCGCGACGACGATTGCGACGGCCTTTGCTCAATTTTCGTTTTGGTAATGGACCCATTTTTTGCTCCTTATTTAGGGAATACGCTCTGTCAAAAAACAGTAGCGACCTTCACACATCGACCAGTCAATATCATTCTCTTCAAGCAACGTTGCCAAGCAGCCTGTACTGGTAGTGTATACCAGCCATTCGCTACTGTTACTTTCGTTGCCGCTTGCCATCGTTCTCTTGTTGTAATTTCAAGAGCGCTGCCCAGCGGGGATCAACTCCTTCAGGAATTGTATCACTCTCATCTTGTCGAGCCTTCTGCTGCTCGGCAAGCGCTACCCGCTGCGCAATCAAATTTGGGCACTCGCCACTGCCAGCCCAATTACAGGTCGGATACATCGGCAACGCCAACCAAATGTTCTGGCGCACAACTTCGCCGATATCCAAAATATGATGTTCATCGATCAATAACGCTTCATCTTCAAAATCAGCTGAATCACCCTCGAACTCATCAGGACGCAGGTAACGACCGGTCTCTACCGCGGTTAAAGGACGAAAGCTTTCTTCAATTGAAAACCGAAGCGGCATAACGATTGGCTCAATGCAGCGACCACAGGTCACTCGAACTGCTGTATGCAATTGCCCCGTTACCAACACGCCACTGTTAATACGCATGATTTGCAAATCCCCCATCAACGGGCTAAGAAATGCCAAATCATCCAGTTCTTCAAACGTTTCGTTTAACTGGTAGCGACGTATTGAACCAACCGGTTCTTTGAGCAACTGAGCAACATTGAATTCCATGTTCATCTTTGTCGCATCCAAACGCAACCACCAACGCAAAAACCATGATAAGCAAGCATCTATCTAAACATGGTTGCTACCAATGCCCGGCGCTGTTACAGGCCATTACATACTGGAGCAGAACTTGTTCCTCTATAACAAACGCGAGCCTACACAGATTTGTTCAATAGACAAGTGAATATTATAGCGCGATAGGATGCGGATGTCAAACCCTTTATAAATCAATCACAAAAACAGAGCAGCAGATAATATAGGTCTGCTGCTCTGTTTCCGCTTAGTTACTCATGTTACGTAGTCTTACGCACTGAGATTGAAATCCCTTGCTGACAGCGAGAAGTCACCTCAGCGAGGGAAAACGCGCTTAGTGCCCGAGGGCACTTCTCGATGTTATACTCAGCTCTGAATGGGAACCGGAGTTTTGCTGGGGTAGAAACTCCGGTTCCCATTTCAACCGCAGTATAGAGCCGGGTTTTAACCCTGTTGCAAGGTACCCCAACAATATCACTAGCTATAGGGATGACGCTTGGCGTAATTATACGACTGCACGGCGGCCAAAATGTGACAGATCCAGCCAAGTGTCCCCCCGCTTCCAATCCAAAAGCCTGGGGTAATTATCAACCAGAAGATCGCCCATAGGATCCGGCCATTGTAGATATCACCCAACCCCGGCAAGATTGCGCTCAAAACAGCGGCAAATCCAGGGTTGCGGACTCGACCATTGGCAATATATTCATAACGAGACATTTAATCCATTCCTTTATCTTTGTGTATAGCCGGCGTTTGCACTACCGGTTAATCTTTCTATCATTCTCTACGCAGTAAGCGTCGTTTTGTTGCAATTATCATAGCAGTGTCATGTTGTTCCTGCCCGAAATTCCACAGACAATTTCCCGTCAACGGTCTGATATCGCTGACAAGCAAAGGTTCATCCTGCGTTTTTACGCAACACAAAGATTGCGTTAAGATAACGTATTCAATCCAGACAATGGAAACTGAGAAATAACCAATCATCGGAATGAGGAGATATTATGCGGTTAGCAGGGAAAGTGGCATTAATCACTGGGGCAGGCAGTGGGATTGGACGGGAGAGCGCTCTTCTATTTGCACAAGAAGGGGCAGCGATTGTTGTGGTCGATGTCAACGATGACGGCGGTACAGAAACGGTAACAATGATAGAAGCGGCTGGTGGCCAGGCAACCTATGTCCACGCTGACATCGCACAAGCCGCTGATTGCGCCAAAATGGTCCAAGGCGCCGAAGAGCGGTACGGCAAGCTCAACGTGCTCTTTAACAACGCAGGGATCATGCGTCACGACGATGACGACGCCGTGAACACCGAAGAATCGGTCTGGGATATCACGATGGCGGTCAATCTCAAAGGGGTTTATTTGGGCTGCAAGTACGGCATCCCAGCCCTGCGTCGTGCCGGTGGCGGCTCGATTATCAATACGGCCTCCTTTGTCGCCCTCATGGGAGCGGCAACACCGCAACTCGCCTACACCGCAAGCAAGGGAGGCGTGTTGGCCATGACGCGTGAGTTGGCTGTCGTCCACGCCCGTGAAAATATCCGCGTCAACGCGCTTTGCCCTGGCCCCTTGCGCACCGAACTGCTGATGAGCTATCTCAACACCGAAGAGAAGAAACAGCGGCGTCTTGTCCATGTGCCAATGGGCCGCTTTGGCGAGGCCAAGGAGATGGCCTACGCCGCGCTCTATCTGGCATCGGATGAATCTTCTTATGTAACGGGCACCGAATTTACGGTCGATGGCGGATTGACGGCCGCCTATGTAACACCGGAGTAATCAACCGAGTGCGCTGCGCTTAGGTCCGAGCCGGCACAGGGTACTCTACGCAACCAGTAACTAACGTAAGGCACCGGGCAAACAAAGAACGACCACCGGCGGTGGTCGTTCTTTGTATTCTATAACCAACTGGGGGATTGCAGCAGCGCGCCTAGCGTGCAGTTGCCGGACGTCGGCGCTGTGGTCGCCAACGCCGACGGGTTTTCTCCTCACCGCCGGTGGTCACACCATCTGTACTCTTTGCCGGCTGCGCTGGACTATGGCCGGCCGGTGGCCGTTGGCTGGTGGCAGAATTGGCACCATTGCTTGTGCTGCTACCATTACCATTGTTATGACCATTCCCATTGCTACGGCTGTACCTTGTCGGTGCCCCATTACTCTGGCGATGCTGCTGCACCGGTCGCACCGGTCGTCCACTTTGGGGCCGTGCCGATCTGACCGAAATTTCCGGTACAAAACCGCTGTAATTAAAGCCATCCAAGCGCCGCTGCTCAAGGCGCATATCGAGCACCTTTTCGATCTCCCGAATCATTGGCGCGTCGTCGGGCTCGGCAAAGGTAAAGGCATCGCCCGTCGCTTGAGCACGACCGGTGCGGCCAATGCGATGGGTATAAGCATCAACCGTATCGGGCATGTCAAAGTTAATCACATGCGAAATCTCAGCGACATCAATGCCACGGGCCGCGATGTCCGTGGCGACAAGGATTTGGAATTTGCCGGAACGGAAGCCATCCATTGCCGTCTGGCGGGCGGGCTGGCTCATGTTGCCCTGCAACGCAGTGACTCGGTAACGACGGTCACTTAAGGTAACGGCTAAATTGCGCGCCCGCCGCTTGGTGCGGGTGAAGATGAGCACCCGGTCGGTATCCATCTGCTCCAACATCGAAAGCAACAGTGACGTTTTTAGCCCTTGTGTCACTGGATAGAGCGCGTGGGAAACAGTTTTAGCTGGCGCAATCAGATCGACCTGAACGGTCTGCGGTTCGACCAAGATTTCATCAGCCAGTTTGCGAATGTCACTGGGCATGGTTGCCGAGAAGAAGAGATTTTGCCGCTGCTTAGGCAGCAGATTGATGATGCGGCGGATATCCGGCAAGAAGCCCATGTCAAACATGCGGTCGGCTTCGTCAAGAACCAGCACTTCGATCTGCGAGAGGTCAACCGCTCGCTCATTGTGCAGATCGAGCAGACGGCCGGGGCAGGCAACGATTATTTCGGCACCACTGCGTAGCGCGCGAATCTGCGGGATCTTGCTGACGCCGCCATAGATCGGGATGCTGCGGACCTTGGTCTTAGCCCCAAATTGTACAATTGTTTCGTGGATCTGTTCAGCTAGTTCGCGAGTGGGGGCAACAATCAGCACACGGGTACGTCGTAGTTGGCCCATGGTCAAACGTTGCAGAATCGGCAGCACAAAGGCCGCCGTTTTGCCGGTGCCAGTCTGGGCCAGGCCCAACACGTCACCATCTTTGAGGACAACAGGGATCGCCTGCGCCTGAATCGGGGTCGGGGTATCAAACCCCGCGGCTTTGATGCCGGCATTAATGCGCGCGTCAAAACCAAATTGTTCAAAAGTCACTGAGTCTACTCCTTGGACTCTACATGAGGGAAGCATTCCCTCGAAAAACTATCCGCAAAATGGCCAACGCCATCATTATATCAAGAACAACATTGGGGGGTGGCGAATAGTTGAGCCAAGTCGCACGCTCGGCTCGCGTTGATATTATTTTCGAAAAGCTTGGTTAACCCATACAGTACATATCGAGTCAGGCAACGATTTGATCCAACTTAATCGATCAATTGGTGCCCTACAACCTGATCTACGTACCCATTGTCCAAAGCCCAAAAAAGTAGTATATCCGATCTTCACCAAATAAGCAATATCAGAAAGTGTCAAAATGACAACAAACTCTGACGTCAATCGTATTGTCCCCCTTTTAAGCTTTAAGGCCATTCTGCAGAAACAATTATCCGCGAAGCTTCGTGTCTCTTCGTGAAACTTCGTTGATAGTTTAAATTTTGGCTTGGCCTAAGCGCTCTAGGTGACTGTCACCTTCCCAATCCATTATTTGGATCGCTTCTAATGGTCACAATCTTGCCTATTGACATTTTGGCGAATCAACAATATACTAACCATAGTTAGTAATAACCACAATAAAACGCAGCGCAATGGCAATCAAACATATCCTGCTGGCTTTGCTGGCGGAAGAGCCGGCCCACGGCTACGAACTAAAAAAACGGTACGACGAGGCGCTCGGCGAGCTTTGGCCGCTGCAACAGGCACAGATCTACAACAATTTGCGCTTGCTTGAAAGGGCCCAACAGATCGAGCTTGATGCCCGCATTGCGCAGGAAAATCTGCCGGACCAGAAACAGTTTCGCCTCACTGCCGCCGGCGAAGCTGAATTAACTGGTTGGCTAGCCGAACCAGTGAGCGGCAACCGCCATCTCAAGGATGAGTTCTATCTCAAGCTGACCGCACTGACCAATATTCTTCAGGATCAGGCGCAATTGGCTGCGTTGATCTGGCAGCAACGCGCCATTTATCTGCAAACCGTGCGCGATCTCGAACGGACACTTGCTATTACCGAAGCCGCCGGCGATACAGTCACGGCGACGCTGATCGATGGGGCCATCCTTCATGCCGAGGCCGATCTGGCCTGGCTTGACCGGATCGAAGAACGCTTACTTCATGGCGGTGAAGCATGAACCGTGCTGAGACTCGTCAAGCGCGCTTACGCAACTTCGCGCTGGTCTATCTTTGGTCTGTTGCGCGGCGCGAGTGGCACTTGGGTCTACTGGCACTAATTGGGGTAGCCCCCGGGATCGCAACACTCTTGGCCTGGAGCAACCTGGCCGTGGCATTGGGTGAGCAGCCACACCGCTCGCTTCTCGGCTGGCTCTTGCCGACATTCATTCTCGATCGCTTGGGCGCGGCTGGGGTGCTCGTCGGTGCCGGCATGGTGGCGCTGCTGATCGGGTGCCTGGGATTGACGAATGCCTATCTCGCCAGCTTGGACCGGCGATTGCCAGCGCTATTGCTGCTACGTCGCCTAGGCTTGCGCCATCGTCAATTGCTCTGGTTGCTAGGGCTCGAAGCGTTACTGATTGGGCTACTCGGTTGCGTGGTCGGTCTGTTGCTTGGGATTGGATTGAGTTGGCTCACCTGGGGCGAGGCTGCCGCGTATCTCGCGCTGCCCATTCCCCATCGGTTAAACGCACGAGCCCTCCTGGTGCCAATGGGCGTTGGCCTGCTGGCCGTACTACTCTTTTTACAGACGGCGGCGCGCTTGACACCACTTGGTCTGCTTCAGCAACGTTCCAATGATCAATTGCGACATAGCGACGATCGCGTGGCGCGCCGCAATTCTTGGGCCGGCACCCTCTATGGGACGCTGTTAACCCTGCTTGCTGGGCTGCTGGTCTTACCGGTAAACGCAGCACTGATCTTGGCTCTATTGGCCGGCCTGGTCGCCATTGCTTTGAACAGCGGTGGCTGGCTCTTGACCCGCCTCTACCGGCGGCTGCCCCTCTTGCCCCAGCGCCCGCTCTGGAGTTTGGCCGTGCAAGGGTTGGCACGTCACCCCAATCACACCGCCGGCATGACATTGGCGCTGACCGCCGGTGCCTATGCCGCGGGGATGGCTGCGCTCAGTTGGCTGGCCTCGCATGGGCTGGCCCGCTTTCCCTTCTGGGTGGCGGCACTGATCCTATTGGCCGGTGCAACGCTCGTCTTTACAGTAGCCGCGCTGGCCGTTTTGGAACGGCGCACCGAGTTGGCGATGTTATGGGCGCTTGGGGCCCGACAGTGGCCGCTGCGGCAGTTGGTGTTGCTGGAGTATGGCATTGTCGCCGTCGGAGGTGGCACTGTTGGTGCACTGTTGGCCCTAGCAAATTGGATGGCCTCCGGGCACCGTGATCAGTGGTTAATTGCTTTCGGTATTGCGCTGGCCGATCTTATTGGTGCGCTGCTTTCCGCTTGGCTGGGGGCTGCACCGGTGCTCTGGCATCTGACTCGGCGCATGAATGCGCAGCAACTGAAATAAAGCCGACCTGCATTGGCTGGATAAGGCTCAGCAACAGAGTTAGTTTCTTTAGCGTGTGGTTTGCATCACAGCGTGGAAGTGGATAGCACGATAATCCATTATCAGTAGACCGCAATCGAGAAGTAAGCACGCCTACGTGCGAAACCGGGATCCCCATGGGGAGCGGCACGTGGGCGTGCCCCGTACTCTGCGCTCTACTGATTATCAATTGGTTATCAATGACGATAATCAAGGAGTGAGAAATGCAACAGTATCTTTATAAAGCGGCCGGAGTCACCCTCGGTATCACCTATATTACCTTTTTGCTCATCACCAACGCGCTTCTACGCCTGGCATTGGGATTGGAAACAGACCTAGCCACCCGCCAAACGATTGCCTGGGGATTGGGGCTGCTGGTCGTCACGGCGCCGCTCTGGTGGCTGCACTGGCGCTGGCTGCGCTGGCAATTGGTCGAGGCAACCCCTGCGCTGCGACATGAGTTCCATCGCTATGTTTTGACAATTTCAGCCATCGCGCTCTTTGTGGTGTTTGCAAGTGCAGGAGCGGGGGTCGCGGTACTGGCGCGACTGGCGCTTGGCATCTTGGCCGACAGCACCCTTGGCTGGGCGCAGAGCCTGTTGGCGGTCACAGCAATGCTCGTTGCAACGGGCATCTGGTCTCTGCATTGGCGCTATGTGGTCGATCACGCGGTCGAGTGGGTGGCAACAAAGGGATAATGACCTTCTTTCTTGTAGAGACCCTGACTCATGTTACGCCACAGGGAGTTTTGCCAAGAGAGACTCGTGTACTCCGCATCCCCAGATGCGGAGCTGTCCCGCATCTGGGGATGCGGAGTACACGAGAGGGCAGATCCAGCCTCTATGTTGCCGCATAACATGAGGCCCCTGATACAGACTGGAGCAGAGCATGTTCTTTCTATCATCCCCCAATAGGGCAAGTGTGCAAGCAATATTGAGACGACAGGCGGACTTGCCCTACAGCTATGGAGCTGTTGGGGCAACGGCTACGATGCCACCAACTGACTATTTGGTCGATCACAATCGGGTAGAGCTTGGCCATGGCGCGGCTATCTTTACGGAAGCCTGTGCGGCCCTACGACGCTGGACGATGTTCAACTTTGGCTGGATCGATCTGCTCTGGCCGAATGCACCCATCGCAGCGGGAACAACGGTTGGTGTGCTGGCCCATCTGCCGGGCATTCATATTCTCAATGCCTGTCGCATTGTCTATGTGATTGACGAACAGCATGAGCACTGTAACCGCTTTGGCTTCGCCTATGGCACCTTGCCCGGCCACGTCGAGCGGGGCGAAGAGCGCTTTTTGATCGAATGGAATCACGGAGACGACAGCGTTTGGTATGATATTTTGGCCTTTTCACAGCCCCATCATTGGCTGGTGAAGCTAGGCTATCCGGTCACCCGTGCCTACCAACGACGTTTTGCGCAGTCATCACTACGCGCAATGTATACGGCTATTTCCCAAAAGGAGTTCGCTGATGCGTAATCTCCGACAGTGGTTAGATGGCAGCATCCTCGGTGGCCTCCTCGTTTGGTTAGGGGCGCTGGTCTGTTGGTGGCCAAGCCCGCCCGATCTATTAACGACGGTCACGCTACTGCTGCTCTTGGCGATCTTAGTCAATACGCCGTTGGCCCTGAGCCTGATCCTAACGCCTGAAAGCGATTCACGTTGGCATCGTTGGGCACTATGGCTACAGCCCTTTGCCGCGCTGGCCGCTGCTTGGGCGCTGATTGGAGCCAAGCATTGGTTCACTCTGTTGTTACCCATCCCCTGGTTGCTCTTTGCTGGCCTCCTTGCGCTGAGTCCGCTCACGCGGCTGCGCAACTGGCGTCAACTGGCCATACCAGAGTGGATTCGCCTGGCCGCCATCCTCTACTTGCCGATTGGCGCAGCTTGGTTGTTTGCGTATCGTTTGGGGCTGCAACCGCTGGGCTTCAGTGGCATTATTGTCCTGTTGACGGCGGTCCATTTTCACTTTACTGGCTTTGCGGCCGTGATCTGGGCGAGTATGATCGGTGAGATTGCCCCCCAACCCCATCGACTCTACCCGTGGGCGGCTGGCGGCTTTGTGGCGGCAACGCCGTTGATCGCGGCAGGAATAACCCTATCACCGCTAATAGAAATCGTTGGGGTTCTGCTGTTGGCGTCCAGCCTGGTTGGGTTAGCCTTTGTGCTCTACCGTAGCGTCCTACCAATCGTAACCGACCCTTTGGCCAAGCTGCTGTTGATCTGCGCGCCCTTGGCGATGCTCACGGCGATTACCCTGGCGGTGATCTATGGCATTGGTGAATATTGGCAGACCCCACTCTTGACAATTCCGCAGATGGTGCGGTGGCACGGCTGGCTCAACGCCGTTGGCTTTACCTTTATCGGGTTGCTTGGGTGGCGACTCACAGAAAAAACCGAGAAATTTTTATGACAGATCGACCAGTGAATCAGCAACCAATTGTGGTGCAAGCAGAAGCGCTTGACAAAACATACCGACGTGCGGGCGGTGCGGTAGAGGCACTCCAGGGCATTGACCTCACCATCCATACGGGTGAGTTGGTGGCGCTGGTGGGTCCAACCGGCAGCGGCAAGACCACCTTACTCATGCTGCTGGCCGGGTTGGATCTGCCCGATCGCGGCACGATTACGATACAGGGCCAAACACTCCACACGCTCAGCGATGATGCGCTCACCGATCTGCGTAGCCGCGCTGTGGGCGTGGTCTACCAGCAGTACAATCTCTTCCCCAGCTTCACCGTGCGCGACAACATCGCGCTCCCCCTGCGGCTGATGGCTGATCCACCCTATGAGGCCACTACCCGCGCCGACGAATTGGTCAAGAAGTTGGGGCTAGAGACCATTGCCGACCGCTACCCAACGGAACTTTCCGGCGGCCAACAGCAACTGGTGGCAGTAGCACGTGCCCTGGCAACCAAGCCACCCTTGCTCCTTGCCGATGAGCCGACCGCAAACTTGGACAGCACAACGGCACGCAAAATTGTCGCGCGCTTGCGGTCGTTGGCCGACAGTGGCGAGCACGGCATCTTGTTGGCAACCCACGATCTGCGTACCGCCAGTCAAGCCGACCGCGTGTTGACCTTGCGCGATGGTCAGATTGTGAAGGAGACGAGATTACAGCCAGGACGTTCGACCCAAGAAGTGTTGGCCGAGCTTGCCTAATAAGGAGTCTACCATGAATAATACTATCTCCCAGTTTATTTATTTTAGCTGGCCAATTGCAGCCATCACTCTTGCAATGTACTTAGCACGCACCGTTTGGGTAGGCAAAATCAAAAGACGTTATCAAAACAATTGGGTTGTTGGTGCCTTCACAGGTGGCGCTGTGGCAATAAGTTATATCTGTACATGGTCGGCACTTGTGTCCAATGATATTAGAATTAATCGAAGTTTTACCAATTTACAAGAAGCATTTGTAGCCTATTTATTCGTCATTATCAGTCTTATTCTCATGAGTACAATACCAGGCGTTATTTTAGGCGCAGTTACGGGCTGGACCTTTCAAACTATGTCAACACGTTGGTCAACACGAGTAGGGTCGCTAGTCCTAATTTTGATGATTTGTGGAACATTTACACTGGTGTTCTGTAGTGCAGCGTTCCTCTTACTATCAATAGTTACATCAGCTTACGAGGTGCCGAGCTTTTTGCGCCAGCAATACTATCTATACTTGCTCGGTATACCTACCTTGCTCTACTTCATCGCAAGCCTACGCACTGTGCTCGTTGACACATCGGATAGTTCGAACACAAATTGACCCATTACCCCTGGAGAAACATGATGAAAAACTGGCTCTTAAGTCGTAAAGCCCGTGGCCTGTGGATGGCGGTTGGCGTGGGTGTCGCCTATGGTCTGCTAGCACGCCTCGCCTTTTATTTCCCCGCTTGGCAAGAACTCTTCACCGTCATGACCTGCGGCTTTATCTTTCTCATGCCAGCGGCGCTGGGCTATCTTACCCTGCGCTTTGTTCAAGAGCCACGGCTCTGGCAACGGATTGTGCTACCGTGGGTGCCCGGCTTGATCCTGGTGGCGACCGCCTTTGCTGTCGGTTGGGAGGGCTCGATCTGTATTGTGATGGCGCTGCCCGCCTTTATGGTGATGGGCACGATTGGCGGGCTGGTCGAGCAGGTATCACGCAGCAAGCTGTCGGAACGCAACCAGATGGGTGCACTACTTGGTGTGCTGCTGTTGCCTTACGCTGCCTCACCACTGGAGCAAATCGCCAACCTGCCACAGCAAGTGCGCACAGTTGAGACGCAGATCGTGATCAACGCCGATGTCAAAACGGTCTGGCAAAATATCATCCGTGTTCCAGCCATTACCGCACAAGAGCAGCACTTCAATTGGGTCCATCAGATTGGGATCCCCAAGCCGATTGCGGCGACGCTTTCGCAAGAAGGGGTGGGCGGGGTGCGCCATGCCACCTTTGAGCACGGCGTCACCTTTGTCGAGACAATCAATGAATGGGTGCCGCAACAGTCGATTGCCTTTACGATTGACGCCTTAGCCGAGACGATGAAAGGGGAAGATTTGAATGCCAAGGTGGTGGTCGGCGGGGCCTACTTTGATACGCTCGACGGGCGCTATGCGATTGAGCCACTGGCTGATGGTCGCGTCATCCTCCATCTCTCCAGCGAACATCGCCTCTCGACAAGGTTTAATTTCTATGCCGGCTGGTGGACCGATTGGGTAATGCGCAGCACGCAGGATTATATTTTAGAGGTGGTGAAGGCGCGGTGTGAGGGAGGTACATCCTAAATTTATTGCACTTACGCAACCTTCGGTTTTGATATGCAAAAACTGCTACTCAACCAGCGGACTACGTAAATCCTGATTTATACATCAAACCACTCCAAATTTTTACTAATTAAGAGTTCGGTCTGCTTTGCATGGTGGGTATTCTTCATTGAGACTGGTCTGGTGTCAAAATCAAATTCCTTTGCCAGTTGCCTAATTTCTATATTATTATCATAAGTCATCAAAAAGTCACCCGTTAATCGGGATGCCTGGGCAAATAATGCTGCGTGATCAATTTCTGAGTGACGATACAAGCGTCCGCCAGCTTTTACATAAGGCGGATCGATGAAATAAACAACATCATCGCGCTGTTTGTTGACTTTGCATACCTCAAAGGCATCTCCATAAAGAAAATGTAAACGTTCTCGAACATGATGAATTTCAAGAATACGTCGTTTCAACGTTGCTGGATACCATCTTGACAATATACCTTTGCCATTTTCACCATGTTTAACAAAGCTTGCGCCATCAGCAAGGATACCACCACGATTCACTCGATTTTTTACAACGGTTGCAAATGCTAGGTCTCTTAAAGATTGATTCGCCTTTTCAATTGCTTCTTTTGCCGAGTCAGATGTAAGCTCAAAGTGCATAATCTTATCTGCCAGCCACTCTGCATCCCCGCTGGTAATCGTTTGCCAGACTGCAGCGACACCCTCATCAAGTTCAACCATTGTGGCACACCTGACTAAGTTTTCGAATACAGCGGTCAAACTAACAATGCCACCACCGGTAAATAATTCAATCAATTCGATTTCAGCGCTCGCGCGATGACGTAGCCACTGTCGTATGCGAGGAATTAACCAAGTTTTTCCGCCAGCATAACGAAATGGACTACGCATAGGGACAGATGCAACATTGACAATTGTTTCATCCGATTGATTTGTCTCGGAGATATTTGGATGTTGGTCGAAAAGGGAAAGTTGTAAATTCATGAGCGTAGTATGTCAGTAATCGTCGGTGTATCAGGTGGCGTACCACCTTGTTGTTCATCTAACTTATTCTGCAAAATTTCAACAAAACGTGAGATATCGCCAGCTTCAGGCGTTGTAATTGTATTAAGCGCAGGCCAGAATTCTGTGTAGTTTGTTTGTGAGAGTGTTAATTGAAAATGGCCGTCAGTCTGCACCAAGTCATAAAGTAACCAAGCTATTTCAGCGTTTTCGACACTAACTTCTGGAAGTGCGGGTAAGGTTTCATAAAAACTACGCTGCAGTGCAATTGCTTGTTTCTTTTGCCAATTTTTCAGGATACCACCTTTGTAAAGCATTTGTGGGACTAAACGCTTGCGAGATGAAGAGAGATAGTCTGGGCGAGGATAGTAATCTGCAAGCTCACCCCAATTCATGTTGTAGCGATTGGCAGAATCTGCCATGTAATATTCAAACGGGCGGCGGACATTTCCGGAAATATAAACGGATTGGACTTCCAACGAACCAAAATCAACGACGCGCCCACGTTCATCATAAGCCACCAAAACTACATCGATATTGCCCGCCGACTGGCCGTTCTTGTCGTTTAGTCGTACTTCTGATAATGAAGTCCAACTCACCGTCGGCCCAAAGAAAAAAGCAGCCGCGTTCTCTGCTACTTTCCAATCCTGTCGGAAGCGTATTGGGCAGGTGATAATTGGTTCCGTAACACCACTTTTGTCATGGTAAATACTGCATACACCAAGTGGATCATTGGCCTTATCTTTCGTGCAGTTTGGCACCCGGTTGTGGAATGGACAGAGTTTGAGGCGGCGGTAGCGTTCCGCCTGCTCTGATCGATCTTCAACGGGAAAGCCAAAAACTTCAGCAAGCGGCTGTCGAGTAGATATAGTCACAAAAATATCTCACAGATTAGCTGATATACCACGCAAGACTATAGATGAAAATGGCTATAGGTAGATCGCGCGTTTTTATTTTCATCTATAGTCTTGCGCGGTATATGTTGCGGCAAAGAACATGCTTTCTATTATACCACACTTCTCTGATATCAGAATTTCAAAATATTTACGAGAATAGGCTTTACCTAAACAACAGCGCCACGCCCAATACAATCAGCGCCCCATAAAGCAAACGCCCTAGCGTCCTGGGATCAACGCGCTGCGCAAAGCGGTTGCCTAGCCAAAAGGCCACCACCATAATCGGCCAGGCCAATGCGTAGAGCCGCAAAACTTCGCCCGTCCACAGGCCAGCACTGGCATGGCTCAGGAGAATCAGCAAACTGACCGGAAGAAAAAATCCTTGCATCGTCACGCGAAAATGGTCCGGCGACCAGCGGCGGATCGCGCCATAGATGAGGATCGGCGGGCTGGACATGTTGTAGGCTCCCCCCAAGATGCCGGCCAGAAAGCCAAAGGGATAGATCCAGCGTGGATCGCGCAGACCCGTCCAGGTGGGTTGCCACAAGTTATAGCCGCCAACACCAATCAGCACAATCCCCAATGTGGCGGTTACCCAGGCCACAGGGAGCGCGGTCAGTCCCCAAACGCCCACTGGAATGCCCACCACAGCCGCAATCAGCAAATGCCAGGTAGCGGCCAGATCGATCTGCTGCCAGTGCCACACAAGCAAGAGCAGTGTAACAGTGGCAGCGATCAGGGCGATCAGTGGCACCGCGGTTTGAATGCCGATGACAAGCGTCAAGAGCGGGATTGCCAACAGCGATTCACCAAAGCCGAGGGTTGCCTTGGTGAGTGCAGCGAGGAAGAGGATAGCTAGCACGGCAGCCACATCAATCCACATCTTTGAAATACCGTTCGTCGCCAAAATCGGCCTGCATTTGATGGAGTTGCGTCTTGAGTTGGGTGATGGTTTCAGCGTAGCCGGGATCGCCGATCAGATTATTGAGTTCAAAGCGGTCGGTGGCGAGGTCAAAGAGTTCCCATTCGGGTTCATAGGTCTCATCAATCGTGCCGGCCTGCCCAAGCGCATCGGCGTAATAGTAGATCAGCTTATGTTGCAGCGTGCGAATGCCGTAGTGGGCGTAGACATTGTGGTGCGCCTTGTGCATCCAATATCGATAGTACATTGCCTGCCGCCAATCGGGGGACGTCTCGCCTTGGAGCAGCGAACGGAAGCTCTGCCCCTGCATCTCATCCGGCACCGGCACGCCAGCCAGATCGAGAAAGAGTGGCGCGAAATCGACGTTGAGAATCATATCGTCGTTGACCGTGCCGGCAGCCACTTCCTTGGGATAGCGCACGATAAAGGGCATACGTAGCGACTCTTCGTACATAAAGCGCTTGTCATACCAGCCGTGGTCGCCGAGAAAGAAGCCCTGGTCGGAGGTATAAATCACAATCGTGTTTTCAGTCAATCCGGCTTCATCAAGATAATCGAGAACACGCCCCACGTTATCATCGATGCTGGCGATGACGCGCAGATAATCCTTGATGTAGCGCTGATAGGCCCATTTGCGCAGTTCGTTCTCTGGTAGGGTATAGTTGATCGTCGACTTGAGATCCATCGGTTTCATGTGGACACCGACGCGCATCTCCGCCGCGGCGGCTGCGGCGGCGCGACCGGCGTAATCGTCGTAGAGCGTCTCTGGTTCGGGGATCTCTTCGTTGAGATAGAGATGGGCATGTTTCTCATCCGGCTCCCATTCACGGTGGGGTGCCTTGTGGTGATACATCAGACAGAAGGGCTGGCCGGCATCGCGCGCTTTCAGCCAATCCAGGCTCAGGTCGGTAATAATATCGGTGACATAGCCTTGAACGGTGCGTCGCGTGCCACCATTTGGCCCCTTGAAGATCAGATCGGGGTTGTGATAGAGCCCTTGGCCGGGTAGCACGGCCCAATCATCAAAGCCGGTGGGACAGTGATCCGGTCCCTGCCCCAAGTGCCACTTGCCAAAGATCGCGGTCTGGTAACCAATCTCTTGCAGCAGTTGGGGAAACGTTTGCAGACGATTGTCCATTGGGGTGTCGAGGGTGGTAACTTCGTTGATGTGATTGTAGGTACCAGTGAGGATCGACGCTCGGCTGGGCGTACAGATCGAGTTAGTACAGAAGCAGTTGTTAAAACGCATCCCGCCATTGGCGATCCGGTCAAGGTTAGGCGTCTGGTTGATACGGCTGCCGTAACAGCTCATGGCGTGGGCAGCGTGGTCATCGGACATGATAAAGAGGATGTTGGGATGGTTAGTGGACATTGGCCTCTCCTTTGCTGGAATTGAACAACGAAAACAAGAGTTGTTGGGAAAGAGTATACAGGGAGAGAGGTAGACAGGGAAACAGGGAAACAGGGAAACAGGGAAACAGGGAAACAGGGAAACAGGGAAACAGGGAAACAGGGAAACAGGGAAACAGGGAAACAGGGAAACAGGGAAACAGGGAAACAGGGACGATTTTACCGGTTACCTGTTTCCCTTGTCTACTTGTCTACCTGTCTCCCTGCCTTTCTGCGACTTTTCGTAAATGGAGCTTGACATCTCCCCCATCGCCAGTTATACTTTTCACAACTGTTTTTTCTCGATCACTTTTTCTGTTCCTTTTTTTTAAATCTCATGAATTCATCTGCCGTTTTGTTCAGCCAGAATACCGCATGTGCAGCCTTGGCAGCAGCCGCGGCTATGCGCGCGTCTCGGTAACTGGGTTCAGAGCCGTGGCGCAATCCACGGCGTTTGGATGAGTTCTCTCTGCAAGCGAGCGTCGTGGACATGTCCACGACGTTTTTTTGTGCAGTTCATTGATTAGGATTTTTACAGATCGCTGGTTGAGTAGGCCGCTTTTGGCCGTATCGAAACTGAGACCTGCGTCAATCCGACTACCGATAGGATGCCACCATGCACCTGACCACCGATGAAGTCCGCCACGTGGCCGAATTGGCCAAGTTGGCACTAACCGATGCCGAAATTGAAGAGTATACGCAGCAGCTTTCGGCGATCCTCGACTATGCCGATCTCTTGGCCACGGTCGATACGAGCGATGTCCCTCCCACCCCCTATGTCCTGCCGCTAAAAAATGTAATGCGCTTGGATGAACCGGCCCCGTGCCTGACCAACGAAGAAGCACTCGCCAATGCCCCCGACAGCGAAGATGGTTTTTTCCGGGTGCGTGCGGTCTTTGAAGAGTGATTCTGTTACGTGTTGCGTATTGCGTGTACTGTAACTGCTTCGTTACGTACAACCGGAGTTCTCTCTCTTTGCATGGTACTTAACGTCAATTTGCGTTTTGTTTCTTATCCATGAGTTGCGGTAACGATCACGTGCAATGAAACAGTTTCAGTAGACGCAACACGCAACACGCAATACATGCTAAACGAATCCTGATCCCTAAATAATGGCCTGAAATGAATGTGGGTAATAATGAGAACAAAACCACTGTACGAATTGACGATCCAAGAAGCGCTGACGGGGATGCGCGCTGGTGAATTTACAGCAGCTGCGCTGACACAGGCACTATTGGATCGGATTACGGCTGTCGATGGCAACGTAAAAGCCTATCTCACTGTGACGAACGAAGCGGCACTAGCCCAAGCAGAGGCGGCGGACCAACGCCGTGCCGCGGGCGAGGATGCGCCACTGCTCGGTGTGCCGCTAGCCATCAAGGATGTGTTGGCGACCAAAGGGATACAGACGACCTGTGGCAGCAAAATCCTTAAAGGCTTTATCCCCCCTTATACCGCCACCGCTGTGGCGCGGCTACAAGCGGCTGGTGCCATTATTCTGGGCAAAGTCAACTGCGACGAATTCGCCATGGGCTCCAGCAATGAAAACAGCGGCTACTTTGTCACCCACAATCCCTGGAATCTGGATCGCGTGCCGGGTGGTAGCAGTGGTGGTTCTGGTGCAGCAGTGGCGGCCGACGAAGCAGTCGCTGCACTTGGCACCGATACCGGTGGCAGCGTGCGCTTACCCGCTTCATTCTGCGGGATTGTCGGCCTAAAACCCTCTTATGGCCGTGTCAGCCGCTTTGGTTTGGTCGCCTATGGCAGCAGCCTCGATCAGATCGGCCCAATGACAAAAACTGTCGAGGATGCAGCGTTGTTGCTACAGATCATGGCCGGCCGCGATCCCAATGACAGCACGAGTTTACCGGCAGCGGTCCCCGATTATCGTGCAGCGCTGACCGGCAATGTCGCTGGGTTGCGTATTGGACTGCCCAAGGAATATTTTACCGAGGGGATGCAGCCGGAGGTGGAAGCGGCAGTGCGCACCGCGGTGGCTAAGCTGGAAGAAATGGGCGCAACCGTGCTGCCCGTCTCCCTGCCCAATACAGACAAAGCGCTGCCGGTCTACTACCTCGTCGCCACGGCCGAGGCGAGCGCCAACCTCACCCGTTTTGATGGCGTGCGCTTTGGTCACAGCGCCAACGCCGATGGCGTGCTGGATAACTATCGCCAGACGCGCGGTCAAGGCTTTGGGCCGGAAGTCAAGCGCCGCATTATGCTCGGTACCTATGCGCTCAGCGCCGGCTACTACGATGCTTATTATCTAAAGGCCCAGCAAGTTCGCACCTTGATCAAGCAGGATTTCGACCGCGCCTTTCAAGAAGTTGATGTGATCGCTTGTCCCGTCGCACCGACCACCGCCTTTCCCATCGGTGCCAAAACGGATAATCCACTGGAAATGTATCTCAGTGACATCCTAACGATTTCACTCAACCTGGCCGGAAACTGTGGGATCAGCGTGCCCTGTGGCTTTGACGACGGCGGCTTGCCAATCGGCCTCCAACTGATTGGCCCGCACCTTGGCGAAGAAGTAATCTTACGCACCGCCCATGCATACGAACAGGCAACGGATTGGCGCGCACGGAAGCCGGAGTTGAATTGATACGTGGTGCGTATTGCGTGTACTGATGGGGATGATTGGTGCGCGACCGAGAAGGGTGCATATTCGTTGCTTAAGCAGCCCGCACCTGCTAGGTTAGGACGAGTTGTCGATCACAACAGCTGACTGTAGATAAGCGCAGATCCAGTCACAGTACACGTAAGACGCACCACGCAACAGTTTCCCAAGGCAGTCGGAACCTATTCGCCCAATTGATCGTATTATGTCTTGTACAACAGCCGCCTCTCTATCCCAATCATAATTTATAAATCAACCGAATCCCAGGTACTCACCTATGTTTCACACCATTGGTCTCTCTGGTGTCGGCGGGGTAGCCGTCGCACGCAGCCGGCAATTTAGATGGTTGTCGGCCAATAAATTGTAATCGGCCTTTCCCGACAAAGTATCGCGAAGTGTGGATTGTAACGGAGGCACTTTTGCGCGCCACGGCAATCAGTTGGAACTTTTGTTTTGGACAAACATCAGAGGACAAATAATTCTCATGAATTCGATAATGATAGAGACTCCCGTACTAAATGGCACCAGCCATCGGCAGATGCCTACTAGCAATGGTAACGGTTACCATCGCAAGTTGCGCGATCACGAAAGCCGCCTGAGTAAACGGGTGATGAGCGTTCCCCCTTCCGGCATTCGGCGCTATTTTGATATCGCCGCTACCATGGAAGATGTGGTGAGCCTGGGCATTGGCGAACCAGACTTTGTCACCCCGGCACCCATTTTGCAGGCTGGCATCGAAAGTTTGCGTCGCGGCAACACCGCCTACACCTCCAATGCTGGCATGATCGAGTTGCGCACTGCCGTGGCCGAGATGCTCACCCAGCGCTACAATGGCCCCGCCTATGATCCGGAAAAGGAAGTGCTGATCACCGTCGGCGTCAGCGAAGCGATGTCGCTAATCATGCAGGCGATCCTCGATCCTGGTGATGAGGTGATTGTGCCGCAGCCCTGTTTCGTTAGCTACACCGCCAGCGTCCTCCTTGCCGGCGGCACCGTCGTCGACCTCCCCACCTATGCCGAGCATAGTTTTCAAGTTGATCCCGCCGCGATTGAAGCGCTGATTACCCCCAACACCAAAGCCCTGCTCATTGGCTTCCCCAGCAATCCGACGGGCGCGGTCATGGATCGCGCAGGGCTGCTCCAAATTGCACGCATTGCCGACGAACATGACCTAATTGTCATCTCCGACGAAATCTACGACCGCCTCGTCTATGGCGACCATGAGCACGTCATGTTTGCCTCGCTGCCCGGCATGGCCGACCGCACCGTCCACCTCGGCGGCATGAGCAAGGATTACGCCATGACCGGTTGGCGCGTCGGCTATGCCTGTGGCCCAACGGATCTGATCGGTGCCATGCGCAAGATCCACCAATACGTGATCATGTCCGCCTCAACCGTCGGCCAGGAAGCAGCCCTCACCGCGCTAACCGACCCGACGGCGGAGGAGTATGTCCTCCAAATGGTCGCCAGCTATGATGCGCGGCGCCGGCTAATTGTCGATGGCATGAACAGCTTGGGATTGGACTGCTTTGAACCGAAAGGGGCCTTCTACGCCTTCCCCAGCATCCGCCGCACAGGGATGAACGAGCACGAATTCTGTGAAACCCTGCTTAGGGAAGAGCGCGTCGCCGTGATCCCCGGCAGCGCTTTTGGCGGCGGCGGCGAGGGGCATATTCGTTGTGCCTACGCGGCCAGCGTCGAGAATATCGAGAAGGCATTGGAGCGGATTTACCGCTTTATGCAGCGGCATGGTTGATCTCTCGTGGGAGCACGGCATGCCGTGCTCCTACGAGAGATCAATGGGTGCGTCCCATTTTGGGAGATTATCTTTGGGGGGACTACAGGGAAGGACTACTTTGATCGTCCGGTGTAATCCCCAAAATGTGGTACGCACCCGAGATCAACCGAAGAGTATAGGCGTCACCAATAAATCGCGTATAATGCTACGAACGATCAAGCGGCGGCAGTTAAGAATTCGCTATGTATCGCTTCATCTGGTTCTTGATTTATCATATAGGGCTGAATTAGAATCGAAGCCGGAATACCAGTTGCCTGCTCCAATTTTCGAATCATTGCAATTGTCAACGGACGTTTCCGATTCAACACTTCCGAGACGCGCCCCCGGTTACCAATATATGGCTCCAACTCTTTCCGTGTCCAGCCCCGGCTTTCCATGAAATACTCAATGGCTTCAATCGGATCTGGTGGTGGCAGCTCATATCTTCCCTTTTCGTACGCCTCGACAAGCGTAACCCAAATTTCCAGGGCGTCACCGTCAGGTGTTCCAGCGATGGCATCCCACAACCGGTCAATTTCTTGTAGCGCAGCTTCATACTCTTCATCACTGTGGATTGGTTTTAAGTTCATATCCTACCCCTATAGACCTTTTCGCTATACTGTTTCAGCATCTATCTTGTCATACTGGGCATGCGTACCGACAAAGCGAATGTAGATAAACCTTCGGTCATAGTGAATTTTGACAATAAGGCGATAAGCATTGCCTTGGATATTAAAGACCACCCGATTATCCGCAAGGATACTGGCATTGGCATGAGCGCGTTTAACATCTGACGGCGTTTGCCATTCAACACGCAGGACCTCTTCATACCATCCTTGCAAACCTGCTTTGGCATCGGCATGGGTTTCCCAAAATTCGCGAAGCATCTTTTTGCTAAAAACCCGCATACATGCTTTCCACCATTGCAATGAGTTGATTCCATTTTGGGATCAAGTGTATAGGATAAGAGGGCTGTTGTCAAGTAAGCTATAAGAATCAAAAATCATGCCATGAGAACAAATTGGGAATTGAAAATTGGGGCTTGACTCGGCCCAAAGGGTCAGGTTTATACTCTATTTATGAGCGATTACTACCTTGATCCACCAACAAAGCCCAGCCGCGAGCAGTACCTCTCGGTTGGCCGTTTTGCGCAGGCTGCATTGCTTACCCGCAAGGCCCTGCGTCTCTACAACCAACTTGGCATCCTCATCCCGGACTATACCGATCCGGACTCTGGCTATCGCTACTACAGCATTGGTCAGTTGGAGACAGCGTACTATGTGCGGCTGTTGCGAGAGATGGAGGTGCCACTGGTCGAGATTCGACGCGTGCTAGCCGCGCCGACCACGGACGATGCCATGCAACTGATCATTGCCCATCGGCAGTCGTTTGAAGAAAAGGTGGAACAGATGCGTCGCTCATCGCATAAAGTACTGGCCTATTTACGCAAGGAGCAACACCCAATGGCAATGGATATTGAAGTCAAAGCATTTCCCAGCACGCAAGCCGTGAGTATTACCAAGAAGATTACCGTGTCCGCCTTTCACGATTTTATTCCACAGGCACTCTCACAACTGGAATCCCACCTAAACGCCGCCGGAGCAAGCAGCACCGGCGATCCGATCTGCTTTTACTATGGCCCCGTCAATGAGAGCGATGACGGCCCTGTCGAGATCTGCCTACCCTATACTGGTACGGTCAATCCCAGCGGTGATATTGTTGTTCGCGAAATCCCGCCCCACCAGGGAGCAATGGGGACGGCGAACGCGGATCTGAGCAGTTATCCAACGATTCTCGATGTATGGAGCGAAGTAGTCGGTTGGGTACAGCAGAATGGTTTTACAATCCGCGAGGAAACTGTTGGTTGTTACGAAATTTGGCACGATGATGCCATTTCTGTGGTGCAGCCTTTTGAAGCTTAAATAGCATGAACTAAAAAAGTCCGCAGCTGCGCTGCGGACTTTTTTAGTTCATGCTACTACTCACGGCAAACTCGTCTCACCCATCAACCAGCGATCCGCTTCGCGCGCGGCGGCGCGGCCTTCATTGATCGCCCAGACGACCAGGCTTTGGCCACGGCGGCAGTCACCGGCGGCAAAGACACCTTCGACGCTGGTGTGGAATTTGCCATAGTCGGCTTGGATGTTGGAGCGGGGATCTTGGGCCAAGCCCAACTGTTGGACGGCAGCCTCTTCGGGGCCGAGAAAGCCCATCGCCAGCAGCACCAACTGCGCCGGCCAGACCTTTTCACTGCCGGGGACTTCGTTCATGACAAAGCGGCCGTTGGCATCCTTGGCCCACTCGATCTCGACAGTGTGCAGCTCCTTCAAGTTGCCCGCTTCGTCGCTGACAAAGCGTTTTGTGTTGATCAGATAGGTACGTGGGTCATCGCCAAAGCGGGCCGCGGCTTCGGCTTGGCCATAGTCAAGCTTGTAGACGCGCGGGAATTGCGGCCACGGATTATCTGGCGCGCGCTCTTCTGGCGGCTTGGGCAGAATCTCAAATTGGGTGAGGCTGCGGCAGCCGTGGCGCAACGAAGTACCGACACAGTCGGTGCCCGTATCACCACCACCGATCACAATCACATCTTTGCCCGCCGCCGAAATTGGTGGGACGGGTAAGCCGTCGACCGAAACTTGGCCGTTGCGCCGGTTGTCTAGCACATTCTTGGTATTGCCACGTAGGAACTCCATTGCCATGTAAATGCCATTGGCTTCGCGGCCCTCAATTGGCAGATCGCGTGGCTTGGTGGCACCGGTACACATGACGACGGCATCATATTGCGCCTTCAACTCGCCAGCGTCAATATCTTTGCCGATCTCGCAATTGGTGACAAATTCAACCCCCTCAGCCGCTAACAGATCAACGCGCCGCTGCACGACGTGTTTATCGAGCTTCATGTTAGGGATGCCATACATCAGCAGCCCGCCAATGCGGTCGGCCCGTTCATAGACGGTGACATTGTGGCCCGCCTTGTTAAGTTGTGCGGCACAGGCCAAGCCTGATGGTCCGGAACCAACGACGGCGACTTTTTTGCCGGTGCGCACCTTGGGGGGCCGCGGCACAACCCAACCCTCTTCGAACCCCTTGTCGATAATCGCACACTCAATGCTCTTGATCGTCACCGGTGGCTCAATAATGCCCAATGTGCACGACCCCTCACAGGGGGCCGGACAGACACGGCCGGTGAATTCGGGAAAGTTATTGGTCTTGTGCAGACGGTCAAGCGCTTCGCGCCATTTGCCCTTAAAGACCAGATCATTCCACTCGGGAATCAGATTGTTGACTGGGCAGCCCGACGCCAGGCCGTTGATCAACGTGCCCGTGTGGCAAAAGGGAATACCGCAATCCATGCAGCGGGCACCCTGTTGTTGCAATGTACTATCACTGATGTGCAAGTGGAATTCGTTATAATCGTGCACCCGTTCCAATGGCGCGCGTTCCTTGGCAAGTTCACGATCAAATTCCATAAAACCAGTGGGTTTCCCCATCGTCATTCCTCCGTCTATATCAGTGGGACAGTAAATCGGTAAATCGGTAAATCAGTACATTGGTATATCGGTAAATCAGTACATCGATTATTCGTATCGGTAGATGGACCATTAGAAAATTCCCTGACCGATTTACTGATGTACTAGTCTACCGATGTACTCTTCTACTGATTTACTCTCCTGCTAATTCCCACTCACGCGGGAGAGATCATTCATGTTCGATTCAAACGCAGCCATCGCGGCTTCGTCACCGCTGAGCCCTTCGGCGGCCACCAGGGCAAACGCTTCCAACATACGTTTGTAATCTTTAGGGATCACCTTGACAAACTTACCGATATAGCCAGCCCAGTCAGCCAGAATCTGCTTGGCAACCGCGCTATCCGTGTAGTCAGCATGATTTTGGATCATGGTTTGCAGCTCGGCGATCTCTTGGGCATCGGTCAACGTCTCTAACTCAACCATCTCCAAATTGCAGTGGTTGGCAAAGGTGCCCGCCTCATCGAGCACATAGGCAATCCCGCCCGACATGCCAGCTGCGAAATTGCGTCCGGTGTGGCCGAGGACCACCACATTGCCGCCGGTCATGTACTCACAACCGTGGTCACCCACGCCTTCGACAACGGCGGTAACTCCACTGTTGCGCACGCAGAAGCGTTCGCCAGCTACGCCGCGGATATAGGCTTCACCGGCCGTCGCCCCATAGAGATTGACATTGCCGCTAATAATATTATCGGTCGGCACAAAGGTTGAGCCGGCTGGCGGATAGATAATGATCTTCCCACCGGAGAGCCCTTTGCCGACATAATCATTCGCATCGCCTTCAAGCTCAAGCGTGATCCCTTTAGGAATAAAGGCCCCAAAGCTCTGTCCAGCCGACCCCTGGAAGTGTAATTCGATCGTATCATCTGGCAACCCTTCGGGGCCGTAACGGCGCGTCACTTCGCTACCGAGAATGGTACCAACCACGCGGTTGACATTCTTAATCGGCAGGGTGGCGGCAACGCGTTTGCCCTCTTCCAACGCTGGTTTACAGAGGTCGAGCAGCGTTGTGTTATCAAGGGCATTATCGAGACCATGATTCTGCGCGATCTGACAGTAGCGCCCCACGCTTGCAGGCACATCGGGCAGATAGAGAATGTTGCTCAGATCGATGCCCCTAGCCTTCCAATGGGCGACGGCTTTCTTCGGTTCTAGTTTGTCGACACGACCAATCATCTCGTTGAGGGTACGGAAGCCAAGTTGCGCCATGAATTCGCGTAGCTCTTGTGCCATGAAATACATAAAGTTGACGACATGTTGCGGGTCACCAGTGAATTTCTTGCGCAATTCGGGATTCTGCGTTGCCACGCCAACCGGACAGGTGTCCAAGTGGCAGACACGCATCATGATGCAGCCCAGCGCGACCAACGGTGAGGTGGCAAAGCCAAATTCCTCGGCCCCCAAGAGCGCAGCAATCGCTAGATCGCGGCCAGTCTTGAGTTGGCCATCGGTCTCCACCACCACGCGGCTGCGCAGATCGTTGAGCACCAACGTCTGATGGGTCTCGGCTAGACCGAGTTCCCAGGGCAAGCCGGCATGTTTGATGCTCGTCTGCGGCGAAGCACCGGTGCCACCATCATGACCACTGATCAGGATCACGTCAGCGTGCCCCTTGGCGACCCCGGCGGCAATCGTGCCGACTCCGACTTCCGAGACCAGCTTGACGTTGATGCGGGCATGG
Organism: Caldilineaceae bacterium; assembly: GCA_034432375.1. GTDB lineage: Bacteria > Chloroflexota > Anaerolineae > Caldilineales > Caldilineaceae > JAHBVH01. The sequence continues at coordinate 229,215 of DAOUCA010000103.1, forward strand.
TGGTTGGCATTTTTGAGATCATGGATCAGCTCGGCCAGATCTTCAATCGAATAGATATCGTGGTGCGGTGGCGGCGAAATCAACCCCACACCGGGTGTCGAGTGGCGTACCTTGGCGATCCAGGGGTAGACCTTGCGGCCAGGCAATTGACCCCCTTCGCCGGGCTTGGCCCCTTGCGCCATCTTGATCTGCAACTCTTGCGCATGGACCAGATAATTGCTTGTCACGCCAAAGCGCCCCGAGGCGACCTGTTTAATTGCGCTATTGCGTGAATCTCCATTGGCATCCAACTGATAGCGAGCGGGATCTTCGCCCCCTTCGCCGGTGTTGCTGCGCCCACCAATGCGATTCATGGCGATGGCCAGTGTCTCGTGTGCTTCCTTGGAGATCGAACCGTAAGACATCGCGCCAGTTTTGAAGCGTTTGACGATCGACTCGACCGACTCGACTTCTTCAAGCGGAATGGGTTCGCCGTCGAATTTAAAGTCGAGCAGGCTGCGGAGCGTCATCAACGCTGCGCTCTGATTGTTGACCGTGGCGGCATATTGCTTGAAGACACTGTAATTATTTGTGCGGCAGGCCTGTTGCAGTTGATGGATCGTCTGTGGGTTAAAGAGATGGCGCTCGCCATCGTGGCGCCATTGATAGACACCACCAGGGTCAAGCGTTTCTACCCCATTGGTACGCGGCGGGAAGCCTTTGTGGTGACGGGCCTGCACTTCTTCGTAGATCTCAGCCAAATTAATCCCTTGAATACGCGTGGGTGTCTTGGTAAAGTAGTTATCGACTAACTCTTGACTCAGCCCCAACGCTTCAAAGATCTGTGCGCCGTGATAGCTCTGCAAGGTCGAAATCCCCATCTTGGAGATGACCTTGAGAACCCCCTTAACCGCGGCTTTGACATACTGATAGTGGGCTTTTTCAGGAGTCAAATCGCCCAACGACCCTTCAGCGACCATCTGGGTGATCGTTTCAAAGGCTAGATACGGATTGATCGCCGTGGCACCATAGCCGATGAGCACGGAAAAGTGATGAACCTCACGCGCTTCGCCTGTCTCGACCAACAAGGCAACCTGCGTACGCGTCTGATTGCGAATCAGATGATGATGTAGACCAGAAGTCGCCAACAGCGCTGGGATTGGGGCCTTTTCGGCATTGACACCCCGATCAGAGAGAACGAGAATATTGACGCCCTGACGGATCGCGGCGTCGGCGTCGGCAAAGAGCTGAGCCAGGGCATCTTTTAGCGCACCGGCACCACCATTAGCGGCAAAGTGGATTGGCAAAATCTGCGCCTTGAAGGCCGGGTGGTCAACGTGGCAGAGTTTAGCCAACTCCTCATTCGTAAGAATGGGCGATGTGAGCTTGATCTGTTGACAGGCCAAGGCATCCGGCTCGATCAGATTTGCTTCGGTGCCGATCATCATCTCGCTAGCGGTGACCAACTCCTCGCGGATACCGTCAAGCGGTGGATTGGTCACCTGGGCAAAGAGCTGGCGGAAGTAGCTATAGAGCAATTGTGGCTGGTCAGAGAGGACAGCGTGCGGCGTATCATCGCCCATGGCACCCAGGGCTTCGACGCCATTGGCCGCCATCGGGGTAAGCAGGGCACGCAAGGTCTCAAAGGTGTAGCCAAAAGCACCTTGACGCTGCACGAGCGTCGTCCCCTCATCGGTGCCACAGGGCTGTTGGGCGGGCAGGTCATCGAGTTCGACCATGTATTGGTCGAGCCACTCGCGGTAGGGATGCTCGGCGGCAATTGTCGCCTTCAGTTCGGCATCATCAATGATCCGCCCCTGTGCCGTGTCCACCAGGAACATGCGGCCAGGCTCCAAGCGGCCCTTCTTCAGTACATTCTCTGGTGCCACCTCTAGCACACCAACCTCCGACGCCATGATCACCAGTTCATCTTTGGTGACATAGTAACGTGAAGGACGCAGACCATTGCGATCGAGAATGGCACCGACCATTGTGCCGTCGGTAAAGCCAATCGAGGCCGGACCATCCCACGGCTCCATCAACGTGCTGTGATATTCGTAAAAGGCGCGTTTGGCGTCATCCATGTTCGCATGTTTCGACCACGGCTCCGGGATCATCATCATGATCGAGTGGGGTAGCGAGCGCCCGGAGAGGGCCAAGAATTCGAGGCAGTTATCAAACATCGCCGAGTCGGACCCTTCAGGATCGATGACCGGCAACACCTTGGGCAGATCATCCCCCCAAAGCTTGGACGAAAGCGTCGATTCACGGGCGGTCATCCAGTTCACATTGCCACGCAATGTGTTGATTTCGCCATTGTGCATAATATAGCGATAGGGATGCGAGCGCTCCCAGTTAGGAAAGGTGTTTGTGCTAAAACGTGAATGGACCAGCGCCAGTGCGCTCTCCATCGTTGGATCTTGCAAGTCCAAGTAATATTCAGCGACTTGAGCGCAGAGCAACATGCCCTTATAGACGATGGTGCGCGAGGAGAGGCTCGCAAAGTAGAAGCCCTCACCGCCGGGCAGGGATGTCTCGCCCATGCCGGGGCGGATGGAATTCTCTGCCTGCTTGCGAATGACGTAGAGCTTGCGCTCAAAGGCGAGATCATCGGATTTGACCAGTGTCTCATCATTGCAACCGATAAAGACCTGGCGCATGATCGGTTCGCCGGATTTGGCACCATTGCCCAGGCTGCGGTTTTGTGTTGGTACCGTGCGCCAACCGAGCAGTTGCTGACCTTCGGCGGCAATAATGGCATTTAGCCGCTCTTCACAGGCCGCTTGTTGGTCACCATCAGCTGGTAGATAGAGCATACCGACACCATAGCGACCCAGCGCGGGGAGCTCGATCCCCAATGTAGCACACTCTTTACGCAGAAAGGCATCCGGCAATTGCATGAGGATCCCGGCACCGTCACCGGTATTCTCTTCACTACCACATGCCCCGCGGTGGTCAAGGTTGAGTAAGATCTGCAGTGCGTTGTCAATAATGGCGCGCGATTTGCGCCCCTTAATGTTAACTACAAAGCCAACGCCACAGGCATCATGCTCGAAGGCAGGATCATAAAGACCTTGTTTGGGCGGATACCCAGCCTTGATTTGTCTGGCATCATCGTTCATCCACGGACTCCTGAAGACTAAAAATAAGTAAGATCGTACCCAGAAATTCGGTTTTGCCTTTTTAAAACAGAGAATTTCTGGATTACGCTAAACGAAAGAGACCCAGGCAAATGCTTGGGGAAAGACCAACGAGAAGCAGCCAAAAATGTGTACGATATGATATACACATTGCTCACCCAACCTGACAGGGCAAGCTATCACTGCAAACGGTTTGAATTAGACATCTATGTCAAGAACACCTACATGAGGAGATATAGGGAAACGCGCATCGTCGCGCGAGGTTCTGACGGCACATGCATCACCATCCACCATTTGGCGGCTACCCATTTGTTCGACCTAAAACGTTAGGCTACGCAGCGGAGCAAATCCAGCCGGCCAAATTCAGTCGAGCAAACGGTGGTGCGACAGCGTAACATAGGAGACGAGGAGCATCAAAAGCTGTTGGGCAGCTGTTGGCACAGGAAACCCCTTCAATATCCTTGGCAAGTGAAACCCCGCGCAACTTGAGAGCAAGTTTGATGTTAGCCCTAATTGTATCTTCCAGTTGAGCGGGAGGGTAAAAGACAATTCATTTTGCTGTATGTTTGTGATTTCTGTCACGATATATTATACACATAATATTGATTAAGACAAGTGGACAAAAGGCTGGTGAATCGAATTATGTTGACCCTTGTGGCAAGCCCTTGTTTTATATCTTATGTTACGCACGACGCAAGCAAGAAGAGACCCTACTCGTGTACTCCGCATCCCTAGATGCGGGTTGACCCGCATCTAGGGATGTGGAGTACACGAGATCGCGATATTTACTGCGTAACATGAGTTATATTGGTGGTGACGGTTGGGCTTTATTTTTAGGGAGCGAAGCAACCGAAGTATGGTTGCGCCAATTGGGTATTGGGCTGTTGCTCTATGGGCTCATCTTTATCGTGCGAATTGTCCGCCAAAGCTCGGCGAGGTGGTGGTTGGATGCACGATTGCAACAACAAGTAGCATAGATAACATATTGGCACGGGCGGCATTGTTGCGCGATCTATTCGTCGCCAGCATTCGCCAACGCATGCAAGACGCAGCTCCTGAAAGTACGACAGCTTTTAACAGCAGTGATGCCTGTGGCACGACAACGCACTCTATTTTCCCCATGGCGTTGCCAAAATGTTGATCGGGTAGTAGCACAACACTTGCGTGAGTTGGCGTGAGTAAAGTGCTACTCAGTTACTCGCTTGAGTGCATACGTTGCGGCCGCTGTCGTTGCCCCATAGACGAGATGCATGGCAAGACGCTGGGCGTGGGTGCCAAGGGGGGCGGCGGTCGGACCCTGTTGTAGCCCGAGGATCGGCACAATCCCTTCATCGCCAAAGAGCCAGAGCGCTGTGCCAAAAGCCCAGCCACGGGTAAGGTCAGCGCTGAGCGTACTGTCGTCGGCGTTCGCCTGTAGAGCACCATACACGCCACCTTGGACAATCCCATAGCCCCAGTGTACGCCATAACTTAAATAGCTCTTGGTCGTTTTTTCTGGTTCTTCATTTGTCAACCATTGATAGACAATGGGGTGCGTCCCATTTTGGGGGATTACACATAAGGACAAAATTGATCGTCCGGCGTAATCCCCCAAATGTGGTACGCACCCTAGACAATGCGGCCCAAGGCAGCTGTCGATGATTCCTCTTTGCGGTGGTGTTTGCCAATCAGCGATATATCATCCAGTGGTTGCGATCTATTGCTTGTTGTTGCCCCGATTGTTCTTCCTCATTCTGCGTAAAGAGCGGCACAATCTCTTGCGAAAAGAGATCCATTGCCATCACACCAATCGCGCCACCCAACAGGCCAAGCAAAAGATCATTGCTGCGTTTGTTATCCATTTTGTTGCTCTTCTATCACTATCATTTCTCACTATTGCTCATGACAACAAGTACTCTTTCCTAGGTTACTGACTTTAGCCATTTTTGCCCTCTCCCTCTACATAGGATCCGGGTAGGAGGTGGATAGAATATACAGAACCTTTGCAATTCATTCCTCTTGGCTCTATACTGGGTTTTATGCAGGAAACAATTCCTCGCACCAGTATTCTGGATTTGAAGGAGCAGAGAATGCAAGATGCGTCATTGATCACAGAAGCCTATGAGCGTGCCAACACAATTCTCCATAACTGCGTCACGCCTCATGGTTTCCGCGCCTCGGGGCTGGCAGCAGGCTATCCGCAAGTGTGGGCGCGTGACAATGGGGTGATCTTTTTAGGAGCCGCGGCCACGGGCGATGCTGCGCTGCTGGCCACCTGTCGCGCCGGATTGGAAACCTTGGGCGCACATCAGTCGCCTTTGGGCCTGATCCCGCTCAATGTCAACCCTGACAGTGGCTATGTGAGTACCGAGAATGCTGGGGCGGCCGATGGTAATCTTTGGTTTGTCTTGGGCCACTATCTCTATTATCAACAGACCAAAGATGTTGACTTTTTGAGCACCCATTGGTCCACCATCGATCGCGCCCTGCTCTGGCTCGATTATCAGGATATGAATGAATGTGGCCTGCTAGAGATCCCCGAGGCGGGCAATTGGATGGATCTGCTGGCAGTGCGCTACAACGTGCTCTATGACAATGTGCTCTATTACGCCGCCATGTTAGCCCATGAAGAGCTGGCGAAAGCGCTGCCGACCGATAGCCCAATACATCGCCCGGCGGTCGATGCCGCGGGTGTGCATGAGCGGCTGAATCTGCTCATGTGGGTTGACCGCTGTTGGGTGGCCGACCACTTTGCGGAACATCTGGAGCGGCTCAAGGCGATTCGCTTGGAGTGGTACATGCTCTATCACAATGTCGGCACAATCTCTAGCCGCCCCTTCTATCTCCCTTGGGTTGCCTTCCGCGAATATGGGGACTGGTGCGATAGCCTAGGCAATCTGTTGGCAATCCTCACTGGCGTTGCCGATTTCCACCGCAGCGAACACATCGTGCGCTATCTGCGCCAAGTGGGCATGGCCGAACCGTATCCGACCAAAGCGATCTATCCGCCGATCTATCCGGGTGAACCAAGTTGGCGCGAATACTATCGCAGCCGCAACCTCAACATTCCCCACCAATACCACAACGGTGGCATCTGGCCGATGATCGGTGGCTTTCACGTGGCAGCGTTGGTGGCGCATGGCTGGCAAAAAGAAGCCGAGAAGATGCTGGCAAGCCTCGCTGATGCCAACCGTCAGGGGGTGGCAGCCGATTGGGAATTTAACGAGTGGATGCATGGACAGAGTGGTCATCCCATGGGCTTTGCCGAGCAGGCTTGGTCCGCCAGCATGTATATTTATGCCTACAACGCGGTAAAGAATGGCCAACTACCCCTCTTCGGCGATCTGCTGGCGGCCAAACCAACGGCGGCCAAAGCCGCAGAGATCCATGAGTTTTCCGTCCATGCCGGCGGGGGGCCGGTTTAGCCGGTAGGACGGTAGGACGGTTACTCTCCCACTGCATTTCTCATGAACCGGATTGATCGCCTCTTTGCCATCTTGTTAGTGCTCCAAAAGCGTGATGTGGTGCGCGCTGAGGATCTTGCCGCGCGCTTTGAGATCAGCAAGCGGACCGTCTATCGCGATGTGGCGGCGTTGAGCGAAATGGGGGTGCCGGTGGTCTCTTTGCCAGGCGAGGGGTATGGGCTGATGCCCGGCTATTTTCTGCCACCCTTGCTCTTTACCGCGGACGAAGCGGCCGCATTGGTGCTCGGGGCGGGGTGGTTGGCGCAACAGGCAACGGGCCGGCTGCCCACAGCAACAGCCCAGGCGCTGGCAAAGTTGACCCATGTGCTCCCCAAGGCCACCTTGCAAGAGGTTGAGCGGCTTACGTCGATTCTGCGTTTTTATATCACGAACGTGCCCTTTGATCTGCATGATCCGCTATTGGCAACGCTCCAAGATGCGATCAACGGACAACAGGCCGTGCGGATTCTCTATCATAGCCTCAGTAACGATGAGCACACCGAACGGGTCATTGAGCCAACCATGCTCACGATGGGTAACGGCGTCTGGTATGTGGAAGCCTACTGTCGGCTACGTCAGGATCGGCGTTCATTCCGCTTGAGCCGGATAGAAGGCTGCACACTTCTATCCGAGGTGTTTACCAACCAAGCGCCGGCACGCAGATCTTCACCCAAAACCAGGGTGGTCGTACACTTTACAGCGGCGGCTGCCCGCTGGGTGCGGGAGCGCCAGCACTATTCATTTGTGCAAGAACATAGCCTATCAGAAAAATCAGAGCAGACTATAGAGATGGTCTATCAAGTAGATGCGTTGTATGAGCTTCAATCCTGGCTCTTGGGCTGGGGTGCGCAGGCCGAAGTGCTAGAACCGATTGCGTTACGTACGGCAATTGCAACGGAAGCGCGCAAGCTGTGGGAGATGCTGACATAGGGTTGTCACTGCCGGCTGCTACAGTGGTTGTTGTCACACAAAAAACCAAAGGGTTGCTATTTAGCGGGGGATTGCTATTTAGCGCTAGCAAAACATTGTCAGCAGAGAAAGGCACAGCGATGTTACGTGGACTCACAACGATTAGTTTTTGGGCAGCAGATCTCGACGCAGCCAAAGCGTGGTACACCAATCTACTCGGGGTTGCGCCCTATTTTGAACGGCCAGGCTATATCGAATTTCGCCTGGGAGATTACCAACATGAATTGGGCATCATCGATAGCAAGTATGCGCCTTCCAGTGCCGCAGAGACACCGGCAGGCGCCATCACGTATTGGCACGTTGATGATCTACAGGCAACCTACGCGCGACTGCTTGCGCTGGGTGCCCAAACGTACCAGCTGATCACCGAACGCGGACCAGGCTTTGCAACCGCGTCGGTGGTCGATCCCTTTGGCAACATTTTGGGGATTATGTACAACGCCCATTATTTGGCGGTTTTGGAAGAGCGCCACGCGGTTGATAAGTAATCATCAATTGCCAACAGTCAAACGCCCTCGATGCATAAGAGGGCGTTTGACCATTCACCAATGACAAGTGACAAGTGACAAGTGACAAATACCAAATGACTAAAATACGCTGTGGCTGGGCCGGTGATGACCCACGGTACATTCAATATCACGATGAAGAGTGGGGGGTGCCGGCACATGATGACCGACATCTCTTTGAGATGATCTGTCTGGAGGGGGCGCAGGCAGGGCTAAGTTGGATCACCATTCTGCGCAAACGGGGAAATTATCGCGCCGCGTTTGATAACTTTGACCCACACAAAATTATCGCCTACGATGAGGCGAAAATTGCCGAATTGCTGGCGAACCCAGGGATTGTGCGCAACAAACTCAAGGTCAATGGCGTGGTCAAAAACGCACGTGCCTTCCTTGCCGTCCAAGAAGAATTTGGCAGCTTTGATAGCTACATCTGGGGTTTTGTCGGTGGTGCACCTATTCAAAATCGGCGGGCCTCGCTGACCGACATACCAGCACAAACCACCGAGGCAGTGGCCATGAGCAAAGATCTCAAAAAGCGAGGCTTTACCTTTGTCGGCCCCACGATCTGTTACGCCTTTATGCAAGCCTGTGGCATGGTGAACGATCACACACTTGACTGCTTTCGCCATCCGGATAATCAATAGCAAAGGTGTCTCGTGAGAATGAATTGTACACCTGTTCTGCAATCTGCTTGCGGGGAGCGCAGCATGATGATATGATAGGAACAAGTTACAGTGAGGCCCCCGGTACTATCTTGCCCGTATTATTTGATTTTTGCTTTCCCATCTATTGAATCTGTAATGAATCTGTGAGGAGAAGACACTATGCAGAAACGTTGGTCTTTGATCCTGTTAACGACCTTTCTGATCTTGGCTATGAGTGCCTGTGTGGCACCTGGCGCGGCCCCTGCACCGGCTGAGAGCGGCGGCGAGACCGCTGCGCCGGCCGCGAGTAATGCCGGCGATGGATCAACCACAATTACCTGGGCCATGTGGGGCAGCCCCGAAGAGATCGCCACCCACCAAGCCGTGGCTGATGCCTTTATGGAGGAACATCCTGAAATCAAGGTAGAAATCTATAGCCAACCTTGGGGTGATTATTTCACCAGCATTCAAACGCTGTGGGCCAGTGGTGATCCGGCTGCCGTGCCGGATGTGCTCTTCCTCTCGCCGGTGGTCAACTATGCAGCGCAGGGCGTACTAGAAAATCTCGATCCCTTTATCGAAGCGTCGGGCTATCCCGTCGAAGATTACTGGCCAACCTTGCTCGATTTTGCGACTTACGAGGGCAGCATCTATGGGTTTCCACGCGACGTCGGCCTAGAAGTCCTCTACTACAATAAGGACATCTTTGACGAAGTGGGTGTTGCATACCCTGATGAAACCTGGACATGGGACGATCTGCTGGCCGCCGCCGAAAAGTTAACTGTCGTCGAGTCGAGTGGTCAAGTCACCCGCTACGCACTCGGCATGGAAGGGGGCAAATATCAGCTCTGGATGGGGCAGAATAAGGCCAGCTTCCTCGATGATATGTATAATCCCACCACTTGTACGCTCGATTCACCCGAAGCGATCGAAGCAGTGCAGTTTTTTGCCGACATGATGGACAACAACTACGCCATGCGCCCGGCCAATCTCAATCAGGCCGGTGGTGATGCTGGGGTCTTTGCCAATGGCCAGGCAGCCATGATCATCCAGAATGCCAGTCGCATTTCGCAATTCAACGCCGCCGATCTCAACTATGATGTGGCGGTGGTACCGATTCCGGCCGATGGCCAGCGTGCTGCCAGCGCCGCCGGTGCAGCGTGGACGATGAGCGCGTTAAGCGACAACAAAGATGCCGCTTGGACCTTCCTCAGTTGGCTCCAAAGCACAGATGGTGGCCAACGCCTCTACACTGAGTCTGGCGAAATCCTGCCCGCACTGCAATCCACGGCAAAATCAGCCGCCTTCCTGGGGTTGGATACACCGCCAGCGAACCGTCAAGCCTTTATCACCGAAGGCGAGAACTCCAAGGTGGGTCGTACTGGTTACTTTGCCGAGTGGAATGAACTGAGCAGTTCGATCATCAGCCCTGCGATGGATAGCATCTGGGCCGGTGAGGCCACTGCAGCGGATGTTCTGCCCGGTGTCTGTGATCAAGTTGACCAATTCTTGGCCGACGCTGGTTATCCGAAATGAGTTAATGATTGACTGAGTATCCGGGGGCTTCGACAGGCTCAGCCCCCGGATACTCAGTCAATCGTCTGATGTTGTACTGTCTTCCCGTAAGCCTATGACTACCACCGCGGCACCACAAACCACGCATCACGCATCACCTACCGCTCGTCGCTCTTTGCGCTGGCGTCCCGATCAACAGTGGGAAGCCTATCTCTTTTTGTTACCCAGTTTTCTCGGCTTTTTGATTTTTGTCGTCTTGCCTGTCTTGGCGTCGCTTTGGCTCAGCTTTGTCGATTGGAACTTGCTCACGCCGCCCAAATTTGTCGGGTTTCAAAACTATGTACTCTTACTGACGCGCGACTCGGTCTTTCGCAAGGTCTCTTGGAACACCGTTTATTTTATGGTGACCATTGTGCCCTTGCAGTTGGCCTTTGGCTTGGGGCTGGCAGTCGCGCTCAATCAACAGATCCGTGGGCGGCTCTTTTACCGGGTGATCTTCTTCATGCCAGTGGTGACGACAATTGTCGCCGGCGCAATTATCTTTCAGTTCCTGCTCAATCGTGACTTCGGCCTCTTTAGCAACGCGATCTGGAAGCTGGCCGAATGGAGCGGCTGGGGGATTCAACCGCCCGATTTCCTCAACAGCACCCAATGGTCAAAGCCATCGGTCATCCTGTTGACGCTCTGGAAAAATGTCGGCTTTACGATGGTGATCTATCTGGCCGCGCTGCAAGGGGTACCCCAAGAGCTTTATGATGCCGCCAACGTTGACGGTGCCAGCAGTTGGCAACGCTTCCGCAATGTGACCTTGCCCCTCGTCAGCCCGACCACCTTTTTTCTCTTTGTGATCCAGATGATCGGTGCCTTCCAACTCTTCACCGAAGCCTTTGTGATGACGCGCGGCGGTCCAGCCCAATCGACGCTGACGGTTGTCTACTATATTTATCAGAACGCCTTTGAATTTCAAAAGATGGGCAAAGCCTCGGCGATTGCCTGGTTCTTGTTCATTTTTATTTTTCTCTTCACCTTCTTCCAGACACGCATGCAGCGGCGTTGGGTTCATTATGAGGCGGGATAGAGGGGAGACACGAGAGGGGGAGACACGAGATATACTCGTAACTCACAATTCCTATGACGTCAGCCGAACCAACACTTATGGCAACAACAACAACCGTTCGTCCCGTTCTACACAATCCCCAATCGCGCCGGCCGCGTTGGCTTTTGCAAAGCGTGCTCTTGATCGCCGGCTTTTTTGTGGCATTGCCCTTTCTGGTGATGTTGCTTGGCTCACTCATGCCCAAGGCTGATATTTTACGCCGTACGGTGGCGCTAGATCGGTTGACGCTGCAAAATTATGTCGAAACCTTTCAGGTGATCCCCTTTGGCCGCTACTATCTCAATAGCCTGATTGTCGCCACATCCACCACCGCGCTCCAGATCCTCACGGCTTCGTTGTCCGCCTTTGCCTTTAGCCGGCTACGCTTTTGGGGGCGCGAGTGGCTCTTTCTGCTTTACCTGGGCACGCTGATGATTCCCTTCCAGGTCACCATGATCCCCAATTTCATCCTCACCTCGGCCCGTTATCTCAATCTACACGATACTTATCTTGGGCTGATCCTACCCTCCGCCTTTAGCGCCTTTAGCGTTTTTCTGCTTCGTCAATATTTTATGGGGTTGCCGCTCGACTATGATGAAGCGGCGCGGATGGATGGTGCCAGCAGTTTTCGTATCTGGTGGCAGGTGCTCATGCCACTAGCCGGCCCCATCTTGGCGACCCTGGCGATCTTCAATTTTCAAGGTGCGTGGAACGACTTCCTCTGGCCCCTCGTCATCACCCGCTCCCCAGAAATGCGCACCATCCCGATCGGGCTTAGCTCCTTTCAAGGCCAATTTAATACCGAATGGAATCTACTCATGGCCGGCTCGGTAATCGCGCTGCTGCCGGTGTTGATTATTTATATCGTTGGGCAGAATTGGTTCGTGCGCGGGATTACACTGTCGGGAATGGGTGGACGATAAACAACCACCTCGCAATTTGCATTCGCACAAAAGTTCTGGTTTGATTAGGGCAATATCTACAACTATGTGAAGGAACTCGCCCATGATCGACCTGAACAACATCACCATCGGCAAGATCGTTAAGTCTAATACGCATATTGATTATATCTGCCAGATCTTCAATCCTGGTGAAACCGACCTGGTCGCCGAGCCGACTGACTACACCTTTGGCACCTTTGTCGGCATTGAGTTGGAAAATGCCAATGGCGGCACGGACCGGCTGATCGGCGTGATCTACAACACGTTGTTGCTCAACCCCGATTTCGGCAATTTAGGCCCCCGCCTCAGCCCGCGCTCCGAGTTAGAGGTCTTTTCACCCGATTATTTGGCGGAAACGGCAACATTGGTCGGTGTGATAACGCTGGGCTGGCGCGATACTATGGGCGGTTATCACCAGGGTGTACCGGCACTGGCGGCTACGGTCAACAATTTTGTCCATCGGCTCGATGAGCAGGAACTGCACAGCTTCCACTGCGACGACGACGATCAGCCTTGCCTGCGCTACATGCCAATCTTGCTTGCCCAACGCGATCCGCTTGTGCCGCAGCTCTTGATGACGGTCATCGACCGCTTGACCAATCTCTTTCCCAACAGTGGCCGGCAACTTTCGGTGATGCGCAATAATCTGGCGTGGAAGAGCATTGTGCAGCCGGCGGGGTAAAATTCATGACTGAAATCTCCCGATTTTACGGTATAATCATTCGTATGTACCCTGAAGGTGGTATGTACCATAATCGACCGCACATCCATGTTTACTACCAAGGTCGGTCAATTAGTTATGATCTGGATACGTTGGAGCCTATTCATGGTGCGTTGCCTCGTCGCCAGCGTCGTTTTGTAGAGGCATGGATGGAGTTACATCTCCATGAACTGATTGCCAATTGGGAAGCGTTGTCCAGTGGTGGTGATGCCGGGAAGATTGATCCGTTGAGTTAGAGGATATTACCAGGAGAAAATAATGAACGGACATGATATTTATTATATTGAGGCGTTTGACATTGTTGGACAGTACACACTGCACATCGTTTTTGATGATCATAGCGAGCAAGTGATTAATTTTGAACCAATCTTACGCGGTAAATTGCTTGAGCCGTTACAGAACTTAGCCTTTTTTAATCAAGTCCGCCTTGATCCGGAAATCCGCAATTTGGTTTGGCCGAATGATGCAGCGTTTGACCCGGAAACGTTACGCAACTGGCCGCAATATAAAGATGCGTTTATTGCAAAAGTGCAAAGCTGGGAACGAGTTCCGGCTTGATGAACAATAGCTGTGATAAAGTTACTGTGATATGGCAATAACCGATAGAGAACTCTTTTCACTGATGAAATTGAATTCGTCAAATTGTTCTAATGGATAGTGATGATACCAATTCATGACCCAAACCCTCCGCCCCAACTATGGCCACGGCTGTTTCGCCGACCTGCCCAAGCTCATCCAATCTTGCCTGACCGATCAGCCCGCGCCAACCGGGCTCAATGGCGTGCCCGATGGTCTGCTGCGCAAGTATGACACGGTCATCCTGCTGATGATCGACGCCTTTGGTTGGCAGCTCTTTCAGCGCTTTGCCGAGCGCCATTCTTTTTTGCAGCGGTTGACCGAGGAAGCTACAGTCGCACAATGGACCTCACAATTCCCGTCAACCACCGCGGCGCATGTCACCTGTATCCACACCGGCCTAACACCGAGCCAAAGCGGCGTCTTTGAGTGGGAATATTATGACCCGGCTGCCGATGCCACAATCACGCCGCTGCTCTTTTCTTATGGCGGCCAGTTTGTGCGCGATGCGCTGAAGCCGACGGGTGTGAAGGCGCAACAACTGTACCCAGCGCAAAGTCTACACCAGCAGTTGCGTGCCCAAGGCGTGAAGACTCATGTCTTCCAGCACCGCGAATATACGCCATCGACCTACACCGATTGGGTCTGTCGTGGGGCAGAGATGCATCCGTACACAACCTTGGCCGAAGCCTTTTTCAATCTGCGTCAGACAGTCCAAAAGGCACCCAAACCCAACTACTTTTTTCTCTACTTCGACAAGATTGACGCGCTCTCCCACTACTACGGCCCTGAGTCAATGCAGGTCGAAGCGGAAGTGGAAAGTTTCTTGTTTCTATTAGAAAAAGCACTGATCGGGCCGGGGCGCAAAGAATTCAGCAATACACTTGTGCTCCTCACCGCCGACCACGGTCAAATGCCGGTCAGTCCACAGACGACGGTCTTTCTCAACACTGACGCACGCTTTGCTGGGTTGGAACGGTTCTTGCGCCGCAACCAAGCGGGCGATCTGATTGGTCCCGGCGGCTCACCACGCGATCTCTTCCTCTATGTCAAGGACGAGATGGTAACGGAGGCGCAGATATTTCTGGCAGATCGGCTGGATGGCATTGCCGATGTGCGGTTTGTGCAGCCGATGATCGATGAGGGGTATTTTGGCCCGCAGCCGGCGTCACCAAATTTCCTGGCACGAGTCAGCCCACTGGTCATTTTGCCCCACGACGAGCAGACCGTCTGGTGGTATGAAGAGGGGCGCTATGGGATGCGCTTTTACGGGTTGCATGGCGGGTTGAGCGCGCAAGAGATGGCGATTCCGCTCTGTTTGGTTGAATTTGATTGACTATTTAACACTTTATGATAAAGTGATGACCTGGAGCTTATCGCAGAGTTTCAGCAAAAAGTTGCTGAAGGACAGAAAATGAACCAGTGAACACACATGATGGCTACCCAAATGAGAAATTGGTGTCGCAAACCGAAACGGATGTTACAAACGCCGGTTTATGAGTTTGCTGGTACCTGATCGTGAAAGATGAGAAATCATGACAAGCATCGTCGAAGGGCTCGACCGCATCACCTTTAATCCCGAAGTGATGGGTGGCAAACCATGCATCCGTGGCATGCGCGTTACGGTGGGTATGATCGTACGTGCAATAGCCGCAGGATTGTCGACAGATGAATTGCTTAGCTACTATCCCTATTTAGGACGCGAAGACGTGGAACAAGCGCTTGAATATGCAGCACGCCGATTAGAAATTGAGCAAGAAATTGATTTGGTTCCGGCGTAACCATACGTATTCTTCTTGACATGAACTTAACGCCAGCATGGATAGAGTTCTTCGCTGAACATGGCATCCAGGCCACCCACTGGTCATCAGTCGGTCCAATTACAGAGTCGGATACATCCAATCATGCTGTATGCACAAGCAAACGGACTTGTAATTATGACCAACGATCTCGACTTCGGTACATTGCTGGCGCGCACGCATGATCACAAACCAAGTGTCATCCTGCTGCGAGCTCGAATCTTAGTTCTGAAGGCCTTGGGGGCAATGGTGTTATCGGTAGTTACAAAGCAGAAAACCGCAATTGAATCTGGTGCTTTACTGGTTATCGATGAATATCGCTATAAGCTTAGGCTTCTACCAATTTGATCCTTGATTCAGATAGCTGTCTACTTCTGAATATTGAGTAAACCAATGAACCAAACCTGTATCGGCACCGTCAAGGGGCCAGGGGAAACCCCCCACGAATTTACCTTTATTGCGCCGGACCCGGAACGGCGGGTCAAACATGGCGAGTTTGTCTATTACATGACCGAGGTTGACGGCGAAACGCGCCAGATTATCGGCCGTGTCACCGCGCGCGAGTCGGTCAAGCTTTTTCCCGACAGTTTTATGGCTGACCCGTCGGTCTCCCCAACCCAGATCGCGGCGCTCCTCGGCTATGATAGCGACGCCAGTGAACTCTTTGAGATCACCGTTGCCGTGTTGGGCTATCACAGCCGCGCCATGGGTGATTTTATCAACCCGCGCGTACCACCCGCCGGTGGTTCGCCGGTCTTTATTGCCGAAGACGAACTGCTCACCCAAGTGCTCAGCAAGCGCAAACAGGGCGAACGGGGCAGTGCCTTTCTAGGCAGCCTGCTCAGCCGCACGCCCGACGCCGTGCCGGTGGCGCTCGATGTCAAGGGGTTTACGAGTACGCATTTAGCGATCATCGCCAGCACCGGTAGCGGTAAGAGCTATCTGGCCGGCGTGCTGCTCGAAGAGTTGATGATGCCCTATAACCGCGCTGCCGTACTGATCGTTGATCCCCACGGCGAATATGGCACGCTGCAAGGGATGCAGAATATTACGGCCTTTAGCGAGGGCAACTACAAGCCGAAGGTGCGTGTCTTTCGCCCCGATGATGTGCGGGTGCGCATCGACAGCCTCTCAATTGCCGACCTACGCTATCTGCTGCCCAATCTCTCCGAGAAGATGCAATATCAGCTCAGTCGCGCCTGTGCCTTTGCCCAGCGCAGCTTCAAGGGGGGCAGCTATACGTTGGAGCAGTTGCTCTACGCCGTGCGCCAGACCGCCGAGGGCAAAAAGAGTGACGACGAAGAGGGTGGCTTTGATGCCGAAGATGATCCGACGACCGGCGCACTGGTTTGGCGGCTTCACGCCGTGCTCAACAACAGCCGCATCTTTAACGACTTTGAGAATCTGGAACTCGACGAACTCTTCCGCCCCGGTCAATGTACCGTGCTGCAACTCAACGAGGTCGATCAGCGTGAGCAGCAGGTCATCGCGGCGACGATGCTCCGCCGTGTCTACCAGGCGCGTCTCGACACAACCAAAGGCAAGGTCGACCGCGGCGACAAAAATTACGTGCCCTTCCCCGTCTTCTGTCTGATCGAAGAGGCACACAACTATGCGCCCGCCGCGGCCGACGCCGTCAGCACCGATGTGCTCAAGACGATCCTCAGTGAAGGGCGCAAATTTGGGGTGAGCGTCTGTCTCATTTCACAGCGCCCCGGCAAGCTCGACGCCGATGTGCTCAGCCAATGCATGACGCAGTGCATCATGCGCATCACCAACCCGATTGACCAGAACCGCATTGCCGAGTCGGTCGAAAGCGTGGGCCGCGACCTGCTCAAAGAGTTGCCCAGCCTGAGCAAAGGGCAGGTGATCATCAGCGGTGCCAGTGTCAACACGCCGGTGATGTTGCGTGTGCGTGCGCGGTTGACCGAACATGGCGGCCAAGATATTGACGCACCAAACGAATGGTTGCAGTGGTTTGAAAGTGGCAATGATGGGGTGGCCGCACGCGATGGGGCCCTCTTTGCCGAGCGCGAGGTGCAGCGCGAGGAGGATGGCGATCTGTTGTGGGCGTAATCACCACATCATTGTTCCTAGCTCGCCTTTGAATGGCCCCACGATCTCCCCAGTGATCCAGCCGCCGTAAAAACCGCCCGGTTGCGGCTGCACCCGTTCGCCATCGACGATACAGGCGTCCATCATCCCAGGATAAAACGCCACATAGTTGCGGATCAGTGCGAAATCGGCGGTCGGTGAAGGATAATACCAGGCTGCGCTGACCGCTTCTTTGTCGTTGACGCGCACGGTGTAATACGCGCCGGCCCCTTTCCACTCGCAGAAGGTATTGCGATCCGTGCCAATCAGATAGTGCATTTGAATATCTTCCGGCGGCAGGTAGTAGACCGGTGGGTGGCTCGTCTCCAACACACGGTAGGCGTCGCGCGTGTCGGCGATGGTCACGCCGTTGAAAACTACCTGGATCTGTTTATCGCTCTTTTCGAGCCGCGGCGGACGGGGGTAGTCCCAGACGGATTCTTGGCCGGGGCCGGGTGGGATGGGTGTTAGTCGCATAATTGTGATCCTTTCTGAATAGTACAGGCTTACGCAATACCCTCTGGCTTCGACAAGCTCAGCCGCCGGGTTATTGCGTAAGCCCTACAGTAGAAGCATAGTAGAATTCAGCCTTTATTTCTGGAATCTTGGTTGTATTGCCCGCGTGTCTTTTTGCCAAACCCTACCGTCTATTTTACTGAACACCCTCTGCGTAATGGTCTATCGCCCCGATCGGGTAAGGAGTCTCTATGCGCGCTTGTTTGCGTGTATTGCAAACAACTTTTGGTTTGATAGGTACAGCATTTTTTCTGAGTTTTGGTCTGTTTCTTGTGTGGTCAATCCCTGCTCTGGCCGCCGGTGGGTCGGTTAGCGGAACGGTGACGGATGGGGGCGGGCTGCCTGTTCCGAACATACGTGTTGAACTATACCGGGAGTATCCGACCCCCGTTGGCCCAGCATATACAAAAGTAGAAGGCGTCGATTCGATTAGCAATGCCGCCGGTCAATATGCGTTTGGCGGATTAGCGTCCGGCACCTATCGTGTTGCATTTATCGATACCGTTGAACCACGACGCTACTTGCCCCAATTTTATGGTGGTGGCACAACCGTAGATTTCGGCAGCGACATTATCCTTTCCGAAAATCAGGTGATCACGAACATCCAAATGCCCTTGCTTGCCGCTGCCACTATCACAGGCTATGTAGGGGCCGAAGGTGGTACCCCTCTTCCCGACTACTATGTATCGGTCGATCGGCTGACGACGGATAATTATGTTTGGGGATACGGGACACGGACAACCAGCAACGCGGATGGCTCTTATACCGCAGCGGGTCTGCCGCCCGGGATATACCGTGTTGCTTTCGCCAATGAGAGTGGCACATTCCCCTATCTATCCGAATACTATGACAATGTGCAACAGCTAGAAGCGGCCACGCTGATCACCGTCCTCACTGGGACCACCGTCAGCGATATCAACGGTATCCTCGCGCCCAGCGGCTCGATTGGTGGGCGGATTACCGATCAACAAAATGCACCACTCTTTGGTGTCTATGTCACAGCAGCCCGCCAAGTCGGCGCGGGTACGTCAAACGCACGGTGGGAGGTCGTACGCGAGACCCATACCGATGCTGGCGGGCTCTATACGATTACTGGCCTCTATACCGATACCTATCGCATCGCCTTTCGACTGACGCCCGATTACCTTGAAGAATATTACAATGATGCATCTACACCGGAAGCAGCTACTCCACTTTCGATCACCAGTGGAATGGCGCGCACGGGTATCGATGCGCAACTCACTGGTGTAAGCCGCATCGCCGGGAAAGTGACCGATGCCACGGGCCAACCAGCCTCGTCTGTCCATGTCATGCTCTATGCGCCAGCCGTGCAATCCGACGGCTCAACGATATGGGGACGTATTGACCAGACGACCAGCAATGCCGCTGGCGACTACAGCTTTCTCGCCCTACCGCCGGGACGCTATCGCCTTGCGTTTGCGGTTCATGAAGCCCAACCGCGCTTTATCACCCAATATTACCCCGGTGCAGCAACACTCGAAATGGCTGGCGATGTTGTGCTTAGTGTGAACCAGCAACTCACAAATATCAATGTTCAGATGGTGCCGTACAGCCGCATCCAGGGCACGATCATCGGTCCAAATGGCGACGCGCTGGCGAACATCTACTGTCGACTGTGGCGGCAAGGCATCGCCAATGGCATCGAAACCTGGGAAGAACTACCCCAAACCTTTACCGCAGCCGATGGTACCTATGGCTTTTTCGAGCTGACGGCTGGCGTCTATCGCGTGGGCTTCTTTCCACCGTTCGGTGATCCCCATGCCGTTGAGTATTTCGATGACACCACCGCATTTGCTTTCGCGCAGCCGCTTAGCGTTGCAACCGGAGCACAGCGGACAAATATCAACGCTCAACTGGGCCTCCGCAGTCATATTACCGGACGCGTCACCAGTCCGACTGGTGAGCCGCTGCGCGACATCGCCGTCGAAGCCTATCGCTGGAGCACAGAAGGAGAGAACGCCAACCGTTGGGTGGGGACCGGTTCGCCAACCGTTAGCGACAGCAATGGCAACTATGACATTGGCGGGCTGGATGCTGGTCTCCACCGCCTTCGTTTCGCCGAAGATGGCGCGCGCAATCTTTATCTTGATGAGTATTACGACAACGCCTATTCGCTCGAAAGCGCCACCTCGATCACCGTCCCGCGTAGCAGCACTGTACCTAATATCAACATCACCCTGACTAGCGGTGGCAGCATCAGTGGGCGAGTGACCGCGCCGACGGGGCAAGCCGCGGCCGGCGTGCTGGTATCAGCATTGCAGCAACGCGTGAACGATGCCGGTGATCTCGTCTGGGAGTTTGCCGGGTCTGGTGCAGAGACTGACAGCAATGGTCGATATACTATCACGCGTCTCAAGCCAGGTGGCTATCGCATCTTTTTTGATGACTTCAATCTGCGCCGCTATGCTGCCGAGTATTATGACAACGCCGCGGCGGTTGCATTGGGCAGCGATGTGATCGTGCAAGCCGACGGCACAACACCCAATATCAACGCCCAACTCGCCAAGGCTGCCGGCATCAGCGGACGGGTGACCGGTCCTGCGGGCGCGGCTGCGGTTGGCGTCCACGTTGGTGCCTATCAATTCATCACCGATCCTGAGGGCGACTTCTGGCAGGCGATTCTCTACACAGATACCGATGAGCAGGGCAATTATTTACTAGGCGGATTGTTGCCGGGAACTTTTCGAGTGGCCTTTGCAGTCACTGATTTTGAGTTGGACGGAGCCTATGTCGAGGAAGTCTATAACAACGTGCCATTTTTGGAAGATGGCCAGGATCTGGTTATTACCGCTGGCCAGACACGCAACGGCATCAATGCACAACTAGAGCGCCGGCCGACGTTGGGGGGCACGGTCATTGGTCTCAATGGCACACCGTTGGCCGGCATATCGGCGAGCCTGATCTATTCGGCAACCAACCCTGCCGGTGGTCAATATCCACTCACGGTCGGTTTTACCAGCACGGATGAACAAGGGCACTATGCCTTTGAACACATTTTCGTCGGTGCCTACACGGTCTGTTTTGATGATCCCAATCAACCAAAAGTGTGGCGCAGCGCGTGCTATGAGAACCGTCATTCGATAGATAGCGCCACATGGGTATCATTGGCTGCCAATGCCGTCCGTACTGATATCAATACGCACCTAGCCTCAACCGCGGGCAACGCTACGCCTGTTGCGATCGATGATACGCTCACCGTGTTCCGTGGGCAGAGCAGTTCAACCGTGGATGGCGGGGCCACCTCGTTGCTGGCTAACGACAGCGATGCCGATGGCGATCTTCTTGGGCTATCCGTTGTTGAATCACCGCAGCATGGTTCCCTAACGGTAAATTTTGATGGTACCTTTGTCTACACCCACAATGACGACGACGCGGCCACCGATCACTTTGTCTATCAGGCAACCGATGAAGTCGGTGCTGCTGACAGAGCCACTGTCACTATCACAATCAAACCCGCCGCGGCCATCGAACTGACGAAAACAGTCTGGATCGCCGGTGTCGGCCCCGGCTGTGGCAACAGCACTACCCTGCGCGTCCCCATCGGCACCACCATCGCCTACTGCTACACCGTGTATAACAGTGGTATCGTCACCTTGACCACCCATTCGCTTGTCGATGATCAGTTGGGCACGCTGCTCGAAAGTATGCCCTATACGCTAACCCCAGAGCTGAGTTACAGTCTGATCAGCACGGCCACGATCCAAAGCCCGGTGACCAACACAGCGATCTGGCGTGCCGCAACAACCAATCTGCAACCACTCTCGGCCACGGCAACAGCCACCGTCACTATCTCTGGGCCGACCGATGACCAGGATGGAGATGGCATCTTTGATGTTGTGGAAGGGGTTGGTGATCCTGACTATGATGGGTTGCCCAATTTCCTGGATCCAGATGCCGATGGCGATAGTATCGCTGACCGTATGGAGTGGGGCGAGGATCCGGGGACGCCCCTCGACCACGATGGCGATGGGTTACCCGATTACCTGGACCCACGCTATCCGTTGAGTGAATGGCTCTATCTGCCGGTAATTACAAAATTTGCGCCATAAAGGGCCATACTGGTTCGCAAATATCCAGGCATGACGGGTGGTTGGTTGATACGTATGACCAAATCTATCCCACAATTGCTAGGTTACAATTGGTCAAAGCAAGGGGATATGCGGGTTGCAATCAATCCAGCCGAGTGCGTGAACGCGGCCTATGGTCGCGTAACGGCAAGGTCCGCGGCCAGAGTGGTTGTAAAACGTGCACCAGCGGTGAGCGTCATGGTTGAGGTATCTGTGGTCAGAATGGATGTGGAAATTGCAGAAACTTGCTCCGTCGCCTTGTTCTGAGGGCCAATCGACTTATGTGAGCGACGCATCGTAACAGCAACCACGCTTTCTGTCGTGGCCGGCGGTTGCTGAAGGCCCATGAAAAAGCAAAGTGTGAGCAGTATCAGTGTAAAGAGCATACGTGGCATGAGATTCACCTCAGGGTCTGCGTGTTGTCCATCGCGTCTATGTTGCGCAGAGTGTAGCACAATCCTATTGGAGAAACATCAGTAAAAGTCAGTAGGCTGGCGCGTAAACAATTTGTTTGTAACGCGGTAGTGGGAAAGAAAGCACTGGGTATCGTGAGGATACAAACGTTACTGGATGCGTAAGCGGAAAACAATTTCGGTGGTAAAGGGGAAAGAGTCCACGAGCCAACGTTGTTGGTCGACCGTACTCAATAGGTCGGCAAAATGGTGACCATAGGTGTCTACCATGCCCTTGTTACGCCCGCCCAGGCTCTGTGCAGGGAAGGAGACAAAGATTGTTTTGGCATTAATGCCAGTCAACAACCGCGATCCGATGGTGCGATCTACCTGCTCCAGACAAGGAATTGTCTTTAAGAGGAAGGCGACATCAACCGGCTGGTGGGGAACTCCTTGCAAGAGATCACAAACGACAGCCTCACCGGTCACCCCCAACAGAGGCAGCGCTTGTTGCAAAAAAGTCATCTGCTCGCTGTTGACATCACAGGCGGTGTAGCCTATATCCGCCGGCAGATCCATCCAGGGAATGGTTAACGGATTGAGTCCACATGCCAAATCCAAGATTGACTGGATCGGCGGTAGTCCAGCAAAGAGGATCGAATAGAAGTTACGCAAGATTGGCAGTCGCTCACGCGTCGATGCATGGTAGGCCATAAGGGTGCGACAAGTGGTGTGGAGCAGTTTTTTGTCGGGGGTCTCATCTTCTTGGCTGGCCATACGCAGAAGCGCTAACCACTCATCATAATCTGGTTTGCCCTGCCAATAGGCACCAGTGACCTGGTGGAGTTTGTTTTTGGTCGCTTTCACCGCGGCTTTGAGGTTATTACGTTTGGTAAGTTCTTGGCGGCCAATGAGGCGGACGAGTTCGGGCGCAATCTCACGATATTTTGCGCCGGTGAGAACGATTTCGGTAAGTTGGATAAGGGTGTCATCGTCCTTGTCTGCCATAGAGTACCTTTGAAAATTGTCTCATTGTTAGTTGATGGTTGCGTAGTATCACTTCCCGAATCATCTATGCAACCAAAGCAGCCGCCACTCTGCCCGCAGACCCTTAGTAAAACCGAAAAATCACAAAGGGGTCAGAGGCCTTTGTAATTGTAACCTGTAACATCCTAGTATACAACAGCCTAAATAATTCCATAGGAGAGTGAGATGGTAAGACAGTCACCGTCCCACTGTCCATTATTGCTCTATTTACGCTGCGTGGGACTAGGCTTCGCGCAGCGCCAGCAGCACGCGACCGAGAGTGGGTCGTTGTCCATAAATCAACAAGCCCAATCGAAAAACCTTGCCACCGACCCAGATCGCCAGCGCAATCATGGCGAGCAACACACTAAGGCTAACTACAATATCGATCCACGGTAGAGTGGGCGATAGCGGTAGCCGCAGCAGCATCGCCGTTGGTGCTGTGAGCGGAAACCACGAGAGAATCCGCACCAACAGTGCATTGGGATTGTTCAAAAAGATACCACCCAACATAAAAGGGATCACAGCAAAAAAGGTAAAGATGCCGGCCATCTGTTGTGATTCCTGCTGCGAGGTGCCCAGCGCGCCCACAGATCCCATGAGAAGCGCATACAAGAGGAAGCCGAGCACAAAGTAGAGAATATCAAAGAGCAGAAACTCTGGCCGGGCAAACACAAATTGAAAGACGGCAGGGGTAACACCCAAGGCAGTCGTGCCGACGATGCTCAGCAGCAACAGCGAACCAAGCCAGACCGCCAGTTGCGTCAGCCCAAGCGCGCCCAGCCCTAGCACCTTGCCGGCCAGCAGTTGACGTGCACTGACGGAAGAGAGCAGAATTTCGACGATACGGTCACTTTTGTCGCGCGCCACCCCTTGCAGCAGATAGCCAGCGGATGTAAAGACCGCAATCCCCAGCAGAATACCAAAGGCATAGCCAAACATGACATTGCCCACAGACGCTGCTTCACTCTCGTCGGCGGCGCCCTGGCTCTGCAATGAGGTACGGATGGGGGTATAGGGGTCAAGTATACGTTGATATAGCACTGGATCAAGACGGTCGCGCAAAAGATGTGCGCGCAAAAAGCTACTCATTTCATCGCGATCCACAGCATTAATCCCGCTAAATCCACCATCACTTTCTGCGCTCACCACGGTGACTTCACCGTTTTCCAGGTATCTATCGGGAATCACAACGAGCGCGCCGATCTCCTTTTGGCGCAAAGCGGATTCACCCTTGGCTTCACTTGGCAGCAATCGATAGTGATCTGTATAGGCAGGCAACAGTGGATTGATAATGGCGGCCTGATCAACAATGCCAATCGGCTTGGTGGCCGTAGCGGTCCCCGCGAATTGGCGTTCAAAGAAGCCACCAATTGTGCCACTGAAGAAGGCCCCGCCTAGTAAGATCAAGATGCCGATGAGCGGCATCCCCAAGGTGAAGATTAGAAAGCCGGCCCTTCGGACATTAAAGAGATATTCCCGTTTTGCAATCACCCACACGTTATTCATTCTCTGCCTCACGATTGTGCTCACTTGTGCGCTGACTTCGCCCTTCGATTGGGTTACCTTGGCGTACGATGTTGACAAAAATTTCGTCAAGTGGTGTATCGGCAACTTCAAAGACCAACACTTCAATCTGTTGCTGCACTAGCTCTTCCAACAGCATTTGTGGACTCATGCCATCTAGGGTAACCAGGTAATCGTGTTCCCGCGCTTCTACTTTTTGGAGCGCGCCAAGGTGTGCTTGTGCCAAGTCATTAGGCGTGCGCACCCGGACCACATTGGGCGCATACTCGTGCTTTACATCGGCAAGGGTGCCGTAGAGCAAGCGGCGGCCACGGTTGATCAGCAGAATTCGATCACACAGCTCTTCCACAAGATTCATCTGATGGGCGCTGAGGACAACACTCTTGCCAGCGGCTTGTTCTTCGCGCATAATTCCTTTGACCAGCGCAACATTCACTGGATCCAACCCCTGAAATGGCTCGTCGAGGATCAGCACGTCTGGATTATGAACAAGGCTAGCGGCAATCTGTAGCTTCTGTTGCATACCACGGCTCAAACTGTTGACCTTGTCCTTTGCACGATCCGCCAACTCTACCCGTTCTAGCCAGCGCTGCGTTTGGCGCTGCGCATCTCGGTGGGATAGACCTTTGAGTTGGGCCAGAAAGATGAGCATTTCACTGATGCGCTGTTCCTGGTAAAGACCCCGTTCCTCGGGTAGATAGCCAACGCGATGGAGATTGTGGCCGGGTGGTGCACCAAGAAGATCGATCGCACCACTATCGGCTTTGAAGATATCCATGATGATGCGGATCGTTGTCGTCTTACCGGCTCCATTGGGGCCGAGCAATCCAAAGATTTCGCCGGGATGAACAGCAAACGAGAGATCGTCGACTGCGGTAAAATCGCCATAACGTTTGGTCAGATGGTTAACTGCTAAAGTGGTTGTCAAAGTAGTCATGTGTCAAATCATTTCCTCTGTCGTGGCATTCTCCTTCGCCAAGGTATTGTTCACCGATCTACCATTCTAGCCAAATTTTAGGCATCTTCCCAGACATATTGCTGACACAAGGCTGTCATAATATCTAGTCAATTGATATATACCCAGGTGGAGCTTGCAGTAATAGGTGCTTACCATCTTCGCCATCTATACTCGTGTCAGAATGAGAAGCGGAGTTTCTATTGTCAACAAATTAGCCTCGAATGTCATTCCGGCGAAGGCCGGAATCCATCTTCTGTCGAATGGACCCCTGCCAGAGTTTACCCTCACGGAGGTGGGGGCAG
>DAOUCA010000104.1:0-30848 GCA_034432375.1 Caldilineaceae bacterium
GCCAAACCTTGTTTTGGCGGAAATTTCCAGATGTCATTCCTGCGCAGGCAGGAATCTACTCGTGTAACATGAAGATGGATTCCTGCCTGCGCAGGAATGACGGCTCTAATTTCTGAAATTGGCGAAGGTATTGTTATAGCTGACCAGCGACAATCACCGTTCCAACTGACGACAGCACCGCATGTTGATTGGGAGAACTAGCGGAGGCGCTTTGGCTGTTGATCGATACTCGTCCGCACAGCTTCGGTCAGATGGACCAGCGTATAAGGTTTTGATAAAAATTGAATGTTCGGTTTATTGACAAAGTTCTCTGGTACTTCTCCTACGTAGCCAGAGACAAAGAGAATGGGCACACCCGGGCGCATCTGCATAAATTGTTCGGCAACTTCATGTCCGGTCATCTGTGGCATCATCATATCTGTAAGCAACAGATTGATCGGATCAGGATAGTCACGGGCATAGCGTAAGGCTTCTCGCCCGCCCGCACACTCCAAGACTTTGTAACCATGGCTTGAAAGAACCTCAGAGGCAACCGCGCGCACCGGTTCATCATCTTCAACCAACAGAATCGTCTCACTGCCCACCGATATTTCTTGGGCGCTAGGTGTACGAAGCTCTTCCGGCTGACGCAGAGAAATGGGTAGATAGATCGAGAACACGGTCCCTTTGGCAAGTTGGCTATGCACCTGGATATGCCCACCATTCTGCTGGACAATACCATGGCAGATGGCCAGACCAAGACCTGTCGCTTTACCAATCTCCTTCGTTGTAAAAAAGGGTTCAAAGATCTGCCGTTGGACCTCTTCGCTCATCCCCGATCCGGTATCACTCACTTCAATCAGGACATAGCCCCCTTCGGGTAGTTGCAACCATTGATTTGTATCCGTAGCGCTGATTGAGACATTGCAGGTTGCAATCGAAAAACAACCACCATCGGGCATTGCATCACGTGCGTTAACGGCTAGATTGACCAGTACTTGCTCAAATTGCCCTCGATCCATATAGACACAGCCAGTTGATGAATCGCAATGGAACGCGAGGGCGATCGTTTCACCAAGCAATGATTCCAAAATAGTCGATAGTGCCTGAATTTGCTGATTCACCGGGAGGATCTGGGGTTGCACCACCTGTTTTCTGGCAAAAAGGAGCAGTTGGTGGGTTAGCCGGGCACCCTTCTCACTTGCAAGGGTAATACGCTCCAAAGCACTTGTCAGCCGCGACGGACCATTTCCCGCAATCGTCGTCGCCATGCTGGAAAAGCCCTGAATTACCGTTAAAAGGTTATTAAAATCATGGGCGATACCACTAGCCATTCGCCCCATACTTTCCATCTTCTGTGCCGCGGCAAGCTGATCCTCAAGCAATTTGCGGTTGGTGACATCCCGCACCAATACAATCACTTTGTCACTACGCCCTGCGGTCACCCGTACTTCAAGTTGATAATGCAACGTTTTCCCATTCACCGCCTCATAGCGCACGGGGTATTCAAAAGTGATCACTTGCGCTGTCGCAAAAGCTTCTTCAATCGCCGCCATGTAGCGATTGGCAGCTTTCTTATAGACCACTTCATGCACAGTTTGACCGACCATTTGAGCCATAGGCATCGCCAATGTTGCCGGCTGCGCCTCGTGATAATCCAGGATCAAACCTTCACGCGTGACGACAAACATGTAATCTGGAATGGCGTCGATCAAAGTTCGATAGCTTGCTTCGCGCTCGCGCAGAGCATCTTCAATTTGCAACCTGGTACAGAGGTGGCCGAGCAAAAGTGCGTAGAGCCCGAGCAACTCGCCTTCATTTTCTGAATAGGGCCGCCCATGCAGCAGATTATCGGTAAAGAGGTAACCGACTATCTGTTCACCATTCCAGAGCGCAGCCGCCGCTTTCCAGCCAAATCGCAAGGGTGTATGGTCTGGTGCAGCAATTAAGGTGCCGGACTCAAAGACATAGCGCTCACGGCTGCGTAGTCGCTTACCCAATGCATAGTCATCCTGAAAGGCAAAACGTCGTTGTCGCTCATCGCGTATGCTGCCATCTTCACCGGTGCCATAGCTACCGATAATATAATCTGGCTCATCCGTGGTAAACCAGAGCCCCAAACGATCAAAGCCAAGTTCGCGGCGCCCCAAGTCGATGGCATTGTAACAGAGTTCATCCGATGAGTTGCTCATGGTTAGGGCGGCAATGACTCTGCTCAAGGCCGACATCTGGTTGAGAAAGCGATTGGCGGCAATTCTTCGTTGGCTCAAGGTTTGCTCAATCCGAAAATGGGTAAAGAGATGCCCCAAGGTTGCGGCATATCGGCGCAAAAGTTGATGATCTTCACTCCGATAAGGGTACCGCTGCAGTAAATTATCGACAAAGAGATACCCAATCACATCGCCATCATCCCAAATGCCGACCACTGCGTTCCAGCTTACGGGGGTCGGCTCAAAGCGCTGCTCGGTGACGGTGTTGGTAAGCAACACTGGTTCGTGCTGATCGTGTTCATGGATATACTGTACAAGCTGTGGATTCTGTGTAATCACAAACGAGAAGGTATGTTCGTCGCGGAGATTCCCTTCTTCATCCGTACCAAATGTACCGTACAGGAGCCCCGGTTCTTCACCCTTCAACAATATACCGAGTCGATCAAAGCCAAGTTCAGATCGGCCCAATGCAATGGCAGCGCGGCAGAAGTCATCCAGATTGGCGGCCCTGGTCAGCACCAAAGCCACATCACTCAACGTGGCCAGCCGAACGGTGAACGCAGCCTCTATGGGTGTCAATTGCGGTTCCCGCGCTACGGCAGTGGCCACAGTAGCGGCAGAGTGGCTAGGATAGCGCCATAGCAAAGCTGGATGTGCAGAGCCTTTTAACCGTGTCACAGGGGTGGTAGCAGAGCGATCAGGTGGGGTAGCGCCGTGATTTGTGTCGGGCGCATTTAGACTTGATAACATGGGGCCTGCATTTCATCGCGAAACAAACGAATACGTATCTGTAAGCAACATGAGCGTACTATGCAGATGGGGAAATGTCATCATACCTTTGGCGCATTTGTGCTATTGCTGAAGTCACAACCGATAATCACCTAAACGGGTCCACCGTAGGGCCACGGTATACCCGTTTAGGTGATTATCGGAGGCTATATGCACCCAGGAAGATGTTAACAAAACCGTGTAACTGCTAACCCCTCCCGCTTGGGCGCGGGAGGGGTTAGCAGTTACACGGTTTATTAAATCACTTCAAGGTAATCACGATCTGGCAGGGCGGGGAATGGCGCGGTGGGAAGCGTCTGATACCAGAAAGCAACGGATGCAATGTCGTCCTGCAACGGCAAATAACGATGGCCGCTACGCCAGCCCAGTGCCTGGATCGTCACGCGTAGATCTTGTTGAAAACGAATGGGATCGGTGATATGCCAGCGATACATACCAAAGCGCTGTTGCGAACGATAGACACCGTCAGGGCGGATCACCTGGTGTAAGCCGGCATACGGGGTGGAGAATTCTTCGTACTGTTTGGTCGCCTTATTCTCAAAATTGTAAGATCCACAAAAATAATCTTCGGTGCCTGTGCCACAGATGGTCGGCCATTGATCATCGCCATCGATATAGAATTTGATCTCCCCTTCGCCCCACCAACCCGTATTATTAACCCCCCACGCCATGTAGACGCCAACATAGTGCCCTTGCCCCTGAACGCCATCGAGAATTGTATAGACATCTTTGTAGGGCAGCGGGTTTACCCGACGGAATTGGGCGTGAAAGTAGGCCACATCGGCCGGTACATCGGTGATGGTATAATTGATCTGATAGTAGAGGCGCATTGGCTCATCGCCGATGTTGGTCACTGTAAAGCGCGCTCGTTTGCGGAAAGGCATCTCCCAATAGCAGTTGAACGCGCTGCCCGGATTGACACAGACCGCAAGCGAGTTCAATGGGGCATATTGTCCCCACCCCATGCCAAAAAAGTCACCAATCGGGCACTCCACAGCCGGTTGCTCCTGATCGTCCCAATAAATACGCAAAATTGAGTAGCGCCAGTTACCGGTAGGCGTCATCCAGATCTGTTGAATTGCACCTTGCGCTTCGATATCTGCCAGGGTAAAGGTCTCTCCCGCGCCAATTGCGACAGAGGGAGACAATTTCCAGCCAATCCCCAGTTCACGCGCACAGTCAGCACCGGTACCGGTGGTCGCCATCCCACCTTTGCCCTTTTCCCCACTAAAATTTTCAGGGCTAATCGATCGACTTTGGGCCTTGGAAAGCCGCGCCAAATTGCCCAGATCCATGCCTAGACCATTAAAAGTACTCATTTTTGGTTCCTCTCTCTGTGTCGGTTTGACGTCGGTTTGACGTCGGTTTGACATCGGTTTGACATCGGTTTGACATCGATGGTGCTATGGTGAGGCAGAAGGAAGATGCACTTCGCCTTGTCACAGGGTAAAGTATACTATGGGCCTTCTAAGCACTGTCAAACGCCGACCACGGCTCCACTCTACGCTGCTCTGAATGGCAACCGGCGTTTTATTTGTGTAGAAACGCCGGTTGCCATTACAACCGCAGTTTACAACATAATTTGTAGACAAAGGCTTACCTTTTGTATCGCGCCATTGCCAACTTTGGCGTTCTCGACCACTTTGGATACAATAGCGCTTATGTCAACTGTCGCTCTGCCGCGCCGCCCACAACATCGTCCTATCCACGTAGCCCGTCGGTTACCTGGTCTACTGACGTCCTCATTGGGCAGCTTGATGATTTGCGTGTTGCTGTGGGGAATTTGGCGCGCCACCAGCGTTCCCATTCTGGTCACAGTTGACGGAATCGAACAAACCATCTCAACGCATCGCCATACCGTCGGTGAATTGTTGCTCGATCTAGGCATTTCCATTCAACCCAACGACCGGGTTACGCCGTCACCTCAAACTTCGCTCCACTCACTACTCGCCATCCACATAGAACGCGCGCGGCTGGTACGGATTTGGGCCGATGGGCGCGAGGTAAGTGTCGCCAGTTGGGGAGAGACGGCAGAACGTATCTTAACCGACGCACAGATTGACTTCGGAAAGTATGACCAAATTCTGTACAACGGGAACGTACTGCCACTGACGACCCCGTTGCCGTTGCCTGTCGCCGTGGCAGAGCCGCCCACCTATAGTCGCGGTTACCTGTGGGACAACTTGCAAACGCAGCCACTGAAGCTACGTCTACAACGTGCTATCCCCGTCACGGTTCGCGATGGGGGATTGCCGTTCACCGTGTCGACAACGGCGCTCACCGTTGGTGAAGCGCTCCGCCAAGCAAATATTACAATCTATTTAGGCGATCTTGTACAACCGGCGCTGAGTGCACAAGTTACATCCGGAGTGCGGGTCTTCATTCAGCGCAGCAAACCGATCACGCTCAATGTCGATGGGCGTGTCTTTAAAACACGCACCCGTGCCCAAAGTGTCGGGGCAGCGTTAGTTGAAATTGGCGTGGGAGTCACCGGGCTCGATCAGGTCGAGCCGGCACTCGCTACACCCTTAAAAGATGATTTGACCATTGCCATTACGCGTGTACGCGAGGCAATTGAGATTAGCGAAGAGATCGTTCCCTTTGAAACAGTCTTTCAGCCGGATGGCGAGCGCGCCATCGACACCCAAGCGGTGGTTGCCCCCGGCGCCGAAGGGGTTACACGTCAACGCTATCGGGTACGCTATGAAGATGGCACGGAAGTTTCACGCACCGAGGAAGATCAATGGGTGGCGCAGGAGCCAAGCCAACGGATCATTGCCTATGGGCAGCGCGTTGAACCGACGAGCGCCACTATGCCCGATGGAACGCAAATCACCTACTGGCGCAAAATTCGTATGTTGGCCTCCAGCTATAGCGCAGCAACAGCCGGGTTGGCAAAGGATCATCCTTGGTATGGGCATACCTTTAGCGGGGAGCAGATGCGCAAAGGCGTCGTTGCGATTGACCCGGCGGTCATTCCATTGCGGACGCAGCTTTACATTCCCGGCTATGGCCTTGGAGAAGCACTCGACACTGGAACGGCGATTCGCGCACGACGCATCGATCTTGGCTATGATGACAATAATTTGGAGTTGTGGAATCGCTGGGTTGATGTCTATCTACTCTGGCCACCGCCGCCGGCTTATCAAATCACTTGGGTGCTACCCAATTATCCGCGCGTACCGAACTGATCAAGTCGAGTAGTCATTGGTGCATTGCCTGACGCCCCACGGCACCTTGCGGATCGCGCTCGCGGCGAAACTCAGTTTTATGGCTGCACCTACTTACGATGGGAAGCAATCTGTGCAATTGTTCATTAACTCGTAATGATTTATTAATTTTGCTTCGGTAAGCTGCAACTGGTATGATGGACGTTTGATGCAGTTGCCATACTATAGGGATCCAGATTCATACAACGAATCATTTTCTGACGAGCTATAGTCACGATACGTGTCTATTCTGAAATTCTTTGCGCTGATCCACCCTGCCTGTGAACCAAGCGGTCCAAAACAGAAATTCAGGATGGGTTCTACATCTACTGAAATGAAATTACTAGCATGCCCCGTCTGATCTTACCTAATGCCAAACGCGCTCAACCCATTCGGCTCTCTACACGTTTGTTGCTCTTTTGCATTGTCATTGCGGGCTTCACGTTGCGTGTCTGGCACATCAATTTCGACGAAGGCCTCGGCAGCCACCCCGACGAACGCAGCACTTCCTGCTTTTATGCCACCCAGATCCATTTGCCACAAAGTTGGGATGAATTCTGGGATCCCCACCGCAGCCCATTGAATCCACTTTGGGATCTGGGCAATCAGAAACCAAAGAGTTTTACGTATGGTCACTATCCGCTCTATTTGGGCGTGGCAATGGGCCAAGTGGTGCATTGGCTCGCCCCGCTGGCGGAGCGAGTGGGGGTTGATGCCTCGACGGTTGCGCTCATGACACGCGCTGAAGGTTCTTGCGATGCATTGGCGGTAGCTGGGCGTTTGACGATTGCAATCCATGACACGCTCACCATTCTCCTGCTCTTTTTATTAGGCTTACGTATCTTTGGCCAGGGAGCGGGCTTGCTTGCGGCGGCACTCTATGCCTTTACCGCGCAGGCGATCCAACTGAGCCACTTCTTTGCCATGGACCCTGCCAGCACCACCTATACCGTTCTGGCCGTCTTGGGTGGCGTGATGATGCTCCAAGAACGGTCGCTACGCGCAGCCGTAATCACTGGCATTGCGGCAGGGCTGGCCATCGCTTCAAAATTCAGTGCGCTTCCAGTACTTGCCGTTCCTGTCACCGCGGCCATTTTAGTGGTTTGGCGGGAACAGATCCAGAGTCGTGCAGAAAGGCGGGCCGTCGATGCGCGCGCCCAACTCTATGCCTTGCTCACCCTGCCCCTGATCTTTGTACTGGCGGCGGTTGCCTTTTTTATCAGCAGCCCCTATGCCGTATTGGATTGGCAGAGCTTTATTCAGGCGACATTGGTTGAACAGGGACGCATGGTGCGTGGCATTGCCGACTTTCCCTTTACCCGCCAATATCGCAACACCACCCCCTATCTTTACTTCCTCCAACAACAATTGGAATGGGGGCTCTGGTGGCCATTGGGCATCGTGGCCGCGCTCGGTACCTTCTACGCCCTGGTCCGTCTTCTCTACAGTTTGGTTCGTTTGCTGGTTGCCAGCTTTGTGCAGACAACCGCAACGCCCCGTTGGCAACTGAGCGACACCGCCGCGGCCAACATTGTGCTCTGGTCTTGGGTTCTACCCTACTTCGGCCTGACGGGCGCATTCCTGGCCAAGTTCAACCGTTATATGAGTCCACTCCTACCCTTTGCCATCTTCTTCGCTGCTGGATTGATCTGGGCGCTTTGGCAAGTTGGGAGAGGGAGTCGAAGAATCACAAGTAATGGCGGGGCGAGTGCAAGAGTCGAGCGTGACAGTATAAAGGCTGATGAGAACGAGGGTGTTTCCCCTGTAGCGGTAGTGGAGCGCAAACCGGTGCTCCAGTGGCTGACACGGACGATAGCGACGATCCTGGCGCTGGTAGGGATTGGTGGAGGCCTCTTCTGGTCGTTGGCCTACGTGAACGGCGTCTATAACACCGAGCATACGTGGATCACGGCCAGCCGCTGGATCGCCGAAAATATACCGGCCGGTTCGGTGATTCTTTGCGAACAGTGGGATGATTGTTTGCCTTGGAATGTGCCAAACGAACCCGAAGTCAATGCTGCCAACAGCCAATTACACCGCATCGATTGGGGCCCCTACGAAGAGGATACCGCCGACAAGTACGCGATAATGAAAGCCAAGCTGCGCGAAACGAACTATGTAATCTATAGCTCTAAGCGCATCTATGATAGCGTTGACGAATTACCCGAACGCTACCCAATGACAACCCGGTACTATGCAGCCATGTTTAACGGCACGCTTGGGTTTGAGTTAGTTAAAGAGGTGACCACCCCCCCCAAGCTCTTTGGCTTTGTCTTTGACGACCGCCACGCCGATGAGAGCTGGAGTCTCTACGACCATGCGCAGGCATCGATTTTCCACAAGGTGCGTGACCTGACCGACGCCGAATATGATGCGATCTTTGCCAACAGTTGGGAGCGCGCGATTCCCTGGTATCGCGGGGCCGATTCACCGCTGAGCCCTTTGCTCAATCGGCTGGGGCTGGGCAGCACGCCAGAAAGTGAAGGGCAGGGCGTCATCAACCGGATGATCGCGCTGGTCACTGGTCAACAGGCACCGACCAATCCAACTCCTGAAGATCGCCCCTCCCTGCACACGACCGTTCCGCTGGCGGCATTACCAGTGGTCGACAATTACCGCTGGAATCGCGTTGCCAGTGAAAGTACGCTGCTGGCAATCGTCTGGTGGTGGGTGGTGCTAACCCTGTTGGGCTGGGCCGCCTGGCCATTTGCCTTTTGGCTCTTTCGCCCCTTACGCGATCGGGGCTATTTATTGAGCCGAGCCTTTGGTTGGTTATTGGCGGGCTGGATCCTGTGGTGGTTAGCCAGCCTCGATCTGGCGATGAACTCGGTCTGGAATGCGTGGCTGACGGTGGCGATCGTGGCGCTCTTTGGTCTGGCTGCGGCCATCTGGCAAGCAAAAGCGATGCGCGCCTTTTTGCAAGAAAATTGGGGACTGCTGCTGGCGGGGGAGCTGCTCTTTGGGGTGGCCTATGTGGGGTTTGTCCTTTTGCGCATGGGCAACCCGGATCTCTGGCAGCTTTGGTTTGGCGGCGAAAAGTTTATGGAATTCGCCATGCTTAATGGCATCCTGCGCAGCCCCACCTTTCCGCCGGTCGATCCCCATTTTGCGGGCGGGATCATCAACTACTACTATTTTGGCCTCTACCTGGTCGCCTATCTGATCAAGCTGACCGGCATCTACGCCGAAGTGGCCTTCAACCTGGCCATTCCCAGCCTCTTTGCCCTGACAGTAGTCAATGCCTTTGCGGTCGCCTATTCAGCCGTTGGCAGAGCCAATGAGTTCTGGCCGTTGGCAAGCGCCCACTGGCCAGAGGCGATTGCTGCGTTACCCCCGGTGCCAGAGAACAGCACAGTAGAGAACAGCACAGTAGAGAACAGCACAGTAGAAAACAGCATAGTAGAAAGCAGCATAGTAGAAAGCAGTGAAGCAGAGAGCAAGGAAGAGCAACCTGCGGAAGCAACCTTGGTCTCGGAAGAGATAGTCGCGACAGCAGTGGATGAGACGACAGCGTCGCAGCTTGACGAAACAGAGAGAGCGTATCACGAAGCCATTCCGACACTGCCAGAGGAGATGCCTGCGCCAGCAATGCCACCACGCCCTATCCGCGTGCCACCAACGCCAGCCCCTATCACCTGGCGGACAGGTTTTCTGGCGGCATTGCTGGCCCCGATCTTTGTCACGATCCTAGGCAACCTCGACGGTATGGGGCAGATGATACGCAATCTGGCCAATATGGGTACGAGCCAATTTCAGAGTTCGATGCCGGGGTTACAGCCGCTGGTCCGTTCGTGGAGTGGCTTGCAGAGTGTGCTGACCACGGCGCAGAGCTTGCCGAATTATGATTTCTGGGGGCCAAGTCGCGTCATCCCTGACACGATCAACGAATTTCCCTATTGGAGCTTTCTCTTTGCTGATCTCCACCCCCACTTAATTGGCATTCCCTTGGCGTTACTCTTTCTGGCGCTAGTGCTCACGCTCTTCCGTGAACTGATGACGGTGCCACGGCTACATTGGGGGCGTGGTTTGGCTTTACTTTTATGCTTTGCCTTGCTGCTCGGTGCGCAAGCCAGTATCAATCTATGGGAGTTGCCCACCTATCTTGGCCTCGGTTTCTTGGCGTTGATCGTCGCCCAATTTCGCCGCAATGGCTCGATCCGCTGGGGCGCAACGGTGGGGCTGGGGATTGCTTATCTCGCCGGGGCCTATCTACTCTACTGGCCCTTTTTTAGCAATTATGTCAATGTTGGGGCCAGTGGCGTCGGCATTGTCAAAGAGGGTGATTTGCCAACGCAATGGTTGAGCATCTGGGGCTTCATGGGCTTTATTCTAATCAGCTGGCTCTGCTATGCAGCCACCCGTCCCATTATTAGTGGCAACGCCGGAATTAGTGGCAACGCCGGAGCACACGACAAGAGTACCACCAAGGCAACGGGCGTTGAACGGTGGCTGGCCGGTGCGACGACCTACTTTGATCGTCTGCCGCGATTCATTGCGCTCCACCGGTTGCTTGTCAAAGAGCCGACCCTTGGCTATCTACTGACCAGCGCCTTGATCATGCTGACAGCGATCGCCGCGGTCGGCGTTTGGTTTTGGGGGCGGACGGTGCTGGCGCTTTGTCTGTTGCCGCTGGGGTTGGCCTGGCTGCTGCTCTGGCGCCGCGGACGTTCCGCCGATGCCGGTAGCCTCTTTGTGGCATTGCTGACGATTACGGGGTTGGCGGTGTTAGCGGGTACACAGATCATCTATCTCAAAGACTTTTTGCAGGGCGGCAGCGCCTATCGCATGAATACGATCTTCAAGTTCTTTAGCCAGGTCTGGGTGATCTGGGGTGTGGCCGCGGCAATCGCCTTGCCACGGATTTGGGCTGGCTTTATACAACGGGGGCAGGGAATGCGCCTCTGGCGTGGCCTCTGGGCAATGGTCTTCGTGCTGCTCTTTGCCGCCGGCTTTGCCTACCCGATCTGGGGCACACCGGCGCGGCTCGATATGCGTTTCCCCGGCTGGCGGCCGGACTTTGGCACACTCAATGGCTTGGAATTTATGCGCGAGGGCAGCTTTACCTGGCCGGACCAGAGCAACACCTTGGATCTTTCCTATGATTGGGCGGCGATTCAGTGGCTATTGGAGAATGTGCGGGGCAATGCAACGATTGTGGAAAGTTCGCAGGTGGGCTACTATCGGGAAGCCGGTGCGCGCATTGCCAGCATGACCGGCCTCAGTGGCATCACGGGGATGCACGAGGGGGAACAACGCTATGGCGAAGATGTTGGGCAGCGGGGCGCATTGCATCGCGAATTCTGGGAGACACCGGATCTGATGCGTATGCAACAGTTGATCGATGAGTTGCAGGTCGATCTCGTCTATGTGGGGCCGCTGGAGCAGTACTTGCACCCGGCAGCGGTCGAACGGCTTCAACAGTTAGTTGCCAACGGTCAGTTGACCATCCTTTTTTCAACGGAGAAGTCGGCGATCTATGCAGTGCCAGGCCGCCTGACAGAGACAACTGAGGGCTATTACATCCCAACGCCACCATAGCGGTACTTCCGTAGGGACATGGTGCACCATGTCCCTACAGAACGGCCATTGATTGGTCCTTCTTTGCAAACGGCGAGGAATGGTGCCAACTATACTATCATTTATTGTAACGATTCACCCCACCCCGACCCCTCCCCGACATCAAGGAGGGGAGAAATGCTCCTCTCCTCGGGTGCCCCCGAGGCGCGGGGAGGTTGGGAGGGGTAGCTGTATCGTTATCATTTATTTTAACCTGTAACGGAAAACGCATGATCTGGCAATTTCTTTCATGGTATCTGGTCGTCCAACTGATCACATTGATCACGCTGCCGCTGGCAACGAAGCTCTTTGTCAACCTGCCAGACCGCGGCTATGCTTTTGTCAAAAGTCTGGGCATCTTACTCGTTGGCTTTGTCTTTTGGTTGGGCTACAGCTATGGACTGCTGCGCAATGAACAAGGGGGCGCTTGGCTGGCAGTCATCTTGGTGGCGGTGGCCAGCCTGGCAATGGGTGGTCGTCTTTGGCGAGCGTGGCAAACGGGTACGACGCAGCCGTTGCGCTGGCGCTACATCCTCTTTGTCGAACTGCTCTTTCTGCTCATCTTTATAGTTTGGGCCTATGTTCGCGCCCATGATCCAGCGGTCGACCACACCGAAGAGCCGATGGATCTGATGTTTATGAATAGCATCTGGGTCAGTCCAACCTTCCCGCCGCACGACGCCTGGCTGAGTGGCTATGCGATCAGCTATTACTACTTTGGCTATTGGTTGTTGACAACGCTGGGACGCCTGGCTGGCCAACCCCCAGAAATTGCTTATACCCTCGGCCAGGCCAATTGGTATGCGTTGCTCTGGATTGGCTGCTTTGGCATCGTTTACAATCTGCTTGCTAACGCTAAGGGGCAAGGCCGTAGCGCACTACTTGGTGGCTTGTTAGCGGCACTTTCGGTCGCCTTTGCCGGTAATCCACAGGGCTTCCTGGAATGGCTATACGCAAAAGGATTAAACATTTCTTGGCTGGCACGCTGGTTTGATGTGACCAACTTTCCCGCTGTCACCGGTGCCGAGGGTGGCCAGACCGGCAATTGGTATGTGAGCTTTGATTGGTGGTGGTGGCGCGCCAGCCGGATCATTGGTGATCGTTGGCTCAATGGCGATCACATGGAAGTGATCGATGAATTCCCAATCTTTAGCTATGTGTTGGGCGATAACCATCCTCACGTTACCGCCATGCCCTTTGCGCTGCTGATCATTGCCCTGGCGCTTAATTTCTTTTTGAGCAAAGAGCGCATCGCATTGCCGATTGACCAGCCACGCCGCGGCACAAATGCCCAGGAGACAGAGGGAGCGTCTCCTGCCGACGCAATGAGCACTTCGTGGCTACCACCGCTGTTGCGGTCACCCGCCGCCATGCGGGCCTTTTTACAGAGCGCCTTTCCCATGGGACTCAGCGGTGCGCTGATTATGACCGTTACACTCGGCAGTTTGATCTTTCTCAACACCTGGGACTTTCCCTTCTACTGGCTCCTGTTGGGCCTGAGTCTTCTCGTGGTGGTCTGGCGCAATCTTGGGGTCGTCACCCAATTTAGCCACTGGCGACGTTGGCAGCAGGCATTGACCATTAGTGGCATCACCATGGTGGCCGCGGCCGTGGTAGCTTGGCTGCTCTACTACCCCTATCTGCTGACGGCGCAGAGCCAAGCCGGTGGTATTGTGCCCAATCTCTTTAATCCAACTCGCCTACCACAGTTTCTGTTGATGTTTGGCTTTGCCATCCTGGCGGTACTAGCGCTTCTCGGCTTGAATTGGCAGCGGATCAAACAGTTAGAAACACGCCCCAATGTACCCCAAATTCCGCTCAGTACATTGGGGGTAATCGGGACGATTGCGATTGGCCTGCCGCTCTTTTTCCTGATCATCAGCGTCATACTCGCTGTCAACACCCCACGCGGGCGGCAATTGCTAGCCGGCAATATGCCGCTGCCCGAGGGAGCGACCAGCTATCTGCCTTATATTCTGGAACGGTGGGGCGCAAATTTTTGGACCTTCCTGCTGCTTGGCATCCTGATCACGCTGATGGGATGGCTTATTTGGCGTTACCTCCATCAGCTATCGGTTAGCCCGGCCACAAACGCGGATCAACTCTCCGGCCCTGGAAGTAGCCAGGTCGATCTGCCCAATCTCTTTGTGCTGCTATTGGCGCTGATTGGGCTGCTGCTGGTCTTTGCCCCAGAGTTTGTCTATTTACGCGACAATTTTGGCACACGAATGAACACCGTCTTCAAATTTTATTACCAGGGCTGGCTGCTCTTTGGTTTGGCTGGCAGCTATGGCATTGTCACCATTGTGGGGAATTTTATAACGAGCAAAGCGACCACTGATATAGCGGCACCCAAAGCGACAAGCGAAGCGACACCCAAAGCGACACCCAAAGCGACAAGCGAACGATTAGTCCTACTGGGAACATTTGTTTGTGCCCTGCTGTCTTTACTCCTAGTGCTCAGTGGCCTCTTCTATCCGGTCATGGCGATTTACAGCAAGACCGGCGGCTTTGAACGGGAAGCAACCTTTGACAGCGTCGCCTATTTAGCCCAGTATACCCCAGACGAGTGGGCCGCCATCGAATGGGTGCGTGCCAATACGCCAGGCGATGCCATTGTGTTGGAGAGCAAAGGATCGAGCTACTATTCAACCTTTAATCGCATGAGCACAGTGACGGGGCGGCAGACGCTTATGGGGTGGGATGGCCACGAAAGCCAGTGGCGAGGCAAAGCCTTTGGCGAGATGGCCGAAGGTCGCGACCAGGCACTGGAAACAGTCTATCGCGGTGCCGCACCGGAACAGATCGCACAGACATTGACCCAATGGCAGATAGATTATGTCTATGTTGGCCCATCCGAACGCAGCCGCTATGAGATTACGCCACAGAGTGAGCATAATTTGGCATTGGCTACCGATTTGGCCTTTGAGATGGGTGATGTCCGAATCTATCAACGACGACAGTAAAACCGCAAACAGATAGGGTTCCATCAGACGTTGTGGATTGACGGGTCCTTTAGGACGAGGCATCTGGCAAGTTCCAATTGAACCATAGATAACAAGCAGAAATCAATTGCAATGACGATATCCAGCACAACATCCAGCAATCCGACCAGCCAACTGAGTCCCTCCCAGCCGGCCGCACGCTCGTACCAATCATGGTTAACGATTGAGCGGGCGATCTTTGGTCTGGTGTTGCTCGTAGCCGCGGCGCTCCGCTTTTTTCTGTTAACCAATCAGCCGCTCAATCCGCTCGAAGCAGCGAATAGCTGGTCGGCATGGCTCGTTGCCAACGGAGATCCGACGCCGATGGCGGTAGCCCCCAACAGCCCCCTGCTTTATGCACTTTATACCACACTTTACTGGGCATTGGGGGGGAGCGATACGCTGGCACGGACGCTCCCAGCCCTTTGTGGCGTGGGCGTAGTCTGGCTCTTGTGGTATTGGCGGAATTGGCTGGGACGCACGAGCGCACTGATCGCCGCCGCGCTCATGGCAATCGATCCCTGGCTGGTCGCCTACAGTCGTTTGGGAGATAGCGTCGGAATCACTCTGTTCCTGGGGATGCTTGTATTGACAGCGCTGCTCCAGTTGGCAAAATGGCAGGAACAGGAGGATCGGTTGCCAGCAGTTCTGGACGATAGCAACGCTACCAACAAAACGAGCGACGCTACCGGTGATGGAACAGAGCGCAGGGCTGATTTACACAATGACATCGCCACCGGTGGCCAAATGGCGCGCTGGCAACAGATCGCGGCGATTGCACTGGGCCTACTCGTTGTCAGTGGCCCACAGATGTGGAGTTGGCTGGTAGTGATAGCGATTTTTATTGTGGTTGTACTGCCCGCCTATATCTGGCAACAGCTGATTGCCGAGCGCTCTTTCTGGTTGTTAGCGATTGGGGCAGCGATTGTGGGAGCCACAGGTTGGCTGGCCTATCCTGAAGGGCTAGCTGCCTTGAGCACGAGCTTGACTGTTTGGTTGGGTGGATGGACTGTCGGTACGGATCCCTATCCGTTGAGTTGGCTTTGGATTCGACTGGTTACCGATGTGCCCTTGATCCTGCTCTTTGGCGTCGTGGGCTTGAGCCTGACCTGGCGCACTGGCGCGGCAGAGAATGGCAGCCAACGACGCTTCTTTACGGCGTGGTTGATCTGGGGGATTGTGCTTGGATTGGTCCCTGGACGTTCCCCGATGATCCTGGAAATGGTAGGCTTACCCCTGCTGCTCTTTACCACACAGACGCTGACCCGATTGTTGCAGGATGCACAGCTCGGCGTGGCGTGGCGGGAGAATGGGCTATTGGTGCTAGTGTTGGCAGTCCTCACCTTATCGTCGGCCTTTATGCTGGCTTCCTTTTCGCAAAATGCCACCTTTGATGGCACGCTCGCCAGTACTTTGCTCTTCATTGTGGTGTTGATGATCGTATTGACGGTGGCTTATGCGCTCTGGATCGATGGCCGACAGGCGCGCCTGGTGTTAGGAAGCGGGCTTGGCCTGCTGCTCTTGCTCTGGACCGTGAGCAGTACCTGGGCCCTAAACCATCATTTTGATCTGCGCTATCCCGATGGATTTTTCAGCGGCTATACCAATCCAGATGTCAAAGAGTTGGCAACGGCGGTTGCCATGCTAAGTGCCCAACGGGAAGGCGATGCAACCGAGATGGCGCTTCAGGTGCAGATGGACGGCACCCCGAACCCTGTCCTGGGCTGGTACTTACGCGACATGCGAAATTTGACATGGGTGTTGGCCCCTGGCATGGTCAATGGGCAAAGCCCCATGGTTGTGATCACGCAGCCTGATGCGGCTGGCGTCGATGGGCTACGGGCAGCCTATTTGGGCAGCAACTACGCGCTTCACGATCAGTGGTTGCCGAACCTGTTAATCGGCAATGGACCAGTTGACGAGCCCAATCCCGACGCAGGCGCACTTGAAAAAATAGAGCAGCGACTCAACAGCATTTGGGCCATCCGTGTGCATACCCTTTTGCGTTGGATGATCTATCATAA
Organism: Caldilineaceae bacterium; assembly: GCA_034432375.1. Taxonomy (GTDB): domain Bacteria; phylum Chloroflexota; class Anaerolineae; order Caldilineales; family Caldilineaceae; genus JAHBVH01. Next base: position 16,752 of record DAOUCA010000104.1, read on the forward strand.
AATTGAAACCCTACCCCCGACCGACCAAGTTGTCCTTTGGGTGGCAACCCCGGAAGAGACAGGGCAGTAGGCGAAGAGGTAAATCGGCTTACACATGTTCTCCCACTTGAGTTAACAGGAACGGCTATGACTACAAAAGAGCTTGGACAAGAGAATCGGTTGGTAGAGATAGAGAGCGTTGTTGGGTTACCGGGCGCAGGCGTGCCGCAAATGGCTGCCCGACCCTCCCTTTTGGATCGCTCACTCTTTACAGTGATGCAATTAAATTGGGAGATAGTCGCCTGGGTAGTGTTGATCATTGTCGCCGCGGCGCTCCGCTTTATCGATGTTGGTGTACGAGCGATGAGCCATGATGAGAGTCTCCACGCGCTCTACTCCTACTATCTGTATGACAATGGTAAATATGAGCACAACCCCATGATGCATGGGCCCCTGCTCTTTCACATGGATGCCATTGCCTATTTCCTTTTTGGCGACAATGATACAACCGCACGCCTACCACCCGTACTCTTTGGCATCGCCGTTGTCTGGATGATGTGGCTCTACCGGCGCTATATTGGGCGCTTGGGCGCGCTCGCGGCAGCCGTGATGATCACGATTAGCCCAAGTTTGCTCTTTCACAGCCGCTATATTCGCAACGATATCTACATCGCGCTCTTTGTCCTGATCTGGATCTATGGTGCCTTTCGCTATCTGGAGACAAAGCAACCACGCTATCTATTGATGGTCGCAATGGGAATGGCGTGGGGGTTTATTGCCAAAGAGAATCACTTCATGAATGGTGCCATCATCGGTGCCTTCTTTGTGGGCTTGGCAATTTGGCAATGGATGGGCAAGAAGGTATGGCGCGCCAGTGCCGATCTAGCAGTTCTAATGGTTACCCTTGTCCTGCCCTTTAGTGCACCATTTATTTTGCTCTTTCCATTTCGCTGGGATCTAAAAGCAAAGTTTGACAATATCAATGGCTGGACAACCGGCGAGATGACCTTGGCGGCAGTTTTGGTCGTGGTTTTGCTGCTCATTTCGGTCAGCATCGCGTATCTCTGGTTTGCCCTCTGGTCAACTGCAGGAACCAAAGCGAAGGCAGAGAGCAGTGGCCCCAAAGATGAACACGCCACGGGAGCCGTTGTTGGCTTCTTTGGCTGGCTCAAGATTATGGGTGCTTTCTGGTTAATCCAAGTCCTCTTCTTTACAACTTTCCTCACAAATATTCGCAATGGTCTTGCGACGGGCGTCGTTGGTTCGCTGGGCTACTGGCTGGCGCAACAAGAGGTTGCCCGCGGTGGTCAACCCTGGTATTACTATTTCATGCTTGGGGCACTCTACGAATTTCTGCCTTGGATCCTGAGCGGCATTGGGATGATCACCATTGGCTATTGGTTGATCCGCCGGCGCAATTGGGATCCCGTGGCAAGCCGCGATTTGCCGGCCAATGCCCAGGCAGAGGTGATGGTAGGCGGGAAGATCAACGAGGGAGCAGCAGAGGCGCAACGCCAGGTGCGCGTCGACTTTGCCGTCTTTGGCATCTGGTGGGTACTCGCTACGTGGCTAGCCTATACAGTGGCTGGGGAAAAGATGCCTTGGCTGATGACACACATGGCCTTGACAATGTGCGTGGTGGGCGGTTGGTGGTTTGGCCGCCTGATCGGGCGCGTCGATTGGGGGCATATCTGGGAGCGCCGCGCCTTCTGGTTAGTCGGCGTTACTCCGGCGCTACTCCTTTCTCTGCTGGCCCTCTTTGGCGCGACACCCTCGATCGACCGGTCACTCAGTGCCATGGCCGGCAATATGCAACGGATTTTGGCAATTCTTGTAATCGGCGCGCTACTCTATGCAATTTGGCGGTGGGGTGAAAGCGTGGGATGGAAAAGCGCTGCCCGACTATTGGGCATTGGGTTTGTTGCGCTGCTGCTGCTACTCACCGTGCGCTTCTCCTACATGCTCAATTACATCAACTATGATATGGCAACCGAATATCTTGTCTATGCCCATGCGTCGCCAGATGTAAAGCGGGCGTTGAATGAGATCGATTCGATTAGCGAGCGCACTGTCGGCGGGCGAAACATTGTTGTCTCGTATGATAATGAAAGCTCCTGGCCACTGAGCTGGTACATGCGTCTCTATCCCAACCACAAATTTTATGGTGCGGCCCCGAATAGCGATACGATGTCCGCACCGATTGTGATTGTCGGCCCAGAAAATTATGACAAAGTGCACCCGTATGTCATGCGCGACTATGTCAAGCGTAGCTACCGTTTGGTCTGGTGGCCAGACATGGATTATTTTAACCTAACGTGGGATCGCTTCTTTGGGGCATTCACCGATCCACAGCAGCGCGAGCGGATCTTCCAAATCGCCTTTTACCGACGCTATCGTGATGCCGGCAACACGACAACCTTTCGCGATCTGGCGCAATGGCCCCATCGCCATGAATTCGAAATGTGGGTCCGTCGCGATCTCGCTAGCCAGATCTGGGATTTAGGCGTCGCGCCAACGGTACAACTCGGGAACAGCGTCGACGATGTGGCGCTCGATAAAGAGATCGAAGTATCGGCGTTGGCGAGTTACAGCGGTGATTATGGGGGTCTGTCGCTTCTCAACCCGCGTGAGATTGCGGTGGGGGCCGATGGTACCCGGGCCATTGCCGATTCGGGCAACCATCGCATTGTTATCCTCAATGGCAATGGTGATTTTGTACGTGCCGTTGGCTCACGCTGTAATCTAGCGGAGGGTGAGGCCGGTGGCTGTGTGGATCCGGATGGTAGCGGCCCGCTCACATTGGGCGATGGGCAGTTTAATGAGCCGTGGGGGATCGCGCTGGATGCAACCGGCCGGCTCTATGTGGCAGATACGTGGAATGGTCGTATTCAGGTTTTTGATAGCGAAGGCAAGTTCCTGCAAAAATGGGGCACGTTCAATACCACCAATGGCGAGTTGGGGGATGCCTATGCGCTCTTCGGGCCACGCGGTATTGCAATCGATCTAGAGGGTAACCTGTTGGTGGCCGATACGGGGAATAAACGAATTCTCAAATTCACACCAAACGGTGAATTGGTCCAGCAAGTCGGCGGCGGCGGTGTAGTTGGCGGGCGCTTTGAAGAGCCTGTCGGCGTTGGGGTGTCAGCCGTTGACGGCTCGGTCTATGTGGCGGATACCTGGAATCAGCGCATACAGAAGCTCTCACCGGCGCTGGAATTTATTGCTGAATGGCCGGCCGCTGGCTGGGATTCGCAGGAGATCTTTGACAAACCTTACCTGGATGTTGCCCCCAATGGTGATGTCTATGTCACCGATCCACAATTCTATCGAGTGGTAGTCTATGCATCAACCGGTGAAATCAAAGCGGCATTTGGCACCTTTGGCAATGGAGTCACCAACTTTGACCTGCCAACCGGCATTGCAATTGATCCAACGACGGGTATCGTTTTGGTGACCGATGCCAATAACAATCGGGTTCAGAGCTTCCCACCCGTGCCATAGGCCACTGCAAATATTAATCGCTCCTGGGAAAAGCTTGTGTGCAAATCACTTTTCACCCGCAGCCGCGTAGCTCTCTTGATTGGCGCGATCGGTTGGCTGTTTGTCAGCCGATCGCTTCCAACACGCGCACAAGTACCAATTATCCAACCGGATGCGGTTACGACGCCAGCACCCGTTCTGCTTGTTCCCACGCCACTGGCTGAAGGAAAATCCGAGGGTGAGACAGTAATTGGCTATCACGAAAACAATGGAGAACAGCGTTATCGCATCCAACCGGGCGATACTTTACTTGATGTTGCACTAGAGACAGGGGTTGACCTGGCATTATTACCTTGCGCCATTGCGCCAGAGTTCCAGCCAAACCAACCCTTGGTAATTAACGATGAATTGATTTTCCCAGATACCCACCTACGCTGCCATCAAGTGACGGCCCATGAAACCTTACGCACCATTGCCGCCGACAATCATATCACACCAGATGCCATCAGCGCCGTTGCCTGGAATCAACTGGCTGATGTGGCAGCCGATAGCCCGCTGTCCGTGGGGCGTAACATTCGCATTCCGCTACAACCATCCGCAAGTGAATCGATTAGCCAACAGATTGGATCCAATGAGTCCACCTCTTTTCTCACCTGGATGCTCGATCAGCCGGTCGATTCCTCACCATTTCTGGCGTTGGCGGTGGGCGGTCCGTTTGCCACACAAAGTGCACTGAAACGAACAGAGATCGGGCGAGCCATTGTGCCGGCAAACCGACCAGGGGCCGTACCGGAGAATTGGCCATATGGCAGTGGCAACTTTACCTGGCCATTGGCCGGCTGGCTTACGCAGGGCTATCGCTACGATCATCGTGCAATCGACATTGCGGCCCCCTTTGGCACCACTGTAACGGCGGCAGATCGAGGGGTTGTCCTGCGCGCCGGCTGGAACGACCAGGGGTATGGTCTCTTTGTGATCATTGACCACAACATCGACTACATCACCCTCTATGGCCACTTAAGCGAAGTATTGGTGACGGAGGGGCAGGTGGTTGCGCAAGGCCAAATAATTGGGAAAGTCGGTTCGACAGGAAATAGTACCGGACCCCACCTTCATTTTGAAATTCGCGACTTCGGTCGCCTCACCAATCCACTAGAATTGCTGGTACACTAGCCATGTCAACGAAAGCTGGAAGAGTAAAAGCGGTTGCCTCTACATCCACACCTAAATTTCGTAGCTTTGTGCTGGGCGTAGCGGCACTGTTATTGGCAATCGTGGCCCAACAGCGGCTCTATACGGGCAACGTACTCGATGCGGTTCTGCTCTATGGGTTGGCATTGGCCGGCTTTGCAATTCCCTTTCGGACCCATTTGCGGATACCACTTGCGGTTGCAGTCCAATTTGGTGGCCGAGGTGGCTGGTCCTTGCTGTGGCGTGTTACCCCTGGGATCGCGGCGATACTCCTCGCCTACTTTGGGCTGCGCGAATTTCAGCGTGCAATTGAGCAGCCAGACTTATTGGCCTGGTGGTTTTATATTGGCAGTGTGCTCCTTTTTCTCCTCTTTGCCTGGGCGCTTGATCTAGGCGCGACCAAAGCACGCAACGAAGCAACCGAGGGAAGCGCGTGGCAGCGCTGGCAAATTGTGTTTGCCGTTGCGATCTTGCTCGTGGCGCTCTTTATGCGGTTGTGGCGCTTTGATCAGTTGCCCTTTGGCACCTGGTATGACGAAGCAGAGAATGGCCTGCAAGCATTGCGCATTCTAAACGACGATCACTACTATCCACTCTTTGTTGGTTCGATTCATGCACCTGCCCACTACCTCTATTTGATTGCGCTGCTCTTTCGCTATGTCAATGTATCAACCGAGTCGATCCGGCTGGTGAGTGTGCTGATGGGGCTGGCAACGGTGTGGGCCGGCTATCTGGCAGGGCGCGAACTCTTTGGCCGGTCCCTTGGTCTGGTGACGGCCTTTGTAATTGCCGTTGCCCGCTGGAATGTAAATTTCAGTCGCATTGGCATGTATAACGCCAGCACCCCCCTGTTTGAGTTGCTCTGTATTGCGTTTTTGTTACGCGGTATTCGGCGTGGACGCTACCTCGACTATGCACTAGCTGGATTGTGGCTCGGCTTGGGCCTCTGCTTTTACGCGGCATTTCAGATCTTTATTGCCGCCACATTACTCTATCTCCTATTAACTGCGATCTTGCAACGTGGTTTCCTGCGACACACGTGGAGCGGCATCTTGTTCATGATCGTCACCACGATGTTGGTCATTGCGCCTGTCGTTCTATATGCCTATGCGAAGCCAGAAATCTACTTTGAACGGACCAAGGATACCTCCATCTTTGCCGACAAGACGCCAATCGAAAACTTGCCGGTATGGCTAGGGCAGAGCTGCGCACGACTGGACGAACCTTGGGCGGCGCGCTGTACACGGTTGCCGCGGCTGTTGGAAAATGCGCGCAAGCATCTGCTGATGTTCAATTGGCGCGGTGACCCCAATGGTCGGCACAATCTCCCTGGCGAACCGATGTTGGATAACTTACTGGCTGCGTTGCTTGTTCTAGGCGTGGGGCTTTCGCTGTTGCGTTTTTGGCGTCCACGCGCGCTACTCTTGCTGATTTGGCTCAGCGCGATGTTGATGGGTGGGATTCTCTCGCTGGGCTTTGAAGCGCCTCAGTCGCTGCGCGCCATTGGTACGCAGCCGGCCGCGTATCTGCTGGCAATTGTGCCGCTCCATGCGCTTTGGATCGCCTGGCGTAACAGTGGCGGCCATCGTTACCCCAACTACTTTGCCTTGCCGCTTCTCTTACTTCTACTTTGGATTGGCTATGATAATTTCTACACCTATTTTTATCGCCAAGCAGAAGACTTCCCTTCATGGAATGCATTTTCTACACCAGAAACCTTAACAGCCAACCTGCTACGGCAGATGGATACCCAAACGGTTGCGTATGTAATCTCCTACTTTCATGGCCATCCAACCCTCAACTTTCTCGCGCCCGATGCGCCTCCTTATCGGCGCATGGAAACAACCGATCATCTGCCACTCGACTGGCCAACCGACAAAAATGTGGCACTCATCGCTAACGCGGACAGCCGCACAATCTTTGAGGAGGCCAAAAATTATTACCCAAACGGCACCTTTGAAGAGTTCCGTGCGCCAGGCAATGGGCCGACTGTACTCTATTATGCCTACCTAACCCAGACCGACATCGCAGGTGTGGAAGGATTGACAGCGCGCTATTATGGCAATGATGATTGGCGTGGCCCACCGCTGATCGAGCGGCGAGATGCTGCGCTACAATTTCGTTGGCCAGACGATGCGCCCCTCGCCATGCCCTTCTCCGCAGAATGGGAAGGGGTCCTCAACGTTACAGATTATGGTACGCACCAATTTTTCTTACAAAGCCCTGGCAAGGCAGCACTGTATATTGGGGAAAGCGAAGTATTAAGCGGCACCGGTGAACTGAGCACGGCCATTATTCTGGCCCAAGGGAAACAGACGATCCTAGTGCGTGCCGTCGGTGGCGAGGGTCCCTTTAGCCTATCATGGCGACCACCGGATCGAGGGCCAGAGATTGTACCCACCTCGGCTCTTTTTGTGCCACCAATTACGAGTAACGGTCTCTTGGGCAAATATTACCCCAATGGCAATTGGCAAGGACCAGAAGTCTTGGCGCGTATCGATCCACAGCTCAATCTCTATTTCCATATCACGCCATTGCCTCGACCCTATACAGTAGAATGGTCCGGCAAGATCGCCATCCCACAGCAGGGGCTCTATCGGTTTGGGTTGGAATCGATCGACGAAGCGGTGCTTTTTATTGATGACCAGCAGGTTACTTCCAGCCCGCGCCCCAACGAATATCAAGAGGGTTCGCTCGATTTAACAGAGGGACTGCACGATATTCGTCTACGCTTTGCCGATCGTACGGACCACACCCACATCAATCTCTACTGGACACCGCCTTTTGCGGGTCAACAACCGATACCATCGGAGGTCCTCTTTCCGCCGCAGGAGCGCTATGACCGGGTGGCACTGCCGGGATTAAGCCAACTGGCCTTTAACCCCGACACACCGGCCGCGCCGGTCGTTGGGACAATGAACTTAACCGGCAACGTGCGCCGCGTGGCCGGCGGTTTTGCCTCGCCCAAAGGGGTAGCAGTCGGTCCGGACAATCGCGTCTACGTGGCGGATACGGGCAACCGGCGGGTTGTGATTCTCTCACCGGAGGGCGAACAACTTGGCCAGCTAACAGCCGCAGAAGCGTTTGAAGAGCCATTCGATCTAGCGGTCAATAGTACTGGGGAGATCTTTGTCCTCGATCCGACGGCAGAGCGTATCAGCCACTTTGGGGCGGACGGGGCTTATCTGGGGGATCTTCCCGTAGAGGCGGGGGTTGCCGGACGGTCACGTGGGATTGGGATTGACCAGGAGGGACACCTATGGATTGCCAACACTTCAGCCGGCCGCGTTGTCGAAGTTGATGTTGATGGGACAACGCTACAGAGTTTTGCTGTTTGGCCCGGCGAAGAGAGTCAACCGGTCGATGTTGCGGTGGGGCGTGATGGTTCGATCTTTGTTACCGATTCTGGGCTAAATAAATTGGTCCGGCTTGATCCCAATGGACAACGGATTTTGGCATGGGAACTGCCGGTAGCCAACTCAGTCGATGGCTCCCATTTGGCGGTGAGCGAGAATGGCTATCTTCATGTCAGCAAACCAGAACCATTTTTAATTGCGCAACACAACCCCGATGGCGAACCGATTGGTGACTGGTCTGTAATGGCTGCGAATGGCGATGTTGTTAAACCAGTCGGCATTGCTGTTGATATGCTGGGGCGGGTTTGGTTTGTCGATACAGTGGGTGGTGCGCTTTATGTGATCGATGTCGATACGGAATGAACGATCAGGGGAGAGCTTGATGCACAACAATTCATCACCACCCAAAGAGATCTACACCTCATTGGATTCAGCCAAGATCATTGAAACGGTGGATCGATTGAGCCGCCGCACGGGGGAACGCTTCCCGGAGTCGGGCTTGTTTCAAGTTTCACTACAGCTGCTTGCACAAGCACATCATGCGCAGGAACGTGCACGATTTATTGCACGACCCATCGGCTGGATTCGACTCACAATTGGCTTACTCATCGCCTTGATCATTCTTGGATTCGCCGCAACCGTTTGGACGGTTGCAGTGATTGACTTTAGTGTGGCGAATTTTAGTTTCTTTGACTTTGTACAGGGGTTAGAAGCAGGGATCAACGATCTGATCTTTCTCGGTGCAGGGATCTTCTTTTTGGTGACCCTTGAAGTGCGCTACAAGCGCAATCGTGCACTCAAAGCACTCAGTGAATTACGCGCCATTGCCCATGTAATCGATATGCATCAGCTCACCAAAGATCCAGAATATGTGTTGCAGCGCGGCGCAACGACGATCTCCTCGCCCGAACGGACGATGACTGCCTACGAATTGGGACGGTATCTGGATTATTGCAGCGAGATGTTATCATTGGCCGGGAAATTGGCAGCACTCTACACACAAAATTTTGACGATAGCGTCGTGCTCGATTCTGTGAACGAGATTGAGTCGTTGACCACCGGACTCTCACGTAAAATTTGGCAAAAGCTAATGATCCTCCATGCATTTCCCGCACAGTAAACCGAAAAAGTACAGCGCATGCCTGGCGGCAAAATCACGATCTGCCAGGTATGCGCTGCACACTATCGCATTCTATTCAGATAATGCCGTTTACACTAGCAATTAATAATGGCAGCCATTGCAACGGCGCTGATTTTCCAACAATTCGGTTACACCATCTTGTAAGATCGCCCATGAAGCCGAGTTAAAGGTTTCAAGTTGCCGGCTCTGTAGGGTATTGTACAGCTGAACCTCTACACACTCTTTTGATGCGGCGAGACGCTCCGAGGCAGCATTCAAGATCTGCTCCAATTTATACTCTCGGGCACGTAATTTGGCAATTTCATCATCGGTACGCGCAATGACTCGATCCAATAGCACCAAATTATTCAAAAGAAACTGATCGGGTTCCTGCCCTGCTGTTGCTGGGTAAGAGCCAATTTTCTTAGTGGCAATTTCTCGCTCTTCTATGCGCTGTTGGCGAATGTCTTCGAGCTGCGCTACCTCAATCTCCAAACTATACAATGTATCGATCCAGTGGGACATCTTCGAATTTGGTTCCGGTTGCCAGCGTAAGTAAATTTCAGTTGGGGTTTGCATGAAATCCTCCAGAATCATGGATATTTGCCAATCGATAATCGGTAGACGCAAGGCTATCGCTTAGCTGCAATCCAAAAACTATGGCTCATCTGTGAAAGGTGTGAGTTCGCAGAGGCAATTGCGCACCTTTGGGCGCGCAACGCACACTTTCGGCTGATGAGCGAAAACTATAAGCCTAGTAAAGGTCACGTTTGCGGGCACTTTCCCTTTCAGCAGCGGGTTTCGATCCTACCAAAGATGAAATGTCAACAGAAGCCAGCCTTGTTTCGCAAAAGAAACTTACGATTACATTGGCTTAAATATGTGTTACAATTATCCTTCTTTTCTTCTCAATTGAAAACAGCCATATGGTTAGCTACATGCTAGACGAACTGATAGGTAGGAATCCGTCGTTCGCCTCTTAAAAAGATAGGCTATTCCTCATGCAGCCTAAAGCAAAAGGTAGAGGCACAGGTATCCTATTGCCGTTTGAGATTGGCAGTTACGGAGAAGTATCTATCGCTCTACCCGCTAATTCGCATTTCCCGCTGGCCAAAACTGAATTTGGGATGCATTGTAACTCAGCAGCTAACGTTACAACTGTGTCGTTTCATGCCGGTATGCGTAGTCAGCATGGCCGATCGGTGGGAAAGTGGCATGTAGCGAACTATTTTTACAGGGGGATCAATGGGCACGTTTCCGGGGTCTACCTAACAGCTGGCACGGTACAGTCATCCAAACGATTGTACATCTGGCGGTGGCGTAGAGCATAGAAGTGGAGATGCGTAAGGTATGGGGCTGAGTACGAACTACATTTCTATGGGGAGGGAGACGGTGATAGTGGTACCTATGCCTACTTCGCTCTGTAGGCGCAGTGAACCGTTACATATTTTCACAGCATGGTTGACAATTGTTAACCCCAAGCCGGACCCTCCAGTGTTTCCCACATTGGAACAACGATGAAAGGGCTCGAAGAGCAACGACTGCTCCTCAAGTGGGATGCCAATTCCTTGGTCACTAACGGAGAGCGATAGTTGTCCTGCAGTGGCCGTAAGTGTAATACGAATTTCCGCGCCGTTTGGGGAATATTTCATGGCATTTGAGATTAAATTGGCAGTGATCTGCCGGAAGAGACGCGCATCAATGTTGATCGGTTGTCTAGTTTGATCGACAACAATAATCTGGTAGTTGTCGCCGTGAACCGCTTTGAAGACATTGATTATACGTTCGACAAATTGGGCAGGGATTAAAAATTCTGGATTACGTTTGATCGTACCGGTTTCGATCTGCGCAACAATCATAATATCTTCACGCATCTGCTGTAACAAGCGCGCCGATGAATCAATGCGTTCAATATGTTCTAGAAGGGTCGCCCGGTCCATATCATCACTGAAAGTACGCAGTAACCCACTCGTGATAAGGATACTAGAAATTGGCCCGTCAAAATCATGCGAGAACATTGCAAGCAATTTTGCCCGCAGCAGGTGCCGTTCTTGTGTACGATCGAGGGTCAATTGCATCTGGCGGAGTTGTTGCTGATACTCTCCTTCTTGCAAATCCTTGCGCACCAAACGCGCCTGTACAGCATGGAGCAGTTCTAACCGTGTAAACGGTTTGGTAATGTAATCATCGGCACCAAGTTCCATGCCCTTGCGAATATCCTCGTGGGAAGCGCGCGCCGTAACAATGATAAAAGGAATTAGTGCCGTTTCCGCTTTGGCATGGGCTTCCAACAGAACACTGTAACCGTCAAGTTCGGGCATTGTGATGTCACAGATGATTAGATCTGGTTTTTCACGTTGCAGCAGGGCAATCCCAACTTTACCATTTTCCGCGCCTAGCGGATGATAGCCTTCAAAGTTCAACCACTCAAGCACTTCATCGCGCAAAAGATCTTCGTCCTCAATGACGAGAATTTTACTCACAAATCACCCCAGTTATTCCGTTCGACCTAGCTATATATAGGCCTTACGCAGGACGCCGGTTGAGTAGACAGCTTTTTGCCGTATCGAAACGGGAGGGCTCCGTAAGTCCTAATAGATTACGAACGTAAGCGCTAAAGCACGAATTGCGTATACCACTTTGCTCCAGAGGATGGCGACGGTTTATCCATCTTTCGGCCTGTCATTACTCAGAGGGATTTTCACCCAAAAGGTTGTTCCCTTTCCGACCTGACTCTCCAGTTCGATTGTGCCGCTATGTAATTCGACGGACTCCTTAACAATTGTCAATCCTAGCCCAGTTCCCTTGCGTGTACCCACATTAAGTGCACGATGGAAGGGCTCAAAGAGATGGGCAATATCTTTCTCGGGAATGCCGATTCCTTTATCGCTGACCGACAGCAGAAGGTGGTCATGCTGATAATCTAACGTAACGTTTACGGCGTCGTTATTTGGAGAATACTTAATCGCATTGGATAACAGATTGTTAACAATTTGCCGCATCAATCGCCTGTCAAGATAGACACACCCCAGTGTGGGGTGCGGGTAGAAGCGAATTGGGCAACTGATATCGGTTCGGCTACTAAATTCATCAATTACACTGCTACAGAGTCCATTTAAGTCCATCCAACAAGGGGTAAATTCTGATTTGCGGGCTTGCATCTGCGAAAGTTGCAGAATATCTTCCATAATATTGGTTAGGTGCTCGATCTGTATATGGATCTTCTGCAATCGTTGCTGAATCTGTTCATCAGTCATACGATGACGATAGACCTGCAATGTCTCATTCATCGCAAGAATCGTTGCCAATGGATTCCGGAATTCATGAGAGGCCATGGAGACAAAACGCAATTTCAGTTCATTTAGCTCTTTCTCCTTCTCCAGCGCATCATGGAGCGTGTTTTCCATCTCGATTAACTGGGAAATATCTTCAACTACAGAGATAAAGTAGTCAGGTACACCCTCCATATCGCGTACAATCCTGACCGTGAGGTTGGCCCAAATCACCGTTTTATCACGCCGTATATAACGCTTACGCATACTATAGCTATCATACTTCCCTGCTAGTACATTGGCGACATGGGCAAGGTCAGCAGCTAAATCATCGGGATGGGTAAGTTCTTGGAATGTTCCAGACAACAGATTATCAGCACTATACCCCAGAATGTCACACATTTTTGGGTTGACCTGTAGCCAACGCCCATCAACATTTACATGCGCGATTCCAACGGGTGCATGGCTAAAAGTGTCGCGGAACAGTTTTTCACTACGCTGTAACTCTGCTTCAACCAGACGGTACATTGAGGCAGGTACGCTCATAAGATTATTTCTCGATCATCAAGCAGACCTAATTCTATTGTCTTGACAACAGCCTCAGTCCGGCTGTTGACCGCTAGCTTTGAAAGAATATTGCCGACATGGAATTTCGCCGTTGCCGGTGCAATCGATAAGGTATCGGCAATTTGCCGATTACTGTAACCCTTGGTAATCAATTTCAGTACACCACGCTCGCGTGCCGTCAGATCGTCACCCGGGTGACGATCATTGCGGTGGAGCACCGCATTCATCAATAACTGTGCAACTTGTGGACTAAAATAGGGATCACCGCGATGCACAGCGAGAATCGCAGACGCCATCTCTTTGATATTGCCATCCTTTAAAATATAGCCGGCCGCACCAGCAGCAATCACATGGGCAACTATCTCCTGATCGATTGAGCTAGTGAGGACAAGCACTGGCAAGGTCGGATGATGCACTTTAATCTGGCGCGTCGCAGCGAGGCCATCCATCTGTGGCATCTTTAAATCCATCAAAACAACATCTGGGTTGAGAAGGCCACAGAGTTCAACAGCGCTCTGGCCATTATCGGCCTCTCCAGCTAACTCAAACTCACTAGATGCTTTAATAAAGGCGGTCAAACCACTACGAACAATTGCATGATCATCAACGATCATGACACGAATGGGGGAATTACAGTTCATTAATACCAAGCTCCGCGCTACGATACTGAAATTAACGCTACACCGATCAGCCGAATGTAGGCTGCTTTTGGTAAAACTAGAAAGATATGCAAATTACACCTATGATACGTAAAAGCGAGAAAATCTTTGAAAATAAATTCTCGGTAGCGGAGGCTGAGCTTGTCGAAGCCAAAGTGGCTCCGGCTTCGACAAGCTCAGCCTCCGTTTTCTAGCGACTTTCTCGCGTTTACTTAACTAGGTTCTGTTGACATTTCAATTTTGCAGGGTTGAAACCTGCTGCTAACACCGAAAAGCCGCCTCAGCGGCTAGCTATGTAGCCGCTGGGGCGGCTTTTCGGTGTTATACTCAAATCAAAATGAAACCCCTAGTTTCGGCCAGCGTGCGTCGCACTGACGGAAGCATCTAGCGGACTGGAAGCAGTTGGCGGTCAGTGCGACGCACGCGATCCCGTTGGTCCACAAAACTCCGGTTCTCATTCTAAACGCAATATA
>DAOUCA010000105.1:0-24726 GCA_034432375.1 Caldilineaceae bacterium
AGGTAGGCGTTTTGGTGATGGGGCTCTATATTCTCTGGGAAAATCTGCGGGAACTCGTGCGACGGTAGGGAGGAGGGGAGACAAGGAGACAAGGAGACAAGGAGACAAGGAGACAAGGAGACAAGGAGACAAGGAGATCGTCTAGACGATAATGTCTCGTGTCTCGTGTCTCGTGTCTCGTGTCTCGTGTCTCGTGTCTCGTGTCTCGTGTCTCGTGTCGCGTGTCTCGTGTCTCGTGTCTCGTGTCTCGTGTCTCGTGTCTCGTGTCTCGTGTCTCGTGTCTCGTGTCTCGTGTCTCGTGTCTCGTGTCTCGTGTCTCGTGTCTCGATCTACTCTGCGCTTTCTGTAATCACAATCGAGGTAATCGTATCTTCCCCTGTCAGTTGAGTGAGGATATCGACACCACTGGTGATCTGGCCAAAGAAGCTGAAATCGGCATTGGCTTCAACCGGCGGCGCAACCAGGGCCATGATCAACTGGCTGCTGCTACTTGTGGGAGTGGTACCCTGTAGCGGCACATATCCAACCAGACCAATCGCCATCTCCACCGGAATATTGACCTCTGGTGAAAGGAGATATCCGGCATCGCCATTTGGTTTGTTATCGGGCGAGCCAATGATGACCAACTGACCAGGACTAATCTGATTGACAGGCGTGTTGTCATAAAAGCCCAAATTAGCCAGTAGCACAAAATTGTTCACCGCGATCGGTGCCGCGTCATCGTGAAGTGCCACAACAAGATCGCCCTTGCTGGTCGTAATCGTTGCGGTGTAACTCTTGGCACTGTCAATGACCATCTCTGGCTGCGTATTAAAGTAACTGGCGCGCGCCGCCGGCTCGACCGTGGCAAGTGGGCGACCTTCGTTCTCTAAGCTGCTCGGGGCAAAGGGCGTCGGTGTGGGCGGCGGTGGCGGTAGGGTACTCTCGTCGCTCTCCTCAATGATGACCGTATAGAGTGTATCGCCCTCAAAGTCTGGCGCGGTATTGGGATCGCGCATTGTCAAGCTATTGAGGACATCCATCCCTTCGAGCACCTTGCCAAAGATGGTGTGGCGGTTGTTGAGCCACTCCGTTGGGGCAAGGGTAATAAAGAATTGGCTGCCATTGGTTCCGGCACCGGCGTTGGCCATTGCCAGCAAACCGGCGCTGTCAAAGGTGAGGCTAGGGTCAAACTCATCGGCGAATTGGTAGCCCGGTCCACCGGAGCCAGTGCCCGTCGGATCACCCCCCTGTGCCATGAACTCTTCTAGAACTCGATGGAAGGTCGTGTCATTGTAGAAGCCTTCGCGGGCGAGAAAGACAAAGTTGTTGACAGTGAGCGGGGCACGATCGGCATAGAGTTGCACCTTGATATCGCCTTTGGCCGTCTTAAAGGTAGCATAATAGTATTTGCTTGGGTCGATGGTCATCTCTGGGGGGGCATCGTACATGCCGTTGCGTTCTAGCGGCTGCATGCTGCTTGATCCACCTTCCGCAACCGTTTCGGGGCGTGGCACAGCCGTGACACTGACAGAAGTATCGGTGGCCGCGGCTTCTGCAGCCGGGGCAGTTGCTTCAGCGACCGAGCCAGCAGCTGTACTCGCAGCATCGGGCGTAGCGACGGCAGCAGAAGATGTCTCTGTTGGTGCTTCTGTCTCTGTATTACTACAGGCTGCCAAGAGGGCAATCAGTAGAATCGTGAGCAAATAGAAAAGGGGGCGTTGTCGACGGCTGCCGACATGTAATTCATACAAATTTTTCAAAACTAGCTCCTTTGGCAGGTCAATACTTGATTAATTACGAGGTAATAGGAAAAAGGTTGCAGCTCTCATCCACAACAGATGGGCTATTATACTTTGCTCTGCATGGGAATTAGAGTTTCTACAGGGGCAAAACTCCGGTTCCCATTACAACCGCAGGATAGCTATGGTTGACGGACACCGCCATCCCGAAACTCAAGCCACCAGAGGCCATAGCACAGCAGCGCCAACAGCGCAGCACCGACGACGGTTGCTTCTATTGGGGTTGCCTGTGTAATAAAAATGGCCGCTAACCCCAATGCCCCTGCCAGCAAATAACAGAGCAGCACCGCTTCGCGCCGGCTGCCGGTTAGCACTGCTAGGCGGTGGCTAATGTGATCCTTGCCTGGCGTCGTTAGCGGATTCTTGCCGCGCCGCAGCCGACTCAGAAAGACAAGGGTCGTATCAAAGACGGGCACACCCATCACCAATACGGGGATCATCCAGGTGATGGTATCGCTGTTTGAGGGGAAACGCAATTTGATCCCCACCGCTGCCAGCAAAAAGCCAAGGAAGAGGCTGCCGGTATCCCCCATGAAAATATGAGCTGGGTTCCAATTGTAGACAAGAAACCCGGCACAGCCGCCAGCTAAGGCTGCCGCCAATGAACCGACCAGCGATTGATCGCTCAGTGCTGCCAGCAGTGTAAAGAAGACCGCGGCAATCATGGCAATGCCGCCGGAGAGGCCATCCATATTGTCCAACAGGTTCATCGCATTGGTGATGCCAACCACCCAGATAACCGTGACGGCAATGTCAAGCCAATAACCCCAAATGTGTACCTGAACGCCACTGTAGATCAAGATGCCGGCGGCCAATAATTGACCACCCAACTTGATGTAGCTACCTAGCCCCCAGCGGTCATCAACGACCCCCATCAAACTCATGAGTGACGCCCCAATAAAGATGCCAATGACTTCATGAATGTAGCGACGGTCGCCAAAGAGAAATAGCACGACAATAAAGGCCAAATAGATGGCGGCTCCGCCGAGCAGTGGCACGGGATTTTGATGAATCTTGCGCGCTGCCGGTTGGTCGATCACCCCAAACCGGAGCGCTACCAACCGCATTACCGGTGTGCCACTTAACGCAAGCACCAAGGCACTGGCCGCCATAAGCAAGTAGGGTGTCATTGATTACTCCTCTTTGAATGAATTCAAAAGCCACTGTATGTTGCTGTTACTGGCCCAACCCAGCGATAAACTCTTCGATTGCTGGCTTTTGTTCTGCTGGTGCCAGGGTCAAAGCTTGTTCAGCAAATTGACGTGCATTATCGATTTGCCCGGCGCGTTGCAACGCTTGGGCAATGTTGAGCGGATGCTGATAGTTGTTGGGTTCTACAGCCATCAGTGCCTGTGCAATCTCCACCACCTTGCGATCATCTTGAATCGTATTGTAGAGATTACTCAGGGCCTTTAGGTTCTCTAGATCATCGGGCAGAACCTGGCGGATTGCCTCGTATTGCTCGATCACCTTTGCTGTATCGTCTTGACTTTGATAGATCTGTGCCGCCAACTGGCGTAGCTGGCGAATATCGTTGGCCTGTTCTGGGCCGAGTAGGGCAAACGCCGCGTCGAGAATGGTTAGTGCCTCTTCTGTGTTACCGTTATCTCGATAGAGCAATGCCAAATTACGCATGGCCACAACATTCGTTGGCTGGATCTCCAATACCTTCTGGTTCGCCTCGATTGCCTTTGGTAGAACGTTCAGCCGCGCATAGGCAACGCCCAGAAAACTATACATTTGAGCCGTCGGTCGGAAACGTGGGTTAGCGTCCATTGTTGCAATACCCCCTTCTAGCAGGTCGACCTCCTTTTGATATTGCTGCCGCCGATCATAGAAATCGGCGAGCAAAAGATAGGTCTGCTCGAAGAGGGAATCAATGGCTAAACTATGAAGATAGGCCGCCTCTGCTTGATCATCCTCGCCGCGCGCAAGGTGGGCATTCCCCTTTTCGTTCCACAAATGGGCTGCATTGGGGCTCAACTCAACCGCCATGTTGTACTCGTCAATGCTCTTGTCGAGCATGGTCTGTTTGATGGTAGCATCGCTGGAGAGATCGGCCCAAGTGCGATAGAGGCGCGATAGATTTGCCGTGTGGTCGGTATTAAGTGGATTGATACGCTGTGCTTCCAACAGAACCGCTTCTGCCGCGCGCAGCAGATCGGTTTGGCTCATCTTTTGCACCTGTTCTGGCGTCAAGGTGAGCACATCATCGACAGTGGCGTTAGCGGGAAATTGATAAATCGCTTCGCTGCCGGCAGCTTTGGCTTGTTCCAGGAGCGCGCGGCCGAGAAAGAGCATGTAATGATCTTCCGTCTTACGGGCGGCAAGGGCGCGTCGATAAAGTTCGATGCTACTCACCCATTCGCGCTTGTTATCAAATTGTTGGCCCTGTTTGTAAATAATATCGGCGCGCACCAATTCTACATTGATTGTGCTTATGACCCCAAAGACAAAGATTGCCGCAATCACGGCAACCACGAGGCTGATGGCTGGGCGATTTGCAAAGGTCCTGGCCCGCTCCCTTAGATAGGGCCAGGCATAGACGGTGCCCGCCATCACGATCCAGAGGATAATAACCCAGGTGTAGAGGGCAAAGTGGCCGGCTACATGGCTCAGTTGTTCATCCAGTGTCTGTCCACCGGCACCAGGCACTAAACGGCCAGCTTGGATCAGCCCATAGATCAGCCAGCCTCCCCAGACGATGCCCGTGTGTAACAAAAAGTTCCGAATCCACCATGCACGGTCAGGCGCACGCCGTTGGCTTAACGCCTCGGCGGCCAGCCCAACTGTCACACTGAGTAGCCAGGTAAAGAGCATGAGAAAGACGATTGCCGGACTATTAATTAATTGCCCTCCCTCTACACGCTTGGAGATACTGTTGATCAACACGCCACCAGCCGTACGCGCTTGCGTACTGTTGGTCATATAAATGAAAACAAAGGTAAAGAAGATCAGCAGATCGGTGGTAAAGGTCGTAGGCAAGCCACCTCCAGATGCTGGTTGCGCTGCTCGACGCGGTGGATTGCCGCGGCCTTTGCGTGGCTGCTTCTTCTTGCTCTCCGGCTTCGCAATCGGTTGTTCCTCTTCGGCCTCCTCTTCTTCCTCTTCTTCGAGCGTAATTAAGGATTGCGTCGCCGAAAAGGGGGCTGGTTGCGCCAACCGCAACCCCAGGACTAGCAAGGTCGCAGTTTCGACCCAAAAATAGGTGCGGGTAGCGGCAATCGCAATCCCAAAGTGGATCTCCACAAAATGCGCGGCAATCGTGGTGAGCACAGCGATCATCAACAACTGGCGGGGCACATCTTGTGGATCGGGACGGAAGTCTGGGTGGAGAAACGCCGCGATTGTCACATAGAAGAAGAGTCCTGCCATCATCCCTGCTGGGATCGCAACGCCAAAGTAGCGCCAAGGATCCGTTTCGGTGAGGAGAAAGTAGATCATCGTGACCACGCTCAACCCACCCAGCAAACCAAAGAAGAGCCACTTGTCCCGGCGATTGATCAGCAAGCCGAGCCAGCGCAACGCCCAGAAAAAGATCGAGATAAAGAGCGACATATAGGCGACAAAGCCCAAGAGGCCTGTGATCACCAGGCTGTCCCACGTCTCATTGTGCGAACGATCGGGGCTGGCATTGCGTTGCTCCCAATGGGCCAGATCGGGCGGGTAAAATGGATTATAGGCCACCCACATGGCCTCTGGTCCATAGCCAACCAAGGGGCGAATGAAGTTAATCGAATCGGTTTCGCCGTCGGGATAAATCAAAGGCGCATGGGGCTCAACCATGTGCGAAGCGCCTTCCCAGATCAGTAGACGAACCTGGGCAGTGCGGCTCTCTTGGTTGAGCAACTGGGTCAGACGACCGATATAGGGTACCGGTTCTAGAAAGGTAAAGAGCGCAGTCGTATTCATCAAAATTAAGACGAGGACCCCAAAGAGGCCAAGCCCTACCCAGCCAGCGGTTAGGCGGCGGAAATTGCGTGGGCGTAAGCTACTTAGAATCAGTAGCATGAAGAGATAGAAACCCAAAAAGAGACCAAGCCAGGGGCCACGGCTCTGCGTCCAAAAAATTGCCAGGGCCTGGACCATTAAAATAAAGAGATAAGCGCCACCGGCCAGTGCAATGGGTAGATCTTGTGTTGTATTGGCCTTGCGCTCATGGTCACTTAGCAGGAGTGCAAAGCTATTGTAGACCCGCTCCAATGTAAAGAAAAAGGCCATAATCAAGTAGGCTGCTAAAAAAATTGCATTGCCAGCATTGGCGGCAATACGGATTGTCACATCGCCTCCCCACGGCAGCGGGTCAATGTCGTAGTGCTGAATGACCCCGTAAATCGAGATGGGTAGGCTGGTAAGTATAATGGCATGTTGCAAGCGCCGTAGCTGCTCCGGTCGGCGTAAATGGGCAGCCGTAAGCACGGCAATGAGCACATAGCTTAAAAAGGAGTAGGTTCCTTGTAACCGTTGATAAGAGCCAAACCAACTGACAAAGCGTGCAACGCTAAAACTTGTGCTAATCAGATACGCCAAGATCAATAATAGGACTGGTAGAAAGAAGGGCTTGAGCAATACAACCTGCCAACTGTTGCTATTGGCACCTTCCCCATTTTCGCTCTCTTCATCTGTCGTCCCACTCTGCTTCTCTGAATAGGCCGGAAGCCAAAGCGCACCACCATTGCCAATTTTGATCAGCCAGGCGAGCAACATCACCAGCGCAATCGAGCGTACCAGGCTAATTTTATCGGGTTCAAAGACGCGGCTGGAAAAGACATTAAAGAACAGCGGCGCCACAATCAACGCCGCTAGCCAACCGGCTTCAATCATTGCTTCACACCACTGATCAAGCTTTGTTCGTAACATTATCTCTTTTACCTACATTTTCATGGGTTCGCGCAGTTGAGTCATCTTCGAATGGCAACATGACCAACAATCTTTGGACAATTACCAGCTATCAAAACCTTACAATCCTACTGCACAGTCACTAAAAGACCAAACTTATCGAGCTTTTTGCACCAAAAGCTGGCGGTAGAGGGTCTCTATCTGTCCGACCATCCGCTGATCGCTAAATTCTACCACGCGTGTACGTCCTTCTTCGCCCATCCGTGCTGCCAGTGCTGGATCATCCAAAAGTTGGCACAAGCGCTCGGCCAACAGATCCGGATTACCAGGTGGCACAAGAAAGCCATTGCCACCATCACTGATTGCCTCGGCACTGCCATCGCACGCTGTGGCGACAATTGGTAGCCCGGTCGCCATCGCTTGGGGCAAGACACGCGGCAACCCCTCCCAGAGCGAAGAGAGGGTAAAGAGGTCAAAAGCTGCCATTAGTTCCGGCACATCGCGTCGCAAACCTGTGAGCACAAGCCGATCTGCAATGCCTAGCTCGATAGCGAGCGCTTCGACATCACCCCGCAGTGGTCCATCGCCCACCATCATAAACCAACTCTGCGGATGGCTCTGTGCAATCCGGCCGGCGGCCCGCACAAAATCGAGCGGTGCCTTCTGTGGCGAAAGGCGGGTGACAGTCCCAATCACCTGGGCGTCAAGTGGGATGCCCCATGCGGCGCGCGTCTCTGCGCGGGGCACTTGTGGATGGCCAAAGCGGTCAAGTTCAATGCCGCTGCGTATGGTGACATAGTTCTCTGCCCTGCCTATGCCATCGGCCAGCCCTTTGTCAATATCGAGGGTGGTCACCGCGATCAGCTTGTCGGTGATGGGTAATGTCAGCTTTTCAAGATAGATATAAATGGCGCGCACCAATGGGTGTTGCCGCTCGTGGTGGGCCCAGCCGTGGACGGTGTGGACAATGATCGGCACGCCGGCCCACTTGGCCGCCCACCGGCCAAGGATGCCCGCCTTGGAACTGTGGGTGTGGACAATCGTATAGCCGCCGTCACGCATGAGACGCATCATCCGCCGCAGCGCCAGCAGATCCTTGATTGGGTTGATCTCGCGTACTAGGGTTGGCTCAATCTCCAATGTCAGCCCTTGTTCACGCGCACTTTCAATCAGGCTGCCTTCGCTGCCGGTCTGCGGGCCAGATAAAATTGTGACGGCCCAATCCGTTGAATCGAGAAGGGCTGCCGTCAAGATCGTATTTTCTTGCGCCCCACCAATGATCAAGCGGGTGATCGGGTGGAGGATGCGGATCCGCTCTATCATGGCTTTAGCCTATTTTTCTTTGAGACGTAAATTCAAAATCGCCACGCCACTAAGCGGCAGCGTGGGGGAAGCGACATCGCTTAATTGTTCGGCCGAACCGGGTACCCAAGCATCGTTGACGCGCTGAAAGTAGGCTTGATCTATCCACTCAAAGTCGGCAAACATCAGTTTTAATCGGCTCTGATCGTAAATACGATGTTTGGGTGTAATCCCCGCCTTGCCAAAGGGTAGTGAAACGAGCAACTGTCCATTGGGTGCCAGCCAGGGGATAATGCGCGCCAGTGCTTCGCGATCTGCATCGGGAAGCACGAGATCGCCATACCCCCCTAGCCCAAAGTGTTCCAATGTTGAGAGCAAAATGATCGTATCATAAGGTGCTTTTGGCTCCCACCGAAAGAGATCCGCTTGATGAAAAGTGAAATTAGGATGGTGGAAAGGGTATGCGCGCGTGTCCAACCCATGGACTGTATAGCCCAAACTTGCCAGTTGAATCGGCAGGCGCGAAGAGACACAACCAATGTCCAGAATACGCCCTTCCGATCGAAGCCAGCGTAAAATTAGTGGGTATTCGACAATGCGTTCATTGACCAGTACTCGACCACCAAAGAGGCGAGCGCGTACTTTGTGCGCTGCGGATAAGGCCAGTGTACTTGCGTAGTATGGCCAACGCGTCAAGCCATTTAGATGTGGGAAATAGGTTTCAAACGCATCATTTAATTGTTCGTTCATCTGGTTGACAGACATAAAAGCTCCTTGATTGGACGAGTCAGGCTGCCAAAACTTGGCCATATTGGGTAAGAACATGGGTGGCGGTTTGATGCCAACTAAATTTTTTATGCCAAGCTTGCCCTTTGATGACCCATTGCCGCCGCAGTACTGGATCTTGGATAAGTGCGTCAAGCTGATGGATGATCGCTGCTTTATCATGGGGGTTCACCGTCTGTGCTCCTTCACCGGCTATTTCACCAGCAGATGAGGTCGCTGAACTGAGCACTGGTGTACCACAAGCCATTGCTTCGAGAATCGGTAGACCAAACCCTTCATAAAATGAGACAAGCGCAAAGAGATCGGCAGCTGTATAAAAGATGCTTAACGCGTTAAAGGGCACATCTGTCAGGAAGTGCACCTGCGCTGCTAGCCCCAATTGCTGCACAAGTTGCTGAGGCACTAGGTAATCTTGATGCATTTGCCCAATAATAACCAAATCGTGTGTGTAACGGCTTTGGCTTTCGGCATAGGCTTGAATAAGCCCGCCATGGTTTTTGTGTGGTCGTAATTCGCCAACACTCAGAATAAAGGGACGCGTTAAGTGATAATCGCTTCGCAATTTATCGACCGCCGCCCCTGGGGCCGGCTGAAACCGTTCATCGGCGGCTAAGTGAACAACCGTTACTGCGGACAGTGCAACCTGAAAAAGACGATGCAGATCAATTGCTGTGCTCTGTGAATCCACCAGCACTGCGTCTGCACGCTGCAAGGTGTGGGCATAGCAGTAGCGCATGTACAGGCGTTTGAGACGGCTTAAATTTGTGAAAAATTCGGGATGCACTAGATATTTTGCATCGTGAATAGTAGCCACAACAGGAATGTTGCCCCACCAAACGGGTGCGTCAAAATGCGGGTAATGAATAAGGCCGACACCCAACTGCTGCGCCAAGCGCGGCAGATAGTAATGTTGTTGTAACGCCATGTGTGGCACATTGCTGACATGGTGGGTCAAATTATCGGCTTGCCATTCAGTGATCCCATAGGCCGCCCAAGGGTCCGCACGGCGTAGCAGATGAAAATGCCAATCAGGGGCTTGGCACAAAAGCTGTGGCAACAACGATATGATATATTGCCCGATCCCGGTTGGTTTGTTGAGGACAAGGCGGGCATCAAATAAAATCGCAGGTGGCATAACGTTCTTTTACCCTTTAGCGCTCGGTTCGTTGTAGCCGTGCTTGCAAGAGCTGGCGCCAACGTGCATCAAACAGAATTGTTGGGCGCAGGGCGACTGCCTGTGCCAGCCAGCGCAACGCCTCTACCCGTCGACCAGCTTTCATGTTGCCATAAAATGCATACAAGTGATAAAGTGCCTTGGTGTGCCGCAATTGACTTTGCACTGCCTGCGGCGTCATATGTAATTGCTGAGGTAGCTTGGGATCACGCCCCAGCCGATCAAGGATCGTTAGGTGCTCCAGGGCCATCTTATGCTGTTGCGAAACCGTCTTGGAATGAGCGCTTAAGCGGAAATTAACCAGTGGCGCGCCTGGCACGCGCTGAAACTGGGCTCCGGCCAAGGTTAAGCGTACCCAGTAGTCATGGTCCATCGTATAGCGAAACGACTCATCGAGTAGCCCTACCTTTTCCATTATGGCGCGACGCCAAAAGGAGCCCGGCTGGTTCACCAGATTTTCCTTGAGCACCGTTGCTTTGGAGAGATCAATTGTGTCTTTTGGTAAAACTGGTGTTGGCACAACTTTGCCAGTATAATCTGTGCGATTGACCTGTCCATAGACCACATCAACCTCGGGCGTGCGCTGAAAACTCTCGATAACTCGGCTGATGGCACCAGGAAGATAGATATCGTCGGAATTAATCCAACCCAAGATTGCGCCCGTTGCGCGCTGCATTCCTTTGTTGACAGCATGTGCCTGCCCGCGGTCGCGCACCGATTCCCAATAGGCGAGACGATCGGCATACTTTTTAATAATCTCGACGCTATTATCTGTGGAACCGCCATCCATGATGATATATTCAATGTGCGGATAATCCTGCGTTAGCACAGATTGAATCGTTGCTTCGAGGAACTCACCCTGATTGTAGGATGGCGTAACAACCGAGACGAGTGGCATTGTATTTGTCATGGTTTTGCTTTCACTTCAATCACCGCAACCGCAATTTACGATTCAAAGATTTGTAATTTGTCACCTTGGTGGCTACACAAAACTGTGTAGGCGTTGTAGCGAAATTCGGCACGGCTACGTGGCCAGCTCAATCGGCGCACAATGGCGCTGCGCCAGGCTCGGTAGCGGCGGCGTAACTCCGTTGTGAGGCTTTTCTTCTGTCCAGCGTTGACATACATACTATATTGAATCACTTCGGGTTGGATCAAGCTATGTTTATCGGCAACCACGGTAAAACCCTCTGACTTAAGTAAAAAACGTAACAGGGCGGGTGTAAAAATATTGATGTGACCATAGGCCAAGAAATGTTGAACAGCGCGGTCCACTGTGGGTGAGTAGTCCAACGGGACTTCAATCAACTGATAGCGACTCACTCTGGCTAATTCGCGCAAGAGCAGGCGTGGATACTCAACGTGCTCCAATACATGGGATAAGATCACGAAATCAAAAGTCTGATCGGCAAAAGGGATCTCATAGCCGTTAAACTTTTCCACCCTCTGCAGTGATGGCAAGTTGCGCTGTTGAATGGCCGCAATGCCACTGTCAGAGATCTCTACCGCATAAAGTTCATCTGCAAACTTCGCCCGATCAAGGTGCATAAGGATGCTACCTTCGCCAGCACCACACTCAAGAACTTTGTGAAATTGTTGGCCGTATGTAACATCAAAGATATTCTGTACTTTATATTTTGCACTCAGTTCGCGCCACGGTGACAACTGTGCACTGTACTGTTCATTGTAGGCCGCCTGCAAATCGAGAGGAATCTGTAGTTGCTCAATCATTCCAACCACGCTTTCGCAACAACTTCAGCTATGTCAAAATTCAAATTATCCAAGCCATTTTGTGCAATCATAAAGATCGCACTTTTCACAAATGAGCCATTATCTTTTGCTTTGGCTTTCAGCGTTAGAGATCAACTCTTCGTAAAGGGTAGCATAACGATGGGCGATCTGCTGCAATTCAAAATTTTTGGCAACTTTTTGATGCGCAGCTTGCATCAACTGCTGCTGGCGCGACTTATCCGCCAAGATCCAAATCATGCCAGCCGCCAAATCATCGCTAACATAGGCTTCTGCCAGATAGCCATGCACCATATGGTCGATCATGTCGGGCATGCCACCAATCCGAAAGGTCACGCAGGGAGTGCCACAGGCCAGGGCTTCCATTACCATGTTAGAGAGATTTTCCTGGACTGATGGTGCCACAAACAGATCCGCTGCCGCATACAAAAGGGCGATCTGTGCCTCGTCTTGCAAGCTACCCAGGTAATGAGCGGGCAAACCCAAATCAGGTGGATCGGTCGGCGCGGCCGCGCCAAAGATGACCAATTCCACAGCATCCTGGATGTTCGATGCGGCAACTCTTTTCAACGCTGGCGCAAGGAGATGAAAGCCCTTGTTTGGGTCACTCGTACTGTTGAGCGCACCAAAGAGAATTAGCTGTTTGTCCTGTGGTAAGCCCAAGGTTGCCCGTGCCAACGCTTTGGGTTGGGGGTTGAAGAGTGTCAGGTCAAGGCCATTGGGAATCACTTCGATCCGTACATCGTGTAGGAGCTTACTCTGCTGGGCACAGGTTGCAAGCCACTGGCTGGGTGTCACAATTGTCAACGGTAGACCGCGCAATGAGCGTTCTTTATAGTGCCAATGCCAATGGCTGAGATCCTGCTGTTTGGTACTACGCAATTGTGGACATGCACCACACTCTTGACGATAGTGCACGCACTCATAGGGTAGATGACAACCACCAGTAAATGCCCAGGAATCGTGCAGTGTCCACACCAAGGGTGCCTTGACTTTGTCCAATGATCGTAACGAGATAAAGCCATCGGCAATCCAATGCAGGTGGAGCAGATCTGGCTGCCATTGGTTTACGCAGGCCGCGGTTGGGCTAGGGGTCCAATTTAACCCCCAGGGTGTTCGTTGCCGGTTGGGGTAAAGGCGCAAGGGTAACTTTTCGACATGCGGTGCCAGGCGCGAGGCCAACCGTCCCGCTATACTTTTGTCCTGTACTACCGTTGGGTCATCGCCATGTCGCCGTTGAACCAGCATGGTCGAGTTGACCTGGATCGCCTGTAAGCCTTTGTGCAGGCGAAAGGCGGCGCGCGCCGCGCCGCCGCGGATATCATGGGTGCTGAGTTGCAAAATATTGAGGGTGCGCATGGTAAGTCAGGCTCTCGCCTTCAAGGTGCTTTGAATAATTTGGTCAAGTTGTGCAGCGCGCACTTGATAGGTATGGTCCCGCAATGTCCGCCGTTGCCCAGCTTGGGCAACCTTGGCGCGCTCCTCCGGTCGCTCTAACAGCCAAAGTGCCTTTTCGACACACTCTTCTGCCGAGCGATAAGCTACTACTTCCCGATCAATATCGAACAGTTCCTGCAGATTGGGACGCCAGTCGGTCAACAAACAAGCGCTCACACCTGTCGCTTCAAACAAGCGCATGTTCGACGCATACAAGGGAGACGAATCGGCATGAATATTTAAATTAATTTTTGAATCGCACAAAGTTTGAAACATCTCCAAGCCAAAGACCGCCGGACGTAAAGCTGCCTGCAAATGAGGATGTACCAGCCGAAAAGGCGCAGTCGTTCCTTGTAAGGCTCGTCGAATGACCGGCTGCTTTGCTAGGGATGGGGGCAGAAGATGCGACCTTTGCAAGGTACGCGTCGTTCTTTGTAGTGTTGCGCGGGCCACTGTTTTAACTTGATCACGGGCAGAATAGTTAGCACTCGGTGAATAAATCCCAATCTTGAGGGCGTCGACCAATTTGACCAAAATCTGTTCACGCAGCAGATGAAAATCTGTTGACCGAATAATCGAACCGATAAATGAGAGATCGATTAAAGGGGCGCGTGCCACAAGCGAGCGATTGATCCGTGGATCAAAGCCGTGATTAAGATGGAGGGCAGGTAAACCATTTTGAGAAAAATAGGTCACTGACTCGGGGGCGCAGGACAACATTAAATCCAGTTGTTGCCACTTGCGTTGTCGCGGAATAGCACTCCCTACCCAACCTAAAATCAAGCGTGGAGGATGAGGCAAGGCCCGAATTTGCGCCAACAAGAGGTCATCCGAATGAACATACCAAAGGATGTCGGGCTGAAAAGCTGCCACCTGCGCCAAGGCGACCTCATGTTCGCTTAACGCGCGCTCTGCTGTCGGCAACTCTTCCTGTACCCAAGCTTGTTGCAGCGGCTTTATATTGGTGAACAGTTCAGCAGTGGTATAGCCAAATGAGCGTAGTGCATGGGACCAGAAATCAGCCCCGCCGGAAGCATCTTCGGCCAACGCCGCTAGCTGGGTAGCATAGGACGCTGCCGCAAGCGTTGGTCGCTTGGCATAGAAGGAGTGCGCATAGGCCGGGTATACTGAGGTTAATCGAAGCAATCGCATGGGTGTCGCTTGAAAGTCCTTGAAAGCGTTGATAGGATGTGTTCAAACCCGCAACGCATCGACAATGCGCTCGGCGGAGAGGCCATCCCCGTAGGGGTTAGTGGTCTTTGCCATCGTCTGATACGCCGCAGGGTCATTAAGCAAACGGCGTACCCAGTATAAAATTTGCTCCGTATCGGTACCCACCAACCGCACGGTCCCGGCCTCAACGGCCTCGGTACGCTCGGTAACGTCGCGCAACACCAAAACCGGTTTGCCCAAGCTCGGTGCCTCTTCCTGAATGCCACCAGAGTCGGTCAAGATCAAGTAAACTTCTTTCATCAAGTGTACTAATGGCAGATAATCGAGCGGTGGCAATAAGGTAATGTTGCTGATGTTGCCCAGCAAACGATAGACGGGTTCTTGTACCTGCGGGTTGAGGTGCACTGGATAGACAATATGAATATCATCATGATATTCGGTAGCCAGTACTTCAAGTGCATGACAAATTTGTTCCAGCCCTTGACCCAAATTCTCGCGACGGTGTGCTGTCACGAGAAGTAGCCGGCGATTGGCCGGTAAAGTGGCAAGGGGACCGATCGCCCGATTGTACGGTTGCGCAGCAACCCATTGGAGCGCATCAATCACTGGATTGCCGGTAACGCGAATTTGTTCGTCGGGTATATTTTCTTGCCGTAAGTTGGCTCTCGCTGTTTGGGTAGGGGCGAAGTGTATATCGGCAAGCACACTTGTGAGACGGCGATTTATCTCTTCGGGAAAAGGTTGGGTTTTACAATGGGAACGCAACCCAGCCTCGACATGCCCGACGCGTACACCGGCGTAAAAGGCTGCCAATGCTCCAACCATGACGGTGGTCGTATCCCCCTGGACGAGGATCCAATCTGGCTTTTCCTCTTTGAGGATGGGGGTGAGCTCAACCAGAATGCGTGCAGTCAACTGATCTAGAGTCTGGTTAGGCTGCATCAGATTGAGATCATAGTTGGGCTGAATCTGGAAAAGTTGTAAGATCTGATCTAACATCTCTCGATGTTGCCCGGTAACACAGACGCGAGTAACAAATTCATCTGGCAACGTTTCCAGCTTTTTGATAATGGGGGCCATTTTGACCGCTTCGGGGCGTGTGCCAAAGACCGCTAATATTTTTTGCATCTTAGCCCTTTACTAGCCGTTGATAGAGTGGGAGCAATGCCCCAAACAAGCGGGGATACTTATGCACCAGTTTGCGCCGTTGTCGTTCGAAAACTTCGGCTTTGTGCCGCGCTTTTGTATATAATGCCGCATCTGGTACGCGTTTGGCCCCGATCAAATCATCGGCCAACGACGCTGCATTTTTATGCCAGTCCAAATTGTTTTCCGCATAAGCGCGCGCCTGTGCTTTGAATCGAGGTAACTCTGCCCGATGATCGAGATAATAGGCCATCTGCGTAGTCAGGCTGGCCGGTTGGATCAACGCTTGCGGCCAATAATAGCCGTCAAAGCGTGCCACCAACCGCTCCACGTCAACAAGGCGACCATTGCAATTGGGATCGACAAACTCATTCATCGGCGGATGATCGGTCGCGATAACAGGCAGACCACAAGCCAGAGCTTCCGCCGGCGTAAGTCCTAAGCCGTCTAAGGTTGAAGGATAAACATAAACATCGCCCAAGTGATATAGCCCCGGTGCGGCGACGGTCTGCTCATAAAGGTCGAGACGCCCTTGGGCGAGCAGTTGGTCAATCGTCGCACCTAATTCAGGAAACACAGTTTGCAGGTCAAGCTGCGTGTGGATTACCAAATGCGTAGATGGATTGGCAAGCGCTGCGAATGATTGGATCACATAGTTCGTTCCCTTACGGCCAGGGCTCATCCCTGCCGAATGAAAAAAGGTCACCTTGTCTGTTTGGACTGGTGCTATTGATTGAGGCGTAAATAGATCGAGCGCTGTACCCCAGGGTAGATAGAGTGCCTGAGGGTGCCAGGCAAATGCCAAATGGTGGCGCTGCGTATTGCAAAGCAAAACATCATAACAACCAAAGAAGGGCACCGTGATTTCCGTATAATAATCCACATAGGCCGCCGTCTTGATGCCCAAATCGTGGCAAAGCCAGATCGGTGGCCACCATTGCTGCTCATTGAAGATGACGCATTCGATGGCTTCACGGGCTAACCATTTTTGAAAGTCCTCTAAATCGAGCGCTGTCGGTGGCCCCACGGGGCGGCGAATGCCCCAGGTCACCTCTTTTTGATCCCAGGCTGGGTCGTTGCGTGCATAGGTTTCACCACCGCGAGCATAGATTGCTACTGGATGCTGCTCCTGGAGCTTTTGTAAATATTGGCGCGAAACATAGGCCGCGCCACGCTCAAACCAGGTAGTAACAATGCCAAACTTCATGAATGCGTTTCTCCCCATTGAGCTCGGGTTGCCTTTGCCCGGTATGATCGCACGATTCTTTTTACTGCTCGACCAGCTTTCCGTACGGATCGGGCTACTGCGTCACCACTTCTAGCAAGTGGTTCATAGAGCGCATAACGTCGAATCTGAGCTTTGTCATAGCAGTCCGATTTGGGTGGCAGATGAGCCTGTGGCCAGTAGCGCGCCATAACTTCAATAATTTCTTGCGCTCGATGAGTATAAGTATGATTGTTCAGCGCTGTTTGGTGGCCCTGCTGTGCAATCTTTTCCCGTTCAGCCTCATGCACTAGATAGTAAGCGAGTTTGGCGGCTAGCTCCTCAACCGTTGTATATTCAACTAAATCTTGACAACTAAAGGGGTTTTCCGACGATAGTTGTTCTGTCAACAAAAAAGCGCCGCTGCCAAGTGCCTCAAATACTCGTGTCTCGGTATCCAAGAATGCTTCAGCATGAATATTTAGGACAATCTTTGCGCGATTCATCAGATCGACCGCGGCTTTGCCAAAGGCCGAAGCTACAGTGATTTTACAGATAGGAGCCAACGCTTGAATGATTGCTTGGCGTCGCGCCGTTAAAGTGCCAACAAACAACACATCAATATCTTTCTCGGTTTGGGGCTGTCGCTTGTATAGGGTCTCATCAAAGCCGCTCAATAAAATCGAACATTGCGTAGGAGCTAGCCACTTTTTTTCAACGACTGTTTGAATGCAGGCCGGCGTGCGAAAAAAAACATGGTGGAACAGACCGCAGCGCAACAAGCGATCTTGGTCATGGGCGCGACTCACAAGTTCGCTGGCCCACAGAAAGCGAGGCGTCTGGACCGCTTTGATCAGTGGTAAGGGAAACCAGTCTCCCCTTTGTAACAAGAACACATCAACCGGTGGTGCCTTTAAAAAGCGGTTGGCGAGTTGATAACGATGTTGCCGATAATCAATACAAAAAGGCCGATGGCCAAGCTGCTGAAAGCCCCGATTGACAAAAGATTCAGCCCCCCAACCAGCATGTTGCTCAATGACATTGACGTACAAAATATCCGTTGGTCGCTCAATGCTCAAGATTCAACCTTGCTATAAAGATAAAAATCAGCCGATGAAAGGTTGGGATAGGGATTGGCGATATGGGTGGTCAGTTGCCACTCCTTATAATGTTTCGTCACCCAATCCGTAAAGCACCGATGTTGGACATGTGGCGCACGTGTTGATGAATCGTCGTTAAAGTTACTTGAATAGACGATCACATGGGCCTGTGCAGAAGCAAAAAGTCTTTCTAAATACTCATGATAGATTGGCTCTTCAACCAAATGATAGAGTACATCCAGCGAAAGGGTCAGTTCGGCGCTTTCGCCCCGATAATTTTGAATGATCTTGAAGGATTTGCTTGGATCCTGCGCGTATTGCTTTTGGCAACGTTGAATAACGGTGCTACTCACATCAAACCCTAGATAGCTGGGAAATGCAAGCAGTTGCAGTTGATTGCCGTCCCCACACCCATATTCGATCACAGATTGAATATGATGTTCACGCACGAATCGATTGATGACTTCAGCTTTGAATTGTGCCAATTCGCCATAAGAACCATCGCCTGATGTATATCCCGTAACATACCGTTGCTCCCAGTAGTTGCCAGAATTAAACTTTGGCCTAAAGAGAATTTTTTTTGCGTGGCGGAGGATCGTTTTTATCGTCTTTTGCACGGTGTAGGTACTCTATTCCCCTAAGTATCTATCCGTAAATTCGGTTGTGGCCCAGTGGGAACAGAGAATTTACGGATAGGTTATAAGCTCTAAGCTGATTGTAATGCCAATAAAATCCAATGCTTTATTGTATGTGTGCGCTCAGCCAGTGGCTTAAACGAATACAGACGGGCTAGATCGAGGACGAATGGATAATGATCAAAATCATCAATTAAGACCAAAGCCTGTGGCTTGAGCGCGCCAAAAAGGAGCGGGTAGGCCAGTGAACGCCCGCTACCATTGGGTCCATCCACGACAATTGCGTCGACCGAGTGGGGCGGTGGTATCAGGTCCTGCGTCACCCCATAAAACGCGTTTGGCGTCCGTGTATTATCATATTCAGCAGTAGGTACGAGATGGTGCATAGTTTGCCAGATTTCAAACGCGTCTGTCCGATTGGTAAATAGCCGTTCTTTCTCTTGCCCATCAATCTGCCATAAGGGCAAGATCCGCATTTCAACGTTTGTTTGCGGGGTCAAGAGTGTTTTGACATGCTCGGCCCAACGTGGATTGTGTTCAAAGGTGATAACACGTAGGGCTACATTCGCGTTTTTCGCGAAGGCATCCCAAAATAAGGTCGATTGTCCTCCCCCCAGCTCTATTAAAACCGGTGCTGTAGTTTTTGCCAGCAGGTGTGAACACAACGTGTAAATGGCACTTTTGGAGAGCGACCAACCGCCAAAGCGTGCATTGGCTTTTGCTTCCACTTGGGCAAAGGCCGCTTCAATGGCTGGAACATACTTTGCCTGATTAGACCTCATCATCCGTCGTTTGGCGGTCATATCATCGAGGCGGCTATAGACTTTAAGCTGTGTCCAGCGAGTTCTGCTGCGCAATTTCGATAGCATATTAGGTTGCACCGTTGATCTCCCAAGTTGCTTTGCAGACGGCAAATCCACCCGACAGATCAGGCATCCGCCCCGTCCCGAAAATATCGGATGCTTCGACGGTTAAGGTGGCGGCGTTTTCGACAAAGTCGGCTACATCCCCCGGCTGTCCAATCCAGAGATGAATATCATATTCGCCATGCATCATAGGGAAGCTTTTGAAATGACAGCGGATCTGATTGTGGCCAGTTAATTGGATCGAATCAGCGACTTGTTCCCAACTGTAGCCGCGGATCATCTGTTGGCGGAAGTGATTGCCGAAGAGGACGCCGATTACTGCATTCCTTAGGGTGCCTACTGTCTCAATTTCTATGGTAAAGTCATCCAACATTTTGATGAGATCGCTCTGGTCGCCGGCAGCATTGTAGATGCGCAGTGCAACGGCGCGCACACGCCCATTCCCCTCACGATCCGTGCGATCTTCCAGATTGGCAATTGCACGGGTTTTATTCTGCTCTAAATAGGCAGCTACAGCCTGTTGGGTTGTGCCTTCAAAAATTACCTGGCCTTGACGCAAAACCAGGCCACGCGTACATAAATTTTCCACGGCGGCCATGTTGTGGCTCACAAAGAGCACCGTACGCCCACTTTTTGCCACATCGCCCATTTTGCCCAGGCACTTTTTTTGAAATTCAACATCACCGACCGCTAAAACCTCATCCACAACCAAAATTTCCGGCTCCAAATGAGCGGCAACGGCAAAGGCTAGTCGTGTATACATCCCGCTGGAATAGTGTTTTACCGGTGTATCAAGAAACTGTTCTACCTCGGCAAAGGCTACAATTTCGTCAAATTTCTGATCAATCTCGCTGCGCCCCATGCCGAGGATCGCCCCATTCAAGAAGATATTTTCGCGCCCGGTTAACTCTGGATGAAAGCCCGTGCCAACCTCTAGCAGCGCACCAACCCGACCGTCGAGCTCAACCCGCCCGATGGTCGGCTCGGTGATTTGGGCCAGGATCTTCAATAGGGTACTTTTGCCCGCCCCATTGCGACCGATAATCCCCAACACGTCCCCTTGATCGACCGTAAAATTGATATCTTGCAACGCCCAAATCGTCTGTTGGCCATCTGATGAACCTTGGCGGCCCCGCATCGCCTCTCTCATTCGGCGCCAGGGTGCCGCAATGCCGTCAACTACCGTATCACGCAACGTGCTATAGCGCTTTTGTTTGGCACCAATGCGAAACTGTTTACTTAAATTTTGAACATCAATCGCAATTTCACTCATACGTTATACAATATCCGCAAACGTTTTTTCCCAACGACGAAAGTAGAATGCCCCACTGATTACAAGAAGAAGGGCGGCCAGTGCTGAAACTAAGATGATGGGGCCAGGCGCTGTATTTGTGCCCAATAAGGACCAGCGAAAGCCCTCGACAACACCCACCATCGGATTAATGGCATACAAGAGCCGCCACTCCGGGGGGATAACGCTGCTGGGGTAAACGATCGGCGTGGCAAAGAGCCAAAATTGGACGAGAAATGGCACAATATAACGCACATCGCGAAATTGGACATTTAAGCCGGAAAGCCACAAACCGACGCCTAGGGCGGTCGTAAAGGCCAATAAAATTAAGAGTGGTAGCCAGACAATATTGGCGGTAGGGGTAATACCATAGTAGAACATCATGCCCAGCAGCACAAGAAAGGCTAGCGCGAAATCGATCACGCCGGAAATAATTGCGGCAATGGGAATAATCAAGCGTGGAAAATAGATCTTTTTCAGTAGATTCGCACTGCCCACCAGGCTATTGGCTGACTCTGATAATCCGTTGGCAAAAAAGGTCCAAGGCACCAATGCTGCATAGCTGAAAATCGGGTAGGGAATTTGATCAGAGGGCATTTGGGTCAGCCGACCAAAAAACAGACTAAAGACCACCATCGAGAAAAATGGTTGGATAATTGCCCATGCTATCCCGATGACCGTCTGTTTGTACCGTACTTTTACATCGCGCCAAGCTAAGATATAGAGCAATTCACGATAACGCCATAATTCAGCTAAATTGAGTGACAGCCATCCATGAGATGGGGTGATCACAATTTTGGATGATTTGCTGGACCCCCCACGGGTTGAAGGGTTGATCGCCCTTGACGTTACCGATTCTGTTTCTGTTCTCATTTCACTTCATCTTCGTCTGAAAGTGTGGTTGCTTTGTAGCCCTTACTATACTGCACTTGGGATGGCGATATTGTGCTTTGTACGATACCAATCGATTGTACATTGTAATCCTTCTGCAAAAGAAGTGGTGGACGCAAAGCCAAAAAGTTCGCGCGCACGTGTTGTGTCCAATTTACGCCGCGGCTGTCCATTCGGTTTACTCGTATCCCATATCACTTCTCCTGAAAAGCCCGTAAATTTAGCAATCATTGTCCACAAGTCTTTTATACTAATCTCGTAGCTCGAGCCGAGATTTACTGGGTCACTTTGATTGTATCGCTCGGCGGCTAGGATTATCCCTTCCGCCGCGTCATCAACGTAAAGAAATTCACGTGTTGGTGTACCATCACCCCATGCCACCATCTGTTGATCGTTGCGCGCCGTTGCCTCCACGCTTTTGCGAATTAATGCCGGTATTACATGCGATGTTTCTAAATCAAAATTGTCGCCAGGTCCATACAAATTCACTGGTAATAAAAAGATCGAATTGTATCCGTATTGCTGGCGATAGGCCTGGCTTTGTACAAGTAGCATTTTCTTGGCTAACCCATAAGGTGCATTGGTCTCTTCCGGGTAACCATTCCATAAATTTTCCTCTTTAAAAGGCACAGGCGTATACTTGGGGTAGGCACAAATCGTGCCGATGGCCACGAATTTTGCAATTCTCGCTCGCCAACTTTCGTGCAACAACGAGGTACCCATCATCAGGTTATCGTAAAAAAAATCGGCGGGATATTTGCGGTTTGTCCCAATGCCACCCACGCGCGCCGCCAAATGAATCACCATATCAACTGGCTCTGGCTGAGAGGTGTCGAGCAACAATTGGCGTACAGCCTCGATTTGAGTCAGATCATATTGGGCTTTGCGGGGGACAATCACCTCCTGTACACCAAGTGCATGCAGCTTGCGCACCACGGCCGAACCCAAAAAGCCAGCGCCACCCGTGACAATGACTCGTCGATTGAGCCAAAAAGTCTGTTGGTCCGGCCACTCAAACATTCTTCTCATTATTTCTGCCTTCTTGTCATGCTTCTCTTCTATAGTGATGTTTGAGAGTAGGCAACCTGCTACCAGCGGTTACTGGCTACCTACCGACAATTACTCATCAATAATTCCCTCAATAGTCGCATGGCTTCTCGCATCTAAGAGAAGCCAAATCGGCGAGTGGGTTGCTCATAAGCGAGTGCAAGTACAACCTGGACCACTACGCAAAGCTTATTGCAGCGCAACTGCTATCATAATCTGTCCAGATGGCTTAGACTGCATCTTCGATCACAATCATTTTTTGATCTGTGGATTTACCCTTACCCATAAAACGCCGCAATCACCTCAACCACACGCCGCAACATGTTCTCCGTCAATTCCGGATAGATCGGGATCGCTAAACTCTCTTGCGCGGCGGCTTCGCTGTGTGGCAAATCGCCCTTGGTATAGCCAAGATCAGCAAAACATTCTTGAAGGTGCATTGGCACCGGATAGTAGATCTCACAGCCAATTTGGTTGGCTGTAAGATGGGCCATGAGGTCATCGCGCTGAGACGAGCGAATCACAAATTGATTGTAAATATGGCGCGTATTGGCTCTTTGTGCAGGCAGCCCGATCTTGGTCTCTAGACCCACTTCGTGGAAGAGGCGGCGATAGGTGGCAGCATTGCGTTGGCGCCCGGCCGTCCAACTGTCTAGATGACGGAGTTTGACACGCAGCACGGCCGCTTGCAATGCATCTAACCGGAAATTGCCGCCGATCACCCGGTGTTGATACTTTGGACGTGCCCCGTGGCCACGCAATAAATTCACTTTATCTGCCAGATCCGGGTCGTTGGTAACAACCATGCCACCATCACCAAAGCCGCCCAAATTCTTGGAAGGAAAGAAGCTAAAACAGCCCAGGTGCCCCATGGAGCCGGCCCGCCAACCCTCATATTCTGCCCCAATCGCTTGCGCGGCATCTTCAATGACGGGTATGTTGTGACGGTTAGCAATCTCAACAATCGCTTGCATATTCGCCATCTGGCCATAAAGGTGAACCGGTAGGATCACGCGTGTCTTGGCCGTAATTTTGGCTTCCAGCGCAGCAGGATCAATGTTGTACGTCTCTGGGTCAATGTCCACAAAGACCATCCTGGCACCCAAACGCGCAATACAGCCCGCTGTAGCAAAAAAGGTGTAAGGGGTTGTAATCACCTCATCCCCAGGCTCGATCTCTAATGCCATGAGCGCCACCAATAGAGCATCGGTCCCCGACGAAACGCCAATGCCGTGGATACATTGTGAGTATGTTGCAACTTCTTCTTCCAGCGCCTTCACCTCCGGCCCCAAAATAAAATATTGGGACTCCAATACGCGATCCATTGCTTCACGAATTTCCCGCTGAATGGCGTTATATTGAATTTTGAGATCCAGCAACGGAATCGCCTGTTGTTCGGTCTGTTGAAGTGGCGATGGTTGTACAGTTGTTGTCATAAGAACATCCTTCGGTTCTGCATAGGGGGTAACTTGCAGCGTAGCGAGTTGTGATAGTACACCGCTACGCTGTAAGCGATTGATCTTCCGACCAATGCAGGCAATCCTAGTGGTCGGCTACTTCATCTGATAAGGTTCAATCTTGAGTAGGCGGTTGCGGCCAGAGCAACCGTAACTCCAGCCCATCTACCCACAAGATTGGGAGATCGATCGATCTGTGTGCCATTGCACCCTGGTCGCTCAGCGGTAGCTCCACCACGTTCATTTGCAACTCAAGACAGGTCAGACGGCAGATCTCAATGATCTCACCTTCGCCTAGTAGTCCAACTTGTGCAAGATCGTGTTGGCGGATCTCATGCAATAACTGCCCTGCATCATGCCGGATCCGCCGATATAAAGCAAACGAGGTATCAATATACTCTCTTGCTAGTTGACCTTTACGGGCAAGCCCTTCCGGTGTCAATAAATAACGCCATTGCCAGCGGCTAATCCGCTGAACTTTAATATAGCCTTTTTGGCTCCAACGTTTCAGATACCAGTTGACTGTGCCAACAGCGATCCCAACACGGCTAGCCAAATCCGCTTGGCTGGTTTCCGGTGTAATCGCCAGTGCTTCCAATAGGTAAAACTCGTTCTCAATCGTTTGGGGGGATTCAGTGATGAGTGCTTGCATCATTTTATGAAGTAAATTCTTTGAGATTTAGCATATCTATGTCACAAAGGACACAATTGCACTTTGCTTTGACTACTTTGCTTTGACTACTTTGCTTTGACTACTTTGCTTTGACTACTTTGCTTTGACTACTTTGCTTTGACTACTTTGCTTTGACTACTTTGCTTTGACTACTTTGCTTTGACTACTTTGCTTT
>DAOUCA010000106.1:0-17597 GCA_034432375.1 Caldilineaceae bacterium
GTTATACTGCGTTCAGAATGAGAACCGGAGTTTTGCGGACCAACGGGATCGCGTGCGTCGCACTGACCGCCAACTGCTTCCAGTCCGCTAGATGCTTCCGTCAGTGCGACGCACGCTGGCCGAAACTAGGGCTTTCATTCTGATTTGAGTATAGCAGCGGGTTTCAACCCTGCAAAATTGAAATGTCAACAGAACCTAGTACGTTGTAGCGTAAATAAACCCATAGTGCCGTTTTTATTGGCGATCCATTGCAGCGGCCTGTTATCACTTTATGAACGGTAAAGAAATAGATGGGTAATCGTAGCGGCACGGCATGTCATGCCGCTACGATTGTTTTGCCGACGTAATTGTTAATGTTCACAAAGCGATTGTAAAGTGTGAATTCGTTGTGCTACAATTCTTGTTTTAGGATTACAGTACCTGATGCACAGGCAAGGTATAGGGGATTATCTGTATGATAAAGATTCTTCTGCTAGCTGCAAATCCGAAGGATAGCTCGCCACTGCAACTTAATCAGGAAATTCGGGAGATTGACCGCGAAATTACCCATGCTAAATTTGGTGCTCAGTTTAAATTTGAGTATAAAGTCGCCGTCAGATTAAGCGATTTACTAGAATATTTAGAGGAAGTGCAGCCTGATATTGTGCACTTCAGCGGACATGGCAATACGACATCTGGCATTATTTTAGAGGACGATGTAGGCAATAGCCGCCCTATTTCAAAAGAGTCGATCAAAGAGATCTTTTCTCTGCTCAAGGGTAAAATTCGCTGTATTGTGCTGAACGCCTGCTATTCAGAAGCGCAAGCCAATGCCTTGGCGGAAGATATTGACTGCGTAGTTGGAATGTTAGGGTCAATTGATGACCAAGCCGCTCTTGAATTTTCCCGAGAGTTTTACCGGCAGCTAGCCAATGGGAAGGATGTCGCAACAGCGCTCAAATTAGCCCGTACCTACATCGCGGATGAGCAGGATTTAGTTAGATTGCTAGCCTTTAAGGCGAACCCCTCGAAAGTTATCTTTGTCAAGAAACGCACATGGATTCAATATCTTATCGGTGCTATTGTGGCAATCTTCATGAGTGTGCTCTTCATGTACGTAGTTTCAACTTATTGGCCAACTGCTGGTGGTACCCCCATCGGTATCATCCCCTTTAGTCAACCGCAAATCGCTACAAGATCACTGGATTCTATCGCCTGTATTTATATTTCGGATCCATCTGGTGTACTATCTGTGGGCACATCCCCAAAAGTCACAGCGGAATCTTTGAAGTATTATCGATACGACGGTGATCAGAGTGACAATGGTGCTGATGCCAATGGCAAGCCCCAGTTACCAATCAATGGCCAGAAAATTCTTTTCACTGCCATGAAGAGCTTTACTGCTGTCAAACGTGACGAGTTGGAAGGTGTAACCGTATCCATCACATTAACTGATGGCTCACTTATCACTGGGCTAGTGGCTGGTTCTAAATTCGACAGTCGTTTACGGGGAGTCACCGTCGAGGGTACCTCATTTGACAACAATTTTATGGATATCTATCAAGTAGATTTTCAGGAACAAAATCGTTGTCCGTAAACAGTTGATAGGCTGAAGCCATCATTATGCAAAGGAAAGCAAGTTTGGCCATGAAAATCACCAAATTGGAAATCCAGAAAGTTCCACCTAGTTGGGTATGGCTTTTTATCCATACCGATGCAGGTCTCAGTGGTATCGGCGAGCCTTTTTTAGAGAACCACGCTGATTCAGTGATAGCCGAGGTGCACCGGCTAGAGCCACTTCTGATTGGTAGAGATCCCTGTCAAATCGAAGCACTGTGGGAGACGATGTACAACGCCGGTATTGGCTACAAAGGTGGCCCGGTGACGATGAGCGCAATCAGTGGCATCGACATGGCGCTATGGGATATTGCTGGCAAGGATGCGGGCAAACCGGTCCATCAATTGCTGGGCGGTGCCTGTCGCGACCGCGTCCGGATGTATCGTGCGACAGGCGGCGCACTGCCCCACACAGTCGAGCCGGGAGAGCCCTATCGCGCTGGGCGTCCCGTGAATCAGCCACGACATAGCGACGAGCCACAGGATTGGGCCGCGTGTGCACGGGAACTGGTGCAGGAGTGGGGTTTTAAAGCGCTCAAGGC
Source organism: Caldilineaceae bacterium (assembly GCA_034432375.1). Taxonomy (GTDB): domain Bacteria; phylum Chloroflexota; class Anaerolineae; order Caldilineales; family Caldilineaceae; genus JAHBVH01. The sequence goes on from DAOUCA010000106.1 coordinate 2,139, forward strand.
GCACTTTGGGCCTGGCGAGGGATTGGAAGCGGTTGCACAGATCGACCGTTGGGTGGAAATTTTTGCTGCCGTCAAAGAAGGGGCTGGCTCCGGCGTGGATGTGGCTGTCGATATCCACAATCCTCACCCGCGCATTGCGATGCAGCTGATCGCTGCCCTGGAGCCATTGCGCCCGCTCTTTATTGAAGAGCCAATGCCGGTCGAACGTGTTGATCTGCTGGCCGAGATCGCCCACAGTACCCGTGCTACGCTTGCCGCTGGTGAACGGTGGATGGGCAAATGGATCTTCTTCGATGCGATTAGCCGCGGTGCGCTGGCGGTTGTCCAGCCCGACCTCGCCCACGCCGGTGGCATTACCGAATGCAAAAAAATTGCCGCCATCGCCGAAGCCGGCTATGCCAAAGTTGCGCTCCACGCCCCGTTGAGTCCTGTTGCCCTGGCTGCCTCGATCCAACTTGATGCCTGCTTGCCCAACTTCTTGGTGCAAGAACATAATGAAGTCAACGACTGGCGTGAAGGGGGAAAGACCTATTTGGGCAAAGGCTACCTCAAAACGCCTTTTGTCCTTGGTGCCGATGGTTGCGTTGCCGTGCCGCAGACACCGGGGCTGGGCATCGAAGTCGATGAAGAGGGGCTGCGCGAGATCATGCGTCAACCGTGGAGCAGTCAGCGCGGCTGATTCCCCTTTCCTATTGCCTGCTGCTTTATCCTCTCTCGCTAGTACCTGTTCCGAACTCTATTTTTCTCGCCAAGGCGCAAAGAATGCCAAGAAATACAGGGAGAAACCCTTTGCGCTCTTTGCGCCTTGGCGAGATCCTTATTGCCGTTCGTAACAAGAACGAGCTCCGTTATTCGCCAGCGACATTGCCGCTAAGCGTAGTGTACAACCCCTCGTTTGTTGCTTACCGATCCTCAATAAACCCCAGAGTCATGATTATGTCCAGGTGCCGCTCCGTTATATACATTGGCGTACTCGCGACTCGATTGCGTGCCAATCGTTCCATAAGTTGACGGATGCTAATAAATTTGTTATCCTATGGTTGCTCCACATCCCTACTACGATTGCATTAGATACTATTTTGTTGCGGCTGAATTATTTCAGGCGTTGCAACAAGAGCCATCGGCATAAACGATAGACGGTTTAGTCGATATCCGCGCTCTTAGCGCCTAATTTTGCGCCGTTACTCTGGGCACAAAGCAGCAGCCTAAATGCGGTGGCTTTGCCATAGGCATCGACTTTTTTGGTGATCCGACCGTCTTTGTCATCTACTTTCTGCGCTGATCAAGTGTTTTCGTGGCATTTACAGTAGATTGCTTTCGCAGATACTGCTTTCATCTAACATAACCAATTTTGCGACATCCTCGTCTTGCGATACGTTTTCTTTCAACCGTTCGATGGAGTCTATGAATCCATTGCAAAAAGCCTAAAATTCAACGCTCACATGGGCGGCAAGCTGAAATTATACGATTCACCAGAGAAAAAAGCGTTATTTCAGCCGCATTCCTATAGGAGCCAAAATCAAATTGGCACGCCAGATCCCCTGGAACGTTGTGGATAATTTGTGAAATTTTAGGTCTCCCCACTTTGCTGATTGGATATTTACATAGGTGTTAAAAATGTCATTGCTCTTTGTGATGATCATTCACATCCACACTTAGGAGGAACTTCAACCATGCAACAACAACTTTCACGTCGCCGATTTCTACAGGTGACAGGCGGTGCGCTCAGCGTCGGCGTCTTGGCTGCCTGCGTTGCCCCAGGTGCTGCCCCAGCCCCAGCCGGTGAAGCAGCCGCTGGTGGTGCGCCCGCTGTAGCCGCCGATACCCCCCTTTGGGTATTGACCAAGGCCGACTTTCACCCCGAATATAACGAGTACATGCGGCAACATGTCGAATCGTTTGCCGCGGAAAAAGGCTATGCTTTGGAAGTCGCCGATGTAGCTGGTTTCTCTGCTGGCGGCGCGACGATGCAAAAGTTAGCCGCCCAGGTGGCAGCTGGTGATTCACCGGATATGTCGCAAGATAATATTAGCGTGCCCCAATACAATCAACTTGGCCTGATTGAGCCTGTTTCTGATTTGGTTACTGAACTCATTGGTCGCTATGGTGAAACTGGCGAACGGCAGCGGAAAGATCTGATGATTGATGGGGAATGGTTCTCCGTACCGCTGCACGTGCGTAGTGATGGCGGTTGGGCACGCAAGGATATTTGGGATGCAGCGGGCATTGATGTCACTGCCCTGCGTACCTACGACGAATTGCGTGACGCTTGTATGGAAGTCTCTGACCCTGCCGCCGAGATGTGGGGTTGGGGGATGTCGATCAATCGTTCTGGCGATGCGCAGTGGTTTGTCGCCCGCATTCTGCACTCCTTTGGTGCCTTCTGGACCGACGAAACCGGTCAATATGTGACGCTTGATTCGCCTGAAACGGTGCAAGCCGTCGAGTGGGTTGTTGATACTTATACCAATCCGGCGTGGGAAAAGATGTTGCCGCCCGGTGTACTGAGCTGGACCGACCCGACCAACAACGAAGCATTTTTGGGTGGAAAGTTAGCCTATACGCAGAATGGTGGAACGGTCTATGCCAAAGCTGTTGTCGATCAGGTTCCCTTTGTCAACGACATTATTTGGGATTATCCGAAAGGTGGGCCTGGCCTGCTCAACTTCTTTGGGCTGGGCAGTATGCATTTAAATCTGATCAAGGGGGGCAAGAATCCAGAAGCTGCCCGCGAATTGATTATGAGCTTCTTTGAAGAAGATGTGCTCAAAGATATCTTCACAACGGCGACGACCTATGCGCTGCCGGCTTATACCAATCAGTGGGATTGGGAAGAGATCGCCAGCGTGCCGAACAGCATCGCCCAGAAAGAGGGCGCACTGGACCCCGCCGGTTGGAATGGCATGGCCTACCCTGGCCCAGCAACCGCCTGGATCTCTGCCATTACCACGCAGAATTTGGATACGGATATGATTGCCGCCGCCGTTAGCGGACAAGCAACGCCGGCAGAAGCGGTCAAGCAGGCTGCTGAAGCATCGGTGCGAATCTTCCAAGAATTAGGCGCACCGGGTGTCAAGTAAGTTGGAACGTAAAACGTAATGTGTAAAATGTGCGTCTGGCGTTGCTCGGCCGTTTTGCGCATTACGTTTTCATCAGGAGACAAGTAAATGAGTCAAACTACATTGACCAGCACGCTGCGGGTTGCACCCCATGCCACCCAAAGTAGCTGGCGGGTACGCTTACGCCAACTACTTGGACAAGATTGGGCCACGGCTTATGTTTTTGTATTGCCAACATTGCTGTTGATGGGGGGGTTGATTGGCTACCCCTTTCTGCGTGCTGTGTACATGAGTTTTACCAATACAATTTCGCTCACCATCGGTCCCTTTGTTGGCTTGCAAAATTATGAAAATGTCTGGCGCGATCCTGGGTTTCACGCTGCGATCAAAAATACCTTTGTCTTTACCTTTTGGTCGATTGTGCTGAAATTTATCGCTGGGTTGACCATTTCAATCCTGTTAAACCGACTCACGCGCTTTAGCAATATCCTCACGGCGGCCATTCTCTTGCCTTGGATTGTACCCTCTGTGGTTGCAGCCATCGCTTGGAAAGGATTGCTTGACCCGGTCTATGGCGGTGTCAACCAATTCTTGCTGCAGATGGGGCTTGTTGACAAAGGGTTCCCCTGGTTTGGCGCAATCGAGACGGCAATGATGTCGTTGATTATGGTCAACGTTTGGGGCGGTATTCCCTTTTTCATTGTCAATATTTTGGCTGGTCTCAAAGCGATTGACAAAGAATATTATGAAGCAGCGACGATTGATGGCGCTACGGCCTGGCGTTGCTTTTTACATATTACGTTACCTGGGCTGCGCTATGTTGTCATTGTGGCGGTCTTGCTCTCGACAATCTGGACCTTTAACAGCTTTGACATGGTTTACCTGATTACCAATGGGGGTCCGCTCAACGCGACGCGCGTCTATTCAATTTTTGCCTATGAGTACTTTGGCGCGGCACGCTTTGGTGCTGCCGTTGCCGTGGCGATTACCATGGCGCCGGTGCTCATGATCTTTATCTTTATACTTGGGCAATATATGTCCACCAGTGTACGGCGGGACGATGAAACTGCTGCGAGTGCAAATAGCAACTATAGCAAAACCAAAGCGTTTTTGACCTGGCCATTCCGTATGTTGATTAAGGGACTCGTCGGACTTTTCTTTTTGGTCAACAATCTAGTTGAAGACATTGTTTCCGCCATTGGGCGGGCGCTCTCAGCTGGTTTTGTTGACAGTTCGCGCGAAAGTCAACAGCGGGCACGGCATATCAGCCGGACGGTGACGAACTTTATTGCTGGCGTGATTTTGTTGGCCTTTTTACTCTTTGAATTAATCCCTTTCTATTGGACGATCATTACCGCCTTTAAAGGGACGTCACAGATTGTGGCTTTCGATTCGGTCTTTTGGCCAAAGCCGTGGACTTGGGAGCAATTTACATTACTGTTGGGGCCGACCCGTAAATTCACTACTTGGTATTGGAATACAATCCAAGTCTCGATTGTCAGCACGCTCGTCTCGGTGATTGTGGCGGCGATGGGGGGGTACGGGTTGACGCGGCTGCGTTGGCGCGGCGCGAACCTCTTTAGCAGCAGCGTCTTGATCGCCTATCTGATGCCCGGTGTAATGATGTTCATTCCCATGTATCAAATCTTTGCCAGCCTCCATCTGACCAATAGTTTGACCGGTTTGATGATCGCCTATCCTGCCTTTGGTCTGCCTTTTGCCACCTGGCTGATGATGGGTTACTATGCCTCAATCCCGCGTGAAATGGAAGAGGCCGCGCTAATCGATGGCTGCAATCACTATCAAGCCTTCTGGAAGGTTGTACTGCCGCTGACCTTGCCGGCACTCATGGCGGCTGCAATGTTTGCGATCACCCTCTCCTGGAAAGAGTTCATCTTCGCCTATATCTTCCTCTCCAAGGAAAGCCTCTTCACCTTGACGATTGGCATGGCAGGCATGATCATTGGTGATGTACTGCCGTGGGGCGAACTCTCCGCTGCGGCACTGCTCATGGCAATCCCTGTCGGTTTGCTCTATGTCGTTGGACAACGCTTCATGGTCGCCGGGCTAACGGCAGGCGCCGTGAAGGGGTAGCGGCGATTGTTGTGACAATCTTATGAGACCTCACCGGACTGTCCGGTGAGGTCTTTTCGTTTTGTTTGGGGAATGGTATACTATCACCACTCTGTTTATGCTGTAACACCGGAAGGAAGATGTCATGACCATCTTAGAAAATAGACCAGCCGAAAAAATTTCTACTCCACCCCCCAACCCCGCAAAAGTGTACTCAATCTACGAATTTGAAAAGTTGTACCTACAGCCGGAGGAAAGCAATCGACTGTTTGAATTGATCAACGGAGAAGTTATTGAGAAGATGCCAACACAAGAACATGGCCTGATTGCCAGTAACATCAATTTTTCGCTGGCAGTTTATGCAAGGCAACATAAAAATGGTCGACCTGGCGTTGAAGTCCGTCATCAAGTAGCAGGCGATGATCACAACTCTCGTCTACCGGATGTTTCCTTCACTTGCGCCAATGCCCCCATTGTCGAAGAGGGTAGTGTGATGGACATGCCTGATTTGGCAGTTGAAATCAAGTCGCCTAGTGACACAATTAAACAAATGCGTGAAACGGCAGCGTATTACCTTGCGAGTGGTTCACGGTTGGTTTGGCTGGTCTATCCCAACTATCGATTGGTCGAAGTCTATCGCCCGGATGCCGATGTAGAAATTTTGGATGACAGCCAAACCCTTTCTGGTCACGATGTTTTGCCTGGCTTTGAATTAGCGGTTACAGATGTTTTCGCCGATCCCTTTGGGGAATAGAGGAGAGGATCATGTCGATTCTTCGCATCTCCTATTCTGGCGGCGCTAGATACTCCCCAGCAATTACCGCCCGTTCTTGTCCAGGCATTTGCCATGCCACCGTGAGATTATCTTTTTGGTCAGCCTGTTTGTGGAGCGCTTCAATGTAGTAGCGCTGCCCGGCTTGTAATGAAATTGAGACCGATTGTTGTGACCCATATTTGTCCCACTCTTCGGCATGGGTCCACTGTGGTGCACTGGCGATGAGCCGCTTGTTGGCCGGGTCAGCGTCGGTGCTCAGCCAAAGTTCGCCGCTGTCGTCGGCGGCGATCCAAAAGCGATAGGAGCCACTGACAGGTGGATAGAGATAGCCACGGATGCGCTGGCCATAATCTGGCCCAACCAAGCGTGGTGCATCAAACACCTTAATCAATTCCTTGCCACTCGGTTTGCCGCTGTAGGTGCTACTATCCGTTAAATCTGCAACCGTCTTTCCACTAATCCCTTCCCACCATTCACGCAAAATCAGGCCGCTGCCATTGCCGGCGGGAGCCGCGGGTACGTCAGTGCTATCCGTGCCATCGGCGGCGGTTGGGCGTGGAGTTGGGGTCGGTTTGGCGTTGCTGGCACCATCAGTTGTGCTGCTGCTGGGTGCAAATGCAACTCCCCCAGTGTAGCGCACACGATAGAGGCTACCCGTCACGACCGAGAGAAGGTAGAGCGCGCCATCGGGGCCATTGCTGATTTGGACGAGACCTGGGATCCCTGTCGCGAAGTCGGCAAAGGTTGGCAGACCGGCCCCGTTGAAGACGACACTCTGCACAGTGCCCTTGTTAAAGTCGCCATAAAAATAGGCACCTCGGTAATAGGCGGGATAGACATGTCCTGTGTAAAACTCACCACCGATGACCGCGCCCCAGCCATCTTCATGGGAATAGGTGTGGAAGCCAAAGGTGACACTGCTGGGGTCGGCCAACAGCGGTTTGCAGATGGGGTCAAAAGCATTAGGTGCCTCGCCCTCAAAACAGGGCCAACCGAGATTGGCACCGGCCCCAGCCCGGTCGATCTCTTCCCACTTCAGGTTGCCCACATCACCGATAAAGAGTTCACCAGTTACGGGGTGGACTGCAAAGCGATAGGGATGTTTCATGCCATAGACATAGACCTTGGAGCGATTGCTCTGCGGGTTGCCGTCGTAGAAGGGGTTGTTGGGATAGCCATCGCCACTGATCGGGTTGATGCGCAAAATTTTGCCGACCAGGCTATCGATTGCCTGTGCACGCAGGCTACCATAGTTATAGTTGAGACCATCTCCACTTGCTACATAGAGCGCGCCATCGCGGCCAAAGGCCAGATGCGCCAGCGCATGGACGGGGCCTTCATTGGGCACACAATCCTGCAAATAGCCACCATCACCACTTTCACAACTGAGCGGGTTCTTCTCTGGGCGATCAGGATCACCGATGTTGGAAAAGATACTGTTTTTCCCAAGCAGCACAACACCACTCCCCGGCTGATGCACGTTGAGATCCGCCCCATTGGCAGAGAGGCGCAGCAAGCGCGAGACGCGTGCCCCCTCGGGGTTGTGACCAAGCGCTTCCGGTGGATCGTAGACATAGGCCAGATAGACATAGGGGGTTGTCGGAAAGTTGGGATGTACCGCAATCCCAAGCAGACCTCGTTGGCCGACATCATTGACTTCAGCACTGAGGTCAATAAAGGGTTCGCCCAGCAACTTGTCGTTGTCAATCACACGGACGGCACCGCTTTTTTGTGTGACAAAGATGCGGTTAGGGCCGGCAAAGGCCAGGGAAGTCGGATATTTTAGGCCACTGGCAACCGTTTCTACAATGAATCCAGCAGGCACGTGGAACGGCGCATCTTGGGCATAGACCGTCGATAGCTTCGTTATCGATTGCATGCTAGCTGGGAGTAGGTATTCTGGAAAGATAGGGGGTAGCACAATGCAGAGGATCGCCAAAAGCGATAGAACCACGGGCCTCCGGTAATAGAGCCATTTCATCATTGTAAAAAACTCCTGCAATCAGTCAAACGCTGGGGCAATAGGGACAATTTTTCTCAATAGATTGGGACGGAAGATCAGGAGTGATCATAACAGCCTTACGATGCGGATGCAACCTACGTCCCTGTGGCGTGCAGATGTTGATGGGAAAACGCTGATTCCGATCTGATTTGTGTAATGGACAACCCATTGAAACATTGACCATGTTTCAATCATGTGTCTACGAGGCAATTTATCGATTAGCATTGGATTCCCCTGGCATAGAGCACACCGGGATTGAATTGAATTGCTAGCTCTCCCGCTTGTTTGGTTACCGGCTCGGCTAAGCGCTCGGTCGCGCTGTAGCGCAGTGCACTGTGGAGCAAATAGGTTTGCCTTGCCAGGGCAACCTGGTAGGGGTGATCCCATTCTGCCGTGCCCCGCATAAAATTGAAGGCGCGGCGGGCAGACCAAGTGAGATCCAAGACGAAATCTACGGCTTCGGGCCAGGATTGTTTACTCGCCCTGCCCACTTGGGGTTGGCCTTGAATTGCACTTGCTCCATGCCGAGTCAGCGCTGCCAGGAAGCTCGTTAATAGGGGGGCGGCTGCCTGGGCGTAGGCGTTATCGATTGTCGCTGCACTGGCACCTTCGGGAAGCGACAGCGACTGTTGGGCGATAATCTCTCCTGTATCGAATCTCTGATCCATGCGATGGAGGGTTATGCCACTATGCTGGAGCCCATCGCGCAGTTGCCAAAAGAGTGGGGCCGGACCGCGGTACGCCGGCAACAGGGAGGGATGCAGGTTGACAAAGCCATAGGTGGGGATTGCCAGGAGTTTAGCGGGAATGCGCCAAGGAAAGCAGGCTACGCAGACGAGATCGGGGGCGAGTGTTTGCAGCAATTGCACCAGAGCCGCATGATGGATGGTACGCAGCGTGTAGACCGTCAAATTATGCTGCCATGCGGTGTGCAATGTGGTTGTGGTAACGAACTGTGTTAGGATCGCTAGCTCACCACTGCTAGGCGGTGCAACGGCTGGGCGCACTTGCTGCACCGGTCCATCTTCTGCCATTGCCAATTGCCCGGGGCGCGCCGGCAAGAAGACCGCTTGTATGGCAAAGGCAGTGGCCAGGCGTGTGAGAAGCTGCTGGGAAAAGAGACTTTCTGTGCCCCAGAAGAGTAGCGAGAGTGCGTCGTGCTTACAAGGTTTGTCCATGACAACAGTTGACATCAATTGTATCGAAGTCCTATAATGGGTGTAACGACAGGTGAATTGCTGTGCATACTCAGTTCATGGCAACGCTTAGCGGCTGAGCTGCGTCCCGAGCCGGTTGAAGGGCTTGTCGAAGCCAGAAAGTGTTGCCGTCTACTGATCATAGAATTAAAGGAGTGTATCTTGCCACGAATGGTCCATTGTGCCAAGTTGGGCCGGGAACTACCCGGATTAGAACAACCGCCCTATCCCGGTGAACTGGGGCAGCAAATCTTTGAAAATGTCTCGCAGGAAGGTTGGGAGATGTGGAAGCAGCACGCGGTGATTCTCATTAATCACTATGGGTTGAGCCTCATGGATCCGCAGGCACAGACGTTTTTGCGCAATCAGATGGAAGAATTTTTCTTTGCCGCTGATGCACAGATGCCTGAGGGGTGGAGTCCTGCTGGACAGCCGACCAAAGGGGCACCGCGTAAGTAGTTGGTCAGTTTACAAGAATTGTCGCAATAACAAAGAGGGAGGGTAACACGTAGATGTTACCCTCCCTCTTTGTTATTGCGAACGGACGAATAAGCTACTTCTTTTTTCCCTTAGTCGCAGGAGCTGGGGCAGCGGCGCGCTTGAGGACCGGCAGCCCATTTTTGCTTTCAGAGACTTCGTAGCCCTTTGGAACGGCATCGAGCGCGCCATCTTTTTCTTCTGAAGCAAAGAAATAGATGGTTTGCTTGGTACCATTCTTGAGAGTCGTGTCTCGGGAGTGCAAAATGTAAGTGCGACTCTTGGAGTTCGTGTAACTATAAGCCATGATACTTCTCCTTTGTGAACAGGCGTACGAAAACAGGAATGAAGCCACAGAATGAAAATAAACGGAACCATTCCTTCCCATGCGCTCGCCGAAGATTAACCCTCGTTGCAGGGAACAGGGTCAAAGCACATCTCTCCTGAGCGTCGGGCAAGCATTCTACCCTAAGCATGAAAATATGCAAAATGTCTTTCTCTCTGGATCAACTTTTTGTACCACTGGAGGGTAAGGTTTTCGTAAATTTCAATAAGAATTGGCGTTTCCAGTGTAAATTATGCAGGAAGCGGCAAAGCGATCAAACGCTGTTCGGAGGCTGCAAGATAAATTGCACGAATAATTTCCACCGACCGCCGGGCTTCTGCCCCTTGAATGGCGGGTGGCCGCTTTTCGCGAATCGCACCGATGAGATCAACAATTTGACGACGATGCATCTCATAGCCAATCGCCGTGGGATCGGTCGCACCGCTCCCCTGCTGCTCTTCCAGCGTAAGCATCGCTTTCTCTTCCTCAGGCGTGCCATCGGCCAACTTCCAGGTGACGATGCGTCCTTCTTCCAGGATGATTGTGCCGCGGTCCCCATGTAATTCCACGCGCGCGCGGTCGCCAGGCCAGCAACTCGTTGCCCCTTGAATGACGCCGAGACCACCGTGGGCAAAGGTCAAGAGGGCGGTTGCCGTATCTTCTGTCTGCATCGTATGGGCCAGCGTGGCTGTCTGCGCCATTACACTTTTGACTGGTCCCGCCAGCCACTGGACGAGATCAATATTGTGGATCGACTGGTTCATCAGCGCCCCACCGCCATCGATTGCCCATGTGCCGCGCCAACTGCCGTCGTAGTAACTCTGGGGGCGGAACCATTTGACGTAGACATCGGCCAGTGTCAGCCGCCCCAACCGACCGGCGTCGAGCGCAGCTTTGGCCTTATGGACCCCTTGGGCAAAACGTAGCGGAAAGACACAAGCCAACACCACCCCTGCCTGTTCCACCGCCTGTAGAATGGCATCCACCCGTTCCAAGGTAATATCAATTGGTTTTTCCACAAGCAGATGTTTGCCAGCCTGAGCCGCGGCGACTGCAATTTCCATGTGCGTTCCGCTGGGTGTGCAGATCGTGACAACATCGACATCAGCACGGGTGACGGCATCGGCATAGTCGGCAACCCACGTCGCGCCAACCTTGTCGGCCAATGCACGCCCCGCAGTTTCTCCCCGATTACAGACCACGCTTACGCGCGCGTCTGGGATCTGTTGAAGGGCCTCTGCCTGAATTTTACCAATATTGCCGGCACCAATGACAGCAAAGTTTAAAGGTTGCAACTCTTTCTCCTTTACTCAAGCAATAGATCGTCAGAAAAAGATCCGTGATGGAATCCATTTTTCGTAGGGCTACGGTATACCGTGGCCCTACGAAATGTATCTGAACATCTATAGCAACGCTTCACTTAAAATTGATGGACACCAAAACTTTTCTATGTATTCCACAACGAGCCGTGTACCTTCGGCATGGCTTACAAAGGGGGGCATGACCGGGTTGTACATCGTGTCCGTCAAGTCACGGACCAGCGCGATGTTGACACCCCAGCGTACCATCTGTTTGATCGCAAAGGAGCGGTTGAGCACACACATGTTGGTGTGCACCCCCATGATCAGTACCTGCTCGATGGCCGCTTGTTGAAGGTAACTGTAGATCTCGCGTCCATTGTCAGAGATCAGGTCGCGCGTTTCATCAATGAGCAGCGCGGGATGTTGCCGTCCCCAGGCTTTATAGGTGGTAGTTTCACCAGTATCCGAACCTTGATCGGAGGCATCAACCGGTAGCGGAGGCGTCTCATGTGGCAGATCGGTGGGAGGGGTAACGGTTGGTGTGGCCAGAATACGCCGGCGTGCCGGATGGTCAGTATAAAAGTCCATCGTTTCTGAAGGCGCATGAATGATCTGTGCACCATGACCACGTGCGGCGGTCAGCACACGATTCATCGGTGGAATCAGCTCCGCTTCCCGCTCAACCGCCCCACGGCTCCAATGGCTGTCCCACATATCACAGATGATGATGGCCACTCTGTTGGCTGGCACCATGCGCTCCGTCTGCTCGATTTGCCAGACTGTATGTTCGCGTTCATCTTTGCCAAGCGTCCACTGGCGCAGATGGAAGGTAAAGGTCTTCATATTGTCATTCCTTATAAGGACAAGTCTGCAAGAATCTCCGAGGCAGGACAACACGAAGAGTCTTCCAGGGTGATAAGGTGATAAGCGGTTTACGCTAACAGCGCGGCCGATTCCTGATCGAGATACAACTGCGCATGGTGCACTGTGCGCAATATCGACCCTGGCCGATCTTCACTCACCGGCTGGGTGAGGCAGGCAAGAACGGCCGCTGCTTTGCGTGCTTCCGGCACAATACAGAGGATATGTTTGGGGGCCAACAACGCGGGAATCGTCAAGGTAATGGCCTGGGTTGGTACCTCATCGAGTGAGGCAAAGTGCCCTTCGCCCACCTGTTGCCGTCGGCTTGCTTCGGCCAGTTCGATGACCTTGACCCAGACAATGTCATTAAATTTAGCGTAGGGGGGATCGTTGAAGGCAATGTGCCCATTTTCGCCAAAGCCCATTGCCACTAGATCGGCGGGATAATCGCGCAAGAGCGCTTCATAGTTGCGACAGGCATCTTCGACATCTTTGGGCTGGTTGGGGACCGGACAGAATTGGCCAGGATTAACCTGATCGATAATATGTTGCCGGAGAAATAGTGGGAAGCTGGCGGGATGGTTGGGATCAATGCCGATATATTCGTCCATGTGGAAGACGGTAATCTTCGACCAGTCGAACCCGTCGAGATCGCGCAGAGCGTGTAAAAAGGTTAATTGCGAATTACCGGTCGCCAAAATAATATTGGCGTGGCCGCGCTCGGCTTGTGCCTGTTGGATAATCGTGCGGGCTGCCAATGCTGCCGCAAGGCCCATCTCTTCGTTGTTCGCATAAACAGCAACGGGTAAAGCGTCATATTGGCTGGTTGCCAACGGTTCTGGTGCGTGCATGTCGTGATCCTGTAGGTGTAGGTAGGCTAATAATTCTCTTTTGAACTTCCTATGTTGTACACCAGATCAGAATCTAGGGCAAACGCTCTCCATTCATTGGCGTGATTCTTCAAAGAGCGGATCCCCACCAATGATCACTTCCCAGGCCGTGAAATCGGCGTTGAAGATGGCAATATCGGCGTCTTTGCCAGCTGCGAGACTGCCCTTGCGGTCGTCTACGCCAATCACGCGGGCGGGCGTCAACGAGGCGATGCGTACTGCTTCGGCCAGCGGAATGCCAACCTCATTGATCAGAATGGGCAACATAGCGTTGAGCAGGGTTGTACTACCCGCAAAGGCGGTGCGGTCAAACAACATGCCGACGCCATCGTGCACCTCATACTCCATGCCACCCATGCGAAAGTGTGTCCCCTCCGGCAGACCGGCACCACTGGTCGCGTCGGAGATGGCACAGAGTCGATCTGGCCCAAGACATTTATAGGCTAGCTTCATCAACCTGGGCGGTAGATGTTTCCCATCGGCAATGATCTCACCGGTTAGACGTTCATCGGTGAGCGAAACTTCAAGCAGACCCAGAATGCGCCACGGCCCTTCGCGAAAGATCGTCGATTGGGCGCTCCACATGTGGATCATGTGGCGCAGTCCGGCGTCAATCAAGGGTACAACCTCTGCTTCCCGGGCGGCACTGTGGCCGGCTGCCGCTACGATGCCCTGCGCCACCAAGCGGCGGGTGAGATCAAGCGCACCCGGCAGCTCGGGCGCAAAGGTCATGATGCGGATGATCTCCTGATAGGCCAATAACAGTTCGGGGGTGCCATCGTCGGGGTTGCGGATGTGCGCAGGATCCTGCGCGCCCGCCTGTGCCACATTGAAGTAGGGTCCTTCGACATGCGCCCCCAAGATTTGGCTTCCGCTCTGCTTTGCCCCCATCCAGCGCTGGGTAAAGTCCAGGCAACTCACGAGATTTTCAATGTCGTCAGTGGCGGTGGTGGCCAGCAGACTGGTAATCCCGTTGCGCGCGGTGGTCGCCGTGATCGCCGCAAAGGCTTCGGCGGTCGGCTCGTTAAAGGTATGACCCTGTGCCCCATGAATGTGGATATCGATTAGGCCGGGGGCAATAAGCCGTCCGCCAACATCGATGACGGCAAGATCGGTCGGCAAATCAATGTCTGCGGTCACAGCGGCGATTTTGCCATCTGCCACAATTACGGCCTGCCCAGTTACGGCTCTATCGGGCAAGACAAGGGTACCATTGGTAAGTGCAAAGCGCTTTGGATACATTCGTTCTTTCCTAAAGTTTGAAGGGGCGTTCCTATCCTAAACCGTTTCAGTAAAAGCGAGAAAATAAGTCGAAATAAAATTGACGTAGCGGAGGCTGAGCTATGTCCTGAGCCGGAGCCGCTCCGGATTCGACAAGCGCAGGCTGCGCTACGGCTTCGACAAGCGCAGCCTGCGCTTCGCAAAAACTTTCTCGCGTTTACTGAAACGGGTTTTGCGTATCAGCCGGGTGTTTCAACCCCGGCTGACGTTTATTGCTCCAGCAAATTGGTCAACCCACCTAAGAAGGAGCCTTCACCGGTACGTTGACCGCCTTGGGAAGGTGCATTGGCGAGGATGCGGTCGGCCAGGCGTGAGAAGGGCAGCGATTGCAGCCAGACCCGCCCATGGCCTTGCAGCGTTGCCAGGAACAGGCCTTCGCCGCCAAAGAGCTGCGATTTTAGACCGCCGGCGCGCTGAATATCATAGGCAACACCCGTTTCAAAGGCGACGATACAACCCGTATCCACGAGCAGCTTTTCACCGTTGAGCCGGCGCTCGACGATGGTGCCACCGGCGTGAATAAAGACATTGCCATCGCCACGCAGCCGCTGCAAGATAAAGCCCTCGCCACCAAAGAAGCCAGTGCCCAACCGCCGGTTAAAGGCAATCGAAATCTCGGTTCCTAGCGCCGCCGCCAGAAAGGCGTCTTTCTGACAAATTAGCTCCCCACGTGCCTCATCGAGATCAATCCCGATGATCTTGCCCGGATAGGGACCACTAAAGGCGACATGGCGCTTGGCGTTGCTCTGGTTAGTGAAATGGGTCATAAAGAGCGATTCCCCGGTGATGGCACGCTTGCCCACACTAACTAGCTTGTCAAAAAGCCCGGCCGCTGGCTTGGAGCCATCGCCCATCTTGGCATCAAAGCTAATGCCATCCTCCATATACATCATCGCTCCAGCTTCAGCCACTACTGTTTCACCAGGATCCAATTCGACCGCAACAAACTGCAAATCATCCCCATAAATCTGATAGTCAACTTCATGACTCCGTCGTGCCATTGGTATGCTCCTTTGTGGTAGAACGGTAAATCGGTAAATCGGTAGAACGGTAAATCGGTAGACGATCTCCTTGTCTCCTTGTCTCCTTGTCTCCTTGTCTCCTTGTCTCCTTGTCTCCTTGTCTCCTTGTCTCCTTGTCTCCCCTCCTCCCTACCGTCGCACGAGTTCCCGCAGATTTTCCCAGAGAATATAGAGCCCCATCACCAAAACGCCTACCT
>DAOUCA010000107.1:0-173565 GCA_034432375.1 Caldilineaceae bacterium
TACTTTTACCCATATCTTTGTGGGCCGGTGGTAGGGTCGCGTTCCGGGGACGGCACAGATGCGCTCTGGTAACGCATCAACTCGTGTGCCGTCCCCGGAACGCCACTCTCGCCGCACACTTGTGGGTAATGGTAAGCAGCGGGGGAGGGGCCGGGGGTGCCTGAATAGGTGCTAAAATCCTTAAAAGCCATACAGCCTCTCTCGTGTAAAAGTAACGCTACTATGGATGACTTTTAAATGATTCGTCTATTAGCACTGTTTCCCCTATTAATACTCATAGAGCCAATCGCTCCCATAAATAGCACGGATTACTATGCAAACAATTTCATTGACTGATCCCCGGCTGACTTGGGCCGGTGCGATCTCTGTTGACCACACTGCCGCCTGGTCGATGCCTTGGCGAATTCCCTATGCTGAGCGCGACCTGTTTCCACCGGTAGAGTTGCAAGCGCGTACTGCCATGCCTGCCGGCGTGCGTCTGACCTTTTGCAGTAACACACAGAGCATCACCGGTACTTTGTTGTCTGAGGCCGAAATGGCCCCCATTGATCTCTGTTGTAATGGCGAACTGATTGGCACCCTGCCCCTGGATGGTCAAGATCGTTTTCATTTTAGCGATCTACCTAGCGGCGAAAAACTAATTGAACTCTGGCTTCCCCAATTTGGTGAGTTTCGGTTGCAAACGCTGACCCTTGATACGGGGGCCACCTTCGCGACCCACGCCGACGCCCGTCCTCGCTGGATCACCTATGGCAGTTCGATTACCCAATGCCGCACCGCAGCTTCACCCACCCAAACCTGGCCCGCAATTGTCGCGCGCAATGCCAATCTGCAACTCACCTGTCTCGGCTTTGGCGGTCAATGCCATCTTGACCCAATGATCGCTCGCATGATCCATAATTTACCGGCGGACTACCTTTCTATGTGCGTGGGAATTAACATCTATGGTGGCGCTACCTTGAGTCCGCGCACCTTCCGCGGTGCCATCATCGGCTTTGTGCAGATTGTGCGCGACGCTCACCCAGAGATCCCTTTTGTCGTGATGTCACCGATCTACTCACCCCCGCGCGAGACAGCGCTCAATGCGGTCGGTTTTACGCTGCAAGCGATGCGCGACGAAGTGGCGGCGGCTATCGATTCGTTGCAAGCGGCAGGTGATACCTATCTGCATTATGTCGACGGGCTCGAGATCTTTTGTGCTGACTACGCCCATCTCCTACCCGATGAGTTACACCCTGATGCCGAAGGCTATCGTCTCATGGGGCAGCACTTTACAGAGAAAGTGGCCAATCGATTTTTTCAGTAAGCGTATTAGTATTTTTAGTTGAATTCTGACAGGTAGCCTGGTTGAGTGATTCAAGCGCAGCGAGAATTGTATCGAAACCAAGCGGTGCTGTTCACTCCCGTTTCGATACGTACGGAAACTGCCCCGCACGACTCAACCGCCTTTCACCAATCAACCGATAGTAGACGCAGTGCGCAATATATGTCTTGCGCACATGTGTCTTGCGCACTACGTGTACACAATAGTTCTAAAAACAACTATAGGAGAGAATCTCATGAATGGAATTTTTATCCCTAGCCGTGCTGCCGAACGTGAAACATTAGATTGGGGTTCACTGGCTTGGGTGAGTCGACCCCAACAGACCGAAGCCGAGCAGTTGACGGTGATCGAAGTAACACTTAACCCCGGTGGTGGCCACAACTTCCACAAGCACCCAGATCAAGAAGAGGTGATTTATGTGCTCGATGGCGAAGTTGAGCAGTGGCTGGAGCAGGAATCCCGTCAACTGCGTCCTGGCGATTCGGTTTTTATCAAACCCGATATTGTCCATGCATCCTTCAACAACAGCAACGCCCCTGCCAAACTATTAGCGATCCTTGGGCCTTGTGTCGGCAATGGTGGCTATGTCTCTATTGAGATGGGTGACCAAGAGCCGTGGGCGAGTTTGCGCTAACTGTGATATGTTTAGCCCTCGCGGTAGTACTGCCACCACGGGAAAGCTGTAACGACGACAATAAGATTAAAATGGTAGGTGCTTTGCCCTGTGCTTAGGGGTACTCAGTGGGCGCAGCTAAACTAAGCTCTGTACGAGAAGATGAAGTTTGCTGGTCTGGATATACGGCGATCAGAATGGGAAGCGTTGACACTGCGGCTTCCAAGTTGACTTGAGTATTGTTACGCAAACATGATAATTCCCCAGTCCAATCGCTCTGTCCAACCCTATAGCCAAGACTTTGCGACACGACTTCCCACTGAGTTACGGAAGAGAGCAAGCTCAATTCTTCTAACAGATTAGCCTATGGCGTAGCCTCATTTAAACGATTGCCCACCTATTTACCTACGATTTAGGACATTTTGCCGATAACATAGGATTATTGACCTCTCTGCTGTACATATAAAACATTATTTTACTTACTTTATCGTAAGAGTTTTGACATAGTTTGTACTCTCTGTTACTATTCTAAACAATGATCAGTTTTTTAGTAAAATAACTTAAGCTAAATATCAGGTTTCTAACCTTCACATTGCGCGCTAATTGTGCCGGTTAATTGAAGAAATGAGCAGAATAAATAGGTGGCTCATCCGTTGGAAGCAGGCAAACAGAAATACGACCATCGATTTGCAAACTATTCCTTCAATGAGTCGTTATGTTGGCCGATCTAGTCGATCACTGACAACGCTTTCACGACTGTTAGCCTGTAATGCCATACTCATCCAATTCCCGTTATTATACTCAGCTCTGAATGGGAACCGGAGTTTTGCTGGGGTAGAAACTCCGGTTCCCATTTCAACCGCAGTATAGAAAATCAGATGGCAGCGTAGATAACGTTGTATACGGTTATTCGTTATTGGGCTATCAGAAGAACAGGGGGTGGAAATGGGCTTTCACCAACCCGATTCTGCGGAAAGTACAAATATTTTTACAACAGCCTTTTTAGCATTGGGAGTAACTATGCAAAGCCTCATTTGCCTTGGAATTATTGCGTGCCTTTATGGCGTGATTGCCCTACTGGGCTTTAGTGTTAGTTGGATACGGGAACGACGCACCTCACGCTTATCATAATCAATCTTTTCCTTTGCTCTCTGCTCTTTGCTGTTAGAATAACCCCTTGCAGCTGAGACACCAACCTGTCAATAATAAACCACCTTGTGAACCAACTTAATCATCCACTGAAAATCGATAGCTTACCATTCTCCTCTATCCATCAGGGTCATTCCCAACAAAAGTGTAGCAATGTCAGCTTGCTGAGCATCCAAAGCTACGAATCGATAAACGTCCACAAAGGGGAATGACCCCAAAAAATCACAACTTTCTATCTGCTCAAGATGTGGTATAATCTAATCTCTCTTTTATAGATTGGACCCACATATATGACCACCTATACTTCAACTGATCGTTCTTCGTCAAAGCGTACCGCACCGGCAGATTCTCCTTCCTCGGATCGAAGCCCTCTTGAACCACTACCCAAACCGTTACCCCCCGTAAAGGTCGATGATTGGCAGATCATTCGTCGTTGCTATCGGTATCTAGTTCCTTATTGGCGCACAACCGCATCGACCTATGGGGTCATGTTGCTGATCACTGGCCTTTCGCTGGTGATTCCACAGCTGATCCGCTGGATCGTTGACAGTGGGATTCGTGCGCAGGATCTGTCAATGCTCAACTGGGCGATCCTTGGCCTGCTGCTGCTGACATTGGTCAAGGGCGTACTGACCTTTTTTGAAGGCCGTTGGTCCGAAGTGCAGTCACAGAATGTTGCCTATGATCTGCGCAATGAGATTCACGGGAAACTGGCCGAGCTCTCGTTTGCCTACCACGATCAGACCGAAAATGGGCAACTACTCTCACGCGCTATGCAAGATGTCGAGCGCATTCGCTTTCTAACTGGCCGCGCCACCTTGCGGCTGATCAGCAGTATCATGTTGGCCATCGGTACGGCTGGCGTTCTGCTGTGGATGAATCCCAAGTTGGCGCTCTTAAGCATGGCTGCAATCCCGCTGCTGGCTAACCGTGCCTATGAATTTGGCCGGCGGATGCGCCCGCTTTCCTTAGCAATTCAACAGCAACTGGCAGTGCTCACGACACGGTTGGAGCAGAACTTGCGCGGCGCCCGCGTGGTGAAAGCCTTTGCCCAAGAAGCGCATGAGACGGAAGGCTTTGAGGCTGCCAACGCGCAATGGTTTGATCTCTCTGCCAGCACTGTCCGCTTACAGGCGATCAACGTGCCGCTGCTTGACTTTATCTCGAACATTGGGACCATCTTCATCATCTGGTATGGCGGTCGTTTGGTGATCAATCAACAGCTTACACTCGGCGAACTTGTTGCCTTTTCAACTTATCTTAGCCAGTTGATCCAGCCGATCCGCCGCTTGGGCATGATCATTCCTGCGATCTCCATGGCGGCCACCGCGGCCGAGCGGGTCTTTGAAATTCTGGATGCCAAATCCGAGGTGCTGGATGCACCGGATGCCTATGTGCTACCACCGGTGCAAGGGTGGGTTCGCTTTGATGGCGTAGGCTTTGCCTATTTCAACCGCCACCGCGTGCTCGATAACATCACGATCGACGCCAAACCTGGTGAAATCATTGCGCTTCTGGGGGCCACCGGGTCGGGAAAATCTTCCCTCATCAATCTCATCCCACGCTTCTATGATCCAACCGAAGGCTGCATCACGATCGATGGCCACGATCTGCGGCGCATTACGCTCAATTCCTTGCGCGACCAGATTGGCATTGTTCTGCAAGAGACAACTCTCTTTGCGGCAACCATTCGTGAAAATTTGATCTTTGGTCGCCCGGGGGCCACCGAAGCAGAAATGATCGCCGCTGCGCAAGCCGCGCAGGCGCATGACTTTATCCAAGCCATGCCCGCCGGTTACGAGACGGACGTGGGTGAGCGGGGCGTAACCCTCTCTGGGGGCCAGAAACAGCGGATGGCGATTGCCCGCGCACTGCTAAAGGATCCTCGGATCTTAATCCTAGATGATGCCACTGCCAGTGTGGACACCGCTACCGAGCGGCTGATCCAAAAAGCACTCTCCAACCTAATGCAAGGGCGTACCTCCTTTGTGATCGCCCAACGGCTGAGCACGGTACGCGCGGCCAATCTGATCGTTGTGTTGAATAAAGGCCGTATTTCCGCCACTGGGAGCCATGAGCAACTGCTGCGCACCTCTGAACTCTATGCCAATATCTATCATGGTCAGTTGTCCATCCAAGAGAGTCAGCATCAAAATGGGCAGCACTACATTGGGGTGCCGCAAGCAGATCTGTTGCCTCCAAAAGAGGAGAAGGACAAAACATGAGCTTTTCCATCGGTTCATCCGGCGCAAATATGGGAGGGCCACGCAGCATGATCGGTGCTGCCGGCAGACAAGAGGACTCACAGGCCTTTGATGTGCAAATTGTAGTGCGTCTGCTCGCCTTTGTGCGCCCTTATTGGCAACGCATGGCCGGCGCTTTCGTGTTGATGCTTGTTGGCTCTGCACTGACGCTGCTGACTCCCTATCTGATCAAAATCGCCATTGATGATCATATTACGCATGGCAATATGGCTGGCCTCAACCGCGTTGCGCTTTGGACTGCGCTCGCCTTTATCGGTATTTACATTACCACCGCCTGGCAACGATATCTGTTGGGCTGGGTGGGGCAGCAGGTGCTGGCTACCTTGCGCAACCAGCTCTTTGGTCATCTGCAACAGCTCTCCCTCAGCTATCATGACAAGACAATTATTGGGGTGACGGTTTCGCGCGTCATTAGCGATGTTGGTGTGATCAATGAATTGCTCTCGCAAGGTTTGTTGAGCCTCGTCAGCGATATGTTGCTGCTCCTTGGCATTATTGGGGTGATGCTCTCCCTCAATGCCAAGTTGGCGCTCTATACCTTTACTGTGATACCCCTAATGGTATTGACGACCCATCTCTTCTCTGTACGAGCGAAGGTAGCCTTTCGTGACACACGTACAAAAGTTGCGGCTGTGATTGGGGATCTGGCTGAGAATATTGCCGGTATGCGGGTAATTCAGGCTTTTGCCCAGGAAGGCGCGGCGCAAGAGCGCTTTGACGATGTCAATCGCGCCAACCGTGATGCCAACATTGCTGCCGTCTCACTCTCCTTCGCCTTTTTGCCCACGGTGGAATTTTTGGGCATGGTCGCCACGGTGATTGTGCTCTGGTTTGGGGGGCGGGCCGTCGTTACCGAAGGTGTGACAGTTGGTGTCTTGGTCGCTTTTCTGGCCTATGTCACTCGCTTCTTCCAACCGATCCAGGATATGAGCCAACTCTATACGACGATGCAACAGGCGATGGCCGGCGGTGAACGCGTTTTGGGGCTGCTGGATACTGTACCCGATGTGGCCGATCCGCCGGATGGGCAAGAAATGGGTCCCATTGCTGGCCGCGTTGAGTTACGCAATGTCGACTTTTTCTATCGGGACAATACCCCGGTTTTGCGCTCGATCAACCTTCGGATCGAGCCCGGGCAGACGGTTGCGTTGGTTGGCCCCACCGGTGCCGGTAAAACCACAGTTGCCAATCTAATCGCCCGTTTTTATGATGTCGGTGGCGGTGGCGTCTTTATTGATGGCGTTGATGTGAGGACGGTGACGCAAGTTTCATTGCGTCAACAGATGGGTCTTGTACCACAGGATCCTTTCCTCTTTTCGGGGAGCATTCGTGATAATATTCGTTTTGGCCGCTTGGCGGCTACAGATGAAGATGTAGAATCTGCCGCCCATTCTGCCAATGCGCACGAGTTCATTGCGGCCTTGCCGGAAGGCTATGAGACGATCATCTTTGAAGGGGGTGCCAACCTTTCGGTGGGGCAGCGCCAATTAATCTGTATTGCCCGTGCTGTCCTTGCCGACCCGCGCATCCTGATTTTGGATGAGGCGACAGCTAGTATTGATACCGTCACCGAGGCACTGATCCAGGAAGCGCTGGACCGCCTGCTCGAAGGGCGTACATCCATTGTCATCGCCCACCGCCTCAGCACGATCCGCAACGCCAACTTGATCTGCGCGCTGCAACAGGGCGAGATCGTCGAGCGCGGTACACACGAGGAACTGCTGGCCAACGAAGGATTGTACGCCAATCTCTACCGTCGTCAGTTTATCGAAACCGAGGAAGTGTAATGGCGGAAGCGTGATGGAATTCAACGTGAATCAACTCAAAAAGAATTCCTTCGTTTACCATTGACTATGGTATACTGCGCAAAGATGTACTACGCAAAAAAGTAAAAACTTATCGTACCTACTAAACCACCCCCTAACAACCTTCCCTGCTCGCTGGGGCGGAGCAGTTGCCCCTCCTTGAAGTCACGGAGGGGCCGGAGGTGGGGTTAGTAGGTACAACTTATCGAATTAGGAATTGCGCATCGCTGGGTGCCTTTAGGCGTGAAGCCGAGAGTTGCGTAAGTCTTGTTAACGCTGCAGAAACTATCAGTGGGAGGCCTCAGTGCGGGTAAGCTGTCATCAAGAGAATCTAGCTAAGGGTCTATCGATTGTCAGTCGCGCCGTCTCTTCGCGCACGACAATGCCCGTTTTGAGTAATATTCTGCTAGAGGCCAAAAATAACGAATTGCGGTTGGCTGCGACCAACCGTGAAATTGGCATTAACTGTTGGATCGGTGCCAAGGTGGAAGATGAAGGTGCCATCACCGTGCCGGCGCGTCTCCTGAGTGAATTTGTCAATAGCTTGCCACCCGAACGCATTGACATGGAACTCGCCGTACGTACACAGACACTTCATCTAGCCTGCGCACGTTACACCGCCAATATGAAAGGGATCGATGCCTACGAGTTTCCCTTGATCCCCACAGCGCCGCTGCAAGATGGCGCTGAAGCCGATGCCAACTCTGTCCCGATCATTGACGGTATGCGCATTGAGTTGGAGACCCCTGGCCTGCGCAAAATGATCGACCAAGTGATCTTTGCGGCGTCGAGTGACGAGAACCGGCCCACCCTCACCGGTGTGGAAGTCTCTTTTAAAGATGAACAGCTTTCGATGGCTGCGACCGATGGGTTTCGGCTTAGTCTGCGCCGTGTGTCGATGAGCCAGGGGCTTGCCGAAGATGCCATTACCGTGATTGTGCCGGCCCGCAGTTTGGGAGAATTGGCTCGGATCAGCGCCGACGCTGAAGAAAATCGTCCAGTCCAGGTGATCCTGACCCAAGCGCGCAACCAGATTCTCTTTCAACTGTGGGGCAAAGGGGAAGAAACGCGCGGTGCCTTTCATCGGGTAGAATTGGTCAGCGAACTCATTGACGCCCGCTTCCCGGATTACAATGGCACCATTCCCAAAAGCTATGAGACACGTGCGGTCGTCGATACGGCGGCACTCCTCAAAGCGGTGCGTGTTGCGCAGCTCTTTGCCCGCGACAATGCCAACATCATTCGCCTCAGTGTTCATCCTGGCAATGGTGACCATGGTGGCCAAATGCGCCTAACCGCCAGCAGCACCGAAATGGGCGACAACGTCAGCGATATCGACGCAATGGTCGAGGGCAATGAATTGGAGATTGCCTTCAACGCCAAATATCTGATCGATGTGCTGACCCAGGTTGATCAGCCCCAAGTTGTGTTAGAGACCACCCAACCGACCCGCCCCGGTACGTTGCGTCCCGTTGGCATGGGCGAAGAAGAGTTCTTGCATGTCATTATGCCCATGCATCCGCCACGTTAAGGCTGAATCATTATCTCGCTTAATAAAAAGCGGCGCTCTTCCATTTGAAAGAGCGCCGCTTTTTTTATTGACTGCACGCCTGCATAAGCAGGCCGTGCAATGCAGTCAAGTGGGGTTCACTCTGCGCTAGTTAGTACTAGCGTGAGCATCCGTTGGCGTTTCTTGATCGTGTCGGCGAAACGGTGATGCATGGAGCAGTTGATTCACCCATACCGGTAGGGAACGATCCGTCCTGGGGGCAACGCCGTGAATTTCCATGCCCTGGCGTGCCTTCTCCATTTCACGCTGCATATCATTGTAGCGCATACGGGACGCTTCAAACATTGCGTAATCGTACATAACAACCTCCTAAATCTTTGGTCACACTGGCCGGCGTCATTGCCAACCAGCAGATCAGTATACAATAGGCGCGTTACGGGCGAGTTACCAGTTTGCTGACAAAGGGTGCAGGTAGCAGGTGTGCAGGTAGCAGGTGTGCAGGTAGCAGGTGTGCAGGTATACTATTTATTGCCACTTGCCACTTGCCACTTGCCACTTGCCACTTGCCACTTGCTAAGGCCGTGCCGGGGTGCCGTCGGGCCAACGCGTTTGGGTCCACTCTTCGACAAAGTCTTTGCACGGATATTTCGCCGCTAGTTCCTCGTCAATATCAATCCCGAGCCCTGGCTTATCATTGGCATACATATAGCCACCGCGCACTTCCGGCAGGCCAGGAAAGATATCATAGAAGATCGGATCAAAGCGACACCACTCTTGGATCCCAAAGTTGGGTGCCCACAGATCGAGGTGCAAGTTGGCGGCATGGCCGACCGGTGATGTGTCACCCGGCCCATGCCAAGCCGTACGCACGTTATACATGTTGGCAAAGAGTGCGACAGATCGGGCCGGTGTAATGCCACCCATTTGGCTGACGTGCATGCGGATAAAGTCGATCAGGCGATTTTCGACGGGGTATTGCCATTCAACTGGGTTGTTGTAAAGCTCACCCATGGCTAGCGGCGTAGCGCATTGTTGGCGGATGCGCTCAAACCATACGTTGTCTTCTGGGGCCAGCGCATCTTCCAGAAAGAAGAGTTTGTACTGCTCCACATCCTTGGCAAATTGTACAGCATCGATGGGGGCGAGGCGCTCGTGAATGTCGTGGAGGATCTCCACCTCTTCGCCCACGGCATTGCGCACATGATCGAGGGCGGCTAAGGCCGCACGCATATAATGTTTGGGATCATAGTAGGCCCCAGATGGTGCGCCTTCTGGTTTGCGCTCCTGCGCCCCGCGGCCACCATAGCCACCGGCTTGCACACGAATGTGATGGTAGCCCATCTCCATGTACTTGCGTACACTCTCTTCGATCTCTTTCGGCTCGCGACCATCCGCGTGGGCATAGCAAGCGGCACCCTCGCGACACTTGCCGCCAAGCAACTCATAGACCGGCATATTGGCCAACTTGCCCTTGATATCCCAGAGTGCTTGGTCAATACCCGAGATGGCATTGTTGAGCACCGGGCCGTTGCGCCAGTAGCTATGCACGGTTGCCATGCGGTAGAACTCTTCAATGCGGCTGACATCGCGGCCAATCGCGAAGGGGATCAGATGTTTTTCCAGTGCCGCCACGACCGCAGCATAGCGTTGGGTAAAGGTGGCACAGCCTAACCCGTACAGTCCAGGCTCTGAGGTAATTACCTTGACGATGACCAGCCGCTGCGAGCTTGGCTGGGTAGTAATCACCTTGATATCTTGAATGGTAATCGGTTTGGTCATCCCTAGCTCCTCAATTCTTTGGGTGATTGTCTCTATCTTAGCTATTACACCGGTTGCGGTTTTGGTAGACGAAACGCTGCCCACACAACCAGCGCCCTGCAGCAGCAACGCCCTATCTCCCTATCTACTTATCTCCCCTCTACCCTTCCAGCGTCGGCATATAGAATTCGTGGGTAACGGGCGTGCCGTGGCCATCGATCCAAGTCGTACCAATCCCACGGCTTCCAATCGCGGCTTGGACAATCGCTTTGTTAAAAGCACTCACCGATTCCATTGCCAAATACTCTTCGACCGGCATCCACAAGCATTCGGCAATTTCCCCTTCATGGCGGGTAATTGCCGAGGAGAGCGGCTTGAGGCGACAGATGAAGTAAATATCGGATTTACCGAAGCGCGCGCCGTGCCAATGCCGAAAACAGATGAGCGATTCAAACTCGGCGCGGATGCCAGTCTCTTCCCAGATTTCACGAACAACCGCGTCGGCGATATGCTCGTTGGGATCGACAAGGCCGCCAGGTAATTTGTAGAAGCGGGGATTGCTGGAACGGTGATACTGTTCTGAAACCACGAGTAGTTCCTGCTGCTCATTGATCACGACACCGCCAACCCCGATATAGTGGGAGGCATAGGCGGGCACAAATGCATCAGGTTGTAGCCGGTAAACCAGGGTCGACTGTTCGGCGGTGCTGTGATGAAAGAGAAAACCACGCTTCACGGCCAGCGGAATAAAATCGACCAACGCAATGGGGAGTTCAAGCCAAACCAACTTGAGGTCGTCTTGCTGCCAGTGCGTTAGGGACGCTGCTAACTGTGCTTCAAACGCATCAATTGTGGATGGTAGTGCCTCCGGTTCAATGGTGACGCCACCATAGCGGTTGACACTATGTGCTAGAATTTGCATAATCTGCTTTCTACAGAAGGATGGATGAAAAATTGCTCTGTGTCTACCAGACCCAAGCCTTTCCCGTCACCGAGGAGAAAAAACTTGCTTCCTTGGCTAGCACGCCTAGAAGGCTGCGGAGCTGGGAGAGGGTAGAGGAAAGAAATAAAATAGCCACAGTCCATTGTACGGGACTGTGGCTAGAAATGCAAACAGATTTTTTGAGTCAGCGAACCTAGGCGGGCAAACCCCATACCGATTGGCATGGCCGACCCTTGCTCAAGTTAAGATGTCCAGCCGTAAGACGATTTCGTCTGTGGCAGTTCGGTCAGGCTTTTGAGATCGTTGCCGGCGGCTGGGGACAGACCAGCTCGTTCAATCACGAATCGTGCTAGTTCGGGATCGTAGACACGATCTTCGCGCTCAATCACAATCTCGCCCGGCTCTTGATAGTGAATTTGAATAATCGCATCCTGATATTCGGCATCAGCGCGCTTAACGACAACATCCATGCGCTGGATATTCTTCCACTTCCAAACTTTGGTCGCCTGCAGAAAGCGCACCGGATTGCGAATGATCAGTGCCTCATCGGTCACCTCATACGCCTGGTTAATTTCAATTAAATTGCCAAACAACAAGAGCCCACCCCAGATCACAAATGTCCAAGCAATTGCTCCCGCAAAATAGGTATGGGTCAAATTCATCGAAAACGCAATTACCGCCGCCGCAAACATGGCAACGGCAACCGCCATATTTTTGGGCTTGCCCTGAAAGAGGGTGGCATTGGACTGGATTTCTGTTGGGCTGGTCTGTGCGACAGCAACTTCTGCCATAACGAATCTCCTTCAATAAGATCAAGAATTTGCCTATTAGTATAATAGCTAACCGGTGCTTGCCCAAATTCCAGTTGTGCAAATCTGCACAAAGCACACATTCATTTATTCCGTCACCAATCGATAGCCGCGGCCACGAACCGTTGTCAGAAAGTGGGGGGAGCTGGGATCGCGTTCGATCTTCTGGCGTAGGCGGCTGACCAGCTTTTCGATGCGGGCATCATCGACTTCGTCAATATATTCATCCCCCCAAACATGGCTGACAATCTGAAATTTGTCGATGATTTTGTTGGCATTTTGAAAGAGCAGCAACATTAACCGATATTCCAGATTCGTCAACGTCTCTACCAATGTGCCATCGACCAATACCTCGCCACTGTCGACATCGACCCACAGTGCTGATGCTGCTGCTTGTGGCTGGATTGCCTGGCGTTGTACAAATTCTGCCATGAGTCGGCAGAAGAATTGAGGCTTGCCTTCGCCTTTGCGCAAGAGGTGCTGCCGCATCAACAGCGCAATAACACTCTGATCAGGCTGATGGTCGGCAATAAAAAGCCCCGAGAGCTCCTGCTGCTCGATTTCTGATAAGCGCTGCCAAATCTTGTCACACTCCAGTTGAATTGTTTCGTCTGCGCGTAGTTGTCGTGTTACGCTGCGATGCAGTTGCCAACGTTCAACCGGGTCATTCGTGTCATTTGAGAGATGCTCAATCGCCACCGCCAACAGGCGACAGATCGCTTCGAGTAAGCGCGGGTGACCACCACCCCACTCATAGAGGAAATCGATATCCGCACCGATCAATTCGACCTCATGCACGGTGATATAGCGGCGTACAAAGCGATCAACATCGGAGCGCGTGAGCGGGGCTAAATACCAGGTGTGGTGGCTAAAGAGCTCACAGAATTCACCACAATGATCCTCGGGCCGTTGGGCATTGAGTGGCTTGCCCACGGCTGTGACAAAGGTCAACGTCTCTCTGTATCGATCCTTCAGGGCACGCAGGTTCAGATAGACACGCGAATCGATCTGAGCAAAGGGCTCATCAAACTCATCGAAGAGCAAAACCAGCTTGCGTCGCGTTGACTGTAAGACGCTGGTTAAGCCACGGTTAAAGCTGAGCGGTACTTGAAATTCGCTCGTCGGCGTCACCAACATCTCATACGCGCCCACCAATTCTGGCGACGCAGCCAACGGCGGGCTGCTCTCCTGCAGGCAGCGTAAGATGAGTTCATAGAAACCTTGGTCGCTCATCTCTAACATGCGGTTGCAGTCAATATAGATGGGCAGAAACTCGTGGCCCGCTTCGCCTAATTCCTGTATCCAGATATCGGCCTGGGCCAGCAAGCGCAAGAGCGCGGATTTGCCGATATTGCTCAAGCCAATGACTTCTACACAATGTAAACTATAGAGTTCCTGAATAATGTGGTGAATATCGGGCCGGCGCATATAACCGCCATCGACCAGACGTAGAGAATCGGGCATAATTTCGTCACAGATGGTTGACGGGTCGCCAACGTTGATGATAGACTGATACCCTATCCATGAGTTGCGTGTGCTTGCAATGTGTAAACACCAAAGTGTTAAACATTAATCTGTAAGCACCGGTGTACAGACCCGATTGGATAGCGCTGAAGACGATTCATGATCGTTGATGGTAACTAGAAACGCCTTGTGGCAGTTGCGGATAAGGTACTCACATCGACCCGAATCTATGAGTCACTTTCCGCAGATGAGCAATAGACAAATGATACACAGAAGTGGCGAAAACGGTAAATGAGGCATTGAACGAATGCAACGCCTGATAGACAACCCATTTAAAAGTGGCACTTAACGGAGTAGTTTTACACGAGAGCCATTGTGCCACTTTTAAGGGGTTTATCTATACTACAAAATCTTTGGCCAATGGTTCGTGGTTATCTACTCCTATGATGAGGGTTACCTTATGGCAAATGTACAGCGAATTTGTGAACAGTGTGGTGAGGGGGGGCCGTTGGATGTGCGCTATTGTCCTCACTGTGGTTATGACACGCAGGCGACCTTGCCTACACCTACACGGAACCTGCCAATGGTAATTGGCAAAGCCGCGTTACCGATTCTGGCCGGTGCGGCCAGCGTTGCGCTACGCATTGGCTGGAAATTGCTACAACAGCGGCTGGCGGCTGTTCCAACTCCAACAACAGAGTCGCTTGCCAACAGGGCACCGGCCCAACCGGCCCCTCATCCCTCCACCGCGGCAGCGCGCCCACGCCGTACCGTACGCATTCGCTCCACCTGGGCCGTTGGCGATGCCAACGGCGTCTGGCAGCAAGGTAGCTCTGATCATACGATCGAGTTTGAGGATTGAGATGGGGAGTGGGTAAATGAGTAAATCGGGAAAGCCGTAAATCGGTCGTATTCCGTGTCTACCGATGTACCGCTCTATCGCTCTACCTCCCCCTAATTCACCCGCTCAGGTCGCGGTGCCAATGTCAGATCCAGGGCAATTTGCTTGTCGTCTCGTATGACCTGAAGCGTGACCGTGTCGCCAGGGCTGGTGTAATATTCCAGATAGGTGAGTACATCATCAAAGGTGGCGACCGGTTGATCACCGATGGCAGTAATAATATCGCCTCCCACGTTCTCCGGGCAAATCGAAATATACTTTGTCCCAGAAGAGCCCTTGCCCCCTTGTAGACCGGCCCGTGCTGCAGGTGTGCCACGGAGTACCTGGCTCACGTATGCCCCGCGCATGCTCTTATCCAACTGTAGATCGTCGGCACAAATAGGGCTAAGTGTTGACCCGCGCACCCCAAGATAGCTGTGTTCATAGACCCCTTCGGCGATCAGCGCCGGGACAACGCGATCGACAATGGCAATCGGGATCGCAAAGCCCACGCCACTGTTAGCGCGTACATCCGAGCGGATCTGCGCATTGACCCCAAGCACTTCTCCCTGTTCATTGAGCAGCGGTCCGCCTGAATTGCCGGGGTTGATGGCAGCGTCGGTCTGGATTGATCCAGGAATGTTAAAGCTGTTTTGGGCAGAGATGGATCGACCAAGCGCGCTGACAATGCCACTGGTCAGTGTGCCGGCCAACCCAAAGGGATTGCCAATCGCCGCTACGCGCATCCCTACCCGCACCGTCTCCATGCGTCCGCGCCGCACGGGCACCAGCGTGTAGCCTTCTGCATCGATCTTCAGGACGGCAAGGTCACTGCTAACATCACTGCCGACCACCTCTGCCACCGCAACCGTGCCATCGACAAAAGTGATTTGCAACTGACTGACACCATCGACCACATGATGATTCGTGACGATGTGGCCATCGGTATCCCAGACAAAGCCAGAGCCACTACCGAGGGGGAGCAGATCTTCCTCATTAAATTGATGGGGCATCACTTCATTGAGGGCGCTACCTGTGCTCAAGCCGGTAACATTCACCACCGAGGGATTGACCTGGCTGTAGAGATTCATTAACACGGCGCTTTCGTAGTCGACACCACCGGCCGGGGTCGCCACAACGATAAGCGCGGCCGGTGTAGCTGCCATCTGTGCTTGCTGTACAGTGGTGCCCCGTTCACTGGTCAACGTCGCGTTGCGACCTGTTCCGCTGATTATCTGACTCTGCAACGGAAAAAAGAGCGCAATGATCAAGGCACAGCCGAGCAAGAGTACGACTGTAGCACCAGCGCCAATCCAAAAAAAATGCCATCCACTGCGGTGTTGATGCTCTTGCATAGTCGCCATTACCTCTTGCTATCTCGTTATAAGAACAGAAGCTAATCCCAGTCTAGTCATTGTACCTCGACCATACTCAGGTAACAGTGGGCAATCTTGCTGTTATTGCGCGTAAAGACAGAACGAAATACATCGGAATTTAGCCTCACTGGCAGCTAGATTTTAGGCGCAAATCGGTATCTCAATCTTAGCAAGAAAAAGACGTACGCTTACGCATCGCCGCCATCAACAGCGGCAACTTGAGCTGGATAAAAATTTCTTCTGCTTGCTGCCACAACGTTTCTGCCTTCTCTCTATTGCCCTGTGCCCCTTCATAATCTGCCCAATAGACCAGGGTGATCGCCCGATCACGCGCCAGATTTTCCTCTGTAAAAAATGTCAGGCCACGGCGAAAGCAAGCGACAGCCTCATGGGCAGCTTCGCCACCAATGTCGATTGGTAGCGGCCCACCACTGCTGGCCGCCACACGGCCCAAAACAGACCAGGCACGACCATGTTCCAGCACATTGTCAGCATGTGCCAACATCAAGGCTTGTTGCGCAGCAACCAATGCCCGCTCGTGTGCGCCAAGCCCCAAGTTAGCTTCCGCCAGAAACCGATAGGCCTCTGATAGACCGTACCAATTGCTTGGCGTACGCGCAATCAACGTTTCCAAGCGCGTTGCAGCTTCCTGAAGGTTGCCCATTTCGATCTGTGCGCCACACCAGTTGCTAATAAAAATTTGCTCGCGGTTGTAATTTTCTGTTTCGTGCGCCAGCGTGATCGCCTCTTCATAGTAGGTAGCAGCCCGTGGGAAATCACCCTGCAACCGCGCGCTTTCTCCCAAATTATTTAGAATGACAGCTTGGTTGCTACGGTGGCCCAATTCACGGTATAGGCGTAAGCTCTCCTGCAGTTGCTTGCCAGCGCGTGCATACTCACCGAGCAAATAATAGTTGACGACGCCCATTAAATTGAGACTGCGTGCCACCTCCTGTGGCAGACCCTTGACTTGGCCAAAGGCAAGACCTTCTTCCGCTGTACGCAGGGCGGCTTCCACATGGCCCATGCGGAAGTGGGCCCACCCGATGTGATATAGCGTTTCCGTCAAGGTCACGGGGTCGGCGAGATTGGCCCGTTTAAAGAGCTCTGCCGCGGCTTGGGCACTCCTGAGTGACTCTGCCACTTGTCCCATGCTCTCTTGGACACTGGCCAGCGCATTGAGTGCCTGTACCTGTGCAAGCTGGTTGCCTGCCTGTTGGGCGGCCTGTAGCGCCTGTTGCAGGTATGTTTCCGCTTCGCCATAACTGCCGATACCGGTTAAATGGCGCCCCAGCAGCAGCGCCAGCGCAACCGCCGGCTCATCCTGGCGAGCGAGAGCATTCTCGGTGATATGGCGCAGATGGGCTGCCGAAAAGGATAGCTGCGCCATGTGACCGCTGTAAGCATGGACAGATAACAGTTGTACGACTTTCTTGCCAACTAGCGTTTGCGCGCTGCGCATTAGGTCTCCATTGCTCGTTTCATCGCGCATCGTCTTTTGGACAAACGCGGCCAACAACCGGTGTAGCGCAACAGTCTCGCGACCCTCTGGCTTGAGCAGACCCAACATCACTAACCGTTGTAGCGCATCTTCCGCCAACAACAGCGCCAGCATCTCTTCGGGTTCACTCTTTTCTGGTTCACTCTTTTCTGGCTTTCTCTCATCAGTCGCGTCGGTATGCTCAACGGTCTCCTCAACGGTCTCCTCAACGATGGCCGTGGTACTGCGCAGCAGCGCCTGGGGAATGGGTTCCCCCGGTGCAAAGCAGACGGCGTGGCACAACAGCCGCAGCGCCATGTGATCCACCTCATCCGCGGGATCCAACCGCGCCAGATTCAAGGCAAAGGTGCGCGCCACATCCAATTCATGGGCCGTTGGCGAGTGACTGACCCCGCGCCCTTGCAAGGAAGGATGTTGCAGCAATCCTGCGTCTCGCAACTGTGCCAGGTATGTGAGTGGTTGCACCGACTGGTAACGGCGCAAGAAGCCACCCGCTAAATGGAGCGCCAGCGGCAGATATCCCAGTTCAGTGGCGATCGCTACGGCCTCGCCTTCACCCAAAGCAGGCGATAACTGTTGTAGGAGCGCCACGCTTGCCCCATTACCCAAGAGGCCGAGCGCTTCTGTTTGCACGCTAAACTCATCTGGCCACTGGCCACGATGGCTTGTCACCAGCACACGGCTGCCGCCGGTCACCGGTAGCCACTTCGCCAACAGGTCTACCTCTTCACAGTTGTCAAAGATCAGGAGGCGCGGCACCGTGGCCTGCCAGGCCTTTTGGACCCGACCTACCTGATCCGCCAACGTCAGTTGATCCTGTTCTCGATAGAGCCCTAAGGCGCGCTCACCACCAATATGCGCCACGGCCTCCATCACGTTGTCGATTTCCCCAAAATTGAGCCAGAAGACGCCACCGGGAAAGTAGCGCCCGTAGCGATGGGCAAACTCCACGGCCAGTTGAGTCTTACCCAACCCGGCCATCCCACTAATGGCCACGACGCGGCAAAGAGTATCGGGCATCGCCTCCGGCCAGGGCAGAAGACGTTCCGCTAGCCGCAGCAGGGCACGCCGGCGCCCCGCAAAGTGGTGGTTGCGATGAAAGGGGAGAAAGCTGTTCGGCGGCAGCGGCCCCGGCTCAGCTAGTTCGTCCACACGCGGCCACGCGCTTGCCATTGTCGTAACCGTGAGCGCGCTATGGTCCCGCTTCTCCTGCAGTTGCGCCAGTTGGTTGGCCAAGGCAATGGTTGCGGCGTCCGGCTCCACCTCCAACTCTTGCCATAGCCGTCTGCGGCAGAGATCATACTGCTGCAGCGCTTGCGTCACCTGTCCCTGTCCCGCCAGATGGGTCATCAGCCAGCGTTGGGCTCGCTCATCTAAATCATCCAACCCCAGCCAGCGCTGAGCCACATCGATCCCCTGCGCCCACTGTTGTTGTGCGGCATAGGTTTCGCAGAGTCGATCATGTGCCGTGACCACCTGCCGGCGCAGCCGTTCACGCGCCACCACCAGCCATTCATTGAACCGCGGTGCATCGTCTACGTACAGACCATCCAGGAGATCGCCACGATAGAGCCGCAGCCCCGCATCCAACGCCATTACATCTTCGCTCTGCAAAGCTGGGAGGAGCTGTAGCAGATCAACCCTTCGCTCGGGGTCAGGTATAAAGGCAAGAGTCGTGCGCGTCACCTGTAGCTCTGGTAGCCAGGGCCGAATGCGTACCAGCAGCGCGCGCAGGTTGCGCAACGACTGTGCGGTGGAATGGGCGTCCCAAAGGAGATCGGCAATCACTTCGCGCGGCTGGGATTGACCGGTGACAACGAGGTAGGTGAGCAACGCACAGCCCTTGATACTCTGGGACAGGGGAGAAAGATGCCCATTTTTGGTCACCTTGGGTGTTCCTAATAAATATATTTGAGGACTTGACAATTCTCGAAACCTTACAGGCGATCCTACAAACGTGATAGTCGCATAAGAGTCACGTATCGTTCACATAACGCTTCCTAGGTAGTATAACTTTATGTCCCGACATTACCAAGCGTATTTAATAAGATTTCAACGCGACGACGCAAATTCGTATTGGCGCGTTACAATTGAAAATGTGGAGAGCGGCGAAGTCTTGCACTTTGCCACCGAATGGAAGCTCCTCCGTTTTCTCGTGCAGACATTGGCCACGACACCCACCGCAACACCCACCATCACTGATCCCACCATCACCAATTCCACGGTCGCCAATCGCTATACTGTCCAAAGCATGAACAGACATCGCTAGGGGCTCTGTCTTTCAATTTGAGGCGATTTCGACTATTCACTCTGACGCCAAAGCAGAGTCGTCCCCAATTCTAACGCAAGGAAAGGAGAATGGTTCGCAACCGCAAATTTACCCATCGCCGGCTCACGCTATTGGCACTTTCGCTGGGGCTGCTGGCCCTCATCGCTTGGTCCTATGTAATAAATGCTGCGCCGCTGACGATTGCCCAGCAGTTACAACACGCCTGGCGTCAGGCATCAGCCATCGGCCAATACCAATACCAGACCGATGTACTGCAAACGATCCATCCCACAGCAAAATTGGAAAATGCGGGGCGACAGACGCAGACGCAGACACTCACTGTCGAAGGCGAGATGAACCGCCCCGGTGAAGCGATGACGCTGTGCATAACAAACGGCAATGCCGGCAGCACCCGCGTCATCGATCTGCGCGTGGCGGGGGGCGTAGACTATGGGCGTACCGATCCCACCGCCGAGTGGGTGAAAGTCGATACGGAGACTGAACTCTTCGCCCTGGGAGGGAATCTGGGGGGGGATCTGGGGGGGGAATCTGGGCGGGGAATCTGGGGGGCGATTCGCTGGGCTTTGTCGCCGCGGCCAAAAATGTGCATGTGGTTGATGGCGCAGTTGATGAATCGACGCCGGATCTCCTGCTCGACCAACTGCTCCCCGCCGCCTATACCGCCGACATAATCCGCTATGCCTTCGACATCGACGGGCTGGCCTATGCCCGCTTTATGCGCAACCAACTGGAGGAACAGCTCCGGCAGCGCGGCGAACTGCCGGCGGGGTTGGGGCTGGGGCTGGTGCGGGCGTATGTCGACATGCACGGTCGCGGCGAAATTTGGCTCAGCAAAGCCGGCCTACCCGTGCGCCAGCGCATTCACTTGCAATTTCCAGCTCAGGAAAATGCGGATGAATGGTTGGAGGCCCAGATCACGACGAGCTTCTCGAACTGGGACAACGGTGGCCGCACGCTGGGCGAACGGTTCACTCAACTGTGGCAGGATCCCCTGAGCCTGCTCAACGGCCCGACGACGATCGTTCTGATCGCACCCGCGGCCGCGCGCAGGTTGGCTGCAATCTGACGTTGCTCTTGCTGCTGGGTGGCTTTGCCGCGCTCTGCATCACCCAACGCCACTCGCACCGCTTCTATGCCACTTTGGCTGTCGGTCTCATCACCGCCATGCTCGTGGGGCCGATGCTGTAGACCCAACAAGTCAGCGCCTTTGCCGACCGGAAGGCGGATCAACAGGCAGCCTGGAACGCACAACAGGCGGCGCGGGATCTGGCCCCTGCGCCGTGTGACAGAACATTTAATCCCCTCCGTGATCCGTTGGCTGGGGACAGTAGGATGGGGGACAGTAGGATGGGGGACAGTAGGATGGGGGACAGCGGGCAGTTTGATACACCATACGCAAGCATACTGGGCACACAACGCGTAATGCGCTGCGCCAATCGTGATAACAGCCACATTGCTGTGGACATTTTTTGCCTTGTCCAAATTTGATAACAGCTTGCAGCGCTCGGCCATGCTGGCGCGCACGATTGCCGCGACGATCACGGCGACGATCACGGCGGCGATCATGGCGATCATCAGTGTTATTCCCGAGATCGGCCCGCTGATCGTGGCGGTCATTGCCCTGATCGATCTGGTGGCCGGCTGTCTGTGTAAGGCAGCCGGCGTCAAGGCTGGCTCCAATATCTAATCTTCGATCAATACATCTATGTGAATCTGCAGGATAAAAATCGTGTGCAGATCGCCATGAATCAGCCCACGGTCGAGCAGGTCGGCGACACGCCCGGCTTTGTCACATTGCAAACGTGACCTACGTCCTAATCTAGCAGAACTTCCCTGACACTGTACTACTGCAGTGTCAGCGAAATTATGCGAGAGTAGAACCCCACCCGAACCCTCTCTGATGTCGGGCTTACTTTTACCCATATCTTTGTGGGCCGGTGGTAGGGTCGCGTTCCGGGGACGGCACAGATGCGCACTGGTAACGCATCAACGCGTGTGCCGTCCCCGGAACGCCACGCTCGCCGCACACTTGTGGGTAATGGTAAGCCGACATCGGGGAGGGAGCCGCTTTCCCCCCTTCCTTGCTCGCGGGCAAGGGGCCGGGGGATAGGTTACAAACTCGAGGATCGGCCGCAACTCTTCCTGGAAGGGGTCAGACCAAGTCGGGTAACCGTACCACTGCTTGACCCCTTCCAGGAAGATCGGGGTGACCTCCTAATCTAGCAGAACTTCCCTGACACTGCATTAAGCCTAAGCCGGCACAATGTGATAACGGCTGCCTTCGCGCGTGATCTGATACTGCTCAGGATTTTGCAGCGTCAGCGTCGTCTCCAAATGCGCAATAATTGTCGCTTCGCGCAGTTGCCCATCCTGCCATTCGATCGCCACCTCAAAGCCGCCGCGGGCGCGCAAGCCGCTAACCTGTCCGTTGCGCCAACTGCTGGGCAGCGCCGGTAGGAGGTGGATCGCTCCGGTGTGGCTTTGCAAGAGCATCTCGGCGATGCCGGCGGTCGCCCCAAAGTTGCCGTCGATCTGGAAAGGCGGGTGGGCGTCAAAAAGATTTGCATAGACCCCGCCCCCTTCCATGACAACACCGGTGATTTCGACCAACTGCAACATGTTGTAGATCATCTTAAGCGCGTGATCGCCATCGAGAAAGCGTGCCCAGAAGTTGATCTTCCACGCCATCGACCAACCGGTGCCGCCATCACCGCGCAATTCGAGCGAACGGCGGGCCGCCGCGAAGAGATCCGGCGTGCCTTGGGGCGTAATCTGTCGCCCTGGATGGAGCCCAATCAGGTGCGAAACGTGGCGATGGTGGTCATTGGGATTATCCCAATCGACCGACCACTCCTGCAACTGGCCATGCTGACCGATCTGGGGTGGGTAGAGGCGGGCGCGGGCGCTCGTCAACTCGGCGCAGAAGGCGTTGTCAGTTTGGAGCAGCGTTGCCGCCTCGATACAGTTGGTAAAGAGATCCCAGATGATCGCCATGTCGGCGGTCGATGCCATGCTCACCGCGGCCTGTTGACCGTCTGGGGTAGTAAATTTATTCTCGGGCGAGGTTGATGGCGCGGTGACCAGGTGGCCGTGGCCGTCATCAAAGAGCCAATCGAGGCAGAAGAGCGCGGCCCCTTTCATAATGGGATAGGCCTGGTCGCGCAGATAGCTGAGGTCGCCGCCAAAGGCGTAATGCTCCCACAGATGTTGCGCCAGCCACGCACCGCCCATGGGCCAACAAGCCCACACCGGATCACCCTGCCCATAGTCACCAACCTGGCCGCTGTGGCGCCAGAAATCGCTGTTGTGGTGCGCCACCCAGCCGCGACAGCCATAGTTGGTCGCGGCCGTCACGGCACCAGTGACGCTCAACCCCTGCAAAAAGTCGAGCAAGGGCTCGTGACATTCGGCGAGGTTAGTCACCTCGGCGGGCCAGTAGTTCATTTGTGTATTGATATTGATCGTATAGTTGCTGCTCCACGGTGGGCGCACCAGATCGTTCCAGATGCCCTGCAAATTGGCCGGGTGGCCGCCGGGGCGCGAACTGGCGATCAGCAGATAGCGTCCATATTGAAAGAGCAACGCAATCAGCGCCGGATCATCGCCCGTTTGGAAACGGCGGATCCGCTCATCGGTGGGCAGCGTGGTCACTGCGTTGTTGCCCAGATCCAAGGTAACCCGTTGGAAGAGCGGCTGATAGTCGGCCAGATGGGCGGCGTGAAGGGCGGCGTATGGTTGACCGGTGACTGTGGCGACCATTGCCGCCGCACGGTTGGCAACGGCTGCTTGCGAGAGGCCGGGGATCTGGTCAAAGCTTACAAAACCGCTGGCCGCCGTCAGGCAGAGCGTCACTTCATCTGCCTGCGTAATGCGCAGCCCCGCTGCTTCGC
The DNA here is from genome assembly GCA_034432375.1 of Caldilineaceae bacterium. Classification (GTDB taxonomy): domain Bacteria; phylum Chloroflexota; class Anaerolineae; order Caldilineales; family Caldilineaceae; genus JAHBVH01. Next base: position 23,577 of record DAOUCA010000107.1, read on the forward strand.
TTTGAAGTTCGCCGCCGCTAACAGTTGCTGTCAGCGCGGCGGCAAAGTTGAGGCTGCGGCCACTTTCATCGTCGGCATAGTGGATCGGATTGTCGACCCGGCGGTAACTCGGTTCGCTGTGAATCGGACACTTGCTGGTCAGGATCAATGCGTTATCCTGCGCTTGTACTGTAAAAGGATGGGGGCTAGCGAGCGTTGCGGTGAGGGAGATGGCCCCTAGCTGGTCAGCCGTCAGCCGGATCACCAATGCGTCGGCGGGTCGACTGACAAAGCTTTCGCGCGTATAGGTGACGCCGTCCACCGTATAGCGCACGGTGGCATAGGCGCTTGCCAGGTCGAGATCCCGATAGTAGGCGGCGACCTGATCCCCGTGGGTAAAGTCACCGTGATCAAACTTGAGATGGAGATCGCCCAACGGTTGGTAGGCTTGGGTAAAAGCCCCTTGCAGCGCTTTGGCGAGACGGTCCGCTTCTGCATGATCGCCGGCCGCGATCGCCGCCCGCACCGCGGGCAACGCCGCTTGCGCACCAGGACTGTTCCAGTCGCGCGGTGCGCCGGACCAAAGCGTCTCTTCGTTGAGTTGGTAGCGCTCGGCAGAAATGCCGCCAAAGACCATCGCGCCAAGGCGACCGTTGCCCAGGGGCAGCGCTTCAACCCATTGGGCTGCGGGTTGGTCGTACCAGAGCGTTGGGTGAGATGGAGTTGATTGGGTCATGATCAGGTAGACTCGCGGTTGATGATTGACTAGGGTACAGTGGCGTAAGTGGGACAGGGAGACAGGGAGTTTTACTGTCCTACTGAACGACGGTCCTACTGTCTTACTGAACGACGCCCTACCGTCTATTGTACTCTATCTTAGGCCGAGCTGCGCTAGTTTGTATGGCGTTCCGAGGGGGGCACGCTTATCATCGCACGGAGTGTCAGAAATGACAAAGTTGGCGTTAACTTATCGCAACCGTGGCAGTGAGGGTTGCAACCAGTTGACGGGCTGCGTCAATCAGATTTTGATAGTCGCCGTAAACAGAAAGCTGGGGGGAGGAGGGGGCAAATGTTTTCAAGGAGGAACGTTCAATGGCTTCCTGACGGCTGACGACAAAGAGCGCTTGATTGGCGTGCGCCTGGTGCAGGAACTCCACCAGGCGCGGATCATCCTCAAGGCGCTGGAGCATAGCCGGGCTACAGGGGATCACGACACAGATCGCTTTATCGGCTAACCCCAGCGCCTGGCTCAGCGTTAAATCAGTGCCTATAAGCATGCCATTGCCACCAACCGCTTGTACGCCGTTAAGTCCCACAAGCTTAACACAGAGACCGGTGCGGCGCGCCTCTGTGGTGAAAATCGTGGCCACATCTTCATCAAATCGATCACCCCATAAAACAAATAGAAATTGTGCTCTGTCCGGTGGTGGCGAGGTTCTTGCTAACATATCTCTTGTCCAATCTGAATAGTTGGTGCGTCCCAGTGCTCATCTATGGCCTCGCTATGGATCGCCATTGTGGTTTACCGATTGTAGACAAAGAACCCTCTGCCCGATCTATCGTTTTCCTACTGCAATCCGGTACATGATAACATCGCGCCAACGCGCATAAGATCACGGTTGCAAAACAAAGCTATTGAAAAGCTCTTGGACAACTCCAACCTCGTTGCGTTTGTTGTAAGCACATGCTATGCTACTGATGGTTGAATCGATTCTATCGACATAGCAAAAGATCAAGCGTCCAAGCTGATTGACTGATAAATTTAATCTGAGCCACAGAAAACACAAAACACACAGAGCAAGAAGGTTTTTTCTCTGTGCTCTCTGTGGCAAAAAATAGGCTCTATTAGTCAACCAAGCACCCAAGATCAAGCGCAAAAGAGGAGAGTGCCATGAGTCCACTTGAAGCCCCTCAATTTCCAACGTTGGTCGACGATGTGCGCAGCGCGCTCAAACAGTGGCATGGCGATGCCAACGCACAAAGCTCGCTGCACTATCTCTATCTTTTCCGCCAGATCGCCCGCGAGCGTCAACAGCGTGGGCTCACGGGTGACCGCGGGGCGACCAACCAGCTCTTGCAGAATGCCCTTGATCGCCTCGCCTACACCCATGATGCCGATGCCAAATTTATACAGGTTCGCTCTTTGGACCTATGGCCGATTCAGCGGCTGGCCAACCATTATAATGTGGCGGAGAGCACCGTCTATACGATGCAGACAAACGCGATTGAGCGGCTCGCCGAAACGCTGCGGCAGATGGAACTCGAAGCAAGCGCCGCCCAAAAGAATCTGCTGACCGCGCGCTTAGAGGCATCCAGCTATGTCAACCTGCTCGGCATCGACGAATTTGCTGAACAACTCGAGGCCGTATTGACGGCGGATGAGGCACCGTGGCTCATCGCGCTGGAGGGGATTGGGGGCATTGGTAAGACGGCGCTGGCCGATTTTGCCGTGCGCCGTCTGATCCACCGCGGCGCGGTCGACGAGGTGGGGTGGGTCACTGCCCGGCAACAGCGCTTCAATCTGGGGGGCGGGATTCACGAGGTCGCGGCACCCGCGTTAACGGCCAACCAGTTGATCGAAAAATTGGCGGCACAGCTCCTGCCGGCATTGGTTGGTGCCGCGCAACGACCGCCAGACGAACTCTTGCGCATCTTGCAAGCCCGGTTAAATGCAGTGCCCCATCTGATCGTGGTCGACAATCTGGAAACGGTCGTCGATGTGGAGAGCCTTCTACCGACGCTGCAAAGGCTGAGCATGCCCTCGAAATTTATTTTGACCTCGCGCGAAAGCCTGCGGATTGCGCCCAATATCTTTCACCTACAGCTCGCCGAATTAAGCGTACCGGCGGCCCTTGCCCTCGTTCGGCAAGAGGCGATGGTCAGTAATTTACCGCTCTTGGCGGCCTGTACCGATGAAGAGTTGATGCCGCTGATCGATACGGTCGGTGGCAACCCCTTGGCGCTGCGGCTGGTGGCAGGGCAGACCCACATCTATACGCTCGAATCGATCTTGCAAGATTTGCAAGGCGCGCGCGGGGCTACAGTCGAGAATCTCTATACCTTTCTCTATCGACGGGCCTGGGATAAACTTGACGAGCTGATCCGCCGAGTCTTCCTCGTCATGCCCTTGGCGCAACCGGCCGGTGAAAGCCTGGAATTTCTCGCCGGCGTCTGCCAACTGGAGGTCGGCCAGGTGCGCATGGCGCTGAACCAGTTGGTCCTGCTCAATCTGGTCGATGCCCGCGGCGGTCTGCACGACCGCCGCTACACCATCCACAGCCTAACGCGAACCTTTCTGCAGGAGCAGGTGGCCAAGTGGCGACGCTAGGACGTAACGAACGGTGCAAGTGAATTTATGGTAGGACGGTAGGACAGTAGACAGCCACTGTCTCACTGTCTCACTGTCTCACTGTCTCACTGTCTCACTGTCCTACTGTCCCACGCCTTCACCCGTTGTACTGCTGCCTATCCCCCAAACGGAATCGCACCTCGATGCATGAGGTGTACTTCTGGCGCGGCGCGAACCGCAGAGACATGAGGCCATGTCTCTGCGCAGGACTACTTGAAAGCATTAGCTTCTATGTTGGTGAACGCTCAACAGAATCTAGCTCACCCACAACCACCACCGGGATGATCGCACGCATACACCGCCGGGGTCAGCGACGTCCCGGCCAATTGGTCAAGCAAAACCGAAGCGGAACTGGCGGTCATCGCCAAAATCACAGCGGAAATGATGACAGGATGAAGGGTGTATTTCAAGCTAGGGCAAGATTCAGGGACGGGCGCGCATTTCGGGCAGACGCTGATCTTCTCACACCCGTAACAAATCCGCGTTGCCCTCAAATCCGTGCCCATACAGACGAGCAATCATCCTTGCATCAAACCTGAAATGCACCCAATAATGACTATCAGCAGTCTTATGATAAATGTAGTCGATAGTGGTGCTCTTAGCGCTTAGCGCGTTTATTTGGCAGCGTGAATGGACGCAACTATGCGCGGTGTATTTCTCTTGTAGGTCGGCTTTGGGTGCGTTCCAAAATTAGGGTAAACGTCCCCGGCACAGGCGAAAAATTGGTTCGTTTGCGTACCATTTCCCCGCCTGTGCCGGGGACGTTGTGAATCTCACCCTTTCTCTGGGACGCACCCGCCGGCTTTGTAGCCGTTGCTCCGAATTCATTCCCGTGATAAAATAACATATCGAAGCACAAACGCGCCCGGCAATGTGTGCGCTGTCCTAAGGGAGCAGCAGATGAGCAGTAACGAAGAGTCCTCTATCGATACCCCACCACCCGCCCCGTCACAGTACACTACCCTCTTTGAAGAATATGTCGTGCGCAGCATCCAGGCAACACGGGATGCGATCCCGGCCGATGCGCTCTTTCTAGAGGTAGAAGTGCGGGAACGGGCAATGCATCTATTGAGTTTTGGCTTGGAGGTAGATGCCGCGTGGGCGCATGTGCGCGACCTGATCCTGTGCATTGCGCCGAAGATGGAGCAGGCCGGTCATCGTGAGGATTGGCTGGAGTATTTGACAGAAGGATTGGCGTGTAGCCAGCAACAGAACGACAACCTCTCCACCGCTGAATTTCAGTGGCATATCGGCCACCTCCAACGGTTACAGAGTCAATTTGTATTGGCACGTCAAAACTTGAACGCAAGCGCCGCTACATTTGCTGTCGTGGGCAATCCAAGGGGGCAGGCGCGCGCTTGGAATGAATTGGGCCACATGGCCTGGCATCAACAACAACATGCCGAGGCGCAACAGCTTGCCGAAGCGGCGTTAGCTTGTTTGGAGGCCACCGACCTGGAAAGGGCAGCCAGTCTCTCTGTTTTAGGATTGGTGGCGGTGAGTTGGCGGCATTGGTCAGAAGGAGAGTATTATTTCAGCAAGGCGCTGCAAATTCGCACAGCTTATGGTGACCAGCAACGGATGGCATGGACCATGCAACATATGGGCTATGTGCACCGCAGTAAAGGCGATCTTGTGGCGGCTATTCCTTATTACGCGGAGGCGACTCAAATCCTCACGGCGATTAATGATCAGCGTAATTGTGCTATTACTCAGATGAGCCTGGGTATTCTCTACTATTTAAGCCAGCAGTATACCGAGGCGTTGACCATTTTTGCGCAAGCCGAAGCAGCATTCCAAAATGCCCACGATATTCTTCATCTCGCAAAGATTTTCACCAATCGCGGACTCGTTTATCTAGCCATGGGTGACTGGCAACAAGCCAAAGATGTCTTTGCCGTTAGCACCGCGTTATATGAAAAATTGCAAGACCTCTATGCGCACATTAATGCACTCGACGGTTTGGGCTTGGCGTATATAGGTCTTGGCTTGTACGATGAAGCAGTTCAGAGCTTTGAAGTGGCGCTTGACCGCTTGCCATTGATCCAAGGGCATCCGAGCTACCCGAACTTTGTGAAAGAGCTAAGTGTCCATCTGCAAGAGGCCCAAACCAAGCGTGAGCGCTCAAACGACCACTTTGGGTAACGCAGTAGAGTTTATCTCGATTTAATTTTTACACCTGTGACAACCTTCATAGGATGACAAGATTATTGTAATGCATCATCTTGTCATCCTATGAAGGTTGTCAGTTACGCTACACAACAGCTTTATGATCAACCACAGCCGCTGTCTTGTGGCTCGCACGCATACACCGCCGGGGTCAGCGAAGTCCCGGCCAGTTTATCGAGCAAAACCGAAGCGGAACTGGCGGTCATCGCCAGAATCACGGCGGTAGCAAGCACAACGGCCAAACGACGGGGGTTAGAGAGTAAATTCACATTCATGAGAAAGCCTCCTCTTGCGTTGAAGAAGGCTCATCGAGTTGAGGGATCCCACCGCTGCGCCGGCAAATGGCCGGGCAACGGTCCATGCATGGTTCCCCAACGAGCAAAGATGATTGGTCGTTTGTCCGTAGTCATTTGGTCGTGGTCATTGGGTCGTTGTCTGTATCGTGGGCGATGACGTTTGATGGTGGACCAGTTGACTGCGGACTGTTTTCGTTTGTCAAGACCTCTCCAGCATAGCGGGCGGGTCGTGCATCCGGGGCGTTGCAGTCGTGAAAGCAATGCACGATTAGCGTGCAACTGACTGCATGGCTGTGGGCAGAGGAGAGTGTAAAGACGACTGACTACGTGACTTTGGACCAAACGACGACTGACACCGAATTTACTATCTTTAGGTTGAGGTTGATCTATGTCTTACTATCCTGACTTTGCAGCACTGCTCGATCAACATCTGTCGGCACGCGAGCGCTCCGGTGCATGGTTGGCCCAACGGCTTGGCGTCAACCCGGCCACCGTCTCCCGTTGGCGCACGGGCGACTCGCGCCCCAGCCGCCCCGAAGTGCTCACCCAGATTGCCGATCTGCTGAATCTCGCGCACGAAGAGCACAACCAACTTGTGCAAGCTGCCGGTTACGGCGTCACGGTGGCGCAACCAGCCGCGCCCCCCCCCACCGCCACGCCACCACAAAGCCCGCCACCTCGCCACGACTACTATCCCTCTGCCACCCTCCAGACCAGCCCGCGGCAACCCTACCCGCCAACCTATCGCCAAGCGGAGATTGCTACGATTGCGCAGTGGGTCGAGATTGGGGGGAGTGGTATTCTGCTTGGGCTGGCCGGCAGCGGCGTTTCAACCATCTTGCGCCATCTGATCAACCACCCGGCGCTCCTGGCGACGGGGTGGAACTCTGTCTACCCCGTCATCCCCCTCGCCCCCGTTATCCCGGTCTGGATCGAGTTGCAGCCCGCGGCCCAGCCAACGATGACGCCGCCACTACTCTACCGCCTCTTTCTGCGTGGCATCTTGGAAGCCGCATCGCGCACCCCCACTGCCTTCCCGCCCCCCTTGATCGAAGCCGCGCATCGCTATCTCGACACCAACGACCCCATCCGCTTGTTGACCAGCCTCTCCGCGGTGCTGACCCACTGCCAGGCCGAGGGCCGAATACTGCTCGTGATCATCGACCGCCTGGACCGGCTGACGACTGACGACCAACGGCAGCTTGGCGATACCTTGCGTGCGCTGCGCGACCAATTTCGCCAGACCTTGCTCTTGCTCATGGGCATGCGCATGAGCCCCACCTATCTCGACCAGCTCTTTGCGCTGGGTGATCTGGGCCGCCTGCTCTCCACCCATCGCTGCATCGTCGGTGCTCTCTGTGCGCGCGACAGCCACTTGATCATCGACCGGCGCACGTACCACACCGATCGCCGGCCTACCGCCCTTGATCGCCAAACCTTTCTCGTGCTCAGCGGTGGCTATCCCACCTTGCTCAAAGCGGTGATCGAGTGGTGGTTGATCCAACCATCACCGCCGCCGCATAGCGCCTGGCAACCACTGCTCTTGCAAGAAATGGGCATCCAACTCCGTCTGCACGCGATCTGGTGCTGCCTGTCCCCGCAAGAGCAAGCCGCGCTCCGCATGGTGATAGCCACCCCGGGCACTGCGCTCCTCACCGATCCGGTGGGTGAGCGGCTTGCCCAACTCGGCCTCTGCTGCCCCACCGCACAAGGGTGGCAACTCGCCGGTACCTTGTTGATGGGCTTGGGCTGAAGGGTGATAAGCTTGGCCGGTAGGGTTGTGTGGATGCTGGAGGAGTTCTGTAGAGATCCAGTAGATCCGCCAGAAAGTATTTTGGGTATACTCATAGACTAATCATGTAAAAGTCATCTATAAGTAAAGTTCAAGAAATTCCTGGAAATAAATTCGTTAGGCCACTCCAGAAAAATAAGTATCCATAACTATTTGCTTTTCTTCGTGTGCCTTCATGTGCCTTCATGTGCCTTCGTGTGCCTTCGTGTGTCTTCCTGGATCATTAAATTCTTGGAATAGCCTTATAGCGGAGGCTGAGCGGGTGCCTGCTGGGCGCGAAGCCAAAGCGGCTCTGGCTTCGACAAGCTCAGTCTGCGTTTTCAAAAGGCTTTCTGCACTTTACTTAATAGAGTTACTTTTACACGAGAGCGGCTGTATGACTTTTAAGGGTTTTATCTATCAGTAGACTGCAATCGAGTAGTGAGCACGCCACGTGCGAACTATGTCACTCTGCAAGAGTCTCCAAGGTATCTACCCTCGAAGATTCTTGCAGAATGAGCGGCCGGTAAATCACAGAATGAGCATTTTTCACTTTCCATGAGGTTGTGTAATGGCTGTCACTGTTGAGACCCGTCTATCCCAGGAGTACCCACCCTATTGCATCGCCCTGCTCGAACAGCTCTTTGCTGACAGCCGGACGGTCGTGATCACCAAACAGTTCACCGAAGGGCAGAGCGGCACCTTTGTGCTCTTGGTCGAGCCAACCGATCAACAGGGTGAGCGTGCGTTGCCGGCGGTCGTCAAAATCGGCCCCCGCCATCTGTTGGAAGAAGAGCAACACGCTGCCCAAACGTATATGGCCGACCGGCTGCCCGACTTTGTGCCCTTCGGCGACGCCCTGGCCACGGTTAATGTCAGCGGAGCCGCCGGTAGCACAGAAACGTATAGCGCGGCTCGCTATGCGCTGGCCGGCAATGGCATCTTTACGATTGAGACATTGCGCGGCTATGCCCTCCACGCGCCGCAGGATGCGCTGTGGACAGTCTTGGAAAAGCGGCTCTTCCCCCAATTCGATCGCATTTGGTCCAGCCGCGCCGCACCGCTGTCGCGCCGAGTCAGCGCGACCTATGACCGTGTCCTGCCGGTCAATCTGCTGCTGGAGGCGACGACAACGATGCCGACCGCCGTGGCTACCCTCGACGCGTCGGCAGATCCGGCCGCCTACCCCCCGTTGCAGCATGGCGATGGCGTACAATTGCGCAACTTTGTCGTTACCGAAATTGAAGCCGCAGCGCAGACGCTCACCCTCAATCTGCCCAACACCGAACCACTACGAACGGATGCCTATCGCGTACGCATCCGCAATGTCGCCAACATCGCCCAATACAAGCTGCACGACCCGGCTGCTGGGTTGACGGGACAGGTGATCACCACCCGCCACATGCTCTTGCGCGCCGCGGTGGCCGCGGTGCTGCCCCCCACTGTCGATCTCACACAACAGTTGCTGCCCCTGCCCACCGCCGCCGCGACTTTCCCCACGAACCCGCTGCTGCCCAATCCCCTGTTGCAATGGCCCGCCCTGTTGCGCGAAGTGCTGCCCATGCGCATTGGCACTGTCCACGGCGATCTCAACACCGGCAACGTGCTGATCGATGTCGAAGCCAAGGCGACCTTTATCATTGACTGTGCCCACGCCCACCACGACCACGCCCTCTATGATCTGGCGCGGCTGGAGAGCGAACTGCTGCTCCATCTGGTGGCCGACCGCTTCTTTGACGCCAATCTACCGCCAACGGCCATCTATGAGCTCTATACCTGGCTTGACTTTGTCACCAAGCGTGCACCGAATTCATCGGGCCTCTTTTCGCTGCCAGAGCCGCTGCTGCAAACGATGCCACCGTTACAGGGCGCCTTTATCGCCCTGACCACAATCCGCAACGCGGCCCGTCGCTACCTCGCCGATCCCGCACAGTGGCGCGAATATTATGTGGCGTTGACGCTCACGCTGCTGGGGTCGCTCAAATTTGCCACCTTGGATCGGGTGCCCGCCGGTATGAATCCCAAGGCGGTCGCCTTTTGGGGCGCGGCGACCCTCTTGGCGCAATTGGCGCAGTCAGTGAACTTGCTGCATATCGATTGGCGGCGGGTCGCCGTGCACGAAGTAGCCGCGGCGCCAGGGGCAACGGCTGATGGGAAACCGAATGTCTATGTGGAACCCGCCACGATGCAGCAAGGCGATGTTACTCATGATGTCACCCATGATCACCGGCAAGGCGTCTTTTTTGAGGGCAATCAATCGGTCCAGATCAGCGGCAACGTGATCAGCGGTGGCACGCACAACACGACTAACGCGACCAACATGACCAATTTCAATGGCCCCGTGACGGGGTCGATCCACACCGGTAGCGGGGATATCCATGTGAGCGGGGCGGGAACGGGGGGCGCTGATGCGCGCGAGGATCGGGATCAGTCGGTAAAAAAAAAGTAGTGGATGACGCCACCGCGATCCACACCGGCCATGGCAACATCAATATCAACCAAAGCCGCCATGTTACTGTTCAGCTCTTTGCGTGGCCCATCGATGCTGTGCGCCGTTGGGCCGTTGATTTCTTCCGTGTCGAGGAGGCCGATGAGCACGCTCGTTCCAGTTGGGCTGGCATGACGCTCTATGGGCTTGGCGCAGCAATGCAACGCATTTCGAGCGAAAGCTTCCTCACGCTGCTATTGGTCGTGGTTGTAGCAACCCTTGCCCTCTGGTTTGTTGCTCCATTGCTAGCCTGGCCACAGCCGGATCTCCAGGAACGCTTCTTGGCTTGCGTGCGTTTTGCTGGGGCGTCACTGCTTTTGCCCCTGTTCATTGCCGCGTTAATTCAGCCAGAAGGTCGCGAAAAATTCACCACTGCTGCCACTGCGGAAGATGGCGCGTCGGCTGGGTCCGCACGCATCTACCGGCGGCTGCTGCTCCTCAAACTGGCCGGTGCGTGGACCGGCTTTGGTGCCCTATCCGGCACGGTGCTAATCGTGGCGATTCTTTGGTATCATCTCTTTGGTCAACCGCTGCCGCTCGTGGGGCGTTGGCTGCTCACCCTTTTGCCGCCTTTTTTCGCCTATGTCTCCGCCCGCCGGATCCCCCTCGACCGCTATAAAATGTTTGACGGCCAACTCCGCCTTCACGCGGCCGACCCACTCTTTGCCGTTGTCTTTGCGCTCTTTGGCCCAGCGCTGGCCGCGGTTGTCTATTGGGGGCATTGGTTTCTCATCAACCAGGGTGCCATGCTGGCGGTGCTATTGGCCATTGTGGCGCTAACCATCGGGCAGATCCGTCAACAAGATCCGCAGCGCTTTCCGGATCCCCTGCTGATTCTGATCTTGGGGCTACTCTTGCCGTTGGGCTTTCTGCTGCTTTTTTTCTTTGACATGGCTCCCGTGGTGCCGCCGCCAACTTTTGCGCGAGGCGAAGTTGGCCTCTTTGTCGCCCTCTCAATTTACCTTTTTGGCATCACGCTTGTGTTGGCAACCGTCGGTGTGCGACAGCGTACACTGCTAACGATCCAGATTATGTTGGCCTTCCTCGTCATGATGCTGTTGCTGTTGGGGGCGCTATTGATTGATCTGTGGATCGGTCGTGTTGCGGTCGTTGGTGTGCTACTGTTTTGGTATCTGTGGGGGCGGCAATGGGCGAATGCACGCCAGTGGTTTGTCCTTCATCCCAGTGTAGATGGACTGGTTTGGGCGCTTATCGCTGCGGCTGTTTTGGGCAGGTTCACGGCGATTCCGCTTTGGCTCAACGCCACGCTCTTTGGGCTGATTGCCGCTCTGCTCTGTCTATGGGCCTATCGCGTGGAGACTCCAATTGGGGAGATTCCGCCGGTGCCAACGGATACTGAGGCAACAGCAACGACTGCTACCGCCGTCGCAGCGACAACGAAATCGCCGATCAATGCTCAACTGTTATCGGCGATGATCGTGCTCGCCCTGTTGATCACAGCGGTGGCGGTGCTGTGGGGTGTCGGTCGATGGTCAGGACTGCAACCGGTCCCGGTCACCCACTTCGTCATTACTGAGTGGACATTCGATGGGTCAATGACCACAAAGGGCGTGCCGACAACGATCTACACGGAGGGGGTCCGTAGTACGCTTTATGAGAAACTGGCGCTGGTTGATGGGCTGGCGGGCATCGGCCGTTTCGATCCCACGCTGCTGGAGCGGAACGACCGACAAGTGGCGTATTGGATCCAAGGCCGCACGCAGCAAAAGACGGCGGAGGGGCTGATTGAATTGTCGGCGTCGATCGCTCGGGGCAATGATGAATTTCTCGGCACGGTTAGCGTGGAAGGGCCAGTGGATGGGACAGAGTCGGGGGTAACAGGCTGCCTGCTAATCCTGCAGCAACAATTGGCGCTGCAACTTTTGGAGAAGCTGGCGGTCCGCCCATCCGCAGAGAGCGTCGCCGCAATGGCCGCAACGCCGACGACGGATTGCAAAGCGTTGGCGCTCAACAATCAAGCTGCGGAAGAAATCGTGGCTGGACATCCCGACGGTGCCATCTACCGATTGGAGGAGGCGTTACACCTTGACCCCAATTATGGCGATGCGTACAACAACATGAGCCGTGGCTTTTATCAACGCGGAGAATTTGACACTGCCGTTGCGTTTGCCCAAAAAGCGCTGGCACAGCAACCGCGCAACCCCATTTATAACTATAATCTGGGACTAGCCTACGAACGAACCGGGACGCATGAAGACGCCATTGCTGCATATCAACGGGCGCTAGACGAAGAACCGCTTTATGTCAATGCCCTCAATAACTTAGGCTTTACCTTGCTGCTGACAGGCAATATCACCGATGCGCAGGCTCAGATTGACAAGGGGTTGGCGCTAGACGATATGCTGCCGGCCCTCCACAAAAACCGCGGGCGAATCCTGCTGGAACAGGGCGAACCCGCCGCTGCCGTACGGGCGTTTGAAGCGGCTATGACACAGAGTGGAACCGAGCCGTTCCCAGAAGCGCTCTTTTACCTGGCCGTGGCGCAACATCAACTCGGCGATTCTGGCAGAGCTTGTGCCACTCTAACGACCTACGGCCAGAGCGCGGCCGCCGATGAATCCACACGCGTCAAACAGGCCGCATCATTTTGGCGTGAATGGCAATGTGTGGCGCAACCGGCAGTCGCCCCGACTGTAGCACGATAAGTACGGAGAGAACCCCTATTTCCCCTCCAGCGCCTTGCGCATCTCTTCCCCGTTCTCCTTCAGCCATTGATAAAGAATCGAGATATCGGTGCCGATGCTAAAGTGGCGCACGCCCATGTCGAGGTAGTAGCGTGCCTGGTCCGGCGAGCCAATCTCGGCGCGCGCCGGCACCCCCATCTTGATCGCCGTCTCGAAGACCTGCTTCTCAACCGCCAGCATCTCTGGTGACGAGCGCTTGCCGGCCATGCCGACATTCATGCTGTAATCCGAGCCACCCCATTGGATCATATCGACCCCATCGAGTTCGAGGATCTCTTCCAGATTGTCAACCGCGCCCTTTTTCTCGATCATAAAGGCGTTCACCGTGTCGGCCAGGGCGTCAACGTAGGCTTGGTTGCCGCCATAGTTCATGTAGGAATGGCGGCGGGTGGCGACGCCATAGTAGCCGCCATGCTCTGGCGTGTCCGGCCGCGCAATGCGGATGCACTCCTTGACATGTTCGACGGAATGGCAGTCGGAGAAGAGGACACTCTGGAAGCCGGAGCCGATTGCACGCTGCGCAATGTATTGGTTGTTGGCAAAATCGACCTTGATCATGCTGCCCAGGTTGTGCAGTTCAGCGGCCCGACAGAGATTATCGAGATCGTGCAGATCATAGGGACCATATTCGGCAACAAATTCAACATAGTCATAGATGCCGGTGAGGCCAATCGCTTCCACGATTGAAGGCCAGGTCGAATGGATGTGGGTGCTCAGGGTTGGTTTGTCGTTTTTGAGTAGGGTACGGAAGCTGTTTTCGCGCATGAGGAGCCTTTCTTAACGTTTAGGTGGATCACTATGGTTGCTTGATTGGAGGAATGACTAACTCATGTTACGCAGTAAACATGTCGGTCTCGAGTACTCCGCATCCCCAGATGCGGAGTACTCGAGTAGCGTGGTGCCTTTATGGGAAGATGCGTAACATGAGTCTCTGATAGACTAATCATTTAAAAGTCATACGTAGTAGAATACTTTTACACGAGAGAGGCTGTATGACTTTTAAGCATTTTATCTATGAGTAAAAGCGAGAAAGTTTTGGAAAGCGGAGGCTGAGCTTGTCGAAGCCAGGGCCGCTTTGGCTTCGAAAAGCTCAGCCTCCGCTACGTCAATTTTATTTCTACTACGACAACGTTAAATTCGACAAGATTTACAAAATTTACAGGATTGCTACAGCAGAGAGAAAGTCCTGTGAATCTTGTTCATCCTGTCTACTGATTGAAATTTAACGTTGTCGTACTACTTACTTTTTCGCTTTTACTTACTATAACAGGAAATGGAGGCCAGAAATAATTAATAATTAATTGACAATAATTAATTGTGAATGATGTGATTTCGTAGATCAGTCTCTTCTGGAAGAGCCTTTATGAGTTATTGGCGGTAGCCCTGCCATGACGACTGCATCGAGAATTTTACGATAACCGGTGCAACGACACAAGTTACCGGTTAATGCCTCTGCGGCCTCGGCGCGTGTCGGCTGGGGACGCTCTTCGAGCAACTTGGCGGCGCTCATGAGGAAGCCAGGGGTACAGTAGCCACATTGGACGCCGCCACTCCCGATGAACGCTTGCTGCACCGGATGTAACTGCTCGGAATTGCTCAGCCCTTCCACTGTCACAACTGTGCTGCTGGCTGCCCGCTCGGCAGGGACCAGACAAGCCATCACCGCCATGCCATCGAGAAAGACGGTGCACGCCCCACATTCCCCTTCCGCACAGCCCTCCTTCACGCCAACAAAACCCGCCGCGCGTAGACTATCAAGCAAGGTCATATCGCCACACAACTCGACAGCTTTCCCATTCACCATTGCTACCGGTTGCTGAGCCTGTCGAAGCACCGGCCATTTCCCCGCTGTCTCGCCCCACAACAAAATCGGCGCTTCACTCCAGCCGGCGCGTGCTTCGCCATTGCGAAGCACGCGCAAGATTCGCTCAACCAGCGTCTTGACCATCGCGCGGCGATACTCAGCGCTGCTGCGGATATCAGCAATCGGGTTGGCACTTTCCAGCGCAAGACGACCCGCTTCGGCAATGACTTCGGCGGTGAGGATTTTTTCGCGAAGGAATGCTTCAGCGGCACCCGCGCGCACAATCGTCGGTGCCACTGCGCCTAAGCTAATCCGCGCCTCACGGATCGGGCTTGTCGCTGGATCACCGTCGCAATCAACCACGGCCGCCACGGTGATCACACTGATCGCCTGGGCGCGGCGCAAACCGAGCTTGATAAAGGTACCCCGCTCTGTTGCTGTCAAGGGCGTAAATGAGATGCGCGTGAGGATCTCATCGGCGGCCAGATCGACCTTGCGAAAGCCGGTGACAAATTGCGTCAGCGGCACGGTCCGTTCGCCACGCGCCGCGCTCTGCAGGGTCACCGTGGCGTTGAGCGCAACCAGGGGTACAATCGAATCGTTGGCGGGGCTGGCAGTGATGATGTTGCCGGCCACGGTGGCGCGGTTGCGGATCTGCGGCGCGCCAATCTCCCAACAGGCGCGAGCGATGGGAAAGGCTTTCTGGACAATCAACTCGCTGGCTACACATTGGTTGTGCGTCACCAATGGCCCCAGGTGGATCTGGCCATCGGCTTCCCATATGTCGGCCAGACCGGGGATGCGCGTCAGGTCGATCAGGCCGGGGATGCCGCCGTTGGGCGTCTTGCGTACGTCGCGATCCAGTTCGATCAGGAGATCGGTGCCGCCGGCGATGAGGCGGGCATTTTCGCCATGCTCGGCTTTGGCGGCAAGCGCTTTGTCGAGAGTGGTGGGGGCTAGATAAAAGGGGTACATCAAACGCTATCCTTGCTCATTATCGGTGGCACTGTGCGCATCGTTTTCTCTTTCACAACAAGAGTCAGCTATGCGTTACCTGCCAACACAACTGCTGGAGTGGCGCTTCTACCAACGCAGTATGGTACGCTGCCTCATTGGCAAAATAGCGTTGATCAAGCAGCCGCCCATAAATCGATACTTCGAAGCTGTCAACCCCAAAGGGCCACGGGTCAAAAGTGATCACCTTCTCGTCAAACTTCATCCGAATATCAACCTGCTCGCGGTGGTTGAGCGGGCACTGCGGCATCACCCGCTCGTTGCCCCAGGGGATCGCCACTTGGAGCACGGCAAAGTCGCCAAATTGGAGCAGCCGCGTGTTTGCGTTGAGCGCTTCTTCGCTAAGCCATTCTGTAAACTGAGGGTTATCTGCAAAAAGGAGGCGAACCTGGCGGGCCAATGCTTCCTGCTCGGCAATAAAGGCCATGGTTGCTTGCTTGACCTGCGCATCGCTAATCTGATCGAGCGCGCCTTGGTAGAGCCACGCCGCGTGACGACCGACCGGCAGCGCGGCGTAGGGGTGTTGCGCATAGACACGGCTAACACTGAGTCGCCAGAGATCCAACTTGGCCAATGGTTCGTCATCTTTGAGAAAATCCATGGGATAGCCATTGGTGCAGAGGCGAGGGTGCAACTCCCACTCGTACCAGCCATTGTCATGTTGGCTGACGGCGAGCATCATCTCGGCGTAGGGGGTTGGTTTGGCAAAATCACGGTTGCCCCAATGCTCGACAAATTGGGCGGCCATCAGCGCGTGGGTCGTTTGATTGAGACAAAGCAGTTGCCCATTGGGCATCTCGCGCACGATCATGGCGTGCCCTTCCGCCACTGGCGCCAGCCCAGAAAGCCGATCAACCCACCCACCATCATGCTGCCAAAGGCGGCCACGAGCGAAAGCTGTAAACCGCGCCGCGCGATCACCATGTGGCTGGTCAACAGCGTGATCCCACCGACGACCATGGGCGGTGTTACTGGTGATTCTACGCCTGGTGTATTGAAGACCGCCTCTTGCATCTTGTCGATCTGCCCCTCCATCTGCTCGCTGCTCCAGATCAGATAGAGCGGGAGTAAGGCTGCCAAGTATAGACTACTAAAGAAGAATTTGAGCATAGATTTGCCTGTTTACTGGTGCCTACGCTCCAGCGTAGTCACTTCCCCTGACGCTCCAGCGTCAAGTCGATAGGATGACCATGCTGCTCACCGCCATGACTACTCGACGCTGGAGCGTCGGGGGGAGCATTCCACGCAGAGCGTGGAACGAGTAAGGATTAGGTTCGCAGCCGCACGCGTGCCCCGTCCGCGGTATCTTTCAACTCGTAGCCAGCGGCCTGGATCTGGTCGCGTAAGGCATCGGCCTCCTGCCATTGACGTGCTTTGCGGGCATGTTGCCGCTGCTCTACCAAGGCGAGAATCTCATCTGGCACAACGGTCTCTGTCGGCTGCCATTCCGCCAACCCCAGCCCCAAGACGCGGTCAAAGTGCAGGATGGTTGCCTTTTTGGCCGACGGCGGCAGATCGCTGCGCACCAACTCCCAAACGACTGCCACGGCGCGCGGCATATTCAAGTCATCGTTGATCTGCGCTGCAAAGTGATCCAGCATCCCTTCGTCGACGCTGCCGGCATCGCCCCAACTGTGGACCGCCGTGCGCAGCCGTTGCAACGCCGTCGCCGCGCCATCGAGCCCTTCCCAGGTGAAATTGAGCTTGGCGCGATAGTGGCCGCTGAGGCAGAAGAAGCGGTAGACGAGCGGGTCATAGCCGCGGTCGATCAGCGTCTGCACGCGCAGAAAATCGCCGGCTGACTTAGCCATCTTGGCTTCGTCGATCTGCAAAAAATAGCCATGTAGCCAGAAGTTGGCCAGGTGGGTGCCGTGACACGCCTCGGTCTGCGCGATCTCATTCGAATGGTGCACGGGAATATGATCTTCGCCGCCGCAGTGGATGTCAAAAAAGTTGCCGAGAAATTTGGCCGACATCGCCGAGCACTCGATATGCCAGCCGGGGAAGCCAACGCCCCAAGGGCTTGGCCATTCCATTTGGCGGCTCTGGTCGGTGGGGCTAAATTTCCAAAGAGCAAAGTCGGTCGGATTGCGCTTCTCGCCCATCTCCACCCGCATCCCGGCCTGTAGCCCTTCGATCTTGAGGCGGGCCAGATAGCCATAATCGCTCAACTTGGCCGTGTCAAAGTAGATGCCGTCACTCGTGCGATAGCTGTAGCCATTGGCCTCAATACACTCGATCATCGCGATCTGCTCAGGAATATAATCCGTGGCGCGACACCAGATCGTCGGCTCCAGAATGTTGAGTCGCGCTAGATCTGCCTGAAATGCTTCTGTGTAAAAGGCGGCGATCTCCCAGGCGGTCTGCCCCGTGCGCCGTGAACCCTTCTCCATCTTGTCCTCACCGCTGTCGGCATCGGAGACGAGGTGGCCGACGTCGGTGATATTCATCACATGCTTGACAGAGTAGCGATTGAATTCGAGCACGCGGCGCAGAATATCTTCAAAGAGGTAGGTGCGGAGGTTACCGATATGCGCGTAGTCATAGACGGTTGGGCCGCAGGTGTAGAGTCCCACTTCCGGCGGGTTCAGCGGTGCAAAATCGCGCAAACTGCGCGTGTAGGTATCGTATAGGCGTAGGTTCATGGTTTGGTCTAGGTTTTTTATTGCGTTTACCTGGATACGGTTTGCGTAGTGCGTTTTCCGTGTGCTGATGGGGAGTGATTGGTGCGCAACCGAGAGATCGTGATAATGGTTGAAGCAGTGGTTCGTTTCAAGCTGCACATATAGATCGGGTTACAGTACACGCAAAACGCAACACCCGCAGGCGACTGCGTCGCGGCCACGCATCCATTTCAATAACCATCGGCAAAGGTATCGATCATCAACTTGACATCGCCCAGCGGGTAGAGAATCGGGCAGGTGGCCCCATTGTTGACATACTCGCGTACTTTGGCTTTGACTTCAGCCGGAGTGCCGCTGGCGGTGATGCGTTGGACAAGGTCATCGGGCACGAGGTGCATCGCCTGGCGGACCTGTTCATGGGTGGCCGGCCAGCCGAGGATCGCCTGGATCTGATCGACCACGGCTTGTTTGACGCCACTGGCTTTGGCAATATGGGGCTGCTGGGCGAGATATTGGGTGAGCAACTCACGCGAGCCATCGAGCGCGGTCTGCCGATCTTCGTGGACAGAGCAGACGATCAGTTGGGGCCGGTCAATATCAGCCAAGGTGCGTCCGGCTTTCTTGGCTCCCTTTTCTAGCCGCTCGAGCGCTTCATGGTTGTAATCGGGCGGAACACAGTAGTTGAGCACCGCGCCGTCGGCGATCTCGCCGGTCAATTCCATCATCTGCGGACCGGTGGCCCCGATCATCATGGGGATGTTGCGCGGTTCACGCCGACCGTGGACCACATCAAGCTCGATGCCACTCACTTGGTGAAACTCCCCCTGATAGGTGACCGTTTCCATGTTGAGCAGGCGGCGCATCACTTCGATCGTCTCGCGCATGGCGGTGAGCGGTTTTCGCCGGTCGATGCCAACATTTTTGGCTAGTGGATCCCACCAGGCACCGATACCGCAGACGATGCGATCCGGTGCAAGATCATCCAGCGTGAGAAAGGTGGCGGCGAGCAGCCCAATGTTGCGGGTCCAATTGTTGATTACACCCGATCCGATTTTGATGCGCTCCGTTACCGCGGCAAAGGCCGCCATCGGTACGATGGCATCACGGACTAGACGACTTTCTGCCTGCCAGACCGCTTCAAAACCCTTTTCCTCGGCATAGCGTGCATAGCTCATGCCCTCTCGGATCGGGTGTTTATCCTGCAGATAGAGGGCGACACGGTGATGGGCTGTTGTTTTGTCACTTGTCATTGGCTGCTCCATTTTTCTGGTGAAGGGATGCAGATTGGGGTTTATAAACCGCGCGTAATCGGCATCGATTTGCGCCATTGGCTAACTTGGCCACTCGCTGTATCGAGCACTACTGGTTCCCCATCAATTAACTCGTCGATGTGGCCTTCGGCACCGATCAGCGCGGGGAGACCCAAATCCATAGCAAAGATGGCACCAGGGCTATCCAACCCCTGTTCTAGGGTAATCAGCCCGCCGGCCCGTTGCAGCAGCGAGAGGCAGGAGCGATCGACCTTTTTGACAAAGATAATATCCTGCGGACCGACTGTGTAATTGGCACCGTCGACTGGTGTCTGGACATGGACGATGCGCCCCACCACCTCGCGCTGGCCGATCCCAATGCCCTGTGCTAACACACGCTCAATCGTGCGCACCATCATCAAATTGGTCGCGCTGCGCACACTGCCAACCATGCCGGCGGTGAGAATGACCGTGTCCCCTTCGTGAACATAACCCGCCTTCTGCGCCACCCGTACAGCGTCAACGACGACTTCATCGGTATTATTAAAGCGCCGGGTGAGCAGCGGATAGATCCCCCAATGGAGACAGAGCTGCCGTTGTACCATTGGGCTGGGGGTGACGGCAATCACCGGCACGCGCGGGCGGAAGGCGGCAATCAGTTTGGCGGTGTTACCGCTTACCGTCGGCGCAATGATCGCTGCCGCCCGAATATCATGGGCTGTCTGCATAGCCGAGTGGCAGATCGCGCCCGATGCCGAAAAAATATGCGGCTCTTCGTAGACAAAGCGGTTAGGATTCTGATCGCGTACCCGCTCCGCCTCTTCGGCGATTTTGACCATCGTCCGCACCGATTGCACCGGGTAGCTCCCGCTGGCGGTTTCGCCAGAGAGCATGATCGCGTCGGTCCCGTCGAGCACGGCATTGGCCACATCGCTTGCTTCGGCCCGCGTGGGGCGCGGGTTGCGGATCATCGAATCAAGCATCTGTGTGGCAGTAATTACCGGCTTGGCCACAACATGGCACTTGGCAATGATCATCTTCTGGACCATCGGTACTGCCTCGGGGCTCGTCTCGATCCCAAGATCGCCACGAGCCACCATGATCGCATCGGAGGCATCGATAATTTCATCGATATTTTTGACAGCTTCGGGTTTTTCAATCTTGGAGATGATCGGGGTGGAGCGGCCAAAGCTGGTGTCGCGTTGAATCAACTCGCGCAACTCTTCGACGTCGGAGGCACGACGGACGAAGCTGAGGGCGATCCAGTCAGCCTGATGGTCGAGGGCAAACTTGGCATCTTCCCGATCTTTGTCGGTCAGCGCACCAATGTCGAGCGAGGCGTGAGGGAGATTCATCCCTTTATTATCTTTTAAGAGCCCACCGACAATCACACGCGTATAGATTTCGGTGGCAGTTGCCCGTACGACTTCTAACTCCAACAGCCCGTCGTCAAGCAGGATAATTTCGCCCGGTTTGACATTACTTGGTAATTCTTTATATTGAATCGGCACGCGGCCTGGGCCACCAATAATTTCGTCAGTGGTTAAGATAAGCTCTGCCCCCTCGGTGAGGGTGACGCCTTCCGGCTGCATGATGCCAACGCGCAACTTGGGCCCTTGTAAATCTGCCAAGATCGCCACCGGCTTGCCCAATTCTTCGGCCAACATACGTACACGATCGATCGTTTCGCTGTGATATTCGTGGGTGCCGTGGCTCATGTTGAGACGGACAACATTCATACCGGCCTGGATCAGTTGTTTTAAAATAGGGATATCCCGACTGGCTGGGCCAATCGTACAGAGAATTTTTACGCGGAGCACAATTCCTCCTACTGGTTTGGCCGCTTACTGGTTAGAAACCATCCCCCTTATGGGGCGTGTAATGATTTCCAACTATTACATCTTTGCGGCATTACAGATGAATAAGGGGCTTATAAAAGCTATCAGGTCAGTTGTAAAACATGAATAATCAACCCGCTGTGTCAGGGCAATTGCATTAAAAACGATAGCGGTGCCTTTATCCATCTGGAGAAGATGCTACCATTTTTTACCTGAGTATACTTTCCAAGGGAAGAAAGATGCTCACTCTTGCATTGTACAGCGCAAAACGGTTAAACAAAGAGAAAAAGTAATGAAAACAGGCTTATCGTACCACAGGAGGAAAGAGAATGTGAAGTTTACTTTTGCATTTATCCGCTTTTGATCGGTAAACCAGAGGGATTACGCTATTCTCTGGTTCGATATGGCAAAAACAGCTAATAGTGTGTCAGATAAATTCTACTAGATTAGCGCGCCCCAAGGGCTCCCGCGGTTGCGTAGTGCGGGGCCGTATCCGCACGTATCGAAACGGGAGTGAGCCGGTTGCCTTCTAGACGTGCTTGGTTTCGATACGGCTGCAAAAAGCCGCAGCCTACTCAACCAGCGCTAATTTGCCAAAACGGCCAATCAATTGGCCGACTAACAGCGAAAAGCCGCCTCAGCGGCTAGGTATGTAGCCGCTGAGGCGGCTTTTCGGGGTTAGAAGCGGGTTTCAACCCTGCAAACTTGAAATGTCAACAGAACCTAGGACACGACGGTCTAAATAGACCAATCGCTAACTTGAAGATTCTTCTGAGCAAAAAGCCACTCTGAGGAATGACAGAACCCCCGGCTTATTTACGCCGCTACGTACTAGACGCAATCGGCGATTGCCTAAAGTGGCTAAGTCTTCAATAAAAGAAAACGGTCGACCGTTGCAACGGTCGACCGTTTTCTTTTATTGAGCGCAATCAAGTAACCAGGTACTGCGCAGCATGCTCTAATCATTTACACATAAAAAGTAAAACACCATTTATGCTAACTGCTCTTGAAGCACCGTCTGCTCTAGGTGGCGCTCACCAGCTTCACCAACAGAAAGCTCGCCGTTTTCATAACGCTGGCGCAAGTGACGAAATTCTTCTTCACTCATGCCAAGTGGCTTGCTGTTATCCCAAATGCGATGGAAGCCCATGCGCAACCCCTGCATGGTACGTTCCAAAGGCCGCTCACTGTGAATTTCTGCAAAGGTGCTCACCGCGGTATCGGGATCAAGCGGTGCCAATCCGTAATGCCCAGCTAACCGTTCGCGGTGCAAGACTACCCACAGGTAAAGATCAGCCTCGGTCCGGTTGGGAAAGTGGGTCAACAGCCCATATTTGTGGATCGCCGCCACAACCGGCAAATAGACCGTGTCATACCAACTGAGGAGTGCTTCCTCCCAACTGACTTCACAATGGTGGCCCTGACGCGCTAATTCTAGATCGCGCAGATATTTGTGGACCTCAATGTGGTGACTCAACAGCGCATAGCGCCCTGGTTCGGTGAAGCGTACCCGATTGTCTGGACGCAATTGGTCAAGATGGGTCTTCTCCTGAAAGTCTGCCGCTTCGGCCTTGATCAGCCACTCATCGCGCTCAAAATCACTCACCGTCAGCGGAATATCACTCTTGACCTCCGTCACATACGCTTCGATGTGGGTTAGATCATTCGCTCGCGCCACACTGACGCGATGATTGCCATCGCGAACGAAATAGACTTCGCCAATCTTAAAGAGATCGATGGGCGGAAAGCCCTCGAGCGCGTTCATCGCGGCATCCAGCCGGGCCCACCGTTCGGCGTTGGCACCGGCGCGCGGTAAGAAGGTGCGCGTAAAATCGCGATAGCGACCAACACTGCCCACGATCTGATCGAGCGGCACGACTTGGATCCCGGCTTCTACCTGTTGGCGAGCGTTGAACCGTTTGGCTACTTCATCGTAGCTCACTAAATCTGTTTTTGCACTGGTTACCAAACTCAGCAGATCTTCAATTTGGGCGCTGGTTCGGCTCCGTTTATATTTTTCAAGTGCGACAATCCGTTGTTGTGATGTCGACATACTATACTCCTTTTTCTACTGCCTGCTCTTTTACCGCTGCTTTATCACAGATTTATTGCAACGAGACCTCCATCGGTTCGTTACACTCTGCGACACAATAGGCTACTCTTCATTTGAATATAGATATACTAAATGTCTATCGTAAATTCTCTGTTCCCGTCGGGCCACAACCGAATTTACAGATCGGTTCTATGTTCAAACGAGATGGCAAAGCCGTTGTCAACGCTGGTTGGGATAGCCAACTGCACACCACCCACCAAAAAGAGTCAAGACGCTCGGGGTCATTCGGTTGTTCCAATTCATTCATTTCTTTCAGTTCGACACTTTCGGAATTCTCCTAAACTTCCCTCTATAAGTGTCGCAGTTACACTATATCACGATGCTGTTACTCTAGAGTTACGCCACTACGAGCAATGTGAGTCTCAAGTAGGTCGCTATAAGTCACACCTGTAACGGTACATCAGTTCAAATCATATCGTACAATTATTAAGCTGTCATCCATCAAATGGTTAACTTTATTGACGAATTCCCTCTGACATAGCTACGATGCAACCGTTTGCACCAGTATTTGTAGATCATAACATGAAGTCTGTTGGGCGCGTTGTATCCTTCTGACCAAATATTGGGCAGAGAGATTATACAAAGTATCCAAAATGATCACGAGTGAGGCGTTGCGCCACGTTGACGGGGTTTATCTATCAGATAATTCTTCGCCTGTTACAAGAATGGGGGAGACGGTAAAGGCTGTGCAGCGATCATTGCGCAGATTCATACAGTTAACCCCTTGAACCATGCCTTCTTTCGCGGGTACCTCGACAGTTTGAAAGCGTATGATTTTGCCCAACTCGGAAATGGCAAAGAGATCATCATTATCGCTGACCGCCACGACTCCCACCAAAGTATCGGTTTTCATGGCAACTTTACCGCCGGAGCCTGGTGCTTTGTTGGCGGTAAAGCCGTTCATCAACCGAACCGTACCCTTGCCATCGTCGGTAAGCAGAAAAACGCCTCCGTCTTCCGTGGTTGCGGCGACACCCACAACATGATCGCCTGGCTCAACGCGTAGCCCGAGACAGCCACGCACGGGTACTTGGCGTTCCGCAAAGCGAATGCCCTTGCCCTGGCGCGTAACAATGCATAGCTCATTGTTACCAGAAGTCCAACAGGCCGCGGCCGGGGCACCCCCTTCGCTGGTATTGTAGAGCATGGTACCGGGCTGTAAATTTTTGCCGAGATATTGACTCCCAATGCGCCGCACCTGCCCGCGCTCGCTGACCATGATGAGATAGGATCCGCCTTGATCCGCAATGACGAAAGCCAATGTTTCGCCAGCACGTAGGGGGAAATTTTCCAACAAGGATTGGCCTCGCCCGCGGATCTCCGTCTCGACAATCGCACTGACTTCGGCACGCAGCGCGCGACCTTGGTTCGTAACCAGGATTAGCCCGGCACTCTCATCGGCCACGACGAGAAATGCCGGCGGATCCCCTTCTTCGCTATCCAGATCAAAGATGCCCATGCCGCCGCGGCGTTGGCGAAGATAGAGATGGCGCGGGGTCCGTTTCGCCAGCCCGGACGCACTAATGGAGATCACATTCATTGTCGTCGGCGGTTCGCTCGGCTCCAATACGCTCTCTGCCCGTGCCGACCGTCTACTCTCTTGGGCATCCGCCTGTAAATCCGCCAACGCCTCTTCCAACGCTGCAATATAGGCAAGCACTTCTTCGGGTACATCACGTAAATCGGGACGTTCCATTGACATGGTTCTCTCCTCTTTCGGGGTTGTTGAGCCGCAGACTTTATCCTACATGGTCTACGCAATTCGCTGGTCGAGTAGGCCGCTTTTTGCCGTATCGAGACTGAGATTTACGTAGACCCTATGCTGTTATTCTTCAGAAGGAATCGTTTCGGCCAGACGCAAAATTTCGGTTGCGTACTCTTGGCGAAGTGCAGGTAATGCTTGCCAATCTTGGCCGCTTTCCAAATGTTGCAGTACTTTGTCAATCCCCCAGTTATAGGCGACCAGCGTCCACTCCACCTCGGGGTGACCCCGCTTGCTCAAGGTGGTGCGCAGATAGTCGAAGTACGCGGCGGCGACCAACACATTGCTATAACTATCAAACGGATCCGCAACCTCTACGGTGGGTGCCCATTCGCGCCAGGTTGCCGGGTGGATCTGCATCAATCCCAGATCGCCCTGCGCGCCCAATGCCACAGAATCAAAGCCACTTTCGACATAGGCTTGGGCGGCCAGGACGCGCCAATTGAGATCATAGCGCCGGGCAATTTCATGAAACATGGTGGCATAGGTCATGGGTGCTGGGGTGGCCGGTGCCCCGTACCCTTCTGTGGCAGCCGTGGTCCGTTCGTCAATGGGCGCAGATCGGAGACTTCCCGGTGCAGAGATCTGATCGACCGACAGAATGGGAATTGCTGCATTCTCCTGTGCCGCTGGTGCCGCTTCTGACCGAAGCGGTGCGCCCTGTGCGGCGGGTAACTGCAAAACAATCGGTGTGCTGCTACTTGGTGCCACGACCGGTATAGCGGCACTTTGCCCCGCACGCTGCCCTCCAATTTGGGGCACAGCGGCTTGGATATAGGCGACAATGATCGGCGGCGGGGCAACGGCGACCTGACTTGCCGGTGGTGTAACGGCTTCTGCCTGCCGCATACCCATGCTAACGAGCAAAAGCGCCACCATGCCTGCCACGCCCATGCCGACCAGGATCATTGCCAGTAGCCCCACCAGCGAGGTTAACTGCCAGAGTCCCAACAGCGGTTTTGTGGTAACGGGTACAGCCACGGTACGGGTCCACGGTTGGTAAGGTAGCGTTTCGCTCTCGACCGCGCTGGCGATCAACTGTAGCGCGGTTGGCGCTGTCTGTAGGGCGATAACGGGCTGCTGCCGTATGCGGATTTTCAGACGAGCTCTAATGGTTTGCCCCGGGGGAATGAGCGCCGTCGCGCGTTTGCGTTGCGCTGCGTCTTGTGTGCCCTGTTGGCTGGCTTTGCTCTGCGGCAGCTCAATTGTACATGCGTACGTGGACGCCGGCTGACGCACCTGAAGCCGCACCTCCACTGGATAGTTGCTGCGATTGGTCACGGGGATTGTAAGGGTCGCCTGCTTTTGCCAGATGCTGAGGGTTGTGTTCTTTGGCTCTATCTCTCCAATGGCGAGATTTGTGTAGGGTAAAATTGTCAAGATGGCACCGCGGCGGGTCAGCGCTGGGGGCAGGGAGGGGGGAAGTGCTGCCGCATCGTCAATACGGCGTACCACAAAAGCCAACGCGCGGTCCCCTGCCGTAGTCTGCGGCGAACGGGGTGCTCGGATTGGCACGGTAATCTGCTGCCGCGCCCCGCGCGCCAATGCAAATTGGGGCAACGGCGCACCGAGCCAGGCCTCTGTGATCCAGCCTTCGACCAAAATTTGATAGGTAGCCGTCTCTGTGCCGTTATTGAGAATCGTCAGGGCGTAACGTGCTTCCTCACCCGGCAGCACCTGGTATTGGCTCGTCTCTAGCGTGACAAGAATGGTGGGATCGAGTTGATCCGCAATCGCCATCGAAGGTCTCTGAAACATCTCTGCCGACGTGGTGTCCGCCGGAAGTCGCGCCTCAGGCCCTTCTTCTTCAGGACCTTCCTCTTCAGGCAGTTCCGCAAGCGCTACCGCCTCAATCTGTTGCTTGACAACTGTGGCCTCCCCATCAATGGCATTGCCGTCACTTTCCAATGCAGCGGCATCAACCAAATCCAGGACTTGCCAGTTTTGGAGAACCGGTAAGACGGCGGCGCTTGGCTGTATCGAGGCTTTCGGGCGTTTCGGCGCAAACTCATTGGCCTGCGCGTCTTCTGCATTCTTTAACCAATCAGACATGGTAGTAGTGGGTTCTTTCCCTCAACAGCCGCTAAGGGGATGGGGCTATACGCCAATAATCGCAGGTAGAGCCTATTCCGAATTTCAATTGTGGTCGTAGAGAACAGGAAAATGTTGAATCGATGCTTAGTATAAAGCACTCGCGTAGGCTGTCAAATTCAACTTTAAGCCGGTGATTACGTTTCTAGGCACCTACTTAGCCGTCGCCTGAGCTTGTCGAAGCCCGCCGTCGCCTGAGCTTGTCGAAGGCAACGGCTAAGTAGGTGCCTTGCTGGATTATGTGAAGAACGTTGAGGCACCAAGGCATGTCGATTACAAAAATACTATCTTCGCTCATCAGTTACGCAAACTGTGGATCGGTGCGGGAATCCGCCCGCCAAAGCGGACAAAGCGCGCCGATTGGCCGCCGTTGTGTACTGGCATGATCGCACTTTCGCCAAAGAGACCGCCAAAGGCAACAAAGTCACCGGCTTCTTTCCCGGGCACCGGGATAATGCGCGCCGCTGTCGTTTTGTTGTTGATCATGCCAATCACCATCTCGTCGGCGATGATGGCGGCCAACGTCGTCGCGTCAACCGAACCAGGCACCGCGATCATATCGAGGCCGACCGAACAGACACTGGTCATTGCCTCTAGCTTTTCCAAGGTTAAATGACCCAGGCGCACAGCCTCGGCCAATTCATTATCTTCGCAGACGGGGATAAAGGCGCCACTCAAGCCGCCGACACTCTGGCTGGCAAACGCGCCCCCTTTTTTGACCGCGTCGTTGAGCAAGGCAACGATCGCCGTCGATCCAGGGGCACCAATTGCATCGACCCCCAGAATTTTGAGGATTTCACCGACACTGTCGCCAACCGCGGGCGTTGGGGCGAGCGAGACATCGACCACGCCAAAAGGAATGCCGAGCGCTTCGGCCACCCGTTTGCCGATCAATTCGCCGGCGCGCGTGACGCGAAAGGAGGTTCGCTTAATTTCATCAGCCAGATCGTGTAACCCCAGATGCTTGCCACCGGCATTGTCGAGTTTGCGCTGCAGGGCACGGGCTACGACGCCAGGGCCACTGACGCCAACATTGATCACCGCCTCTGGCTGCCCCAACCCATGCATGGCACCGGCCATAAACGGGTTATCGCCCGGTTGGTTGGTGAAGATCACCAATTTGGCTGCGGCAAACCCACCCCGCTCCGCGCTCCGCTCGGCGAGTGCTTTCACGGTGCGCCCCAATTCGGCGATGGCATCCATATTGATCCCATAGCGCGTCGAGCCGACATTGATCGAGGCGCAAACCTTACTGGTCACCGCGAGCGCCTCGGGCAGGGCATTGATCAGGGCCCGATCCGTTGGCGTGGCTCCCTGCTCGACATTGGCCGAAAAACCACCGACAAAGTCAATCCCAATCTCTGCCGCCACCGCATCGAGGGCCTGGCAGACGGCCACCAACCCCCGCTCGTCAAAGCCGGCGCAGACATGGGCAATCGGGGTGATAGCCATGCGTTTGTTGACGACGGGAATGCCATATCTTTCGGTGAGTGCGTTGCAGGTTGGCACGAGACCGGCCCCAAAGCGGCGCACCTTGGCCTGAATGCGTGCACAGGTATCATGCACACTGCTGCCGCGGCAATCGAGCAGATCGAGCCCAAGCGTCACAGCCCGCACGTCGAGCTTTTCCTTTTGGATCATGCCTACAGTTTCAAGAATTTGGTCGGAACGGATCATAGGAGGTAGATAGGTAGGTAGGTAGATAGGTAGGTAAATCGGTAAATCGGTAAATCGGTATATCGGTAAATCGGTAGGTAACACCGATATACCGATTTACCGATTTACCTACCGTCTACACCGGCATGT
The DNA here is from genome assembly GCA_034432375.1 of Caldilineaceae bacterium. Classification (GTDB taxonomy): domain Bacteria; phylum Chloroflexota; class Anaerolineae; order Caldilineales; family Caldilineaceae; genus JAHBVH01. The sequence continues at coordinate 52,636 of DAOUCA010000107.1, forward strand.
TAATTTCGTTGGTTGCAGCGAAAATATCGCTGTGTTGTAGGACAACTTGGATCCCACGTTCTGTGCTAAAGGTTTGTAACTGGCGCTGAATCGTATTGAGCGAAGCTGCCCGGCTCAGGTCGACTTGGAGCACCATCACGTATTCCCCTTCATTGACCAAGGTTGCCAGGTCGAGAATATTGATGGCATGATCGGCACAGAAGGTTGCTACCGCAGCGACAAAGCCAATCCGATCCGGGCCGGACGCTGTGAGCATGTAGACATTCTCTTGGTTTACCTTTTCTTCGACGGCAGATTCATTGGCGGGAAAGATCGTAAACTCAAGGGGGATCTTATCTTCCGTGTTGAGGGTGCGCAGCCGCCGCTTAATTTTTTCCCCACTGATGCCGTTGGGAAAGGTCGCCAACAGGATCATCGTGAAATAGCCCCGTAACACCGTTTGACTCAAGTCGGCGATGTTCCCATTGAGGCTGCTGATCGAGCCGGCAACATCGCGTACAATCCCGACGCGATCGCGCGACATAATGGAGATGACAAATTGATTCTGGGTCATGGGTTTTGGGTCATAGCTCTTTGGTTATGACAGTCACTGCATGCTGTTCGGCACGATTCACCGTCAACTGGAACAGGTCGGGGCGGGCATAGTGGCCCACGACATCCAAATCATACTGCCCGCGCACAATCTCATCCAAATCCAGATCGGCGGTGAGAATGGTTGGCTGATCAAAGAGTGGGCCGGCGAGTAGCTGGCCCAGCGGCGTGATGATGCAACTGCCCCCGCGAATCAATACCGTATCGGGGTCGTTGCCTTGGAATGGGTGATAATCGGCGGGGAAGTCACTGCGTTTGGCAAATTGGCAACTAGAAAGGACAAAGCAGCGCCCTTCCAACGCAATGTGACGCATGGTCGACAGCCACGTTTCCCGATCATCGACCGTTGGCGCGCAATAAAGCTGAATCCCTTGGGCGTACATCGCCAGGCGCAACTGTGGCATGTAATTCTCCCAACAGATGACCGCGCCGATCCGGCCCAGCGCTGTGGGCACGACGGTCAGCGTCGATCCATCCCCAAAGCCCCAGATCAGCCGCTCCATCGCCGTGGGCATCGTTTTGCGATGTTTGCCCAGCAGTGTGCCGTCGTCGCCAAAGAAGAGCACCGTGCAGTAGAGGGTGCCGCGGTCGCGTTCAATGACGCCAATGACCAGATGGAGTTGATAGCGGCGCGCCAACTCGCCCAGCGCTTGGGTGTGAACGCCGGGTACATCGATGGCCCCGGCATGGTAGCGCTGAAATTCCTGGCGACCTTCCGGTAGGCGCATTCCCACGCGCGCACCAAAGTCCACCCCTTTGGGATAGCCGCCAACAAAGGCTTCGGGGAAGAGAGCGAGTTGCGCGCCTTCGGCTGCGGCTTGGGCAATCAGCGTTTCCACTTTGGCAATAGTAGCGACCGGATCAAACGCCACCGGGGCATCTTGCATAACCGCAACACGAATTGACATGGTAAGTTCCTTAGCCTAAATAGACAACCCGATCGCCAGGATCGAGGAGGGCGTTGTGCGCCAGTGCGGCCACCAGGCCGGCACGTTCGGCCTTGACTTCGGCTACGACCGCGCCCAACTCATCGTACAGGGCACCGATGCTCGTCCCCTGTTGTACCCGCTCACCCAACGCGACGGCTGCAACGAAAAGCCCTCCCACTGGTACTTCTTGATAGCTACCAGCAATCGGCGGACGTTTATCTAATTCTGACACAGCTTGTGCTGAATCGGCAAAGGTGGCGATCAGCCGCGTAGCGCCGGCGCGATAGGCCGCAATTCCCTGATTATCCAGACCAGCCCCACCGCCCCATTCGGCTCCAATCGCCACCTTCCCCGCGCGGTGCGCCTCACAGGAGAGCACGCCCGCCCGATCCGGGATCAGCCAAGGGTGGAGCGTGGGGTGAAAAGCGCGGGCGAGTTGCTCAGCGCGCACATCGCCCGCGTACCAACCAACCATCGGCAAGTGAACCAATTTTGCCCCGCCGCTGTGCAGGTCGACGAGCAGATCACACGGTTCGACAAAGGTGGCGAAGATGTGGTGGGCAAGGCGATAGCTGAGGCTAGGTTGCCCTTCTGAGTCTTCCAGGCCAGTTGTGCCGGGAAAGGTGCGGTTTAGATCGATGCCATCCAGTGGCGAGGTGCGGGACCGCGCGTGGTAGGCCGCAACGTTCACAATCGGCAGACCGATCAGATGACCGCGTACCTGCTTCAGATCCAATCCGTTAAAAAGCTGTTGGATTGCCGCCGGCCCTTCATATTCATCGCCGTGGACAGCGCCAGTCAGCAAAATGGTTGGCCCGTCGTGGGCACCCCGGGCCGCCAGGACCGGCAAAGGGGATAACGTTGGATCCGGTGCAGACCACCAACCACGCCAGCTTTCCTGTGGGGCTAAGGTTTCCCAGGGCTTACTGCTCATAGTAGGGGTTCTCGTCGTTGCCGCGCGCGGTGTAGTCGCGTCGAGGCAGGGTCGGTAGCGCTTTGAACTCTGCGCAGAATTGAATCAGATTGGTCACTTCCTCCTCTGCATAGCGCGCACCTTTTTCGATGGACGCCGTGCGTGGATCGCCTTCGACGCCGGAACCATGCGAGACACGTGACCAATCATCGGTAAAGGCGACCGGCCCATCACCGGCCATCAGATCGGCCCAGGTGTAGCTCGTGCGCTGCGCCATCACATCGGGGACGGCAAGCTCCATCTTCACAGCCGCGGGATCGAGGAAGAGGTACCAGGATGTCTCATATTCACAGGCGTGCGCCATGCCGCCGACCCCGGTTTCGCGGATCTCGGCGGCGAGATCGCGGGCCAGGTTCCAGTGGCTGATGGCGGCGGCCAATGCATCGCTGTTCTCGTTGACAATCCGCCGTGCGATCAGCGCGCAGGGCATGGCATTGGAGCCGTGGCCATTGATCAGTACGATGCGCGTGTGGCCTTGACGCACAAAGCTGTTGCAGACATCAAAGACGTAGTTGATGAAGTGTTCAATCGCCACGGTGATCGTGCCGGGGAAGCCCATGTTATGCTCGTTGAAGCCGTAGTGAATTGGCGGCGCGCTGACGATTAGGTCGGGGCGGCGGTTGGCGGCCTCATTGCAGAGCCAGACCACGATGCGGTTGTCGACATCGATTGGCAGATGGGGGCCATGTTGCTCGATCGCGCCAATCGGTAGCAGGACGACGCGCCCGCCATCCTGTGCGGCCCGGCGTGCTTCCGGCCAGGTCATCTGTTCGAGTAGGGGGTGTAACGTCGTGTCATGGGGTGTTGTCATGGGTGATCCAAATAGAAATGATAGATTAAATAAAGGCCAGCCAGTCGCGGGCAAGAATTTCAATCCTTGCCCGCGTCTGCGGCATGTTGCTGCAAGATCGGCAGGATGGCCTCCCGCACGCGTGGCTGGAATTGCTTGCTCAAGCCCAGGGAGACAGCCCACCGGACCTCGTAACCTCCTTCGGGGAAATCGCCTGGTTCCGGCAGGTAGAGCAGAAAGCCATTGGTGTAGGTGACCAATGCCGGCGTGTGGTAACCAAGTGCGCGCAATCTGATTTTGAGATCAATTGCCGTTTCGGTAAAGACTTCGGCCGGTTGGGTGACCAACATCAGGTCACCGATCTGTAACAGCATAATTTCGGCTGGAATGTTGCTGGGATCGGTTACAATTGGCTGTTCGGTCAGCAGCGGGGCAGCGGGCTTGACGGGGTGTTCGTCGGGATCGGCTGCGGCATTCACCGTCACCTGCTGCGACCACAGCGGCGCGCTTGGCGTGGTCACGATCCGTTTGGCGATATAGGCCGCTTCTTCAGCAAAGGCGTCCCCCAACTCCGCGACCTCCGTAAAGGTACCCCCCTTGCGGTCGCCAATGCTCCACTGATTGGGATCATCGGCCTGCCCATAGTACGCGCTCACCTCGCCAATGGCGCGGATGGTGACATCGTTGCGCAGTTGCTTGTGCACGCCAGCGACGAGTGGGTTGATGTTGCCCGAGCCGCCTTGGGTAAAGAGACAGGTTGCGCCATTGCCCAGGGTTGTTTCGAGTTTGGTCATCGCATAGCCGGGCCAGTCGCCGCTTAATTGATAGTTATCATAGCCCAAGACCACCGAATGACAGGCGAAGTTGCACCAGAGACCCAAGATGTTGCCTGCGGTGTCGTCAACTCGCAACACCGTCACGCCAGGGTCGACGGGGCGGTCGAGCCAGCGGCGGTTGATCGAGTAGCCATAGAGAAAGCCAGCCCCGCTGCCGATCTGCGCCGGCTGCCGGGCGTTAAAGGCCGCGCTCACTGCATCCGCAATGATTTCTGGCAGTGGCCGCTCCCAATTGTCGGGGTGGCGATCATGGGGACCAGCATGGGTATGGGTCGTTGAGATGAGCAGATGGGCACCGGGGATCCCCGTCTGTGCAGTGACAGCCTGCCGGATCGCAGTTACACTCGGTTCGGAGAGATAGCAGAGATCGGCCGAGAGCAAGCCCCAGCAGCCGGACTCATTCTCGAGCACCAGGGCTCGCGCTTGGAGCGGGTCATGCACTGCGGTTGCCCCTTGCTCCCGTCCGCCATAGCCGACTAATTTACAACCCAATTTCGGGGTAATATCCACCCGGCCAAAGCCGGCAAGCAATGTTGCCATACAGTCTTCATTATCCTTTCATTCCCGAGAGCACAACGCCCTGGATAAAATATTTTTGAACCCGCTACTACGTATTGTTCTCCGCCCATGCCGCCAATTCATCGCGGTGCTCATACAGTTTGGCGCAGCCATCGACAACCTTCTGCACGATATCCGGTTCGGCCAGCAGCGTCGGGTGGTTGAGAACGACCGATTCCTGCTCGTAGGCACGGGTGGCAAAGGGGGTGACAAAGCGCTTGGGATCGATGGCGGCCAGGTACTCATCGCTCAAGTGATAGCGCTTTTTGGTGTGAGGCTGGTAGAGGGGGGAATTGTTGAGGGGATGGTAGACACTGCCGACGCTGGTGCCCAACTCGGCGGCGAGCGCCTTGCGAAAGGCCTGTACCGGTACTTCGTTAAAGGCTTCCGGCTCGTAGCGAAAGACATAGCCATAGATCGCTTGCCGGGTGATCTCTGGGCGGCGGTCAAGTGAGGCTAGGCCCGTAACCTGCTCAATGCCAGCATTGAGCGCGTGCAAACTCTGCTCGCGCCGCACCAACTGATCGGGCAAGCGCTCAAGTTGGGCACAGAGCACGGCGGCCTGCCATTCGGTCATGCGGGCGTTGCCCCCTTGCAGCGGCTGCCAGGTGGCCGGGTCGGCATCTTTGTGCATGCGGCCACAATTGCGCAGCGCATAGAGCCGTTCGTGCAGCCGATCATCATTGGTGATGATGAAGCCCCCTTCGCCGGCATTCAACGTCTTTGAGGCCTGTAGGCTGAAACAGCCGATATCACCAAGGCTACCGACGCCTTGGCCATTCCAGGTTGAGCCGTGGCTGTGGGCACAATCTTCGATCACCGCCAACTTATGCTTGCGGGCAATGGCGACAATCGCGTCTAGATTGGCGATGTTGCAATAGAGATGGACAGGAATAATGGCCCGCGTGTTGGATGTAATTGCTGCTTCAATCGCGGCTGGATCGATGGCATAGGTTTCCGGCTCGATATCGACTAGCACCGGCACGGCGTTGACATCGAGCACGGCCACCGCCGTCGCTTGCCAGGTATTGACGGGCAGAATCACCTCGTCACCGACGCCGACATCCAGTGCCTCCAGTGCGACCTGTAAGGCCATCGTACCGCTGTTGACGGCGATGCCGTGGCGCGCCGTGTGCAGATCGGCAAAACTACGCTGGAATTGGGCCTCCATCGGGCCATCGCCCGCCCATTTACCGCTCGTCAAAACCTGCTGTAATAACTCTGCTTCCCGTTCCCCATAGATCGGCCACTTGGGCCAACCTTCATTCCAGACCGGTGCGCCACCGGTAATTGCTAATTGCGCCATCATGTCACCTCTTTCGCCCGTTTTGTGATTCCGGCTATAATGAGGTTCTATTTGCCCTTCATTTAGAGTCTAGCCGCAAATTCTCTGTTCCCGCTGGGCCACAACCGAATTTACGGATAGATTCTTAGCCGAATTGATTGGAGAGATTGCTATGTCATTAACGAACCGCGCCATCCGCGGCGTGCTTCCCGTTTTTCAAACACCCTACCACGCTGACTACACCATTGATTTTACCACGCTCGAACGGGAGATCCAATGGCTCTATGATCAGGGCGCGGACGGCATCGTGATGGGCATGGTTTCGGAGACGCTGCGCCTGTCGGGGGAAGAGCGCAAGGCATTGGCTGCGGCGGCCTGTCGCTTTGGTGGCGACCGTGGCGTCGTGATCATTAGCGCCGGTGCTGAATCGACGCATACTGCGGTTGATTATGCGCGCCATGCCGAAAGTGTTGGTGCCGATGGGGTCATGGTCATTCCGCCAGTCTCAGTCGCCGTGGGGGAAGAAGAGCTCTATCGCTACTATGCCACGATCATCGAAGCAATCAACATTCCGGTAGTGGTGCAGGATGCCAGCGGCTATGTGGGGCGGCCGATGTCGATTGCGATGCAAGCGGCGCTCTACAACGAGTATGGCGCGCGCGTTCTCTTTAAGCCAGAAGCCACCCCGATTGGGCCACGCCTCTCGGCGTTGCGTGATGCTACCGGTGGCAAAGCGCCTGTGCTTGAGGGAACGGGCGGGATTGCACTGGTCGACAGCTACCGGCGCGGCATCGTCGGCACCATGCCCGGTGCTGATCTGATCGACGCCCTGGTCGCGCTCTGGCGTGCGTTGGAAGCCAATGACGAGCCGCGTATCTACGAGCTTTCGTTGCCACTCTCTTCACTGATTGCGATCCAGACAAGTTTAGACTCTTTTCTGGCAGTGGAGAAATATCTGCTGGTGAAGCGCGGGATCTTTCAGAATGCGCTGGTGCGCGGGCCGGTTGGCTACCAACTGGACGAAGAAACACGGGCAGAGATTGATCGGCTTTTTGCCCAATTGCAGCAAAAAATTGGCAGTTGACAGGCCCTCGATAATCAGTTATCATCTGTTCAACCTTGTTGAATCAAATGAAACCCAGTTGAACAACCGCATAAAACAGTTAGCAAGAAGGATCGATCTTCTGGACATCGGCATCCGGATTCGCAGCATCCGCACGCAACAACGGCGTACCCTCGAAGATGTTGCGCAGGTCTGTGAATGTTCTAAAAGTCTGCTCTCCAAAATTGAACGCGGCAAAGTAGTGCCGGCGTTGGCTACGCTCTCCAAAATTGCCAATGCACTCGGCGTACGTGTGTCGTCGTTGATGGAAGATGGCACCGATAGTGGTACCACTGTTACCCCCAATTTGCTCAATCGCCCCGATGCCTTTGTGACCACCGATAAAGGCTACAATATTCATGCCATTGCTCCCCATTTCATTGGCAAGAAGATGCAGCCGGTCTTGGTCTATGGCCGCAAAGGGGAAGTCAAACCACATTCAGTCTCCCACACTGGTGAAGAATTTATCATGGTGCTGGAAGGCGAAGTTACAGGTCAGATTGGCAACGACCACTATCATCTCAAAGCGGGGGAAAGTGTCTATTTCCAATCAACTTCTGATCATGGTTTTATGCCCGTCACCGAATACGCCGTTTATCTGGATGTATTGGTCGAGTAGAGATTCGCAATAAGCACTAACCACTCCCCACGCATACGTTTTAAGCATTTCATAGAGATCCAACAATTCAAGGAGGAAGCTGTGAAGAGAAGCGCATTTTATGTAATGGTGTTGAGTTTGCTGTTTGTGGGACTCGCCGCTTGTTCTTCAGCCGCGCCGGCTGAAGAACAAGCGGCTGCTGTGCCGGCTGCCGCAGAACAAGCGGCTGCACCGGCCGCGGCCGGGTCAACCACGGGCGACGGGGCCTACCACGAAGCGCCGATGTTGGCGGAGATGGTTACCGCCGGCACCTTGCCGCCGCTGGAAGAGCGGCTCCCCGCCGATCCGTTGGTGGTGACGCCGCGCAACGAAGTTGGCACCTATGGCGGCGAGCAGCGGGGCGCAGCCTTTGGCCCACGCACCGGTCAGCTCGACACCGAAGCCCTACGGATGCAGAGTCTGCTCTTTATTGAGCCTGATTTGCAGAGTCTTTCGCCCAACATTCTGGCCGCCTATGAAGCCTCTGCCGATAAGAAGAGTTGGACGCTCACCCTGCGCTCTGGCATGAAGTGGTCAGATGGCGAGCCCTTTACTGCTGACGATTTCCTCTTTTGGTATGAGGATATTCTGCTCAACACCGACCTGACGCCGGCGATCTCAGCGGTCTACATGTCCGGTGATCAGCCGATGACGATGAGCAAAATTGATGATGTCACGGTGCAAGTTGACTTTGCCGAGGCCAACCCCAACTTTGATCTGACGATGTCCAAGAGCCACTGGAACGACCGCATGTATGCGCCCAAGCACTATCTACAACAGTGGCACATTACCTACAATCCAGATGCCGAGGCATTGGCCAAATCGGAAAACTTTGAGACGTGGGTGCTCGCCTTCCAATACCACGACGACAACTCGCAAGGGCAGCAGGATACGGCGCAGCCCGATGTGACGCCGTGGGTGTTGACCTCGATCGATGAGCTGGGCAACAAGCACTTTACCCGCAACCCCTATTACTGGGCCGTTGACACCGCCGGCAATCAGCTCCCCTATATCGATAGCCAGGTCGCCGTGCTCGTGCAGGATGCCGAGGTGCGCACGCTGAAGTTCATCTCGCGCGAGCTCGACAATGCCGGCGAGAATCCGCTGCCCGTCAAGGATTATCCGCTCTACGTCGAAAATGAAGAGGCCGGCGACTACAAGGTTTATCTCTTTGACAACAGCCGTGGCAACGATGTCGGCGTCAGCTTTAATCAGACCCACAAAGACCCGGTACTCAAGGAAATCTTTCAGGATGTGCGCTTCCGCGAGGCGATGTCGCTGGCGATTGACCGCAACCAGATCAACGAGATCCTCTACTTCGGCCGCGCCAAGGTGCGCCAGGCGACGATCCCCGAATCGGTCTCCTTCTATGAGGATTGGATGGGCGAGTACTATATTGACTTTGATACAGAGAAGGCCAATGCGCTGCTCGATGAAATGGGCTTAACCTGGGACGATGCTCACACGGTGCGCATGCGTTCCGACGGCAAACCGCTCGAAATTGTGCTCGAATGCTGGGAAGAGTTCTGCCCACACTCGGAATTGATCGCCGAAATGTGGACGGCCGTCGGCGTCAAAACGACGATGAGTCAGATCGAACGCACCCTCTGGTTGGAGCGCAACCAAGCCAACGATGCCGACGCCTACGCCCACCCCTATGACTCGATCGCTGAGCCCAATCTGCGCGCCGCCAAGTGCAGCCGTTTCCGCCCAATGGGTAGCGACAGCTACGCGCCGCTCTGGCGCACCTGGTATAACACATCAGGTGCCGATGGCGAAGAACCTTCCGAAGCCAACCAGCAGATCGTCGCCCTCTGCGATCAATATGCCGGTGCCGAACCCGGTTCGGAAGCCTACATGACCGCTGGTTCCGAGATGGCCAAGCTCTACACCGAACAGCTCTACTCACTCGGCGTCTCCGTCGCCCCGCGCGTCATCATCATCTCCAACCGCCTCGGCAACACCCCCACCGAAGGCATGTTCGCCGGCGACTACATGTTCTGGGTCCCCTACCGCGGCGACCAATGGTATGTGAAGTAGGTAGATAGGTAAGTAGTACGACAACGTTAAATTTCAATCAATAGACAGGATTTATAAGATTTACAAGATTTTCTTTCTGCTGTAGACATCCTGCAATTCCGTAAATCCTGTCTAATTTAACGTTGTCGTAGTAGACAGGTAGATAAGTAGACAGGTAGACACGTACTTGTTTCCCTGTTTCCCTGTTTCCCTGTTTCCCCAATTCCGGAGACCCCATGAAATATTATCTCCTCCGCCGTTTTTTCTATATGGTCGTGCTGCTCTTTGCCGTTTCGGCCTTTTCGTTCTTTCTGATCGACCTGCCGCCGGGCGACTATTTGACTTCGTATGTGGCCAGCCTGCGCGATGCCCGGGGCAGCGAGATCGATCAGGCGGAGATCGAAGGGCTCAAGCAGCAGTATGGGCTGGATCAGACGATCTTTGTGCGCTATGGCAAGTGGATGCGCAATATGCTCAACGGCAATTTGGGGCGCTCGTTTGCCTGGAACCGTGAGGTGTCGGAGCTGATTCGCGAACGGCTCTGGATCACCTTGTTGACCGCAGTCTTGACCCTCTTTGTCACCTATGCCGTGGCAATCCCAATTGGGATCTATTCGGCGACGCGCCAATATTCGCTTGGAGACTATTTCTTTACGATTATTGGCTTTATGGGGCTGGCGATGCCGACCTTCTTTCTGGCGCTGGTGCTGATGTATTACATCAACCGCACCACTGGCTTTAGTGTGGGCGGTCTCTACTCGCCCGAATTTATGAATCAGCCAATGAACGCAGCCAAGTTTATCGATATGCTCAAACATATCTCGATTTTGGTCATTGCCGTGGGCATGGCCGGCACCGCTAGTATCATTCGCATTATGCGCAGTGGCATTCTCGATGAACTGCAAAAACCCTACGTGATCGCCGCCCGGTCCAAGGGGTTGACTGAACTGCAACTGCTCTGGCGCTACCCCGTACGGCTGGCGCTCAACCCCATCGTCTCGACCATCGGCTGGATCCTGCCCAGCATCGTCTCCGGCGCCACGGTGACCGCGATTGTCATGAACATTCCGACCATCGGCGCGCTGCTCTACGAAGCGCTGCTGGCCCAGGATACCTATGTTGCCGCAGCCTCGATCATGCTGCTCTCCTTTATGACCGTGATCGGCATGTTCATTTCGGATCTGCTGTTGGCCGTGGTTGATCCGCGGATTCGCTTTACGTAGGGGAGGGGAAGTAGATAGGTAAACAAGTAGACAAGTAAACAAGTAAACAAGTAAACACGTAAATAGTCAGTATCTACCTATCTACCGCTCTATCCCTCTACTTTTACAACGAGAAAGGGACCCATGACCGCAATTACCGCTGACAAGCTCCAACAACAAGAGCGGGACGACAAACTCTTTATTGCCACGCAGTGGACGTTAATGTGGCGCAAATTTCGCAAACATAAGCTGGCGATGGTCGGCACGTGGGTCGTGATCTTTTTTTATCTGGTCGCGATCTTTGCCGAAGTCATTGCACCCCAGGATCCGCTTACCCGGTCGACCGACTTTATCCATGTATCACCCCAAGCGATTCATCTCTTTGGGGGCCAGGGCATCCGCCCTTTTGTTTATGGCCTGACGGCAACCGAAGATCCCCGCACGTGGCGCAAAATTTACACGGATGATACCACCATCGAAGTGCCCCTACACTTTTGGGTGGAAGGAGAGCCCTATAAACTATGGGGACTCTTCCCCAGCAACCGCCACCTCTTCGGCACAACCGATGGCCCCTTCTATCCCTTAGGCACTGACGACTCCGGTCGCGACATGCTCTCGCGCACCATCTACGGGATTCGCATCTCGGTCTCGATTGGTCTGGTTGGCGTCATCTTCACCTTTATCCTCGGTAGCGTCCTCGGCGCGGTCTCCGGCTATTATGGCGGCGCGGTCGATTTCGTGATCCAACGTGTGATCGAGTTTATCCTCTGTATTCCCGCGATTCCGCTTTGGATGGCCCTCTCCGCCGCCGTGCCCAAAGAGTGGCCCCCCACCCAAGTCTACTTTGCGATTTCGATTATCCTCTCGCTGATTGGCTGGTGTGGCCTGGCGCGCGTCGTGCGCGGCAAGATGCTCGAATTGCGCGAGGAGAATTTCATCGCGGCATCGCGATTGGCCGGTGCCTCCGATGCCTGGATCATCTTCGATCACATGTTGCCGGGCTTTATCAGCTATCTGATCGTCTCGCTCACCCTTTCGATTCCCGGCATGATCCTGGCCGAGACCGCGCTAAGTTTTCTGGGGTTGGGGCTACGACCGCCGGCGATTAGCCTGGGCGTGCTGCTGCAACAGGCGCAAAGTGTTAAGACGATCTCGCTCTACCCCTGGCTCATGCTACCGGGCTTGGTTATCTTTGTCATTGTTCTTGCCTTTAATTTTATGGGCGATGGGCTGCGCGATGCGGCGGATCCGTATAAATAAAATGCCCTAAGGAGAACCAATTTGAATGACGCGTACCTGCTGAATGTCCGCAATCTACGAACCTATTTTCAGCTCGATGAAGGCATCCTCAAGGCGGTGGATGGGGTTGACTTTGCGATCCCCAAGCGCAAGACATTGGGGATGATCGGGGAGAGTGGCTGTGGCAAGAGTGTAACGGCGGCTTCGATCATGCGCACGATTTTGCCACCTGGGCAGATTGTCGAAGGGACGCTCGACTTTCAGCGCAGCAACGGTGAGGTTGTCGATTTGGCAACACTTGACCCCTTTGGCGAGATAATTCGCACCATCCGCGGCCAGGAGATCGCCATGATCTTCCAGGACCCCACGGCCAGTCTCTCGCCAGTGCACACCATCGGTCAACAGATCATGGAGATGGTGCTGCTGCACCGCACAAAGAGTAAAAAAGAAGCCAAAGAGATTGTGCTCGATATGCTCGACCGTGTTGGCCTGCCTAATCCATCCCAGCAATTTAAGGCCTATCCGCACCAACTTTCCGGTGGCATGTGTCAGCGCGCGATGATCGCACAGGCGCTCTCCTGCAACCCGACGCTGCTGATTGCCGACGAACCGACGACCGCGCTCGATGTGACGGTGCAGGCGCAGATCATGGAATTGATCCGTGAATTGCAGGTGGAATTGGGGATGTCGGTGCTCTACATCACCCACGACTTGGGGGTGATCGCCGAGGTGGCGGATATGGTGGCAGTGATGTATCTGGGGCGCATCGTCGAATATGCCGATACGCACACCATTTTCAAGACACCTCGCCACCCTTACACGCAACGGTTGCTCAAAGCCATTCCCACGTTGACCCAACAATCCGGCGGCTATCTCGAAAACATTGCCGGCAATGTGCCTGTGCCGCTCGACCCGCCGGCCCAATGTGGCTTTACCTCGCGCTGCCTAATTGCGGAAGAAGGATTGTGTAACCGCAGCGTGCCGCCATTGGAAGAGCTTGTCCCCGGCCATCTTGTTCGCTGCTTTTTGGCCGACGCCACCCGGATTTCCCCGGCAAAGGAGACAGCATGACGCCAACAAACCAACCCGGTTCGCTCCTGCTCAAAGTGGCGCATCTGCAAAAATATTTCCCGATTGAACAGGGGTTACTGAAGCGCGTGGTTGGCCACGTGCGTGCTGTCGATGATGTCTCGCTAGAGATCTTTCGCAACGAGACCCTGGGGCTTGTCGGTGAATCGGGCAGCGGCAAGACAACCCTGGGGCGCTGCCTGTTGCGTGCGATCGAACCAACCGCTGGCAGCGTCACTTTCTATCCCAAGAGCGGCGCAGAAATCGATGTGTTGTCGCTCGATAAGCCGGGGCTCAAAGCGTTGCGGCGCCAGGTGCAATTGGTCTTTCAAAATCCCTATTCGGCGCTCGACCCACGCAAAACGGTCTTGCAGATCGTCAGCGAGCCGCTGATCCTACACAATGTGGTGCGCGGCGATGCGCTGGTCGCCCGTGTCAAAGAGCTGCTCGACCTGGTGGGGCTGGAGGTCAAGCACATGAACCGCTATCCCCACGCCTTTAGCGGCGGTCAGCGCCAACGGATTGGCATCGCCCGCGCCTTGGCCCTCAACCCCGAATTTATTGTCGCCGATGAACCGGTCTCGGCGCTTGATGTCTCGATCCAGGCGCAGATCCTCAACCTTTTGCAAGATCTGCGCCGCGAACTCAACCTTTCTTTTCTCTTTATCGCCCACGGCCTGAATGTGATCAAACATGTCTCCAACCGCGTTGCCGTGATGTATGTTGGCAAATTGGTCGAGATGGGTGATGTCAACGATCTCTTTGCCCACCCGCGCCACCCCTATACCGAAGCGCTGCTCTCCGCTATCCCCAACCCGGACCCCGATCTGCGCATGCAGCGGATTATCTTGCCCGGTGAAGTCGCCAACCCTGCCAATCCACCTAGCGGTTGCCACTTCCACCCGCGCTGCCGTTACGCCATCGACATTTGTAAACAAGAAGTACCCCCTTGGGCAGCAGTAGCCCCCGGTCACTTGGTCGCCTGCCACCGCACGAACGAGATCGAGCTGATTGGGGTGCCGTTGGGGGAGTATGTAGGGAGACAGGTGGATACGTAGACAGGTAGACACGATACACTCCCTGTTTGCCTGTTCCCCTAGTTTCCCATTTTCTCTATCTACCCATAACCATTAGGAACCAATCATGACCACCAATCCCACCCAAATTCATGTCGATGCCGGACAATGGCTCGGCGAATTGCCCCATAATTGGAATTACATCGGCTACGATGAGTGCAATTACACATATGTGCCAGAAGGCGAAGCGCTGCTCGCCAAGTTTGGTGCGATGCAGGAGAAGCCCTATTATGTGCGCGTGCATCATCTCTTTTGCACCGGCAACGGCCACGCCGCCTATAAATGGGGCTCGACCAACGCTTATCTCGAAGATGACGATGGCAATCCGATCTATAACTGGCAATTCATCGATCTGATCTTTGATACCACGCTCAAGCACTATTGCAAACCCTTTGTCGAGTTGGGATTCATGCCCCAAGATCTGGTTGATCCCAGTTACTACGACGCCAACAAAGATAACTGGACCGCGCAACAATATCGCACGGTCGGTTGGGCCTGCCCGCCCAAGGATTACCAGAAGTGGCACGATCTGGTCTACAACCTGGTGGTGCATTGTGTGGACCGTTATGGTGCAGAAGAGGTGCGCAGTTGGTATTGGGAGCTCTGGAATGAGCCGGACATCTCCTACTGGCGCGGGACGGCTGAGGAATTTAACAAGCTCTACGATTACACCGCAGCGGCCGTGAAGGCCGCCTGCCCCGACGCCCGTGTCGGCGGCCCTGGCGTGACCAACCCCGCGCCGGAACGCAATTCGGTCGAATATCTCGATAAATTTCTCAACCATGTTGTCAATGGCGTCAACGCCGTCACCGGAGCGTCCGGCACGCCCATCGACTTTCTCAGCTTTCACGTCAAAGGCGGCGGCTACCGCGCCGATCCCAAACATCGCCCACAGCGGCCGCCGTCGGTCAAGCAGATTGTGCGCGATACCGCCTTTGGCCACTCGATCATCAAAAAGTATCCGTCAATCAAAGATCTCGAATGTGTGCTCACCGAGATCGACCCCGATGGTTGGGCCGCCGGTGGGGCGTGGGACAATGTCAATCTCAACTTCCGCAACACCGAATATTACGCCAGCTTTGTCGCCGCCGCCTTTGACAAGGTGAGTCGCTACGCCCGTGGTGAGAGCTGGGATCTGCGGCTGCTCAGTTGGGCCTTTCTATTTGTCGGTGAGCGCTGCTTTGAAGGGACACGCACCTTTTCAACCCAGGGCATCGACAAAGCAATCCTCAACCTCTTCCGTATGTACGCGCTGATGGGCACGCAGGAACTCGCCTTTACCAGCAGCGGCACCAAAGATCCCTTGGCGTATGAGGATCCCAACGGCTTTGGCGAAACGCCCGATGTCTCCGGCTTTGCCACGCTCGCCGGCAACAAAGAGATCGCGGTACTCATCTACAATCATCATGACGACTGGGATTTGGCCGAAGCTCACCCCATCGAGCTGACCATCGACAATCTGCCTTTTAACAGTGATGCGCTCAAGATCACCCATTATCGCATTGATCAGGAACATAGCAACGCTTACACCGAATGGGTGCGCCAGGGCAAACCGATGTATCCCGCCGCCGGTCAGTATGCTGCGATCAAAGCGCGCGATGGGTTGGAACTATTGACCGCACCACAGCAGGTTACATCGACGGGCGGCAAGGTAATGTTGCGCTTTGATCTGCCAGTACATGGGATCTCGCTGGTGCATGTTGTAGCACAATCTTGATATCACTATTGTATCTTCTTTGGCATCCGTATATCGGAGAAATTTGCAGCCTCAGATGCCAAAGAAGATGCAATCATTGCTTTGGGCTTACACATCTTGTGCTTGTCGAAGCGTGTGTAAGTTGTGCTGCGGTTACCACGTTGTTGCCTCTCTGCAATTGTCCCTCGTATCCCTAAATCCAATAGCTTGGCTCAGTACGTTACTATAAATACCACCCCAACTTATTACACTTACATTTTCAACACCTAGTACAGTGTCAGAGAAGTTCTGCTAGGTTCTGTTGACATTTCAATTTTGCAGGGTTGAAACCCGCTGCTAACACCGAAAAGCCGCCTCAGCGGCTAGGTGTGTAGCCGCTGAGGCGGCTTTTCGGTGTTAGTCGGCCAATTGATTGGTCGTTTTGGCAAATGTCAACAGACCCTAGTTTATAGGCATGCAATTGTAGGTCACGCTTGCAGCGTGACAAAGCGGGGAAAACGCCTATTCTTGCAGAAAATCGTCGCCACGATGAGCCTTGTCACATTGCAAATGTGACCTAAGTCTAAACCAGCATAATTTCCCTGACGCTGTACTAGGTACCTGCTCGAGTTAAATACGCGAGGTTTCTTGCTGCCTTGGGCAGGGAGTCATCAGCGTTTGTAACACGACCGCAGATACAGTTAAATTACTGCTTTTAAATTGCTGCTTTATGTCACCCATCATTGAATACACAGATAATACACAAGAGTTGTTCCCAAGTAAAGCCTGAGGCGGAGGTGACTGTCACTGGCCACTGTGCGATCTGCTGTACGAACTTGGTTGCGGCCAGTGACAGTCACCTGGATTGCTTAAAAAGGAGCAACTCTACAGAATAAACGCTAACAAAAATCGGCAGTAGATACTTTATCGATGTTGAGAGCAATCAATCTTTTTAAGGCGGAGTAAACTTATGTACAAAAATCATCTAGCTTGGTCTCATCCACAGACACACCGCAATACGGGGGTGACAACAAGTCCCAATCTTCAATATCCGGCGCTACGACACAGGGCATCCAGTCACAATTTCGTTATCATGTTTACCATAACCGTAACCCTATGTTGCAGCGCATTTATCGCATTTGCCACCCGTAGCGCCACTGCGGTAGCCAGTGTGCAGCCGTCCTTATCAATGCCTTCGAGTGTGGTAAATGCTGCGCCAGCGGCCGATGAGATCCATCTCTTTGTGGCCAATCTTGCCGGTGCGCACGAGAATCCGGCTGTTGATACGCCGGCGACGGGCCGTGCCGTGTTGAGTTTGATCAGCGATACGCTCACCTATCGCCTCTTTGTTAGCGATATTGTGAGCGTGACCGCATCGCACATTCACGAAGGAGCTGTCGGCGTGAATGGCGGCGTGATCTTTCCGCTCTATACGGGCAGCGGTCTCTTTGATCCGTCCCATCCGATTAGCGGCACATTGACCCTTTCGCCCACACAGGTTGCAAAGCTTATGGCGGGTGAGTACTACATCAATGTGCACACATCGGCTGCCCCTTCCGGCGAAATCCGTGGGCAGGTTCAACTCTATGCCGCGCCAACTGCGTTCAATGCGCTACTGCTCGGGACGAATGAACCGACGCCAGTGGCGACAACCGCCAAAGGTGTTGCGCAATTTACCTTGGTGAATACAAACACCCTGCAATATCAGGTAGCTGTTTCTGATATTGTCAGCGTAACAGCTTCCCATATTCACTTTGGCCCCGTCGGTGTAAATGGCCCCGTTGCCCATGCGCTCTACACCGGCACCGGTCTATTTGATCCTGACAATCCAGTGAGTGGCACCGTTGAGCTGAGCGCAGGTGAGTTGGTCGATCTGCTAACCGGCTATTTTTATGTAAACGTGCATACAAGCGCCAACCCCGGCGGCGAAATCCGCGGTCAGATCGGTGGCGTGCGCTTCTTTGAGGCGAATCTTAGTGGTGCCGCGGAAACTCCGTCCAATACCGAGCTTGGCTCGGGCCGTGCTCTACTCGCGTTGAGTGCCGACGCAGCGAGCTTGGCTTATCGGGTCACCGTCCAAGATATCACGGGGATCAGTGCATCCCATATCCATCGCGCCCCAGCTGGGGTTGCCGGTCCTATAATTTTCCCACTATTTAACAGTAGCGGCGGCGGCATCTTCGATGCTGCCCATCCAGTCAGTGGCACGGTAGCCATCTCCGTCGATCAGGTCATGGCGTTGATTGGCGGCGACTATTACGTCAACGTCCACACCCCAGCCCATCCGCCAGGCGCGCTGCGTGGCCAGCTCCACCCACTGGCTGTGCCGCCCCATCTGTTGGCGACATTGACCGGCAACGATGAGACACCTGCCATTGAAACCGATGCCGTGGGGTTGGCTCGGTTAACTTTGAACGACTCCGTTGGCATATTGCAGTACAGCGTTGCCGTAACGGACATCACCGCCAGCGCATCGCATATTCACCTGGCACCCAAGGGGACAAGCGGTGGCGTGATCTTCCCACTCTATAATAGCAGCAGTGGGTTGCCTTTTGATGGCGCGCATCCAATTGCCGGCGCCGTGGTGCCCACGGCAAAGGAGTGGGTCGATCTGCTTACCGGTTACTACTATGTCAATGTGCATAGCAGTGCCCACCCGAGTGGAGAAATTCGCGGCCAAATTGGTACCATAGCGCTCTTTGAAGCCAGACTTGCCGGTGCCAGTGAGGTGCCGCCGGTCGCTTCCAGTGCAACTGGCCATGCCATCATGGCGCTCAACAGCACAGCCACCGCGTTGGCGTATCGTGTTTTGGTAGAGGATATTGCCGGCGTCACGGCGTCGCATATCCATCGTGGTAGCGCCGGCGTGAATGGCCCGGTCATTGTGCCGCTCTTTACCGGTGTCGGTACCTTTGATCCGGACAACCCCATCAGTGGCATGGTACCGATGGACAGCGCAAGGGTCTTTGCCCTGTTGCAGGGCGATTATTATGTCAACGTTCACACAAGCGCCAATCCAAGCGGCGAAATTCGTGGCCAACTTGAACCCTATCATGCTCGCAGTCGCTATGTCGCGCACCTGAGCGGTGCGGAGGAAGTGCCGTCTGTCACAACCGATGCGCGCGGTGAGGGTTACTTCTACCTCACGCCATCTTTAGGCATTCTGCACTACACCATCGCCGTGACGGACCTTGTCAGCGCAACGGCTTCGCATATCCACCTGGCACCCATTGGCACCAATGGTGGAGTGATCTTCCCCCTATTCAATGCCAGCAGCGGCGCAACACTTGATGGCGAGCATCCCCTCGGCGGTGCGTTGCAGTTCAATGCCCAGAATCTGGTTGACCTGCTCACCGGTTACTATTATGTCAATGTACATACTGTGGATGTCCCAAGCGGCGCGATTCGAGGACAGATCGGTGCTGGTCCCACGCGCTACCTGCCAATCGTTGCCAAGGAATAAACGGCCGCCACAGGCTGAAGCCCTGTGGCTGATAAAGAAAGCTGCGCTAAAGCGCACTCACGTCGTAGCCCACCTTAGGGGGGCTTTTCTGCCAGCCACAGGGCTTCAGCCTGTGGCGGCTTTTTTGGGTAGGCGTGATCACGGACGCTTTGCCTTGTGCTGTGGCATAGTGACGGCAACGTAGTAACCATCCCTATGCCACAGCACAAGGAGCGTTCATCCATGGCCGAAGCAACCGCCACACACCCCAAATCTGCACCCAACCCACTTTTCCCCGACGAGGCCTACCCAATTCAAATCCATCCCATGGATGACTTTAACAAGGAGATGATGGGGAATGCCCATCCGTCTGCTTGGCAAAATCCAACCCCAAGTGGCCGTTACAACTTGGTGGTCATTGGCGCGGGCACGGCGGGGATTATCTCGGCACTGGGCGCGGCGGGGTTGGGTGCCAAGGTGGCGATCATCGAAAAATATCTCGTCGGTGGTGACTGTCTTTATGCCGGTTGTGTCCCTTCCAAGGCGATTATTCGCTCCGCCCATGTGGTAGGTGAGATCCGGCGGGGTCGTGAGATGGGTGTTCATGTTGACGAGGAAGCGGTGCGCATCAACTTTGGTGAGGTGATGGGGCGCATGCGGCGCATTCGGGCTGAGATCAGCTACGATGATTCGGTCAGACGCTTTACCAACGAGGGGGTCGATGTCTTTCTGGGCGCGGCTCATTTTACTGGAGCAAACACCATTGAAGTTGATGATGGCGAAAAACCAGTGACCTTGACCTTCAAAAAGGCGGTGATCTGCACCGGCTCCAACCCGCGCGAATTACCGATCCCTGGTCTGCACGAAGCCGGTTTTCTGACCAACGAGACGCTCTTTCAACTGACCGAACAGCCGCGGCGCATGGCGGTTCTCGGCAGCGGCCCGATTGGCACGGAGATGGCGCAGACCTTTGCGCGGCTTGGCACCGAAGTGACGATCCTGGAGCGGATGGGGCAGATCCTGACCAGGGAAGATCCCGACGCCGCTAAGGTGGTACAGGAAGCGATGGTACAGGACGGCGTGACGCTCTGTTTCCAGGTCGAGATCCAATCCGTCGAGATGACGCCAACCGGCAAGCTCATTCACTTTGCGCAGGATGGCGAGATGCGCAGTTGCGAAGTCGATGCGATCCTCGTCTCGGCGGGGCGTGTGCCAGGCATCGATGGTCTCAACTTAGAGGCTGCTGGGATTGATTACAACGAGCGCGCCGTCGTCACCGATGATACCTTGCAGACGACCAATCCCAATGTCTATGCATCTGGCGACGTGGCGCAGAAATATCAATTCACCCACATGGCGGATGCCACCTCGCGCATTGTCTTGCGCAACGCCCTCTTCCCTGGCCCCAAACAGAAGCTCGACAGCCTAATTGTGCCTTGGTGCACCTACACCAATCCACAGATCGCGCATGTGGGCATGTACGAGAAGGATGCCAAAGCCAAGGACATTGCCATCGATACCTTCGTCAAACACTTTGACGATGTCGATCGTCCGCGCACCGACGGCGAGACCGAGGGCTTTGTCAAGATCCACGTCCAAAAGGGCAGCGACAAGATCCTCGGTGCGACGATTGTGGCGAGTGAAGCCGGTGAGATGATCAACGAGATCACAACGGCGATGGTTGGTGGCTTGGGGCTCAAAACGCTCTCGACCGTGATCCATCCCTATCCGGTGCAGGCCGAAGCGATCAAAAAGATCGCCGACATGTATAATCGTACCCGCCTAACGCCACTGGTCAAACGAGCCTTTCAACTGTGGATGGCCTGGACGCGTTAGTGTTTTATAAAATAAGTTGTGATATGGTCCGTCGTCTGATCTTTGTCACGCTGAAAGCGTCTTCAAGGTTATTTGCTCGAAGATTCTTTCAGAAAGACAGGGGGTGATTCGCAGGTTTTCGTATCAAATTTTAGACCATTGTCTGCTAATAGCTTGAGTGCACGAAGCGCGGGATTTGGTGAATTGCTGTGGTTTCGCAGAAAATAGCAATTTATGGTTGCCAAACTCCACTCTATCTTTCAACGCCACACCACGTTTCTCGCCATCTTTGTGTTGGCAATGGTCTTTCGCCTGCTGGCGCTGCTGCTCTTTCGCCCCGGTGGCTTTATCGCCGATGCCAGCGATTATGACTTTTACTACCTCTGGGGGCAACAGATCCCCCAGGGGTATCAAACCTTTATCAATCTCTGGACTGCCTATCCCCCTCTCTTTCCGGCGCTCATGTTGCCGATTTTCGAATGGTCGAGTCGCATCCCCCCTTGGATCGAGCCGCGCCTCTTCTTTCATCTGCTCTTTGGCCTCTTCTTGCTATTCTTTGAGAGCGGTAACCTCATCCTGATCTACCGCCTCGCCATCAAACTAGGCCACCCGGCGCTAGCTCATTCACCATTGACGATTGACCATTCGCCATTTACAATTTCCCCCTCCCTCCTCCACCCCGCCCTCTTTTATGCACTCCTCTTCACGCCCGTCTACACGCTCCTCGGCTGGTTCGAGGCAATGCCCCTCTTCTTTATGTTGTGGGGGCTGGATCTACTGTTGAGCAAACGACCACTTGGCTGGCTCGGCAGCGCGGTGATGGCGGCACTCGGCTTTCTCACCAAGTTAACCCCCGCCCTGCTCGTGCCGATTGCCGTGCGCTGGCTGGGCAGCCGGCTGAGTTGGCAAGCGCTAAAGAGCGAATGGTTCAATCCCCGCTCCGCCGGGAATCTACTCCGCCCCACGCTTTACGTTTTACTCTTTACAGCCATTGTATTCGGTGGCGGCTACTGGCTGGTCGGCGGTCACACCGAACTAGCCCTCAGTAGCTTTACCATCAACAGTCTGCGTCCGCCTTGGGAGAGCATCTGGGCGTTGCTCGTTGATAACTATGACTGGGGCCGCGTACCGCTCGACATGCGCAACTTGGTCGCGCTCGAAACGCCACCAGCCACCGCGCAACTGCCCTGGGGCTGGATTACGCTTGCCTTTATGCTGCTCTATCTCTGGCTCTACAGCCGCCGCTACGATTGGAGCAACCCCCGTACACCGGTCGTCTTTGCCGCGATCAGTGTGATCTGGCTCTTTCTCTATAGCAAAGGCTGGAGCCCACAATTTTTGGTCTGGATTCTTGCCTTTGTCGTGCTGCTCTTGCCCACTTGGCAAGGGATTACGTTGAGTATCGGGCTGAGCCTGCTGAATGTTATCGAATCGCCGATCTTTTTCACGATGCTCGGCAACGAACGCTGGATTCTCACGGGGGTGGTCTTCTTGCGGACGGCGCTGTTGGTTGCGCTCGCGGTCGAACTCGCTTGCCAAATCTGGCCCATGCCACACCGGCAAATCCAACGCGTCACTGCCGCGGCAACGGCGCTGCTTTTGGTGGCGACCTTTGTTGGCATCGCTGCCGGCCTACCCCGCGCTGCTAGCGCCTATGCCGACCAACGGCTGGCCGATCACCCTTGTCAGATGGCAATCGCTTACCTTCAGGAGCAAGCCGACTGGCCCGAAACACGCATTCTCAGTGACCAGATCGATATTTGGCGTGACCTCTACCCGTGGCTGCGGCAAGAGTATCAAATTGAGATTATCGATGGCTATGATGCCCATGATCGCCCCTGGGCCGAGATGATCGCCGAACGGCTCGATAGCGCCGTTGGCAATGAGCCCTTTTGGTGGGTTACCTATACCGACCAACCCTCCCATGCCGAGCGATATTTTGCCTTGCCGGCTGTGCACATCATCGAAGAGCAGCAATTAGGTGCCTGCCGCGTGGTGCAGGTCATGCGGACACCCGCAGAACCACTGGCGGTAGCGCAAGTCGACGGCGGCCCGATTGAACTGACCGGGCTAGCGCTCGATTCTGCCAAAGTAGGCGGGGAGTTGCACTTGGTGTTATACTGGCAAACAGCGGCACCGGTTGCCGAGAGCTACACCGTCTTTGTCCATTTGCTAGACGCCGCCGGTCAACTGGTGGCACAACAGGACAATCTACCCGTGACCGGCCTCGCCCCGACCGACACTTGGCAACCGGAAGCCTTGATTCGAGATCCCTATCGGCTGATCATTCCAGAGACAGTATTGCCGGGGGCGTATCAGGTGCAGGTGGGGTTATATACAGAGGATGGGCGGGTGCCAATTATCACTGCTGGTGTTACACAAACGGATTTCTTGAGTCACAAAGTCGATATCGAATAGATTGTATACCTGAGCGTTATTCACAGCCTATGAAGAGCAAAGTTGTTGATTTGGTAGAGATTACAGATGCTTACCGAATCGAGGCCAATCAAAAATTAGATAGAAAGACGCAAGTTGAACTGGGTCAATTCATGACACCAAGTTCTGTTGCTCTTTTCATGGCATCGCTTTTTGGCGAGACGGATCAAAAAATCCGATTGCTCGACCCTGGCGCTGGCGTCGGTAGTCTAACCGCTTCATTTATCGAGCAACAGCTTGCCCACCAATGCCTTCCATCTGAAATTGTTGTTGACGCGTATGAACTGGATGCTTTTTTATTGAGTTATCTTGAACAGACGCTAAAAAGATGTAGCGACGAATGTACAGATGCTAATATTGACTTCGTGGGCAAAGCGCTTCATCAGGATTTTGTGGCAAGCGGGACAGAGTTGCTGTGGAATGTTGGCGGTCTATTCCAGGAGCCATTCCACCAATATACGCACTGTATAATGAACCCTCCGTACAAAAAAATACGAAGCAATTCGCACTATCGTCAACAGCTAAGCCAAATTAATATCGAAACCTCCAACTTGTATAGTGCATTTATTGCTATAGCCATTCAATTGCTTGCACCGAATGGTCAACTGGTTGCTATCATTCCACGCAGCTTTTGTAACGGCGTCTATTTCAAGCCATTTCGTCAGCTTCTGTTGTCCGAAATGTCAATACAGCATCTCCATGTTTTTACGAGTAGAACACAAGCATTCAAAGAAAACGATGTTTTGCAAGAAAACATTATTATTCACGCCGTAAAACAATCTCAGCAAGAGACTGTAACCGTTACAGCAAGCAGTGATGCAAGCCTAAGCGATATGACGCAACGCGTGGTTGCATTCGCTAATTTGGTCAAACAAAGCGAGCCCGATCAAGTGATTCACATCACCTCGAATGAGTTTGATCAGATGATTGTGGATCGTATTAGTGCTTTCTCTCACTCTCTAGATGAACTTGGCATTAGCGTCAGTACAGGACCTGTCGTAGATTTTCGTCTCAAAGAGAATTTACGGCAACACCCTGAAAAAGGTACAGTTCCACTGATTTATCCAAGCCACTTTCATAACAACCAAATTCGCTGGCCTTTAGAGGGGCGAAAGCCCAATGCCATCCATGAAAACAGAGAGAGCGATCGTTGGCTCATGCCCAATGGATGGTATGTTCTTACACGGCGTTTAAGTTCAACCGAAGAAAAGCGGAGGATTGTTGCGGCAATCTATGATCCAAAGCGTGTGTCAGGCGATAAAGTTGGCTTTGAAAATCACATTAACGTCTTTCACGCCCAAAAAAGTGGTTTAGATGCTGCCATCGCAAAAGGATTAGCGGTCTATCTTAACTCAACATTGGTCGATCTCTATTTTAGACAGTTTTCTGGCCACACCCAGGTAAATGCAACAGATTTGCGGATGCTCCATTATCCGAATTTAGAAAGTCTAATCAGACTTGGCAAACAAGTGAATGGTTCTTTTCCAAATCAATCAGAAATAGATACACTCATTGACAGTGAGATTGAACAACTGTCACAAAATGCCGAAGGCGACAGCAATCCGATGATGATTCAACAGAAGATACAAGAGGCATTATCTATTTTTGATGAATTGGGGCTGCCGCGTGGCCAACGTAATGAGCGATCAGCCCTTACTTTACTGGCTCTGTTGGGTTTGACACCTGATGTTGCATGGGCAGATGCTGGCGCTCCACTGATGGGAATTACCCCGATCATGGACTTTGTGAAAGGGCACTACGCTCGCGCTTATGCACCAAATACACGTGAAACTTTTCGGCGCCAAACAATGCACCAATTTATTGATGCTGGCCTTGTAATCCCAAATCCTGATGAACCTGGTCGAGCCATCAATAGTCCAAAGTGGGTCTACCAGGTTGAACCCCATGCACTCGCATTACTGCGCACCTTTGGCACCGCTGAATGGACAACAAATCTTGAAATCTACTTAGCAAGTCGTCGAACACTGACAGAAAAATATGCAAACGCGCGAGAAATGTTAAAAATTCCGCTGGTTTTTGGCGAAACTTTTGAGCTTTATTTAACACCTGGCAACCATAGTCGACTGATTCAATCAATTATTGAACAGTTCGGCCTACGGTTTGCTCCGGGCGCTGAGGTGCTATATATCGGTGATACGGGGGCGAAACTGGGGCATTTTGAAGCGGTTGTCTTTCAGGAAATAGGCTTAGAATTTGATAATCGCGGGAAATTTCCCGATGTCGTTCTCTACCACCGTGATCGCAATTGGTTGTTTCTCATTGAAGCCGTCACCAGCCACGGGCCAGTTGATCCAAAGCGTCATGCGGAGTTGGCAGCGCTCTTTGGGGAAGCGACGGCTGGGCTCGTCTATATTACAGCATTCCCCGATCGCAAAATGATGGGTAAGTATCTTGGCGACATTAGTTGGGAGACCGAGGTTTGGGTCGCTGAAACCCCCACACATTTGATTCATTTTGATGGCGAACAATTTCTTGGCCCGTATCACCCATAAATTGCCTTTATATTACCTTTGACCTGTGGTTGAGCTGTCGGCATTCGATTTATGGCTCGATTGAACGTTAGATAGATATGACTCAAATTCAACAAACCAAGCGCGGGATTGCGTTTGCCATCTTTGGCTTGCTCTTTGCTGCTTATCTCTTTACCTATACCGGCTACATCCAAAGCAGTGATGGCTTGGCGATGTTTGCGACCGTCGAAAGCATGGTGCGGCGCGGTGCCATTGACAGCAATCAACTGCTCTGGATGGGGATCCAACAGGGTAGCTTTGGTCCTGACGGCGCGCTCTATAGTCGCAAGGGCATTGGTATGGGTCTGCTCGCCTATCCGCTCGTTTGGCTGGCCGCCCATTGGCCCAATATCGGGCTTGTCCATGCGGCGCTCTTGCTCAACCCGTTGCTGACGGCGTGGACGGGTGCGCTGCTCTATCGCACGGGTCGGCGGTTGGGCTGGTCGGTTAACACGGCGGTGGCGACAGCGCTGATCTTTGGCCTGGCTACGCTGGCTTGGCCCTATACACAAACTTTCTTTAGCGATCCAGTCTGCGGCTGGGGGCTCTTTGGCGCACTCTATGGGTTGCTCTCCTATCGGCAGAGCGGGCGCAAACGCTATTTGATGGGCAGTGGGCTAGCCTGGGGATTGGCCTATTTGGCCCGCACTATCAATCTGGTGACGCTGCCGGTCTTTGTGGTGGCATTGTTGGTGGCACTCTACCGTCGCCAAGGCAAATCGGCAAAGATGGGTTTGCAGATTAAGGAACTTCGCACGTTGTTGCGCGAACAGTGGCGTCCCCTCATCAGTTTTTTTGCTCCAGTGGTCTGCAGTGGTTTCCTCTCGCTATGGTGGAATGGCGCACGCTATGGTTCCATTTGGGAGAGTGGCTATGTAGCCACGGAAACCTTTAGCGCACCATGGCTCTTTGGGATTGTTGGCCTACTGGTAGGTCCGGCGCGCGGCTTTTTCTGGTATAGCCCCATTCTGTTGCTCGGCTTTTGGGGAATACGTCGCGTGATGACGCAGGCGCGTTGGCTGGTCGCTAGCATTGTGGCGATCAGTCTGATCTATCTGCTACTCTATGGTAAGTGGTATATGTGGCATGGCGGCTATAGCTGGGGACCGCGCTTCCTGGTGCCACTGCTGCCGTTACTGGCACTCTTGATCGGGCCAGCCTGGGAACGGTTGATGGTTGAACGGGCGTGGGGGAATGGCGGGCGCGTCTTGTTTGCACTCTTGCTGACTCTCTCTGTGACGATCCAATGGCTGGGCTTGCTGATACCCTTTGCACTGGTTCAGGATTGGTTAGTTGCCACGGTGCAACCTCTCTTTGCACCGGAAACCTTCACCAATGTTTTATATTCTCCACTGTTGCGCCAACTCGATTTTATCCGTGCTGATCAGATCCACCTTGCCTGGTGGCGCATCTGGCAATCAGATGGGGCGATCGATTGGCAAGGGGTGATTTTGCCACTGGTTGGCGTTGTGCTCAGCGTGATGACCCTATTGACCTATTCGCGCCAGCAACAAGAGAACCGCTCCAACCGCCTCTATGTGTTGCTCTACGCGGGCGTATTGGCAACGATTAGCGCGGCACTGCTGTTGAACTATCAACGTACCCTTGCCGATGGCACGCTGCAACCGGCTGCCGAACGGATTGCCTATCTGGAGGCCGAGGACGATGCCATTCTTTATTTGCGACCAACAGAAACACAACAATTTGCCAACCTCTATCATGGCCACCTGCCCACCTTTGGCCTAACCCCGCGCGAGGATCTGCCCGCCGATGAGAGCCATTGGCTTACATTTTTACAAAATCATTACCATCGCCTTTGGGTTATCTCTGACGATAGCGCCCCAGAACAGTCGGGATGGGAACAGCCGCTGCGTGCCGATAACTTTCTGATTCAAGAAAATCGTTTGCCTGAAACGAAGAATAGCCGTCTAGCGCTCTATGCTACAGCGCCCTCCACCTCGCTGACTGAGGCGGGTCTCGGCATTCTCTTTGGTGATCCCAGCCACGCTGCACCAGTTACTCAGAGCAATGGCTGGATCCGGCTCAATGGTTATGCCATCAGCAGCGAAGTTGCACCGGGTGGTTTGCTGCTTATCGAATTGCGCTGGGAGAGCCTGCGCGCAGTTGCTGAGAACTATCATGTCTTTGTTCACCTGCTCGATGGCCATGGTGATAAAATCGATCAGCGCGATGGTCAGCCGGTACAATGGATGCGCCCCACATCAAGCTGGCAGCCAGGTGACGAGATTATTGACCATTATGGCATGTTGCTGCCGGTGGATACCTTTGAAGGCGTCTACCACATTGTCGTTGGTCTCTATGATCCCGTTAGCGGTCAGCGTCTACCGGTAAGTGCTGGCCCTGGGGATTATACGGTGGAGTTAGGGCCAGTCGAAGTCCATCGGTAACTCTTAAACGATTCATATCTAGTCTTTAGTTGAGGAATGATGGGTATAAATGAGGAAAACCGGTCGACGTACCGGTGGCAAGTTCAGGTATTACTATGCATTGTTGTGCTGCTGGTCAGCGCTTGCGGCGATGACTCCCCAGCCACGGCGACCGCAAGCCCCACCGTCGTGCCGCTGCTGCCGACCGTTGTTGCTACGGCGACGCTACCGGTAGCGCAGGCTGCGCCAATTTCGTCGCTGCCGGATCCCACGCTCACGCCACTGATTACAATGACCAGTCCGCTGACGGTTGTGTTGCCCTTGACACCGGGGGAAGAGGTCGCGGCGGCGGCAGCGATTACAGTCTCTGGCAATCAAATCCCGCTCACCAATACGGCTGGACATCTTGTCACCCAGACGCTTCCGATCACCGATATCCTACCCACCGAATCATGTGCCATTGCGACCGATGTGGCATTGCTGAGCTATCCTGATATTCACAGCCACTTGGGCTGTGCCTTGGCCGAAGCGAGCTTTGATCCAGTTGCGCTCAATGAATTTGGGGCAGGGCCAGAGTACAATCGCTTTATGCTCTGGTTTGGCAGCGAGAATCAGATCTATGTGTTGCAGCCCGACAAAACGTGGCAAGTCTACGCCGATACATGGACCGAAGATCAGCCAACCTTCAGTTGCAACCCCTTGGCAGGAGAAGCCACATCTCCGCCATTGCCACGGCGTGGGTTTGGCAAGGTCTGGTGTACAGTCGCGGGGTTGCAGGAGACAATGGGCACCGTCGAACGTGAAGAACGGCTCTGCCAACATACCGTGACCCAGCCCTTTACGCGTGGTCGTTTGCTCGCCTGTTATGAAGATGCTACCATCCGCTTCTTCCGCGTTATGGATGATGGCACCTGGGATCAGATGTTGACGCAGTAGAGGGATAGGGGGTGACAAGGTGGCAAGGTGGCAAGGTGGCAAGGTGGCAAGGTGGCAAGGTGGCAAGGTGGCAAGGTGGCAAGGTGGCAAGGTGGCAAGGTGGCAAGGTGGCAAGGTGGCAAGGTGATCGTGACGGGATATATCCTGTCACCCCTTGAACCTGTTGCACTATCTTACAAAGCGATTATGTCACTCCTGCCCCCACCTCCGTGAGGGTAAACTCTGGCAGGAGTCCACAGCGAACAAATGGATTCCTCGGGTGCCCACTGGGCGCGCAGGAATGACAGATTGCTGTGTATCGTAAGGCATTTTGTAAGACTGTGCAACAGTATCACCCCGTCACCCCGTCACCCCGTCACCCCGTCACCCCGTCACCCCTATCATCTTACCGATACGAATCCTTGGTGGCGGCGGCTGCTTCCGGCGAAATTGGCTCAACCGGGAAGGGAATGTTGTATTCCTGGGCCAATTCCTGCAACTCCGTGGCGACAAATTCGGTGAGCGGAATGCCATATTGCGTGCGCAGTTGTTCGGTCTCGTGTTCGATCTCCCCGGCAACATAGATGCGTTCATAGCCTTTGGCTTTGGGGGCCTCGTGCAGGGAGCGGATCATCTCATCCATTGCCGCTTTAAATTCATCCAAAGGGCGGAAGAGATCAACACGCATCGCCGCAAAGAAGTGGCCGTCGTTGTTAAAGCCCATGCTCTTGCCTTCCATGCCGCCATCCCAGCCGCCAGAGAGGACATTGCAGAGTACCGAGACCATCATCATCAAGCCGTAGCCCTTGTGGCCACCGGTGGCCCGTTCCCCGCCCAAGGGGAAGAGCGCCCGCACCAGACTCGGATCGGTAGTCAGCTCTCCCTCTTCGGTCACGCCCCAGCCCAAGGGAATCTGTACATTGTTGTCGCGCAACATAGTGACGCGGTTGAAGGGGACGACCGAGGTGGCCATGTCGAGCAGCCACGGTGGCTCGTTGGCCGTGGGGAAGGAGACTGCAATGGGGTTGGTCGAAAACATTGCCTTGGCCCCATAGGTTGGCAACACGCCATACTCTGCCCCCTCTGAATAAAAGCGGCCGGTCATGCTGATGCCGATCAGATCTTCGCCAAGGGCCATCCACGGATAGTAACCGGCGGCACCATAGTGATAGCTATTGTGAACCGTGACCATGCCAATGCCACTCTCGCGCGCCTTTTGCATGGCCAAGCGCATCGCCCACGGTCCCGCAGCCAGCCCCAATCCGGCATCGCCATCGACCCGCGCCGAAACGGGCGTCTCATAATCGATCTTGAAGGTCGGGTTGAGATTGGTCACATCGTTGGTGATCTGGCGATGGTAGATCGGCTTGATGTTCCGCACACCATGCGTTTCGACCCCGCGCCGGCTGGCATAGAGCAGCACATCGGCGGCATCGGCGGCCTGATCGGGTTGAATCCCTAATTTCTCAAAGAGCGTACGCGTATAGGTGCGAAGTGCGTCGGCATCGATTTGCGCAGTATAGTTCATCTTACATCTCCGCCAATTCGTCAAAACCCGCTTGCGTGATCTGATCAAAGAGTGGTTGCCACTGTTCTTCCGGCAACATCGCATTGGGCAACCGGGTAGAGCCACAGTCAAAATCGAGGTGTGCCATCACCGCTTTGAGCGCGCCCATAAAGCCGACCTGCATCATCAACTCGGTGATGCGATTGGCGCGCAGTTGCAGATCCGTCCCCAATGCATGATCACCACGTGCCACCGCAGTATGGATCTCGCGATAAGGGCCCGGAATGTAATTCAACGTCGACCCAATGTTGCCACTGGCCCCAAACATGGCCCCAAAGAGACACTGCTCATCCATCCCTGAAAAGACGGTCCATTCGCCCCTGCCCAATTCGACAATGCGGCGGAATTCAAACATGTTGGGGCCGGTATATTTGCTGCCAGCCAAGGTAGGAATGGCCGACATCGCCTGCATCAACGCCACGGCGTCGACCGGCCCGCCAAAGATATAGGTTAAAAGCGGTGTTTCTGGCGCAGCGGCACCTAGGGCTGTAAAGTAGCCAACCACACTTTTGGTATTATTGTAGAGTGGCGGGATAATGCTGGCAATCGCATCGGCACCGGCCTCTTGGGCGTGGCGCGCCAGGGCACTCGCATCGGGCACAGCTACCGCACCGACATGCGCAATCACCGGCACTCGCCCATTGACCTGCTCAATCGTCGCCTCCAGCACCAGTTTGCGTTCGGCGGTGGTCATATAAATGCCTTCGCCGGTACTCCCACAGACGTAGAGCCCGCCAATCTCTTTGCCCACCAAATAGTCGACCAGGCGACGCAAGACCGGAACATTGACTTCATCATTCTTTGTAAACGGGGTGACCAATGCCGGCCACGCTCCCCTAAATTGTTGCATGCTAACTCCTTTGAAAAATAGCAACCGTGCCCATCGTACCCTGAGCCTGTCGAAGGGTACGGTGGGCACGGTCGTCACCGATTATTGTTTGCTCATCCAACTCATGCTCTCGCCCCGCACGAGGAAAGAGCGTTCATCATATTGGCCGGGGCGAGTGACGGGGATTACACCGCTCTCCACCGCTACATCGAGCGGGTTGGCGCGCGTCTGCAAGGGCAGGGCTACCCGCTCGTGACAACGGGCCGATTCGTAGACGGCCATCATAATCTCCATGGCGGCGCGGCCCTCTTTGGCCGATCCACGATAGGCATCCACACGGCCTTCGAGCCAGTCAATAATGCCATAAGCCTGTGCCACGTGGGCGTCGCCATAGCCCTGTAAATTCTGCTCGGCAGGGGTGAATTCCTGCCAACCGCCGCTGGTGGCTGTCATATAGCGCAGGCTGTTATCGTGCACATAGATGATGCCATCGGTCCCATAGACAGTCGCGCCCAATTGATAGCGCTTGTTCATCTCATTTTCGATAATGCCTTCTACGCCATTGGGGTAGCCAATGACGCCGACACAACGATCTTCAACACGGTGACCAAAGATAAAATGATCGGTGTGGCGTTCGACCGCCCCCATCACCCAATCTGGTGTTGGGTCGCCTAGAACATAGAGTTGAAAATCGAGGCAGTGGGTGCCCGTGTTCATCATGCCACCGGTGACGGCCGACCAAATGCGCTCCGGTTTGCCAATGGCCCCTTCCTGCACGAGCCGCCGTGCTTCGGTCCACGCCGAATAGAAACGCCGCTGGTGACCAATTGCCAGCTTGACCCCACTGCGTTGACAGGCAACCATCATGGCGTCAGCTTCTCCCAACGAGATCGCCATTGGCTTCTCGCAGAGGATCGCTTTGGGACGCCGAGCCGCGGCGGCAATTGTCATTTCGGCATGCATTGGGTCCCAAGAGCAGACGCTGACAATATCTGGTTTTTCTTTGTCGAGCATTTCGCGATAATCAAGATAACGGTTGGCGATGTTGAAATCGCTGCCAAAACTTTCAAGCGCTTCGGGGTGGGAATCGGCAATGGCAACCATCTCTGTATGTTCACACGCTTGCCAGCCACGCGCATGTTCGCGCGCAATCCGTCCGCTTGCGACAATAGCAACACGGTATTTCGTGGGCATTCAGTGAGCCTTTCTAGGTAGGGAGGAGGGTAGACAGGTACATCGGTAGAATAGTAGATAGGTAAATAAGTAGATAAAGAACAAGCTACCTACCTATTTACTTGTCTACCTGTCTCCCCATCTACTTTGTTCCCCTGATTTTACATCGGCTGTGGGAAAATGCAAAGAGACAAAAAAGGGCGGCGTCACCAATGACGCCGCCCTTTATATCTTCTGGTGGATCTATACCGACGAGCGTCAAGAAGCAACACTTTTTGCAGGAGTATTGGGTCACTTCTTGTGCTGTTCGTGAGTAAATTAATGATAACCTGTAGCCGTATGCGAGTCACCCATCAATCGCCAAATGGCATAGTCAACCAGTTGCGGATCGCCGCGGAACTCACGCCGGAGGATCCGTTCAATCTCGCTGCAGGTGAAGCCGCGTTTGTAGGCGCGTACGTGGCCCAAAGCATCTGTCATGTCCGCGATGGCCACGATTTGCGAGAGATAGTGGATGCTTTGATCTGTCTTTCGGCGATCCGAACTTGCTAGCTTAACCTGTCGAGGATCACTCCCATCGCGGGGGTAGGGTGTAGCCGAAAATTCGTGATGGGCCACGGCAATTTTCTTGACAATCTCATAGTCTGGCAATTCGGTTTCCATCGATTGAATGGCCCAGAAGCTGAGGCGTACATGTTGCTGCATCACTTTAATCTCATTGGGCGTAAGCGCCGTGGGCTTATCCAAAATTTCGCTGGGAATCTCTAACTTTCCAATATCATGTAGCAAACTTGCCCGCCCCAAATACCAGAGGTCAGAAGGGGACAAATGAAGTTGAATGCCGAGATCAAGGCTGAGCAGACAAACCCGCCGGCTATGGTGATAGGTCTCCTCGTGATAGTCACGCAGACGCGCCAACAATGTGCCGATCTTGGGGTCGGCGACCAAGTCATCCAACAATTTACCTGTACAGGTATAATTTAGATTCATTTGCATGATCCATTCACTCATCGACTAGCCTTGTTCTTCTTTACGGGATCGAAACGCCCAAGAACGATATAATTGTACTTCAAATTCTACGACAAAAATATTACTCAATTCTATCAAATGCCGTAGTCGTGGCAAAACCGTTGCCGTCGCACCCATGCTTCTTGCGACATTTTCAAATCGCTATCACCATAGTATAATTCACCGGCCCCGATGTCAACAGCTTTTCCCTAAATTTACGCTTTTGTCGGTAATTATGGATAGAATAGGCTGAAATAAAAGAACACTTCTGGCCGCGCGTCAGGATAGGAGCATCAATGAGTATCCGTGTTGGAATATTGGGCTGTGGTAAAATTGCCCGTCTCCATGCCTTGGGCTATCAGACGGCCGATGATCTGGCCCAAGTTGTGGTCTGTTGTGATGACTATAGTGTGGAATTGGCGCAGAAGATGGCTGCCCCCTTTGGTGCCGATGTGACCAATCGCTGGCAGGATGTGATTGCGCGCGACGATGTTGACGCTGTTTCGATCTGTATGCCGCCTTATCAACATGCGGAGATTGCCCAAGCCGCGGCCGCAGCCGGCAAACATGTGCTCGTAGAAAAACCGTTAGGCATGGACCTGGCGGAAAGCCGGCGCATTGTTGCCGCCGCAGAGACCGCCGGCACTGTCTTGATGGTGGGGCAGAATCAGCGCTTTCAGCCGGAGCATGTTAAAATTAAAGCATTGCTGGACAGCGATGCGATTGGGCGCATCGTGGCGTTGCGCTTTGACTGCAACCAATTTGTCAAGCACATGTATCCGCCGGACAGTTGGATCTTTGATAAGGAACTCTCCGGTGGGGGTATGGTGGCGCAGACCGCCGTACACAAGATCGATCTGATGCGCCATTTTTTTGGGGAGATCACCGAAGTGGCGGCGTTCCAGGGGTACACCGGCTTGAATCCGGGCTATCAACCGGGCGGCAATGAAGATATCGTTGCCTTTCTGATGACCTTTGCCAACGGCATTATCGGCGAGGCCTTCTATCTCTTTGGGGCCTATAAAACACCGATCCCGACAATGACCAGCGAGTTAACGGTCTTCTACGGCGACAAAGGAGTGATCCACAATGTTTTGGGCTGGTATATCTACAGCACAGAAGTGCCTGAATATAGTGGTGGACTGACCAAATTGGAAATTCCCTCCTATCCCTATAGCGACTCGGTCAACACCGAGATCCGCCACTTTCTCGAATGCATCCGCGACGGCAAAGAGCCGATTACCTCCGGTCGCGACAACCTGGGCACCATGGCCGTGGTCGAAGCAATCTATCGCGCCGCCGCCACGAGAAGTGTCGTCAAGGTCGAAGCGGTGTGATATCTGTCTTGAAAGTAAGCCACAGATAAACACAGATGAAGAATAATATCTGCGTCCATCTGTGGCGAAAATTTTTATTCTTATCGGTGCCGGGGGCCTCTAGTGCGCGGCATGTTATCTCTTCTGTAAACTAAATTGTGACAAGGAACAAGTGTCTGCGCTTTGTCACGCTGAAAGCATCTTCAAGTTTAACCAAACAAACCAAAAGGAGTGATGATGACCAAACGAGTAAATTTCGACCTGAGCGGCAAAGTGATGATTGTGACCGGTGCCAGCAAAGGGATTGGCAAAGCGATTGCCTTGGCTGCGGCCGAATGGGGTGCCGATCTAGCGCTGGGCAACCGCAACGTAGAGGATTGTGCACCGGTGGTTGAGGAGTGTCGAGCGCTGGGGCGACGTGTCGAGGCGTGGGCGCTCGATGTCTCCAAGGTCGAGAGCATCAACAGTTTTGTCGACAAGGCGATAGCCGCCTTTGGCCAGATCGACTGCCTCGTCAACAATGCCGGCTACAACACACCCAAGCCGGCGCTTGATTACACCGAAGAGGAGTTCGACTATATCTCCGATGTCAACTTCAAGGGCGCTTTCTTCATGTCCACCGCGGTGGTGCGCAAGATGATCGAGGCGGGCACCGAAGGCAGCATCATCACGATCAGCTCTCAAGTGGGTGTTGTTGGGGGACCATTGCGTACCCCCTACGCCGCCTCGAAAGGCGCGGTCGGTCAATTTACCCGTTCGCTGGCTGGCGAATGGGCCGCCAATAAGATCACGATCAACGCCGTGGCCCCCACCTTTACGCGTACACCGATGTTAGAGGCGGCGGTAAAGAACCCGGCCTTTGCCAAGAATCTGGAAAAGGTGCCGATGGGCCGTCTTGCCGAGCCCGAAGAGATCGCTGGCGCGGTCATCTATCTCGCCTCGCCCGCTGCGCGCATGGTGACGGGGCAGGTGCTCTGTGTCGATGGTGGCTTTACCGCAGTCTAGGGTTGTTGCGTGGACGAGCGGAAAGCAATTTACTCGTTCCACGCGCTAGCGACTTAAGAAATTAATTGGGAAGAAGCGCGGAGGCTGAGCGGGTGCCCGCTGGGCGCTAAGCCAAAGCGGCTCCGGCTTCGACAAGCTCAGCCTTCGTTTACCTGGTTATTTTATTAATCGGCTACTGTGTGGACTGCTACCCTGGCCTAGCGTCGTGCGGCTGCGTAAGCGGGCAACGGCTCATCGGCCACTCGACGCTGGAGCGTCGCGGAGGGTGCCTACGCCAGAGCGTAGGCACCAGCACTCTTTCGTAGGTATTACAATAGGAGCGGCGCGCCGCGGTGGACAAAGCGCCCGCTCCCCGGTTCGGCGAGCAGCGTATCGCCGTCAACGACAACCTTTCCACGCAGCAGCACCTTGACCGGTTTACCGTGGACTTGATACCCTTCAAAAAGATTATAATCAATGGCGCTGTGGTGGGTGGCTGCGCTGATCGTGTGTGCGGCGTCGCCATCCCAGAGCACAATGTCGGCGTCGCTGCCCACGGCCAACGTCCCCTTCTGCGGATACATACCAAAGAGCTTGGCCGGGTTGGTCGCCGTCAGCGCGACAAAGTGGCTGGGGGTCATGCGTCCGCTGCGCAC
The DNA here is from genome assembly GCA_034432375.1 of Caldilineaceae bacterium. Classification (GTDB taxonomy): domain Bacteria; phylum Chloroflexota; class Anaerolineae; order Caldilineales; family Caldilineaceae; genus JAHBVH01. The sequence goes on from DAOUCA010000107.1 coordinate 89,675, forward strand.
GCCAGCCTCCCAGAGCATATAGAGGCGATCCTCAATGCCCGGCGCGCCGTTGGGGATCTGCGCAAAGCTCGCTCGCCCTAACATCTTCTGCTCGGCATAGCCCCATGGACAGTGGTCTGTGCTCACTGAAGAGAGCGCACCGGTCGCCAGCCCTTGCCAGAGCACCGCCTGATCGGTCGTTTCGCGCAGCGGCGGCGAACAGACAAATTTGGCCCCATTGAACTCATCCTCCGGCGTGCCCAGCAAATTATCTTTGGTAAAGAAGAGATATTGCGTACAGGTTTCGGCATACACCGCTTGCCCACGCACACGCGCCGCGCTGATCGCCTCCAGCGCGCCGTTGCAGGTGCAATGGACGACAAAGAGCGGCGCGTTGCTGGCGACCTGTGCCAGTTGAATCGCACGGTTGGTCGCTTCGGCTTCTAGCTCCGGTGGGCGGGTCAACGCGTGGTAGATCGGCTCGGTATTGCCGGCCGCGATCGCTTCGGCGATCAGCACCTCGATTGCATCGCCATTCTCGGCATGGACGAGCGAAAGCACGCCATTCTTGGCTGCCATCTGAAAGCTCTTGAAGAGTGTCATGTCGTCGACCTGCAACGAATCTTTGTAGGCCATGAACATCTTGATGCTGGTGACACCAATCGCCGGCAACTCGGCTATCTCTTGCATGACAGCGTCGGTCAAGTCGGTGATGGCGACATGAAAGCCATAGTCACAGACCGCCCGATCTTTGGCGTTGGCCGCCCACTCGGCGACCGCGCCTTTGAGCGTGCCCCCCTTGCTCTGCGTGGAGAAATCGACATGGGTAGTGGTGCCGCCAAAGAGCGCGGCGCGCTGGCCGGTGAAGAAATCGTCGATCGTGCGCACGCCGCGCCAGGGCATACTGAGATGGGTGTGGTTATCGACCCCGCCGGGCAGCAGATAAAGCCCTGTGGCATCAATGATCTCGTCCGCTAAAGTCGTATCAAGATTGGCGCCGATTAGATTAATGGTTTCGCCATTGATGAGCAGATCGGCCTTGTACTCGTCGGCAGCCGTGACAATGGTTCCGTTTTTAATGAGTGTTTTCATGGGTAGGTAGGGAAATAGGTAAATAAGGAAACAGGTAGACAAGGAAACAGGTAGATAGGTAAACAGGTAGATAGGGCAGGGGGACTTAAATCCGCTGCTTTCCCAATCCGCTGTAGTAATTGTTGATATTCTACCGCAAGTTGCCCGGCTGCATAAAGTCTGGGTAACCGATGATGGGCTTCTCCTCCGGGGGGCGGTAGGTCATCGCTTTACTCGTCTGCACGCCAAGCTGGACAAGCGCTTCGGCCCAGACGACCGCCGCCGCGACGGCATCGATCACGGGCACGCCAAGCCGCTCGGATAACTGTTGGTCGAGCCCACTCATCCCGGCACAGCCGAGAACGATCACTTCGGCCCCGGCCGCGAGCACCTGGCGACTGCCTGCCTCGAGCACTTCTACCGTGTGATCCCGATCCTCTTCAGTGGCCGCAACCGGCAGATCGGTGCAGAGCGCGAGTGCGCAGCGACTGCTGAGGCCGATCTTCTCAATCGTCTGCTCGACCATATGCTGTGTGCGCTTGAGGGTGCTGACCACGCCGAACTTTGCGCCCAAGTTGTTTGCCACGTAAAGACTCGCCTCAGCAATGCCAATGACCGGTTTGCGCGTAATTTCGCGCGCCGCTTCAATGCCTGGATCGCCCCAACAGGCGAGGATAAAGGCGTCGCTTTCGCTTTCGTGCTGGATCAGCTCGGCGAGAATGTGCGGGATCGCCAGATATTCGTCGTAGTAACTCTCGATGGTCAGCGGACCCGCTGCCGGCTGCGTCGTGCGGATGATAGTATCGGCGCGGGCAACGGCGCGCGCTTGGGCGTCGATGTTGGTGGTCATGGCGCTGTAGGTGTTGCCGTTGATAATGTGAAGATGGATCATAAGGGAGTCGCGTGGTCGCTTAGTCTTTGGTGTTGATTCGTCATGGTCCGAGCGGAAGACCAACGGAGGCTGAGCTTGTCGAAGCCGGCGCGGCTGCAACTACACCGCTCTGGCTTCGACAAGCTCAGCCTCCGCTTATTACTCTTGCGCGAGCCGTTCCGTCAACGCGCCGGCGCGGCGTTGCAAGCGGCGCGAGACTACCAGGAAGAGGCCAATCATCAGAAAGGAGAAGAGCGTTGTTAGGGTACCCAGGGCATAAAGGGCCGGCGAGGTCACATTGGTGGTCATCGCATAAATCTCGAGGGGTAGCGTATTAAATTCGCCCATCACCAGCGCTGAACGGGCAAATTCGTCATAGGAGAGGGTGAAGCCAAAGAGGCCAACGCCGACCAGACTTGGCAAAATGATCGGCAGGACGATTTCGCCAAAGGTCCGCAGTTCACTCGCCCCCAGATCGCGTGCCGCCTCTTCATACGAACGATTAAAGCGGTTGAAGATCGCCAACATAATCAGCAGTGCAAAGGGCAATGTCCACGTGAGGTGGGCGGCCAAGCCCGAGGTATACCAGCCCAGGTGCCAACCCAGCCGATCAAAGAGCACCCCAATGCCCAGCGAAACGAGGATATTGGGCACGATCAAGCTTGCTACCGAAAGATAAAAGAGTAGCCCCGCCCCTTTAAAGCGATAGCGATAGGCTTGCCCCACCATCAACCCCAAGGTGATACAGAGCGACATCACCATAAAGCCCAGCCCCAACGAGCGCAGAAAGGAGCCTTTGAAATCGCCGACCCGCTGCTGTTGAAAGAGTGCGTAGAACCAATGCAGACTGACCCCATTCATCGGAAAGGTCAGCCCCCCTTTTTCGCCCTGAAACGAGAGCACGATAATCGTCGAGATCGGCCCATAGAGAAAGAGCACGAAGAGGCCAAAAAAGATCGCAAGGGGCCAGAAAAGTTTACTGCGGCGGTGCATAAGCGGTTCCTGTGTACGGATACGGGTAGATAGGGAAACAGGGAAACGATACATCTTGTGTACTTGTGTACCTATTTACTTGTCTACTTGTCTACCTATCTACAATTCCTTGCGAATATCGACAAAGCGCAACAGGGTGCCGACGATCAGCAGCGTCACTACGAGCAGCACGACCGCATTGGCCGCGGCGGGTGGATATTGCAGGCTGTTGATCATGTTGCTAATCGCCAACCCCGCGCTTGAGGCTTGGCCCCCACTCATCAGGCGCACGGTGCTGTAGTCGCCCAATGCCAGCGCCACGACGAAGATGGTGCCAATGGTAATGCCGGGCAAGCTGAGCGGGATCACCACCTCGCGAATAACGCCCCACTCGGAGGCACCGCCATCGCGCGCCGCTTCCAGCAGCGAATGGTCAATGCGCATCATCGTGTTGAAGACCGGCACCACCATAAAGAGCGTGTAAAGATGCACCATCGAAAGGATCACCGAAAAGTCGGAGAAGAGAAAGATGCTCATCGGCTCATCGACCAGCCCCAGCCCCAGCAACGCACTGTTGAGCAGCCCTTGCCGCCCCAAGAAGGGGATCCACGAAATACTGCGGATGATATTCGAGGTCAGGAAAGGGACGGTACAGAGCAGAAAAAGTGCCATGCGCAGCCGTGCTGATTGGATCTCAACCGCCAGAAAATAGGCAATGGGAAAGCCAATCAAGAGCGTGAGTCCCCAGACGATCGCGGCAAAGCGAAAGGTGTTGAGGTAGGTCTTGAGATAGACCGGCGAAAAGACGAGCAGATAGTTGTCAAAAATAAAATCTGGCTTCATGACAAAGCTGCTGTAGCGCCAGAAGCTAATCGTCACGATCAGCACGATGGGTGCAACGAGAAAGATCAGCAACACCAGCGCATAAGGCGCGGCGAGCAGATAGGGGATGATCTGCCGCCAGCCCTGGACAGCGATACCACTGCCCGTGGTCGCCGCGGCAGCTGGTGATGCCACGACCTCATCGGGTACACCACCAGCGATCAGCGTATTTGTTTCGGATAGAGTAGAGGAGCGCAGCACGGTGGCTGACTCGTTATGCAGCAATGAACTCATTCCACTTTTGCACCAGATAATCTTGCTCAGGCATCACCGAATTCCAAACGACCACGCCGCCCATGCGATCCCAGTAGCTGCCGCCGTCGCGGGTCGCGCCCGCCTTCTCCAGCGTCGTGCCAAAGGGGTCCACAATATCCTCGGCAGCTTCTTTGCCCTCATACCAGAAGTTCCACTCATTTTCGCTCATGAACTTCTGCGTATTTTCGGGAATCGCGCTGTAATAGCCCTGGCGACCGACAAAGCCGCCGGCAAAGCCGGAATTCCACCAGTTGATATAGTCGTAAGCGGCGTCGAGTTCCATCCCTTCCAATGCCTTGTTCAAGCCGAGACCACCGCCCCACGCCCGGTAACCTTCTTTGAGCGGCGCATAGATACATTCGATCCCCTTGGCGCGCACGGCGGTAACGGCTGGCGACCACATCGACTGTAAGACCACCTCGCCCGAGGACATCAGGTTGACCGATTCGTCAAAGGTCTCCCAGAAAGCACGGAATTGGCCGGCGGCCTTTTGCTCCATGAGGATCGCCGTGATCTGGTCGATCTCTTCCTTGGTCATATCGCCCTTGTCGCCAAAGGTCATCAGCCCGGCGGCTTCGACAACCATTGCCGCGTCCATAATCCCAATGGAGGGAATGTTGAGAATCGAGGTCTTGCCGGCAAACTCGGGGTTGAAGAGTTCGGCCCACGATTCAATCTTGCGTCCAACCAGATCGGGCCGATACCCCAAGGTGTCAGCGTTGTAGATCGTCGGGATCAGCGTGGCATAGCCGGTCTGCTCGGTGGCAAATTCGGTGGAATCTGGCCCGGTGAGGAACATCACTTTACTGGGTGCTGTGCCTTGAGCAATGACAGATGTTTCGGTCAGCTTGCCGGTAATAAAGAGCGGTGCAATCTTGTCGAATTCGGTGATACGCGATGTGTCGAGCGGCAGCAGATTGCCTGATGGGACAACCAATGGCAGGCTAAAATATTCGCCGTCAAAGATATCCCACGTCCCCGGCTGCGTGATCGAGCGCTGGTTATTCTCGGTTGTGCTCAGCGCGGTCATCTGGATCGTAAAGCCCAAATCTTCCTGCGCCTGCTGTTGAATCTCATTCATCGCCGACACGCCGGTGCCAATCTGGCGCAGCACAATATCCTTGATCTGCTGCGTATTAATCTCTGGCCCAGAGACCGCTGGTGCCGCTTCTGGCGCGGCGGCGACACAGGCGGCCAACAGTGTTCCACTGGCGGCGATGCTCAGCGTCTTTAAAAACGTGCGGCGACTGACCTTTGTTTGCACTGCCATACGGTGGCTCTCCTCTATAAGTTGAATAAATGGATAGATAAAACGATCGAGTAGAATGGATCTTTTGCCCAGCAAGAAAAGTTAACTTACTCATTCACAATTGGCAATTCACCATTTATAATTGGTTATACCGTTGCCGACGTATGGTTGACCTTCACACCAAATTTAGCAGCGTGGCATCTTCAGCCTGCCAACCAACCTGCAATGGCTGATTGAGTTGAACGGGACGTTGTGAAAATTCTTTCTCCGGTACATAGAGGGTAAATTCTAAGCCGGAAAGCGTTTCAAGCTTAATGCGTACCTGATAGCCGGCATATTCGACGACTGCGGCCACTCCAGAAAGCGTATTCTCGCGGATTGTTTCAGCGGTAGGCTCTTCGCCATCCCAGACCAAAAAGGCATGATCTGCCCGTACGGAAAAGGTAACACGCTCACCAACCGCGCCCTCGCCTGGCACGACAAAGCGGGTGTGCCCTTCGCCTTTCAAGGTAATCGATTGTGCATTCTGCTCAATCACCTTGCCCTTGACCACATTGTGATCGCCAATAAAGGAAGCCACAAAGGGCGTGCGAGCTCCATCATAGACCTCGCGTGGCGAACCGGCCTGCTGAATGCGCCCATCCTCCATGACGACAACAAGATCGGCCAGCGCCAGTGCTTCTTCTTGCGAGTGGGTAACATGGACAAAGGTAATGCCGAGTTGCTTTTGGATGCGGCGCAATTCACCGCGCATACGCACGCGAACAAAGCGATCGAGTGCCGAAAGTGGTTCATCGAGCAGCAACACAGCCGGTTCGGTGATCAGCGCACGGCCCAACGCGACCCGCTGCCGTTGCCCACCGGAGAGTTGGGCAGGATACCTTTCACCAAAGTCGCTCAACCCAATTTTGCTGAGCATGGCGGTCGCCTGTGCGCGGCGCGTCTTTTTATCCACGCCGCGCATTTTTAGCCCAAAGGCAATGTTGTCAAGGACCGTCATGTGTGGGAAGAGCGCATAGTCTTGAAACATCATTGCTGTGTTGCGGCGAGCTGGCGCAAAATGGGTGACATCCTGGTTGCGGATCAAAATATGACCGCTGCTGACCGATTCGTGGCCGGCGATCATGCGCAAGGTCGATGTCTTGCCACAGCCACTTGGCCCCAAAAGACAGCAGTACGTGCCGGGATCAATGGTCAGTGAGATATTATCAACAGCTGTTACAGCACCATAGCGTTTGGAAACAGTGCGCAGGGTAATATCGTGTTCAGTCATTGTCGCTCAGTGTGAAAAAATAGGCACAGGAAGGGTGTGGCTCTACAATATCATAGCAGCCATCCTCTAGCATTGTGCAATTGTGACAATTTTGTTTGGTTTCTGGCTATGCAGTGTGCATTTTTGCGCAGAATTTTGTGGATGACCTGTATGAATAGCACAAACTGTGCGGGTATGGCGTTTATTGAGAAAGCGCTTACGGGGAGTACAGTTGATGTTGTGTTATACTTGATTTTTTGGAGTAAAGCAGTACCAATAGATAAATTAGGCAACCTATCCACCAATGGCTACGCCTTTGTGGATGAAAAACAGCGTTATAACGATTAAGGAGTAAATTATGGCTCAACAATGGAGCACCCCACCCGCAATGCAGATCGACCCCAAGAAGAGTTACACCGCCACCATTGAGACCAATCGGGGCAACATTGTGGTGAAATTGGCAGCGGAACATGCGCCGAAGACGGTCAACAATTTTGTCTTCCTGGCCAAAGAGGGCTACTACGACGGGATTACTTTTCACCGTGTGATCAACAACTTTATGGTGCAAGGTGGTGATCCCACCGGCAGCGGCCGTGGCGGCCCCGGCTATAAGTTCGAGGATGAGACACGCGGTAACCCGCTGAAACATGGCAGCAAGGTGCTCTCCATGGCCAATGCCGGCCCCAACACCAATGGCAGCCAATTTTTCATTACCCATTCCCCCCAACCGCACCTGGACGGCAAGCACACCGTCTTTGGCACGGTAACCGAAGGCAGTGATGTCGTCGATGCGATCAAGCAGGGCGATACGATGACTAAGGTGACAATTACCGAAGCATAGTGATACCAGAAAATTTTGTAGTAAAAGTCTAGATAGCACTGATGCTCGACCTGTATCGCCAAGTATCAATGCTATCTAGACTTTTATTTTTGCAAAATCTCCCCGCCCACTACCGCCAATGACTTACCAACAGCTCCTGCCGCTGATCCGGCACTAGGTCGGCGGCGTAAGATAGAGCAATGGGGGGACGGTGGGACGGTGGGACGGTGGGACAGTCCCTATCTCCCTATCTCCCTATCTCCCTGTCCCACTGTGCAGCGCTCGCACCCTCATCCTTTGATAAAGACGACGCATAAATCGTCCTGTGGTATACTAAAGCATGATTGTTTTGAGCACGATATGTTGACTTTAGGAACCATTGCTCATCCAAACCAATGGTGCACACCGCTGCTTCTGCCGGAGGCCCAATTGCGTGTTTGCACCATTTCGTCTGATGAGCCGGAACCATAGAAACGGTTGAATGCACCCATGACTCTTCCCACAACCCTAAAGCGTGTCGTCGTCACCGGAATGGGCGCTCTGACGCCGGTGGGGAATGATTTGACCAGCAGTTGGACCAATCTGCTAGCTGGTGTCAGCGGCGCCGCACCCATCACACGCTTCGATGCCTCCCCCTTTAAAACCCACTTTGCCTGTGAACTGAAAAACTTTGACGCTACCGACTATATCGATCGCAAAGAAGTCCGTCGTACCGACCGTTTCTCGCACTATGCGCTGGTCGTCTGCGGCGAGGCGCTGCGCGATTCCGCTTTAGATCTGGCCGCGGTCGACACCACACGGATCGGTGTGATCTGGGCTACGGCCATCGGTGGCCTCGAAACCATCGAAGAGCAGCTCCTCAAATATGCCGAAGAGCCGACCAACCCCCGCTTCAGTCCGCTCTACATTCCCAAGATGTTGCTGGACGCTAGTTCTGGCATCATCTCCCTGCACTATGGGCTGCGCGGTGTCAACCACAACACCGTTTCGGCCTGTGCCTCTTCCAACGCAGCGCTGATCGACGCTTTCTATCACATCCGCCTGGGCAAGGCTGATGTCATTGTCAGCGGTGGCTCCGAAGCGGCGATTACCCCCTCTTCCCTGGGGGGCTTTAGCTCGGCGCAGGCGCTCTCTGCCCGCAATGACGATCCGGCGACCGCATCGCGCCCCTTTGATCTGGGGCGCGATGGCTTTGTCCTCGGCGAAGGCGCAGCTGCATTGATCCTCGAAGAGTATGACCATGCCGTTCGGCGCGGGGCGCGCATCTACGCCGAAATGGTCGGCGGCGGTAGCGCCGGCGATGCGTACCACGCGACCGCGGCTCACCCGGAAGGCGACGGCGCGCTGCGCAGCATGATCGCCGCGCTCGACGATGCTGGTCTGACCGCAGAGCAGGTAGACTATGTCAACCCGCACGCCACTTCGACCCCAGTCGGTGATAGCAGCGAGATGAAGGCGATGCAACGGCTCTTCGGTGATGGCATCACCAATGTGCAGATCAGTGCCACTAAATCGATGACCGGTCACATGTTGGGGGCGGCGGGGGCCATCGAGGCGGCGATTGCCGTGCTTGCCATCGATACGGGGCAAATTCCGCCGACGATCAATACAACCGCCGTGGATCCCATCGTGCCGATCGGGGTTGACCTGACCTTGAGCACCAAAACTGAACACGTTGTCACTGTGGCCATGAGCAACTCCTTTGGCTTTGGTGGCCACAACTCGACGGTGATCTTTCGCAAGGTAGCGGCGTCATAGCGTGAAGGTAGCTATGAAGGCACCCCACCCCCGGCCCCTCCCCGACATCAAGGAGGGGAAAAAGGCTCCTCCCTTGCTCGCGGGCGAGGCTGGGAGGGGGTACTTCATAGGTGCAAATGGCGGGACACAGCATGATTACCATCCTCGGAACACCAGGTCTCCAAGGTCTCTATCTCTTGCGTATCGCCGTGTCGGCTCCCCTTGCCGTCACCTTTGGGCGCTTTGCTGGTGGTCGCGAAATTTTATTGCCGGCCGGTGACTACCTCTATGTTGGCTCAGCCATGGGCCAACGGGGGGCAACAACCTTGGCCGGGCGGCTGTTGCGCCATGCCACCCGCAGCGGGGCGCAACCAGACCACGCGATTCGCGCACCGCTCTTTTACCAATTGCAACGGGCGGCGATGCAGCCCAAGTTGCCGACGTCAAAGTGCTGTCATTGGCACATTGATTATTTACTGGATCAGCGCGTGGCGGCGTTGCACCACATCTATGCGCTGCGCACGGCCGCCCGCGTGGAAGCAGCCGTGGCCCACTGGTTAATGGCCGAAGCAGTAACGGCCGCGTTCGCGCCCGGTTTGGGCGCAAGTGATGACCGCGGTGCAACTCATTTACTGCAAGTGACAGCCCCACCGACATGGTGGCAAGCCTTGCCAACAAATTTATCGAACTTTGCATTGAAGCATAAAGTTGCATGACAAAATAGATCAAAAAAGCATAAGGAGAACCATGAGCCTACCGCGCCTTCGCGTCAGCGACAATCAACGTTTTCTCGTAACCACCGCCGGTGATCCCTTCTTCTGGTTGGGAGATACCGCCTGGGAACTCTTTCACCGCCTCACGCGGGAAGAGGCCACCTTCTACTTTGCTGCTCGTCAGCGCCAACGCTTCAATGTGATTCAGATCGTGGCGCTGGCAGAATTTGATGGCCTCGATCAGCCCAATGCCTATGGCGAGCGCCCCTTGCACGACAACGACCCGACGCGACCCAATGAAGCCTACTTTGCCTATATCGATGAATTGATCGAGATGGCCGCGCAGCACGATCTCTATGTCGGGCTGCTGCCAACCTGGGGTGATAAAGTCAACCGCCGCCAATGGGGAGTGGGGCCGGTGATCTTCGATGAGCAGAACGCCCAGATCTATGGTCACTTCCTCGGCGAGCGTTACAAAGATCAGACCAACATCATCTGGATTCTTGGCGGTGATCGGCCCGCCGTTTTTGAGAAAGATGGCATTATCGATGACTATCGCCCGCTCTGGCGCGCCATGGCCGCGGGGATTGATGCTGGCACCGGTAACCAGGCCCTGATGACCTACCACCCCGCAGGTCGCATGACCACGAGTACCTGGTTGCACGACGAAGCGTGGTTGGACTTTAATATGATGCAATCAGGGCATGGGGGTGGCCCCGATCTGCCGGTCTGGGCGATGATTGAACAAGATTATGCGCTGACACCGACCAAGCCCACCATCGATGGCGAGCCTAACTATGAAGATCACCCGATCAATCCAGGGGCGAATTGGACGCCAGCCAATGGCCACTACCGCGATCACGATGTGCGCAAGCAACTCTATCGCTCTGTCTTTGCCGGTGGCTTTGGCGTCACCTATGGCCACCATTCGATCTGGCAATTTTGCGGACCGCGTTTTGTCGGCCACAATCATACCGACCGCACCTGGCTCGAAGCGCTCGAACGTCCTGGCGCCAACCAGGTGCAATATCTGCGCTCGCTCATGGAGTCTCGCCCCTTTCTCAGCCGCATCCCCGACCAGAGCCTGATCGTCAGCCCCAACGGCGAGCGTGGCGAACAGATGCGCGCCACGCGTGATGCCGACGGCAGTTACGCCATGATATATCTGCCCCGCACCCGTCCTGTGCAGGTTACTCTGAATCCGCTGCGTGGTGACATAATCCGCGCCTGGTGGTATAGCCCAAGAACTGGGCAACTAGGACACATTGGCAAAGTTGACAAGGGGGAGGCGGTCACCTTTACCCCCCCCGGCGACGGTCCGGATTGGGTGCTGGTGCTTGACGATGCCGCGGCCAACATTCTGCCGCCGGGGGTGGTGGCTTGAGCAGGGTGACGCGCCGCCCAAAGAAAGTGACAAAGCAATCGTCAACGCCAGCGCCAGCGCAACCACATAAACCACCGCGCCGCCAATCGCCATCTCCACTTCGTAGATCAACTTCCGCGATGCCGCCGGCAAAAGCTGCGCTGGTGCAGAAGTTGATCTACGAAGTGGAGATGGCACCGGGGCTAGAGCCTGTGGTGGCGTACGAGATCCAACAGCGGTTGGGCAAGCAACTGCAATGGCTACAACCGTTGGCCGAGGGTGAGCGCGGAGTGATCCGCTTTCACTGTCGTGGAATCAATGGCAGTGAACTTGAACGCATTCTGCAACTGAACACGATCTTTAACGCCTATCGGGTGCTGCCCTTTGCCGTGAACCGTCCCAAGGCTTTGTTGGCTCATGAGCACTTTAGTCAGCTAGTGGAGACGGTGCAGGGATTGCGCCAAGCGTTGCCGCCTGCTGCCTTTGCTAACTTTGGCCTAAGTGCCGCCGGTGCCGATTCAGCGGTCTTCCAAGCACTGATCCGACAGATAGAAGGGGCACTCGCTCTGCCCTTTGCGGCAGAGGCCGTGGATCTGCTCTTGCGCGTCCGCCCTGCATCACAAGCCATCGGCTGGGAGGTGTTGCTGCGCTTGACGCCACGTCCACTGTCGGTGCGGGCGTGGCGCGTTGCCGACATGAAGGGTGCGCTCAACGCCGCTGTTGCCCACGCCATGGTGCGGCTGACTCGGCCCCAGGCAACCGATCACTTTCTCAACCTGGCCTGCGGCTCGGGCACGTTGCTGATCGAGCGGTTGCTGGCGGCCCCGGCACGCCGGCTCATCGGTTGTGACATTGACCCGGCTGCGTTACAATATGCCGAACGGAATCTCAAAGCTGCCCAACTGCAGGCAGTCGTTGCGCTCCACAATTGGGATGCGCGTTCGCTAAATCTCCCCTCTGCTTCGGTCGATGCAATTTGTGCGGACCTACCCTTTGGCATCGCTGTCGGCGCGCATGAACAAAACGTTGTGCACTATCCGCAAATTCTGGCCGAGGCCGCGCGAGTTGCCAAAGCACAGAGCCGCTTTGTCCTGATGACGCAAGAGGTGACATTAATCGAGGAGTTGTTACGCGGCACACCTGCCTGGAAGGTTTTGGAAGAGATTAAACTCGATTTGCGTGGTCTGCATCCACGTATCTTTGTACTGCAACGGACGGGACACAATCTGTAACGTCAAACCAAAGAAATAATTATCCACGTAGTTGCACGAAGACACACGAAGCAAAAGTAAGTGTTCATCTCTCTTGTGGGTAATTTGAATTTTGGAATAGCCTAAATTGACAGTACGATAGCGGTGAACAAAGAGTGATCAACAAAACGCTGTTGACCGCTGACTATATAGACTGTGCCACCGTCAACGTAAGCAAGGTGGGAGAATCCTGATGAATCAAACAACAACCGCTAGTGCAGCCAATGCAACCACCCGCGCTGCTTGGAATGCCAATGCCGCCTATTGGGATGCGCGCATGGGTGACAGCGGCAATGATTTTGTTAATCAGTTGATCTGGCCGGCGGCGGAACGGCTGCTGGCCGTGCAACCGGATGAAGAGATCCTCGATATTGGCTGCGGCAATGGGCTTTATGCGCGGCGGCTAGCGGCGCTGGACGCACGGGTCACGGCCTTTGATTTTGCCGAGGAGATGATCGCATTGGCTCGCGGCTATGCCAATGTACAGAGCGAGCGCCTCACCTATCAGGTGCTCGATGCCACCGACGAAGCGGCGTTGTTGCGGCTAGGCACGCGGCGCTTTGATGGGGCGTTGAGCACGATGGCAGTGATGGATATTGCCGAGATCGAGCCCCTCTTTCGCGCACTATCACAACTGATCAAGCCGGGTGGGCGTTTTGTCTTTGCCACCGCTCACCCTTGTTTCAACAGTTCGCGCTGTTCACATGTTGTCGAGACGGCTGATCGCGATGGCGCGCTCGAAAGCATCTTTGCGATCAAAGTGCGTGGCTATATGACCCCGCACACCGGGCAAGGCATCGCCATCGTCGGGCAACCAAAACCGCAGCTCTACTTTGATCGCCCATTACAGCAGTTGCTGGCCGCTGGCTTTGCGGCCGGCTTTGTCGTTGATGCCTTGGAGGAGCGGGCCTTCCCACCGCAAGAGCGGCAGAGCGGCAACGCGCTTTGGTGGGGCAGCAACTTCAATGATTTTCCACCGGTGCTAATTGTACGGATGCGCTTACCGATTGGCTAAAGTATAATCGGAGTTACGTTCGTAGGAGTACGGTACACCGTGTCCCTACGAGATGTAACCCTGATAATGATTGTAAAGATAAAACAGAGAGGAAAACCTTCATGACCTTAGAGACATGCGCGCTGTTGGATGCGTTAGATTCCGCGATTACGATCCCGATCATTCCTTTTAAAGAGGGCCGGATTGATTATGACGGCCATGCCAAGAATATTGAATATTTGATGAAGAACAACCGGCTAGAAGGGGGGCGCAAGCGGGTCATCTCGGTCGCCGGTACCAGCTTGATCCACCACATTGAGCCGGAAGAGCAGACCCGGATTTTTGATATCACCGGCCAAGTGATGGGTGATGATGGCGTGCTGATGGCGGCTGTGGTGCCGAATCCACTCTTGACCGCCGGGCAGTTGATCGAGACGCAGGCCAAGTTGCGCCGGGTGCCGGATGTGACGTTGATCATGCCACTGGGGGGCACCTATAGCACAGAAGGGCTCTATGAGGGCATGATGGCCTTTGGCGAGCGCTATGCCGGCCCGACCGGAACCCGTCTGCTATATTACTATCGCCAGCCACGCGATAAAGCCGCGATCATCCGTCTGCTCAACGATTCACCCCACTTTGTCGGCGTCAAGATTGGCACGGGCGAAGAAGATGTCAAGCCGATGCTCGAAGGGGTAGGTGACAACGCCATGGTCATCTGGGGGATTGGCGACCGCAGCACGAAAGCGGCCGAGTTGGGGGCCAAAGGGCATACCTCTGGCACGGCTGTGCTCTGCACCGGCACCTGTGATGGGATTAACAATGCCCAACGGCGCGGCGATTATGCCGAAGCCAAGCGGTATGAGGCTGCGCTCAACGAGTTAGAAGAGATTCGCTTCGCCAATGGCCGCGTTTATAACTATTCAGCCGTCGTCGAAGCGATGCGTTTGAGTGGATTTGCTGATATTGTGGCCGGAGATTGCAGCGGCCCCTTCAATCCACCGGTGCCACCGGAAGTTTCGACGCGTATCGCCGCCACGGTGGCAACCTTGGCGCAATATCACTAATACATAGTACACCTTACGCCTAAGATTACGTGCTATACATTGATAGGGCAAATGGTGTATACATTTAAGCAGTTTGACGGATAGATTTCATCAGGGACCAATGGCACAATAGCAACATGGTTAGCGAGCGGATTCAGACCCCCGAATCCAACTGCAAACCATGTTCCTACCGTTGTTTGTCCACGTCCCCCGATGGGCAAACGACGACCGGAAGAGAGCAGAAGTGACTTCTGTAATGCCCGCTCGACTCAGTCGAGCGGGCATTTTTTATAGGTTCTTCGCGCGTTAGTGTGGAGCAGTGCCGGTTGAGTAGCCCCCGGTTGTTTGTGGGCTACTCAACCAAAGGGCTCCAACCCGCAGAGTTGGTTTCGCGCCCCGAGGGCTCCCGGCAAACTGCCGCCTACGCAACCGGCATCTCTTAGGGTGAATCGCCCGATCCACACTAGGTTCTGTTGACATTTCAATTTATTGGTCGTTTTGGCAAATGTCAACAGACCCTAAATGATCAAGAGCCTTTTTATCTATCGCATGAGATCAACTGTCGCGCCGCATCAAGCTAAAACTCTGTGCGGTGGGACCGACCGCCGGCTGTGTGGCGAGAAAGAGGGCAAGGGGGAGAACATCTTCGGGTTGTTTGCTCCATTCGCTGCTAGTCGCAAAAGGCGCGTCAGAACGCAAGTCGGTGCTGGCTGTGATGGTCGTGTTAACTGGCCCTGGGATCAATTCATTGACACTAATTTGATCTTGCCAAACTTCTTGTGCCAATACACGTGTCAACATCCACAATCCCGCTTTGGAACAGGCGTATGCCGAGGAACCACCATTGCTACGGTGGCCCATCCCCGAGCCAATCATGATGATCTTCCCGCCCCCGCGCGCCTTGAGATAAGGGATTGCAGCCTTGGCACAGTAGTAGGCCCCAAAGAGATTGACCTCGATCGTGGCGCGCCAATCTTCGGGGATGCTTGCTTCGACAGTCCGCGGGTCGCGGCTGACACCGGCATTGACGACGACAATGTCAATCCCGCCAAAGCGGGCCGCGGCCTGGGCAAAAAGTGCATCTACCGCCGGTTGATGGGTCACATCCACGACAACGGCCACGCCACGCCCGCCTCGATGCTCGATCTCTGAGACTGTTTGGGTGATTTCGGCACTGGTGCGTGCCGCACAGACGACCGCTGCGCCAGCCTCCGCATAGCCCAGTGCAATGGCGCGCCCAATGCCCCGTCCCGCTCCGGTAACGAGCGCGACCTTGCCGGCCAAGGGCTGCGCGGCTGTTTGTGGTAAGGGTGAGTTCGTCATGCGGTAATCTCCATTTTGAAACGATGCACCCCCCCCATTAGGGTAAGGATGTTTTGTTGTTGTCGCCCCTGTGTAGGCGTCACTATCATGAAGGTCAGCAGGGAAGGATTAATTGTCACCCCTGCACAGGCAGGGGTCCACGCGTCAGCGTCATGGATTCCTGCCTACGCAGGAATGACAATTCGTTGCTTGTCTTACTGGCAGTGCGGGTTGGGAGGGAGTGCAGATCTTCATGTATCAGTTTGACCCAACTACACAGCCAAAACTTCTGCTTGCCCAAAGGCAACGGATATCGGCGTAGCCGTGCTCCTGCAACAGAGCCAGATGGCGTGCAATCGTCAGCCGCCCAGGATTGTTGGGTAGCCTCTCGCCTGGGGCAACGATCAGATCGGCATTTATCAAGAAGCCGCCTGGCAACAATAGCGCTTTGGCTTGTCCATAGATCTGACTGATCATCGCTTCATCGCCGACATCGTGTAGCGATTGCATCGAGAGAATAGCCTGAAAGTGGCCATTCTCGCCCTGGCCCGCCAAGAGCGCCGGCCAGGTTGCGTCGCTGAGATCAGCTTCGAGCAGGGTTACGCGGTTGGCATAGGGCGTTAGCTGTGTTTGCGCATAGCGCAAAAACGGCGGCGAGAGATCGAGCCCTGTATAGCGTACGGTCGGCAAGCTCTCAAGCACAGTTTGCGCCAGACGACCTGGTCCACAGCAGAGCTCCAAAAGGGCAGGAGCGGGTGCTTTGACCGTGGCAACTTGGTGCGCAAACAGTTGCGCAAGTTCGGCCCTCTCCGGCCATTCGCGCGCCAGCCGCTGCAGATAGTCGTCGACGACTTGTGGACTTTCATAATGCCGGAAGCGATCGCGCCGACCGGCAAAATCCCCTTGTGGCTCAGGCAAGATAACCCTCCAATCCCAGGCGAACATATTGTTCCGGTGGTGCGTCGTTGGCTCTCATGCGGGCTATCATCAGGTGAATCATCCGCGCCTCGATCTCTGGATCTTGCAGCGGCGTTTCCTGTTGTGGGTCGGTAGCCAGATCGAAGAGCAGATGACCAAAGGCATGGGCATTGGTCCACGAGCGTGCCGGTACTTTGATGAGCGGCATCGTTTGGGTAAAGGGCAAGGGTGCCACGAATTCCGCCTCCTGCATCTCTTCCGCTGTAAAGAGACGGCGCATACGAGTGGGCATGAGGGTGTACTCGTAGAGCGGGCTATTCTCGGCTGTCACTGGCGCACGCATATAAACATAACGGCCATCGGTGACGTTGACGTGGCCGCCATGAATGCCAAAGAGCACGGACTCGTGGGTGGCGGCACCGGTTGCAATTGCGTCGCGCAGGGGCTGCCCTTCCATGGTGGAGGGCAGCGGCACATCAAAAAAATCGAGCAGCGTCGCGGAGAGGTCGGTCATCTGGGCCAGGCTATCGACAGCAACCCCCTGGCGTTGGCCGCGCGGATCCCAGATGAAGAGAGGGGTGCGTGCGAGTTCGGAATACCAAGGTTGTGTGTTCTTGGCCCACCAATCATGTTCACTCAACATAAAGCCGTGGTCGGTACAGACGATCAACATCGTATCTTGCCAAAGGTCGAGTTCATCCATGAGATCGAGTACCTTGCCCATGTACGTATCGCACATGGAGAGCAGCGCAGCGTACTCATAGCGCATGTGTTGTACCTGCGCCGGCGTCTCTTCCACGGGACGGTAGGGAGGCCAATCAAAGTGAGGACCATCGTAGCCGTGGGGGTAGAGATCCTTATAGGTTTGTTGCGTGAAAAAGGGTTCGTGGGGGTCAAAGGTCTCAATTTGTAGGAACCACTGATCGGCGTCGGCATTGGTGCGCATGAACTCCAGCCCATTTTGAAAGGTGCGCGGCTGCGGTTGTGCTTCCTCGGTCTGCATGTAACTTCGGTTGATCCAATCCTGGCGCCACATCTGTTTGAGTGACTTGGGATTGGAATTGGTGGAATGGCGTTCGACAAGCGCTGGTGGGGTTTCATACTTCCCCACGACCCCTTTCCAAGGATCGCCCTCGTGGCCACGTTCAAAATCCCACGAGGTGTAGCGGCCATGATAGGTCATCGCGCCATCTTCAAAATAGTGATAGTGGTCGGTTGAGAGATGTGTATAGATGCCATGATTATCGAGAAGCTCAGGCATGGATTCATCAAAGGGCTCAAGTGGCCCCCACGCCCGGTGAAGAAAATTATAGCGGCCGGTATGTAATTCGCGGCGGGCAGGCATACAGGGCATGCTGCCGATATAGCTATTGTCAAAGCGCACCGTGCGCTCGGCCAACCGAGCAAAGTTAGGTGCGTGGGTCCATTCGCAGCCATAGGGAGGGAGCATGTGACGATTGAGGGAATCAAACATAACCATGATAGCGCGCATGGTGTGGATCCTTTCTAGGGTGGCCGGCCACTGTGAGCGCGGAAATAGGGAGAACCGCAATTCGTGCCGCAAAAGGTAAGCAGTCAAACAATTACAGTAAATTGTGATCGTGCGTAAGACTGTATGTCAAAAGGGGGAGATGCTTGCGCAGTATAAATGAGCTTTGCAGTGGCGTCAATGTCAGGCTTTCCTGTCACTTTTACAACACCAAAAGCGCCGTGACCACTGGTCACGGCGCTTTTGGTGTTGTAAAATGAACACTTCGCTTTATATTGTAGTAGAGTCTGATTACCAAATACCGGCGATAAGCTCTAACTTCTCCTGATCAAGCAACTGGATGCGTCGGTAGCCTAGTTTGATCAGTGCGTTGCGCTTGAATTCGCGCAAAATTGAGCTGACTGTCTCTCGATAGGTGCCGAGGTGATCAGCCAACATTTGGTGGCTAATTCCTTCGAGCAGACCATCTTCGTTGTGGTCGAGCGAGAGCAGCAGTTCGGCGACGCGCTCGGGCAATTTTTTGCAAGTGACCGCTTCCATGTGATCCTCTACCTGAATTAGCCGAGCAGCGTATGTCTGGAGTAAACCCCAACTCAAAATGGGGTAGCGGGTGATCACCTCTTCGATCTGTGAGCTGGGAATTGTCCAGATTAAAGAGTCTTCAACTGCTTCAACGAATTGGCTGCCATTGCTACTGCGTGATAATTGCTGTTGTGTCAAAACCGCACCCGGCTCTAGTGTAGACATTACCAATTGACGGCCAAGAATGTTGTTGCGCCAGACCAGATTGACTCGACCCTTAATAAGGATCAAAACTTCATGGGTCAGGTCTGCAAAGGTGGCAACGACATCACCGGTTTGATAACGATGAGCCTTGATCATATTGTCAAAGGTGTGATCTTCATGTTGTAGATTAGTTAGTTGAGGTGCCAACGCACGGTAATCGTCGGGCAACTCCAGCGAACTGCCCAGAAAAAGATGAGCTGCTGATGCAGCGGTTGAGCCCGAATTTTTTAGCATTCGCATGGTCGTTGCTGTCATGATCTTCCTCATTCTTGTTGTGTGCCCCACCGTTGTCATGTGTCCCCACGGTTGTCATGTGTTATAGCAAAACCTTTGACGCTTTGGACGGTATCGGTTGACAGAGCAGGGTATAATAGTAGATAAGCAGGTATTCTTATACCAAGATATTGACATCGGTTGTATTGGATTTTCATTGATCGTGGTACAGACGTAAGATATAGATAAAGATAGAGATAAGCACGACAATTCATTAGATGCTGACGCACCGGCAATATTGATGGATCACACGACTTTTAGAGAAATATCACTTTTCTTCAAGTCAAGACAATGGTATGATCGGAGTATTCAGACCGGTGATGTCGATTGGCGAGGTTTCGGTCAATTGATACACCGCTGATCTACAAATCTACGAGCACTAGAAGTTTACACTTTTGGTGGATGAACAATGGGTAAAGAATCGGCGGGTAAAGAATCGGCTCTTTTTGCCTTCGGTAAAGGACCACCTACTGTTGACTGATCTACAAATTGACAAAAATAAACTCAATAATCCTGAACGTTTACACGATCTATACAAGAGTGGTTTGCTTGACAGCGCGCCCGAGCGTTCGTTTGATCGCTTGACGGAGCTAGCACAGCGTTTACTCAACGTGCCACTTGTGCTGATCTCTTTGGTCGATGACAAACGACAATTCTTTAAAAGCGCCCAAGGGTTAGTTGAACCCTTGGCTAGTACGCGGCAAACACCTCTCTCCCACTCGTTCTGTCAACATGTGGTAACAACCGATGCGCCATTGTGCATTGCCAACGCCCTAGAAGTGCCATTGGTTGCTGAGAATGGCGCGGTAACCGATTTGGGGGTTATTGCCTATTTGGGTTTACCTTTACATACGCCCAATGGGGCAACAATAGGCTCCTTTTGTGTAATCGACCATGTGCCGCGCGATTGGCAGAAGGATGAGATCAAAACATTGCGGGAATTGACGGCGATTACCGAGAATGAAGTGGCCCTGCGCTTTCATCTACAGCGCCGTACCGAGGCAGAAGCTGAAATTCGGCAGAGTGAACGTCAATTCCGGAGCACCTTTGAAAATGCCGCGGTTGGTATCGCGCATGTTGGCTTAGAGGGTCGATGGCTCCAGGTGAATCAACGACTTTGTGCGATTGTGGGCTATAGTTCAGAGGAGTTGCGCGCACGGACCTTTCAAGATGTCACATACCCCGACGATTTGAATGCTGACCTTCTGCAGATTGAGCGATTATTGCGCGGAGACATCCAACGCTATCAGTTGGAGAAGCGCTATCTAACCAAAGATGGGCACACGGTTTGGGTCAATTTGACCGTGACATTGCAACGGGATGAGAGGGGTGAACCCGCCTATTTTATCTCCATCGTTGAAGATGTATCGGGGCGTAAAGCTGCCGAAGCTCGGTTGCAACTGCTGGCCGAAGGCAGCACCATGTTGGTTTCATCGTTAGATTATGCCCACACGGTGCAACAACTGGCCGAACTGATTACGGTCTGGTTTGCTGATTGGTGTGCCGTTGATCTGGTTACACCGGAAGAGACGTTGGAGACGATCGCTGTGGCGCACCAGAAGCGTGATGTTTTTGATCTGCTGCGTCAAGTGCGGCCACAGCGCGTGGCGGATCTGCGGAGTCATCGCGGCCGTGGTAAAGTTTTGCTCACGGGGCAGAGTGAATTTTATCCGCATCTAAGTGACCAACTTCTTAGTGAAGTGGCACACAGTGAGGCGCATCTACAGAATTTACGTGCAATCAATCCAGCCTCGGTGATAATTGTGCCACTACGTATTCGTGAGACAACGGTTGGAACCGTTATCTTGACGCGCACGGAAGCCAATCGGCCCTTCGATGAGGAAGAGCTGCACTTCGCTGAAGATCTAGCTGGACGGATTGCACAGACGATTGATAATGTGCAACTCTATCGCAATGCACGGATGGCGGAGGCAGATCTGCGTACGCTCAATGAGACGCTGGAACAGCAGGTGAGCGAGCGCACCAAAGAGTTGTCGCGTCGCAACCAAGAGTTGGATCGCTTCGCCTATATTGCTTCTCACGATCTGAAAGCACCCTTGCGTGCGATTGACAACCTCGCCACCTGGATCACGGAAGATGCGGTAGCGGTGTTGCCGAGCGCATCACAGATTCATCTGGCAAAGTTACGTGATCGTGTTATGCGCATGGAAAAGCTACTAAACGATCTCCTCGCCTATTCCAGAGCTGATCGTCATCGTGGCGTACCGGAGGTAGTCGATATCAATATCCTTGTTCGCGAGATTGTGGCACTGATTGCTCCGGCAACATTTGTTATCGATGTCCCCGCTCCTTTGCCAACGCTGATTACATTGCGCGTGCCGTTAGAGACCGTTTTGCGCAATCTTTTGGGAAACGCCATCAAACATCATGATCGGCCAAATGGACGAGTCATTATTCGAGGGCGCGATCTGTATGACAATGATGACAATGAGAAACAGCGCCAGGAAGAGCAGGATCTGCCTGCCCCAGATCTGGTGAGCCCGGTCACAGCAAGGGGGGGCCATTTTGTTGAATTTTGTGTTGAGGATGATGGCCCTGGAATTGACCCCATGTATCACGAGCGTATCTTTGAAATCTTCGAGACATTACAGCCGCGCGACCGCGTCGAGGGCAGTGGCATTGGACTTTCGATTGTCAAAAAAATTGTGGAGAGCCATGGTGGGACCATTGCTGTGACATCATCAGTTGGTGCTGGTGCTACCTTCTCGTTTATGTGGCCAAAAGAGCCGGTGCATCGTTCATATAGATCCTAATGTAATCTGGATTTACTTCTATAGGATTTACGCAACGCTCGGCTCTGGTTCGCCTAATCCACATGAATCTGTGTCTATTTGCGTCCTAAAAGTGCATGCACAACTGAGAGTAAAATTAGAAAGGGGAAACAATGGAGGGGCAGATAGCGCAAGCGCGACCGGTTCACATTTTGTTGATTGAAGATGATGAGATTGACGCTGAGGCAATCCTGCGTGCTTTCCGCAAGCAGAAGATCGGCAACCCTATCACAGTCGTTTCTGATGGCATAGAAGCGTTAGAGCTCTTGCGTGGTGCTCATGGCCATGCTAAACTAACTTATCCGTATCTGATTTTATTGGATATCAATCTGCCGCGTATGACTGGCATCGAATTTCTTCAGATCATACGCAAAGATCCGCAGTTGGAGCGGAGCATTGTCTTCGTGCTGACGACATCGGAGCGGGACGAAGACAAAATGGCCGCCTACGATGAGCAGATCGCTGGCTATCTGGTTAAATCGCGTGCCGGCGTTGATTTTACAAGTGTGGTAACTATGTTGAATTCATATTGGCGAATCGTTGAATTCCCACCGAATGCTAGTTAGGTTTCCTTGCGAAAGGCAAAAAGGATCTCGCAAAGCGCAAAGGGTTTCTCCTCTATTTCTTTGCGTTCTTCTTGGTTTTGCGAGAAAAACAGAGTTTCGCAATACACTTTGCTCTGGCGAACCAGCTTGGCACAGAAAATTTTAGGATAGACACGTAAACGAAACGTGCACTTTAGAAATCTCAGAGAGACCTTGTGCCCAAGAACGTAACCAATCTTTTACTTATTGAAGATGATGACGTCGATCGCGAAGCGATCCGGCGTTTATTGCAGCATCGTTATACAATCGTTGAAGCACCCACTGCACAAGTGGCCCTCACATTGATAGAGACCATGCGTCCCCATTGCGTCTTGCTGGATTATCGCCTGCCGGATATTGATGGCCTGCAATTGATCCCAAAATTTACAGCAGCCTATATTCCTGTGATCGTGACGACTGGAGAAGAGAGCCCCGAAGTCATTGTTGATGCCATGCGTTTGGGGGCACAGGACTATCTCGTAAAAAGCGCCCTTTCAAAGGTGGCGCTGGAACATGCAATCAGCAATGCGATTGAAAAGATTGGTCTGCAACACAATGTAATGTTGCAACAGCAGCAGTTGCAGGAGCAAGCCACCGAACTGCGTCGACGCAACGTACAAGTGCGCCGACTCGCTTCGGCTTTAACTCTGGCTGAGCAGCGAGAACGCCGGCGCATATCGCAAATTTTACACGATCATGTGCAGCAGATGCTCTTTGGCATTCAAATGCGCACACATATGATCGACCTCGATGTCACACCAGAAGTTCATGCGGTTATCCAAGAACATCTGGCGTCGATCACACAATTGACCGATGATGCCATCAAAGCGACCCGTACGCTTACTGTGGAGTTGAGCCCACCCGTGCTACAGAGTAAAGGCTTGGTGGAAGCGTGTCGCTGGCTCGCTGAACAGATGGCAAAGTTGCATAATATTGATGTGCAACTCGATATTCAGACGGATTATCAATTTGCCAGCGAAGAGTTAAGTATTTTAATTTTCCAATTCGCACGCGAATTGCTCTTTAATGTGGTCAAACATGCCAATGTTACAGAAGCAAAGCTCTCTATTCGAGAAGAAGGCGATCGACTTCTTGTCTCAATTCAAGATCGCGGTTGTGGATTTGAGACTGGAGAAGTGCTGCAGCGACCGCGTGGCTATGGTATCCATAGCATCCATGAACGCCTTGAGCTATTTGGCGGGCGCCTTGAAGTTGAATCTGCCCCCAATAATGGTACCTGTGCCACTATCAACGTTCCTAAAACGTTAGCCTTCTCGGAAGCCGAATGATGAAGCGCATCTATATTATTGATGACCATGCGATTATGCGCCAAAGTTACAGGTTATTATTGCGTCGTCATGGTGCGTTGGAGATCTGTGGCGAAGCTGCTTCCGCGGAAGCGGCGCTCATAGATATCGAAAACGCTCATCCTGATTTGGTGCTGATCGATATGTCTCTGCCCGTGATGGATGGGCTGGAACTCTTGCAGATCCTGGGCAAGCGGCTGCCGCACCTGCATGTTTTAATGGTTTCCGGCCACAACGATAGCCACTTTATTGATGGCATTCTCGCCCAAGGGGCACATGGGTATCTCTCTAAAGATATGGCTCCAAAGCAGCTCCTAGACGCAATTGAGCAGATTTTTGCGGGGCATCTCTATCGAAGCGATACAATTGCGTCGTAAATTGTCTGTAGCTTGTACCATGAAGCCATATCTGGATAGATAGTTACGAAGGCTTCCCTTTGCTATCGTTCAGGCATTAATAATAGGATTTATGCAGTTCGCCGGTTGAGTAGCAGGCTTTTTGCGTATCGAAACCAGCGAACTGTGTAAATCCTAAATAAGTAAGTGTCCAAAAATAATTCAACATGGTTAACCCGATTGCTATATTGGTAGTGGATGAAGATGAGCAGCGCTTTGCCCGTACTGCAACCCTTCTTCACCGCTGCTATACCCCTTCACTGCTTTTGCAACGAGCTCGTGATCAGCACGAACTTTTGCAGGTAACAGCCACCCAAAAACACGATGTCTATCTGTTTTTTTGTGGTGAGGTGCAATGGGAACATTCTCTATTGGCAGTGCAAAGCCTTGTACAAAGATGTCAGGGCGCAATTATTCTAATCCGCACAGTGCAGGATATTCAGCCTGGGCCAGAGGCGGCATTGACTGCTCGCGCCTTTGCGGCTGGTGTTACAGAAAAACTTTTTCTTAACGATCTAACACCAAGCTTATTGAAACATACAGTCCAAAACGCAGTCACCCGAACGCTTATGCAAAAACAAATGCGCGAATCACAAATCTGCTTGATGGATAGCCATGAACACGAGCAAGCACTGTTGTCGCGCCGGCTGCATGAAGGCCCTTTACAAGATTTGATCGGAATGCGCTTTTATTTGGGCATTGCCAGTGATGTCGTTGAGAGCATTGAAGCAAAAGAACAACTGGCCTTTGTGCAGCAGAATTTGCAAGGAGTGATCGATGGGCTGCGTTCGCTTTGCGTGGACTTGCGACCACCAGCTTTAGGACCTTTTGGGCTAGAAAAAGCAATACGTGCGGAGGTTGGACGTTTTCGCAATAGATATCCCGAGTTAGAAGTTGTTGCAGAGCTAGATAGTGACGAACTTTTGCTCTCCACCCGGATTCGACTCGTGCTCTATCGAATTTTTCAACAGGCCTTACAAAACATTGTACAACATGCCGATGCAAAGCTCATTACGATATATCTTACCCTGAGCGAGTCGACGGTCGATCTCAAAATTCAGGATGATGGGCACGGCTTTCCACTGCCGGATAATTGGATTGTTTTTGCCAACGAAGGGCGCTGTGGATTGTTAGAAGCGCATGAGCGTGTGCTCAATGTTAATGGTCAATTTCAAGTAAAATCGGTGTCGGCTCCTCATCCGACACCTGGAACAACAATATCTGTTACCATTCCTATAGAATAGCGCACGCTTCTTTTGGCGCTGTGAAATCAGACAAGCCAACCAGGAACCTTCATGAATCAGATTCGCGTAGTTATGATCGATGATCATCCCATCGTCCGCTCTGGTATTCGTATGTTGCTTGAGCGTGCTGGCGATATTGTGGTGGTTGGCGAGGCCGATCGGGGCGACGAGGCTGTGAAGATGGTGCAAGATTTACAGCCGCACGTCCTTTTATTGGATATGGAAATGCCGGGTAAAGATGGCCTAACCGTTGCGCGCGAAGTGAAAGAAGCAGCACTCGATGTGCGAGTGCTAGCGCTTAGTGCCCATGATGACGAAGAGTATATCATGAATCTGCTTCAGATCGGCGCTGCCGGTTACCTGACCAAAGAAGAAGCACTTGATACCATTGTCGATGCGGTGCGTGGCGTTGCTAGGGGAGAAGAAGGATGGTTAAGCCGTCGTGCCGCGGCACGAATTACGACAGCGACTCGCAAACAGCCCCAAAATAAATTGATTGATTTGACCGAGCGCGAAGAAGAGGTCGTCGCGCTATTGGCCGATGGCCATACCAACAATGAGATCGCCGATCAACTCAATGTTACGGAGCGCACCGTCCGCTTTCATTTGCGCAATATTTATGACAAACTCGATGTTAACTCCCGTGCCGCCGCCATCAGTTGGGCGCTCAAACGCCAGGTAAATCAGTAGTTCTTCGTTTTACTTTCCAGCTTCTCTCTGCACTTTCCCTCTCTACGCTCCACTATTCAAAAGAATTATCGAAGGCTCAGCGCCTGCAAAGCTGATAGACCAAAAATCGGATAAACCGGCACTGGTCCGCTGGCGCTACTGCGCGCCACCCGATTCCTGTGCTATCGCCACGAGAAGGCGATCTCCTCCACTGTGCGATATATTTTTACTGTCGCCTGTCGAATCTGACAGGCTACAGCTGTCTGTTCTGGTAGAACAAAGACTGACGTAAAAGGGATATGCATTGGCAATTGTTTCATGTAAACTTTGTCTAACATTTGCAGAAAAACCCTATAACCACACTACTGGAGCCGAACCAATGAGCAGCACACGTCTATTTATTGTCCACGAAAATCAAGCCTTTGCCACTCAGCTAATGGCTTATCTTTCCAAAGACAAAGAGACCCGAATTTTGGATGCACTTTCCACGGTAAACGAAGCACTGGCCTTTATTGGTACCGATAACTGTGATGTCATTCTAATTTCGGCAACGCTCCCACAGAACGGCGCGTTTAAATTAGTCAAGATGCTACGTCAACGGGGCACCGCTGCCAAGATGATTGTGACTGGTTTAGAAAACAAGGCCCAGCAGATCGTGCGTTATATCACTGCCGGCGCATCGGGATACACATTGCAAGGCGATAGTCTCGACCTATGGTTGCGTCAACTTGAAGCTGTTCGTGCCGGTAGGACTCTCCTCTCGCCAGCGATTGTTGCTCGCTTGATGGCACAACTTTCTACCCTTAGCCGCCTCACTGCTCGCTTTGAACCGCAAGCCGCCCGTTATGGTGATTTAACCGAACGTGAGATCGAAATTTTTCAGCGTTTGGCCGTAGGGCAGAGCAACCTACAGATTGCCACAGAGCTGATTATTGGGGTCGGTACGGTAAAAAACCACGTTCACAATATTCTGAAAAAGCTCAATCTGCGCAATCGCAAAGAAGCGAGCACCTATATAAATTTTGTCGACAACACGACACCAAATAAATCCCTTCAATTTGTATAGTCTGTGCTGTGCACTTAAGTAAAAAATACGATTTACATGTCCGGCTTCTCTCAGAAGCAGGGCTTTTGAGAGGCAGAGAGAAGTATAGGATCTTATAATTAGCCCCTATACCTCAAGCCTCAGTGTACAAGCTCTTTACCAACCTTCGCGCCAATCGCGCAACATGCGCTCAGTCTCTTCGGCGTGGCCGGTTTCATCAGTGACCATATCTTCCAATTGATTCGCCAACCCGATGTCGCCATAGCTCTTTGCTTCTTCCGCACGCTGGGTGTAATCGGCGACCGCACGGCGTTCGGCTTTTAATACAGCTTTCAACATATCATGATTATTGGAAGCTTTTGTTACCTCGCGCGCGTTGGTTGTTGGCTCACCCCCTAGCGCCACAATTTTGTTGGCCAAAAATTCGGCGTGCCCTTGTTCGTCGGGTACTTCTTTCAGGAAAAAACCCGCCAACTGTGGCCGATAAGGTCCAGTGGCCTTCGAGGCATAGGTAATATACTGCACCATCGCCGATAATTCGCCGGAGAGATCCTCGTTTAGATGATCAATAAGTTGTTCTTTTGAAATTGTGTTAGCCACGAAATTACTCCTTTTTGTGTGATATGGTTAACCTATCGAGAAGTCGCGTAGTTCGCTGGTTGAGTAGGCAGCATTTTGCCGTATCGAAACCAAGAAGGCGCAACTCCTACAAGGGTAGCCCTCTATGAATTTGGCTATAATTAACAATAGCGGACTCTCTCCGATCAATCGATATATATCGAAACAACTACTAGACATAGCGCAAGTTACACTTCAAGAAGTGAGTGCATTGGCGGCCCGTTGTAGCGCTTCCACCATTGTGGGGTAGGGCAAGATGATATCTTGCAGCGTCGTCACTGGTAAGCCACTGCGCATTGCCAGCACAGCAGGGGCGATCAACTCACCCGCCCCTTCCCCGATCATGTGACAACCCAAAATTGTCTGCCCATCCCCTATGAGTAGTTTCACCAGCCCTGCTTTATTGCCAGTAGCCTGTGCCCGTGCGAGTTCGGTAAAATTGAATTTCCCCACGCGGTATTGCACTTTATGCGCGCACAGTTGTGCCTCGGTTTGGCCCACATGCGCGACTTCTGGCGACGTGTAGGTTACCCATGGCACAGCTTGCTGATTAAACGCATCGTTTTGACCCTTTAAAATACTCTGCGCAACATGACGGCCTTGGGCATTGGCCACATGGGTAAAGGGATAACCACCTGTCACATCGCCAATCGACCAGATATGCGCCACACTTGTGCGCAACGCCGCATCAACCACGATCTTCCCCTCATCAACTTGGATACCGGCGGCTTCCAGTTGTAAATCGGCAATCGTCGGCGCACGGCCCACTGCCATCAACAGTGCATCGCAGGTAACCATAGCTGTATCTGAGGGGCCGGCAAGCATTAGTCGCTTTGTGGTACCTGTCCCATCCCCATCGACCCGTGTAAGTTTGGTGTTAAGCCGAAGGTCAATGCCCTCTGCTATGAGCAGATCGGCCAGCGCGGCGGCAACTTCGGCATCATCTTTGGGTAACAGTTGATTGCTCGCTTCGATCAAGACGATCTCGACACCAAAGCGGTTGAACATCTGTGCAAATTCAACGCCAATTGGCCCTGCCCCAACAATCGCCATGCGCGCCGGCAGTTTGTCCAGATAAATTACCTCGCGATTGGTCAGAGACGCAACGGTGTCGAGACCAGGAATCGGCGGGATTACGGCGTCGGCACCGGTGGCGATCACAATCTGATCGCCGCCAATGGACTGCTCGTCAATCTGCACGCTATGGGCAGAGGTAAACTTGGCCACACCACAAAAGAGGTCGATGCCGCGTTCACGCATGGCCACTACGGCTTCCTCCCGCGTGCCACCGCGCATCTCCTGCTGCACCTCTGTGATTCTTGCTTGAAGGGCGTCCCAGTCAACGGCCGCACTGGTCACCTTTGCCCCAAAGCGTTGCGCTTGCTTGGCGTGGGTCAACAACTTGGCAATATAGAGCATCGTCTTGGTTGGATCGCAGCCATAGTTCAGACATTCACCGCCCAGTGCATTCTTCTCGACCAACGCCACCCGCAAGCCGGCTTTGTTGAGCATCTCGGCGCAAGAACTGCCGCCCGGCCCAGCGCCGATGACAATCACATCATAGGCTTTATCCATGTTGCCCCTTCACTTATTTCACATAGACTGTTTTGGTATTGACGAACTCGCGAATGCCGTGGTGTGACAATTCACGCCCATAGCCACTCTCTTTGATGCCGCCGAAAGGTAGACGCGGATCAGATTTGACAAATGAATTAACAAAACAGGCACCAGCCTCTAACTCGGTTGCCGCGAGATGGCGGCCCAGTTCAAGATTCTGCGTAAAGATCGCAGCGCCCAGCCCAAACGCAGTATCGTTGGCGACACGAATCGCTTCCCCCTGATCTGCCACCGGGATGATCGCCGCCACCGGCCCAAAGAGCTCCTCGTCATAGGCGGGCATCCCCGGCTGCACATCGGTGAGCACGGTGGGCGGATAGTATGCGCCCGGCCCATCCGGCACCTTGCCGCCGAGCAGGCAGCGCGCCCCCTGTTTGATACTCTGTTGGACTTGCTCGTGCAGATCGTCGCGCAGATCGACACGCGCTTGCGGCCCCACTTCGGTCGCTTCGTCCATAGGATCGCCCATCTTGGCCGCGGCCATGCGGTCGACAAAGAGCTTTTCAAAGGCATCGCGTTGACTCTCGACGACAATAAAGCGTTTGGCCGCGATACAACTCTGGCCGGCGTTGATCAGCCGGCTGCTGACGCAAGTGTTGACCGCACTCGCCAGGTCAGCGTCTTCGAGAATAATATAGGGATCGCTGCCGCCCAGTTCGAGCACACTCTTCTTGAGCATCTCGCCTGCTTTCTTGGCTACGGCGCGCCCGGCTGGTGTGCTGCCCGTTAAAGTGACGGCGCGCACCAGCTTGTGTTCGATGATCCCCTCGATCGCATCGCTGCCGACGAGCAGGGTGGTAAAAACCCCTTTGGGAAAGCCGGAATCCTTGAAGATCTCCTCAATCGCCAGCGCACAGCCCGGTACATTCGAGGCATGTTTCAGCAGCCCCACATTGCCGGCCATCAGCGACGGCGCGGCAAAGCGAAAGAGCTGCCAAAAGGGAAAGTTCCACGGCATTACCGCCAACACCACGCCCAGCGGCTGATAGGTGACAAAGCTTTCCGCGGCATCCGTCTCAATTCGTTCATTGGCTAGAAATTGTTCAGCCTTTTCCGCATAGTACTCACAGACCCACGCGCACTTCTCGGCCTCAGCTTTGCCGTCCTTGAGCGGTTTGCCCATCTCTTCGGCCATCAGCTTGGCCAACGCTGGTGCCCGTTTGCGCAGCAGATCGGCGGCGCTCTGCATCAGCTTGGCGCGCGTGGCAAAGCTGCTCTGCCGCCATTGGCGAAACGCGCCGTCGGCTCGTTCGATGGCGCCATGCACTTCTTTGGTTGTCAATGTGGGATATTCTGCCACCGTTTCACCGGTGGCGGGGTTAATCGACTTCATGCTCATGGGTTCCTCCTTGGGCGTGCTCGGGTTAGCTGTTCCTTTGAGCATAACCAGCCTTCTTCACCCACGCTATTGAACCTGGCACAAATAACGGGTACACCTATTGGAACAAGGCGCGGCGGTAGCTTTGATAGCGTAAAGCTGCGGTTATTGTGGGCAATGGCGGTTAGGGGGAGAGGAACGAGCGGAATGATTTGCGGCAAGCGGTTAAAGGGCTTAATCGACGAGACACTTATCACCGGGGATAAAGGGTGTTTGGATCACAAAATGAAAATAATCGTCTGTACTCTCGACAAAGGTGTGAGTTTCACCCGGCTCGACCACGAGGACATCTTTTGCCTTGAGCAGCACTCGTTCCTCATTGACAACAGCGATACTTTCGCCCTGTGCGATCAGATAAATTTCGTACATCTCGGCGTGATAGTGGCGGATATCAATACCCTCATTGGCATAGCCGACCGCCACGGGAACGGATGAGTTCCACGGGCCGGCGAACCAGCCTTTGGAGTGGGTGGAGGACGGGGTGAGGTGGATCATAGTTTCATCTTCCGCGATTATGCAAGGGCAAGCGCGCTCACCGTTCCACTATCGGCCGTTTTCACTTTGCGACCATAGCGTTCACAGAAAAAGCGCACGCATTCCGGTGCTAGATCGACAGCGGTTTCATCATAAACGCCACGCTCCGGGCTAAGCCAGATGAGTGCATAATCGCCTTCCACCAGTTGAAACCGTTCTGGTTCGCGCAACGGCGCAAAGACACCGCCAAGATTATTTTCGACAAAGAGGGGTCGAAAGTCTAGCTCGTAGATGGTTACATCTAGTTCCTCCTCAAACCAAAGGCGCAGGACAAAGTCATAGAGATATTCCGCCTTTAGTAGACCACGTTCGTTGTTGTCAAGCCAATTGCGCTCGTTGCCGGCGTAGAGATGCCACTCTTGCCAGTTCATTCGGCATTTGTCTCGACCGGGGGATGTTCACCTAGAACATACATAGCTCTCCGTAGATTGACAACCCTATGGCGATTTAGCTTGAGTGCCGCTACAGTGGCCCTACCGGTTGCGGTTAAACCGATGATTTCCAAAAAATCTTCACTCCAGCAGAAATGCTCCTCCCAACGGTGTTGTCGTGGGTGAAAGAGAGGAACGATTTGGTTATCCGCTGGATCAGGTGCGTTTGTCTTTGTATATTTGTGGCTATTACATCCCTGGCAAGCAAATGCTAAGTTATCGAGCTCTGTTTCTCCATCGGCAGCGACCGGAATAACATGTTCTATCGAAAACGACTCGGTCGCAAAATCCTCTTGGCATTGGCAGTACTCACAACGACCTTTTGCCCGATCTCGCACAAGGCGTCGTTGTTCCGCCGTGGGGCGTGATCTAGTCATTGTTCTTTGGCAAAAGCCCCAGTTGGTGCATTAGCTGACGGACCGATATATTGCGGATTGCGGCTAGTTCCGTTAATGCTTGGAGCCGTTCAACATCACGCGTCTCAACTTGTTCGATGAGCGTCAGAAGTTCCTCATATTCTACCGGCGTTAGGGTTGCCGCATCACGCTTTTCCTTGAGCACGTGAAAGCGCAGTCGAGTAGATTCCGGCAAGCCCTGATTGATTTGGCGTAAAAGGTCAGTTTCCGCTGTGGACAGGCTTGGCGCACGACGTTTGGCGCGGAGTAACATGACTTCATCAGCAAATTGTTCCAATGCTGATCCGTCAAGATGTTGCACGCCTTGCAGCAGATCCGCTAGTGAGATCTCGGCTTGTAGTTGAATGGTGGTCATTGGGGTCCTACCTGTTTATGTCACGCACAGTTGTCATATGGCTATTATAACAGAAAAGCCGGGTGGACTGCCACTTAGTCAAGAAGTTGCTTATAGTACCGCAACTTCTTGACATATGTGAGTAGTATCAACGGATGTTGATGCCTTTGGACATAGCTAAGTGCTGCCACTACAACCAATGTCGTTAGCCCATGAACTAGCCTTTGGTCTTTATAGATCTACGCAAAGGTAAATCACATTGGGGCAAGTATACGCTTTTAATCTTCCACCCAACTAGTATTCAGTATCTCGAGCTGCCGGTAATTTTTAAAGGCAATTGTACATCTCTTAAATTCCTAATCGAATAACTAACAACAACCAAAAGAACCCAAAAACGCAGTTGACAAACTTCTCAAAAAAAGTTTATAATTCTTGTATCTTCTTCATTTCTGTATTCCTGCTGTAATATATCTAATATCCTTTGCTACTTTGCTAACAACTTTTGCAACAGACAGTAGTTGTTTACTATCAGGACCAAAAGTTTGAAACTGGTCTTATGAGTGGTTCGATAGGCCTTATAAAGAAGTAAGAGCTTGAGCTAAAGCAAAATACCCAATCGCACCTGACTGCTATGTCAGCTTGTAAAAACAATCTATTCTATTCAATTTCCAGTATTTCATGACAAGTTACTCTTGAACAGGACTGAACCAATGATTGGAGGTTTTTATGCATACAAACCTGCGATGGCAGGCCGTTTCGTTAATGGGTGGGATTGGAATTATTGGATTAGGTATCGGGTGGCTTGCCGGTCTTTCACTATCTCCAGTGATAGCTAACATCATCGCAACTGTTGTTACGGCCGCCGCCGCCATTGTTGCAGCGATCGGCGGGTTGGAGGAGAAAGCGGTTACCCCGGCTGATTCTACATCACCAGCGGCAGATGGCAATCATCTTCCTGATAACAGTAAAGGGGTCGAGAGTAGAATCGCTAAAACTGTTGATGCCGTTGGTCGATTGCACGTCAACCCCTGGCCTCTGGCAGTATTGTTTATTGGGCTATTTTTCGGCACTAGTGCCGGTAACTGGGCACGGGCACACGACATCTTTGGCAAAAAAGTGCTGCCAGAAGCACCATTGTCGGCCCCCATGTTACAAGCTGAGATCGAACCGTGGGTGACGCATGGCATCAGTAAAACTCTCGTCGTGCAGAGACTATTTGATCTGAAGTACCCACTCAATGGCGGGATGTCCTCAATGAAGGCTGCTGATATTTCTTCTTCGCCATCGTCGGGGCCGAATCCCTATCAGACTGGACTTTATGCTCTTAGCACTGCCGCAGGTCAGACCGACTGTCAACAAATAGCCCGCACTTCCAACGCCGAGTTAGAGAACCTTGTGCTCGGCGAGAAAAATCCGGATGGTTCAAGACAGCGCAGCTTGCAGAATGAAGTGTTCCAGGAATTGTTTTTGGCCCTGGAAAATCCCGACAGTTTTCGTACTGTGGTGAGAATTTTATGCGCGTCTGCTCTGTAGCAATTGCAATAGCCTTACTGCTGTTAGTCGGCGTGTCACAGGCTAAAGCTCAGCTTCTGGCTGAATCCCCATTTATCTATCAGGTTAGCAGTTTTGGATGTGATCACAATCCACCCTCCAGAACTCTCACCGGCTTTCGCCTTAAAGGCGTTTCTGGCATCATCACCGCGCTCCATGGCGTTGCTGGTTGTACGTCTTTCTCTGCCAACTCTAGTGCATCAGATGTAGATGGATTGCTGAGTCTTGAGATTATCGCGATTGATATCAATCGCGATCTGGCGTTGTTGCGTCCCACCCAGCAGTTAGAACTTCTGAGCCCTACGCAAGGACTAGACACCGTTCCCTTTGCCGAAGAGGCGGCTGTCGCTGCGTCGACAAACATAACGACGGCTACGCCGTCCAAGGCGTATGTTATTGGCTATTCCTATGCCCGTAATTACCAAGACAGGAACGAAATGACGATTCGAGATCTTCGAGATCTGCGTGCTATCTTATCGTCGCCCGCCGAAGACCCAACCCTTGGTAGTGAGCTTCTGAAGGCTTTAGACATCCGCCAAAGCCCCGATCTGGATATGCTAGTCATCGATCTGCAAGGGGTCATAGTGCCAGGGCTATCAGGTGCCCCCGTTTTCAACAGTGAGTCCAAGGTCATCGGGGTTGGCAATGGTGGTTTACTGGGCGGTGCCACAGATTATGTCTGGGCTATCCCCTGGAGTGATAATATTTGCTGGCAATCGCTCGATGTATTCGAGCAGTCCGACAAGTTGAAAAAGAACTGCTGGTCGTCAGTGGATCAATTCCGTAACCGCTATAATCAACTAAAGACAAACAACCCCAGCGACATCTATTCGTTTCCACAGAGCAACAATGTACCACTGCTGCCAGAATGGTTAAGGCTAGAAGTGATCATCACCCAAGGTGAAAACCGCCTTGTCTTAGAGCAACCTGTTGCAAGCCATGAGCAAAGTAGTTACCTTTTACCCATCCCTCCAGAATTCAACATAGCTGGAGCAGAGATAATCATTCGTAAATCAACTGCCACAAAGGAAGTGTTGGCTACAGGACGGATCAGCAGCGACGATGATCGCTGGTCCACTTTGAATGGAGATTATAAATTCTCTGTTGCTGAGCAAGCTGCATCACTTATCCTGGGTGTATTACCACTCAACATATCCACACCAGAGGCATCATCCTTTGCGATACGCGGGCGTGTTATGGATATCAGTGGGCCTGTTGTTGGTGCAACTGTTACTGTGTCTAAAAACTATAATGGAAGACAGGTATCTATTAGCGCGCGCATGACAGATAATACTGGTCAGTATGTTCTGGAGGGTATCGAGCATAGCGATAAAGGGAAAGCTGGCGCAATTACAGTAAGGGCTGAAGGATATCAAGATTACTTTATTAATATCCAACTAGATCAAATCCCGCAGACCGATATCTTTCTATCACCAGCACCATTAGCATCCTTCACACCTATCATTGCTTCCATTAATACAGAAACTCCACCGGTAAATGCAACTGCGACTTGGACGCCAACGCCTGTTCCCTCTATTACTCCTACTCCTTTTTTTACTTTCATTGTCAAAGTGCTTGAAAAATGCGAAGATCGGAATGCACCAATCGCGAATGCACAAGTCAAGATTCGGCAAAAGAGAAGAGATGGAACTGTAATCGATGAAAATCAAGAAAGAAAAGCAGGTGCAGATGGGCGAGCATATTTCCGTAATTTACCTGGCTGGCAAAACGATTATATTATTGAAATAATTTCCATAATGACGACTGATTATGAAGCCCTTGATGCTTCGATTGAGGTAGATGTTGAAGATAAGGGTACTGAATATAGTGTGCGTTTGGCCCCATTGAAAGGTTGTACAGCCTCTGAAACTCCAACCTTTACACCGATACCAACAGAGACATCTGTACCTGCTACCGATACGCTAATTGCGACAGATACCGCTACAACAACACCAATACCGACTGTGACTCCTAGCGATACAACGACCCCAACACCTAGTACAACTGTGACTGCAACGATAACACCAACTGCCAATGATACTGTAACCCCAACACCAACTGTCCCCGTTCCTGCCGACACAAACACACCAACCGCAACAGCTACAGATACGGGCACACCAATGGCAACTGCCACTGTTACAGTACCACCAACTAGTACTCCTACCGAAACAGCAACATCAACGACAACCCCTACACCGAGTGCAGCCGCAACGTGGACACCAACACCTAGCTCAACACCAACCCCAGACCCGCTGCTTGAATTGAAACTGGCTATTGTTCTTTATCGAGAAATAGAAACATCGTACTACCGTAATCCTTACAAAGAATTAGCTGCATTGCGTGAGTCCAAGGTGGTAACACTTGATGGCAATGCCTATCTGACACTTTTACTTGAGATTGTGCGACTTAGAGAAGAAGAACAGTCAATCGAACAAGTTTTTCGCTACTCACTAGATAACTCTTATATAGTAGTGTCCGAAGACAAAGCTGTTGCATGTTCAAGTGAACAATATAATTTTACTGTTTATAAACTTAACCAGATTATTAAGCAAGAACAGAAAAAAATTAATAATTCGTATGAATTTAGGTACTCGTTTGAAGATAAAAGGTGGCTTGTAAGTAACATTACTCAAACCCAAAATTCCTGTACTGAATTATTTGGGGAAAATTAATTTGGTTAAGAAGTATGATTTCATTAAAACCATTACAGTGTTTTCATACCAATCAGGCAAATTAATCGCTAAATTAATCTTTGGACAGAGTGCCAGTAACTGCATTCGTGCAAAATACATAGGAGTGTAAATGATGTTACACATAAAATCCCGAGCACACCCAATACTTGTCTTTATTCTGCTTGTTAGTGTACTCTCTATGCTGCCATTGATTACGTTCGCCTCGCAAACAGATTCTATAAAACAATCAGATAATCCGACTACACCCATCGCAAAACTAACAATAGCAGCATTAGAAACTAAATTAGCATTGCCCGCTACACCATCTGCAGTTAGCACACCAATATCTATTACGCCAACCACTTCGTTTACATCTTCAAATGTAACACCAACCCTACTGCCAACATCAGTTGCGACTAAACAATTAGAATCAACCATTAGTAGGATCCGAACACGTGGTCATCTTATTGTAGGTGTTCAGCCTGATTTCCCTCCATTTGGATTTAAGGATGAAAATGGGAAGTTGATCGGGTTTGATGTAGACTTAGCAGATGCAATTGGAAAAATATGGGGCGTTCAAGTCGAATTTGTCCCTGTTTTGTCGGAGGAACGTATACCTGTCTTACTGCGTGGAGATGTGGACCTTGTGGTTGCTGGAATGACACATACGCGTGATAGAGATACATTGATTGATTTTAGCCAAACATACTTTTTGGACGGGCAAGGCTTGTTGGTTCGTAACGGCTCTGGTATCTCCAGCCTACTTGACTTGGATGGTAAACGGATAGCAGCAATTCAAGGTACGACTTCGATTCAAGAGATTCAGTCGTTTGCTGACAACAAAGGCTTCCAAATTCAAATCTTGTCATTTCAGGATTATCCAAGAGCTTTGGAAGCACTTGACGGCGGTTCGGTCGATGCACTCACAACAGATCAAGTCGCTTTAATTGAATTTGCCAAAGCGAATCCTACGTTAATTGTTGTTGGAGAAACATTTACTCTTGAACCATACGGCATAGGTATACAACCTGGTGATTCGATATTTCGTAATCTGGTGGATTATACCCTACAACAACTCGAGCTAAACGATCGTTATAAAGAAATTTATGCTAAGTGGTTTCCTGGTCAAGAGCCTTATCCAATAGAAGTCTTGCCTGAGCAATGGTCATGTACGTTTGCAACCTGTTCATCTGAATTGTTGACGCCTATCTATTCAGTTATTCAAAAGATGCAAGCAGAGAAACATTTAGTTGCTGGCGTTATGCGTGACTTCCCTCCTTTTGGCAATTTGGTTTCTAACAATACATGCTGTATTGGGTTTGATATTGATATAGTCAAAGAATTTGCCAAGCGTTGGCTAGGCGATGAAAAAGCAATTACGTTTGAACCGCTTAATCCCGATGAGCGGATACCTGCACTAATTGCCGGTGAAGTTGATCTGGTTGCTGCAGGGATGACACAAACCTGGAAAAGGGAAGAATTGATTGACTTTAGTCAGACTTACTTTTTAGATGGACAAAGTTTGTTAGTACGGAAAGATTCGGGTATTAGTGGTCTAGAGGATATACAAGGAAAACGAGTAGCAGCTTTATTGGGAACTACATCAATTGACCAAATTAATAAATATGCCCAGGTAAATGGAATCACGATCGAGCTCATAACATTTCAAGACCATCGATCTGCGGTAGAAGCACTAGTAAATGCTTCAGTTGATATATTTACAACA
This sequence comes from Caldilineaceae bacterium, assembly GCA_034432375.1. Lineage (GTDB taxonomy): Bacteria > Chloroflexota > Anaerolineae > Caldilineales > Caldilineaceae > JAHBVH01. The sequence continues at coordinate 128,207 of DAOUCA010000107.1, forward strand.
GATAAATCGGCGCTATTGCAGTATGCTATCCAAAATCAAGAATTAACTGTAATTGGAGACCCTTTTACTTTTGAACCATATGGAATCGGAATTCAAGCGAATGACTACCAATTGCGGGACTTGATTAACTCAACGTTACAGGAAATGAAACTCGATGGTACCTATGACAGGTTACACAAAAAGTGGTTGGGCAACACACCGATGTCCCCAATTGATATATGGCCGCGTAAAATTTATACCAGCTATCTTGGTTTCAGTCAGGCACCAATGGTTTATATTCCAGCCGGTGAATTTACACGTGGGTCGAATGAGGGTGACCTTGATGAACAACCTGCACAGACAATCTTTCTTGATGAATTTTATATTGACCAATATGAAGTGACAAATCGTCTTTACCGCGAGTGTGTGGCCGCTGAAAGTTGCGATGATCCACCCCTTATCAAATTTTCTTTGGGTGAGCGAGGAGATTACTATAACAATGTTAAGACATATGGTAATTATCCTGTGATTTGGGTTACTTGGAAACAGGCGAGTCAGTATTGCCAATTTCTTGGAAAACGTTTGCCTACAGAATCAGAATGGGAAAAGGCTGCACGCGGTACTCAGAATTATTTGTATCCTTGGGGGGATACGTTACTAGACGAAGTACAATCTAGCTTTGCAAAATATAGAGATCCAACAGTTGGAGGTAGTACGCCTGAGGATGTTAGCAACTATGGGGTCTATGATATGTCAGGTAATGTGCGTGAGTGGGTGTATGATTTTTATCAGAGTGACTATTACGCTACTGAAGTTAGTGAAAATCCATTAGGTCCAGAAAGAACAGTTCGGAAAGTCGTACGTGGAGGTTCATGGTTTCAAAGCAAATCTGAATTGTGGCGAGCTACCAGTCGTGAGGGTAACCTACCCACAAGCTATGCCGCCGATCTTGGTTTTCGCTGCGCTTCTGACCAGACCCCGATTCAATTAGTGTCACAAAACTAAACTGATGAGGTCGTGCTTTTTCTCAAAAGGAGTAACTTATGAGTAGCTTTAAGACCTTTCGGTGGCTGAGGTTGTTATTTATTATTATGAGTCTGGTCTGCACATCTACCGAATTTGCAAAAGCAGACTTACTTCCCCAACTTGATACAACCTTGCCCCATTCTACTATTCAACGTATTCGTGATCGTGACAATGTTTTGATAGCTGGAGTCTTGCAGGATTTTCCGCCGTTTGGGTTTGAAGACAGCCATGGCGATCCTGTTGGTTTTGATGTAGATCTCATTCGTTCAATGGCCGATATTTGGGGGGTGAAAGTAGAATTCTTGAACCTTACATCTGATGCACGTATCCCATTGCTGGCTGCTGGTGAAGTTGATATTATTGCCGCAGCTATGACGCACACACAGTACAGAGAAGAAACGATTGACTTTAGCCAAACTTACTTTGTTGATGGTCAAAGTGTATTAGTTCGTGCAAATTCCGGCATCAACGAACTTTCTGATCTACAAGACAAGAGAATCGCTGCAATTTGGGGAACTACCTCCATTGATCAAATTAAAACCTATGCAATAGCGAATGGCATACGCATAGAAATTGTGCCATTTACTGATCATCTACCGGCGCTCGAAGCCTTAGAGACTGGCACGATAGATGCACTAACAACAGACAGAACAGCGCTTACTCAATTTGCAAGCGATAACAGTAGCTTCCAAGTGATTGGTGAATCATTCACCTATGAACCTTATGGACTTGGTGTACGAACAGACGATTCTATTTTCCGACACCTAATAGATGCAACGCTGCAGCAATTGAAGGTTAATGGGAAATATGATGAGATATACAATCACTGGTTCGCTGACACAGTGCCGTATTCTATAAAAATAACAGAGGACACCTGGAAATATAACTATAGTAATTCTCCTGGAACTCTCGAAATTCCCAACCAATCCATGATGGAAAAAGTACAACGCCAACAAAAAATAATTGTAGGCGTATCCATTGATCATTCACCTTTTAGTTCTCTGGATGAAATGGGGCAGTGTTGTATTGGTTTCGAGATAGATTTGCTTCGTGAATTTGCTAAACGGTGGCTTGATGATGAGAAAAAAATTACTTTTATACCAATCAAAGATATGGATGTAGTTGCGCAGTTACAATTAGGAAAAGTTAATTTGATTGCTGTTTCTATTAAAAACACATGGCAGTTCGAAGATCTCGCAGATCTTAGTCAAATTTACTTTTCCGATGAGCGCTTTGCAGACGAGTCTTATGTACTTGCACTTCCGACCAATGATTCCGATTTTCGAGATTTGGTTAATCTTACGTTACAAGAAATGGTACGGGATGAAAGTTATAAACACCTCTACACTAAGTGGTTTTCCACTGACTCACCTTATCCAGATGAAATTTGGCCAGGAATGCCAACAGATCCAATCATTCTAAGTATGATACAGAAGGATGCGAAATCACGGGCAACTTCCTCAATTTTGCCCAGAATTTTGAATGTTTTAGATTTTACGCCGACCATGTCAATGTCCGCTGATTTTACCTCAGTGCCAACAATAACAAACGAGATATCAAAAAGCGTGACACCGACTATTACACAACTGCCTTCAGTTATGCTACCTGAGCAACCTGTTTTTGACATTACAGATGCACCAACAGATTTTCCACCAACAGGAATGTCACTACGTTCATATAGTTCATTACCTATAGTCGTTTTAATTATAGTAACACTTTTCAGTGGAGCAATCTACCATAAAAAGCTGGGGCGAGAGAAGATAACCTAAGGGATGAGCTTTTGTAGCTACTTTCTCCGTCCAACAGAAAGCTGGGAAGTAGCCCCCCAGCTTTTCGTCACTCAATCTTCAGTTACAACTGATCGCTTTCGATAGGATCAAACAAAACATAAGCTCCCCCTACTCAAAAAAGTCCTCATCCCCCGCTTCGAGATATTTCTTGGCCTTCCCTGGATTAATCGTGATCCCCAACCCCGGCTTGTCCCACACCTCAATAAAGCTGTCGACGACAATCGGGTCGGGCAGCCCGTCGACAATGTCATACCACCACTCCGGTTTGGCAACGGGGTATTCAAAGGCGATGTAGTTGCTCGGCAGCGTCGCCGAGACCTGCACCAACGCCGCCAACCCCAGCAGCCCATCCGCCGTGCCGTGCGGCGCCATGAGGATGCCATGCAGGTCGGCGTATTCGGCGATCCACTTCAGTTCGGCAATGCCGCCGACATCGAGCGGGTCGGGCCCGAGGACGTTGACGGCTTTTGTTTCGATGAGTTCTCGGAAGTTCTGGCGCAGATAGATCTGTTCACCGGTGTGGATCGGGGTTGAGGTTTGGCTGGTCACCTCGCGATAGAGGTCGGCCATGACATAGGGCGTATAGTCGCCGGTGATCATATCCTCCAGCCACATCAGATTCATCCCTTCCACCGCCTTGGCCAGTTTCAGTGCATCAGAGACAACAAAGCCAGGACCACAGTCGAGCGCCAGCCCCACTTTGTCCCCCATGACCTCCTTGCTCGCCTCGATGCAGGCCACCATGTGCTTGAAGCCTTCTGGGGTCATCAAGCCGCGGTTGGGATGCCGCCCCACGCGCTGTACATCGCCATAGAAAAAATTGGGCACATCATACATCATGGCGCTATGAAAGGCGACCCCCTGCTTGATGATCGAAAAGTTTTCCTTGGCCTCCATCATCCGCTGCATATTTTCGGCGTACTGTTGTGGTTCCTGGCTGGCCATCGGAAAGCGAATCGCGCCGTTGTAGACGCGCACCTTGTCACGCACTTTGCCGCCGAGCAGCTTGTAGATCGGCAACCCCGCGGCCTTGCCGGCGAGATCCCACAACGCCACTTCAATCGCGCTGACCGCCGCGCCCCACGGTTTAAAGGAACCCATGCGGCGGATGCGGCTCATCACTCGCTCTACATTGGTCGGATCTTCGCCCAGGATCAGATCCTTGTAAAAGAGCACGTGGGGCTTGAGAAAGGGTTTATACCACTCGGCCTGCCCATAGCCGTCGATGCCTTCATCGGTGGTAATGCGCACAATCGGGCTGCCCCCCATAATGGCACATTTGAGATCGGTAATTTTCATGGTTGAATCTTTCTTTTGTAGGGATGCATGTGTTTTGCCACAGAGGACACAGAGGACACAGCGAGCTTAAACAGAGTGGTTCTCGATTTGTCATGGTGAGGCGGCAGTTTGCCGAAGCATCTCCGCCTACGACAGAAAAAATTCTGCGCCCATAATGCTTAGGATAACATTGCCTTACCCAAATTTGTGAACAGCTGAAACTGCTTCTCCGCCTCTGTGTTCTCCGTGATCTCTGTGGCTTTAATCAAAGAAATCTTCATCGCCGGCCACGAGATATTGCTTCGCCTTGGCCGCATTGATGGTGATGCCCAATCCCGGCTTATCCCACACCTCAATAAAACTATCCTTGACAATTGGATCGGGCAATCCATCCACAATGTCGTACCACCAGTCGGGACGACCAATCGGATACTCAAAGGCGATATAATTCTGCGGCAAGGTGGCCGCAACCTGCACCAGCGCAGCCAACCCAATCAGCCCATCGGCGGTGCCGTGCGGTGCCATGAGGATGCCGTGCAGATCGGCGTACTCGGCGATCCACTTGAGCTCGGCAATGCCGCCCACATCGAGCGGATCCGGCCCGACAATGTTGACCGCTTTCTTTTCAATTAATTCGCGGAAGTTCTGGCGCAGGTAGATCTGCTCTCCAGTGTGGATCGGTGTTGAAGTCTGGCTGGTTACCTCGCGGTAGAGGTCTGCCATGACATAAGGCGTATAGTCGCCGGTGATCATATCTTCCAACCACATCAGATTTAGATCCTCGACTGCTTTGGCCAATTTCAATGCATCGGGCACCGTCAAGCCCGGACCACAGTCAAGCGCCAGGCCAACTTTGTCGCCGGTAACCGCTTTCATCGCCTCGATACAGGCGATCGTATGCTTGAAACCCGCTGGGGTCAACAAGCCGCGGTTGGGGTGGCGGCCGCCCGGCTGGCTGTCCCCATAAAAATAGTTGGGCACGCGGCTGGGCATGGGGCTGTGAAAGGCGATGCCTTGCTTGATGATCGAAAAGCCTTCCTTGGCCTCCATCATCCGCTGCATATTTTCGGCGAAGTGTTGCGGCTCATAGCCTTCCATCTGGAAACGCACGGCCCCATTATAGACACGTACCTTGTCGCGCACCTTGCCGCCGAGCAACTTGTAGATCGGTAGATTGGCGGCTTTGCCAGCAATATCCCAAAGCGCCACTTCGATTGCGCTAACTGCCGCCCCCCACGGTTTAAAGGCACCCATGCGACGGATCCGCCCCATGACCCGCTCGACATCGGTGGGGTCGGCACCGAGGATCAGATCGCGGTAGAAGAGCACGTGCGGTTTGAGATAGGGCTTGGGCCACTCGGCCTGACCATAGCCGTCGATGCCGGCGTCGGTTTTGATGCGCACTACCGGCTGATTGCCGATGATCGCACACTTGAGATCGGTAATTTTCATCATTGGTTCCTTGGTTTGTTTGGTTCCGCTCGGTCTGGGGAGAGCGGGAAATGGAGAGTTTGCAGCCGTCATTCCATGATAAGCGCGAATCTTTGGCCTGTCAATGCATATCGATAAATAGATTTCACTGATATTTTACAATGTGACCAATATTCTGTACTATCTCTTTAACAAAGTGAAAAAACAGCGAAAATGAGGAGCGCATGAAGATTAACGCAGACCGTTTACTGGCCGATATCGAAACTCTCGCCCGCTTTACCGAAGTCGATACGCCTGGTTGGACCCGTCGCTTTCCCTCAAGCGCCTATCAGGAGAGCCGGCAGTGGCTCCGTCAACGCTTTGAAAATGCGGGCCTACATACCCATATCGACGCGGCAGGCAACCTTCATGGCCGTTCCGCACAAGGCGATCTGCCGCCGATCTGCGCCGGTTCCCACACCGACACCGTCATGGGCGGTGGGCGCTATGATGGTGTGCTTGGCGTGCTTGGGGCATTGGAAGCTGTCCGTACGATTCAAGAAGCGAACATCGAATTGCACCGTCCACTCGGCGTGATTGATTTCCTCTCCGAAGAGGCAACCGACTACGCCATCGCCTGCATGGGTAGCCTCGCCATGTGTACCGGTGATTTCAACCCCGATTGGTTGGCTCGCAGCGCCTACAACGACCACGGCGATGCCGTGCCACTCTCCGATGCAATCGGCGTGATGGGCGGGATGCCGGATCGGTTGCGTCAACGACAACCACTTACGGGGCCGGGCGAAATCGCCGCTTTCTTAGAGATCCACATCGAGCAGGGACCGATTTTGGAAGCCAAAGGGGCCAAGCTGGCAGCCGTCAGTGGGATTGTCGGCATTCGCCGTGCGATCTTCACCTTGCATGGCCGCGCCAACCACGCCGGCACCACCTCCATGGAGCTGCGCCATGATGCCCTGGCCGCCGCCGCCGAATTGATCAGCACCATTGAACGCATCGCGCAAGCCCACCCCGGCACCGTCGGCACCGTCGGCAAGCTCGATGTACGCCCCAACCAGGGCAACGTGATTCCCGAAGAAGTCACCATGATGACGGAAATGCGCAGTCTTGACATGGCCGAACTGGACACGATGTGGCAGGAATTTTTGGCCGTCGTCGATCGCGCCACTGCCAAACGGTCGGTCACCTATAAAAAGTACAACGAAACGCGCATGAATTCAGTGCTGGCACCAGAATGGCTTCACGCCATCGTCCACAGCATCTGTCAGCACCATGACCCCCGAACTATTGTCATTCCCAGCGGGGCCGGTCATGACTCGAACTACATGTCCCTCATCGCCCCCACCGCCATGATCTTTGTACCCAGCGTCGATGGTCGCAGCCACACACCGGAAGAGTTTACCGCACCCGAAGATCTGGTGCGCGGCGTCCAGGTGCTGGCCGAGGCGATGGTGGCGATTGACGGGGCGTTGAGGCAGTAGGACGGTGGGACGATGGGGCAGTGGGACGGTGGGACTGTGGGACGGTATGGGTAACAATCCGCGCCACTGTCTTACTGTCTTACCGATTTACCGTCCCACCGATTTACTGTCTTACTGATTTACCGTCCCACCGTCCCACCGTCCCACTAAAGCTCCCGCCGCGCCACCACCTTATCCTCATCAATTTCATAGCCAAACCCGGTCCCCGTCGGTAATTCAAAATAGCCATTCACCGGTTCGTAGAAATCTTTGAAGAAGTATTGGAAGTTGTGATTGATCTTCACCCCCCACTCAGCCAGCGGTGCAATGCGGGCCGGCTGGGCGAAGAGCAGATGGATTGCGTTGCGGCTGGTTTCATTGGCGTGCGGCACCAATGGCAGCCCATAGACCGCCAGCAGCGCAGCAATCTTGCGCATTTCGGTTAGGCCACCGGTTGAGGCTAGTTCAGGTTGGTGAACCGTTGCCGCACCAGTCTCAAGCGCCTGTTTAAATTGCCAACGGGTCACCAGCCGTTCGCCAAAGGCGAGTGGAATTGTGGTCGCCTTGGCCAGCCGCGTGTAGGCTTCTAGGTCTTCGGGGTTCAAGGGTTCTTCTAGCCAGGTGGGGTGATAGGGCTCCAAGCGCCGTGCCAACTTGATCGCATAGAGCAGCGAGTTGCCGGAGGAGTTGGAGAGGATACAGTCGAACATCAGGTCGATCCCGTCGCCAACCGCTTCGCGCACGGCCCGTACCAGCGCTTCATTCTGGCGCAATCCCTCCTCCCCCGCCGCTTCGTTATAGGGCAAATACCACTTGAGACCGCTAAAGCCCTTGCCCACCCATTCCAATGACCGCTGCGCGGCTTGCGCCGGATCGGTGGCAAACCCGAGCAGCGCGGCGTAGGCTCGAATGCGCGGCTGGCACGGTCCACCGAGCAAGTGATAAACCGGTTCTTCTTTGGCATGGCCAATCAGATCCCAAAGCGCCAGATCGAGCGTTGACAGCGCATGTAGGTGGCGTGTGTGGGGATAGCCACTGGTAAAAATCTTCTCCCACAGGTATTCGACCGCCAGCGGATCTTCACCGCTTAGCCGTTCACCCAGTGCCTTGACTTCGGCAGAGCCACCCAACGCCAACCCACTGATCCCCTCATCCGTATCGATCTGCGTAAAAGTACCGCGATGATTGCTCACCTGCCCAGGGGCCAGACCACCGCGCGCCGTCTCATAGAGCGCCTCGCCGCTGCGCGCCTCTCCTTCTAACTCAAAGACCTTTACCGCCGTAATCTTCATGTTTGCAATCCTTTTAACTTCGGCAGCGAAATGCTACGTATTATATCCATAGGACTTACGCGGTTCGCCGGTTGAGTAGCGGGCTTTTTGCGTATCGAAACTAGAGAACTGCGTAAGTCCTAATCTACTAACTTGTAGTCGTCAAGCTTTGTCACGCTGAAAGCGTCTCCAAATTGGGCCGAGTTCGAAGACACTTTCAGCGTGACAATTTGCCTTGCAATAGCAGCGGCAGCAGCGCGTAAAACTTCGTCGCCTCGACCACCTCATCGAGCGGCACATGCTCATTGACGGCGTGGGCATAGATCTCATTGCCCGGCCCAAAGCCAATCGCGGGGATGCCCGCCTTGCCTCGCCAGTAGTTGCCATTGGTGGAGAAATCCCATTTGCCGGCGGGGACCGCTTTCCCCCACAGCACTTCGCATGTGGCAAGCCCGGCCAGCACAAAGGGATCATCTTCTGCTAATGCCCAGGCGGGGAAATACTTTTCATAGGCAAAGACCGCGCCGGTGTGACTTGGCTCGGTGTAGAGCAATTCTTCAATGCGAAAATCAGCGCGATGTTGCGCTGGAATGACAGCCTCAAGCTCGGCGATCACGCTCGCTTTGGTATCGCCAAAGGTGACGCGGCGGTCGATAAAGATGCGACACTCATCGGGCACGGCGTTGTCGCTCGGGCTGACGCTCTCGATGCGTGTCACTGTAATGCGTCCCTGCCCCAGAAAGTCATGGGTGCGCAAGGTTGGTTCCATCTTGTCGATCGCATCGATCACCGGCAGCATCTTGTAAATTGCGTTGTCGCCCATATAATTGCTGGCGGCGTGGGCACTCTTGCCCTTGCAGATCACCTCCAACTCCAGCCGCCCCTTGTGGCCGCGATAAACTTGCATCTGTGTCGGCTCGCCGATTACCACAAAGTCTGGCGTTACCCTTTGCCACTCGACAAAGGCCTGACAGCCGACGCCATCGCACCACTCTTCAATATTGCCCAGGTAGTAGGCGGAATAGCCGTCGAGCAGCCCCAGGTCGCGCGCAAGCGCCATGCCATAGACCATGCCCGGCGTGCTACCTTTTTCGTCGAGCGCGCCACGCGCGTAGAGTAGCCCATCCTCAATTTTGCCCACAAAGGGATCCCACGGCCACTGGCTGGGATCGCCAATGCCGACGGTATCGATGTGACTATCGTAAAGAATGGTCGTCGGCCCATTGCCAATCCGCCCGACAATTGAACCATAGCGGTCAATATAGACTTCGTCAAAGCCAAGCTTGCGCATCTCCTCGCCAATGCGCTGCCCCACCACCTCGATGTCACTATTTATACTCGGAATGGCCACGATTTCTCGGAAAAAAGTTAAGATTGCGGTGCGTTGCGTGGCAACAGCTTGGTGTAATTGTTCAATAATTGCTTGCATTTTTTCTCTCATAGGCTGTTGGCAACGTGTAGGAGCAATCGTTTTGCTCAGGAATGCTCGTGTTCGACGCTGGAGCGTCGGGGCTACCATTCCACGCCGGAGCATGGAACGAGTCGTTACCTTGCTTCTCTTGATATTCTACATATTGCCCCTGGTAATCCAAGTACCGGTTTCATGACGCAGGGCGCGGGCGATATTCGGTGGGTCGGTGATCAACGCCGACTGCCCTGTTGCGCGCACAAAGCCAATCGCCGCTTCGACCTTTGGCCCCATGCTGCCGGCGGCAAAGTGCCCGTCATCGGCATAGCGCTGCAATTCGTCGACTGTGGTCTCGTGCAAATTTTGCTGTTGCGCGGTGTTGAAGTGAACGGCAACCGCTTCGATCCCCGTTGAGATGAGCAAGAGGTCGGCGTTAAGTTGGGTGGCCAAGAGCGCGCTGGTACGGTCCTTGTCGACAACGCCATAGACCCCCTTGAGTTCCCGCAATTCGCCACTGGCGTTTTGCACCACGGGAATGCCACCGCCACCACCAGCGATGACGACTTGGTCCGCCGCTAGCAACGTGCGGATGGCCGTTATTTCAATGATCGACCGCGGCTGGGGCGAAGCCACGATACGACGCCAACCGCGACCGGCATCCTCCATCACCTGCCAGCCTTGCGCTTCAAAGGTTCGCGCCTGTGCTTCGCTCAAGAAGGCACCAATGGGCTTGGTGGGGTGGGCAAAGGCGGGGTCATCGCCATCGACCAGGGTCTGGGTGATCAACGTGACGACGGAGCGCTTGATGCCGCGGCTGTAGAGTTCGTTGTGCAGCGCTTGTTGTAACATATAGCCAATCCCGCCCTGCGTATCCGCGACCATCAGATCAAGCGGAATCGGTGAGACTTCGCTGGTGGCAAGTTCGTTGCGACGCAGGATGAAGCCAACTTGTGGCCCATTGCCGTGGGTAACCACCAGCCGCCAGCCATTTTCGATCAGATCGGCCAAATGGCGACAAGTCTCACGGATTGCATCCCACTGGTGGGGAATGTCGGAGCGAGATGGGTCTGGGATGAGAGAGTTGCCACCAATCGCAATCAAGGCTATTTTTGACATAGAAGCTCCCATCTGATCATTCTGAAAAGTAGATTGTTGCGGAGTTTCGCAGAACGCTGGCTGCGTAGGCCACCTTTTGTCAGGATTGTTAGGAGCCTTCTGGGCGCGAAGCGGAACTCCGCATAACCTCTATTAGTTTATGTACAAGTTATGATAGAATCATTAAAGCGCAGAGCGATGTAGAATGCAAAGGCGCTATATGATGACTGACGGCTGCGAATCGGCTGCGTTTTGTAGCAGAGTCCACAGCAACAGCTTGCATAGGTCCGTATACTACTTTTAGAGAAGATGGCGTATTTTTACCTGCCGCGCGTTGCACTTTTATGAATGTAGATACGGACAGATCGTCATAATTTGGGAAGGGTTGAAGCCATCTGCTATACTGCGGTTAAATCGATTAGATTTAGGACTTATCCATAAATTCGGTTGTAGCCCCGAGGAATAGAGAATTTAGGGTTAGACGCAGGACTTAGGCCACTCCAGAAAAATAAGTATCCATAACTATTTGCTTTTCTTCGTGTGTCTACTAAGAAATATGGCGTCCGCCACTGTTTCTTCAGTGTGAAATAGGGCCTCGCCCTTTAGTTGCTTCGTGGATCATTTAATTCTTGGAATAGCCTTACGCAGTTTGCCGGTTGAGTCGCGTGCATTTCTGCGTATCGAAACCAGAGAACTGCGTAAGTCCTAAGACTTTTAGACGAGAAAGAGATCAACATGGCGTTTTGGCGCGATCTATCGGTGATCTGGTTGTCGCTCTTCTGTTTTGTGGGGATGGCGATACCGTTGGTGGTTCTCTATTATGCCGTTCGTGGGATGAATGCACTCCACAGTAAAAGTTACAATCTGCTGCGCCACGCACAAGTGGTCAGTAGCAAAGTACCAAGGCAGACTGAACGGATCGCCAATCGGGTAAGTGAACCAGTGATTCAACTACAAAAACGGGCAAAACGTGCAGAGTCTTTTCTGCAATCATTGCTTAACGAACTTTGAGAGAGATATTTTATGAGCCATCGTACAAAAGCAATTTTGGTAGGTCTGTTGGCGGGTGCCTTTTTGGGCGCGACGTTTGGTTGGGTCGTTGGCAATAACGAGCCCGATGAAGAGATGCCAGGGCTCGCTGCATTGGGGCCAGGTGACTATTTTCAACTGGGCATCAGCATTCTCACATTGGCTCGCCAATTTGGTAGCATGATCCACGGGTAAAACATCCCATGAGTAACATCCCATGAGTAACATCCCATGAGTACATCTCATGAGTAACACCCATGCGCCGTATGAATTGTTTTGCGATCAAAGGTTCAGCGCAGTCACAGAATCGCTAACTGCTGACGCTGTAACCATTGAATGGCGAAACCTATCATATAGGAGTTACGCAGCCTTCTGGTTTCGAGATAGTAAACCGTCGTCTACGCAACCGGCGCTCTGCGTAAGTTCTATTATAAAGCGAAGGAGTGACGTGTGGCTGCACAATTAGGCACAGCGGAACGACCGCTGCGCGTTGCCATTATTGGGGCAGGGCCCTCTGGATTTTATGCTGCCGGTGCCCTGCTTCAACAAAAAGATATTGCTGTGACGGTGGATATGTTTGATCGTCTACCGACCCCTTATGGCCTTGTACGCTACGGTGTCGCCCCCGATCATCAAAAGATCAAGTCTGTCACCAAAGTTTATGAACGTACCGCTGCCGATCCACGCTTTCGCTTCTACGGTAACATTCGCTTTGGCCGAGATATTAATCATGCCGAACTACGCCGATTTTACGATCAGATTCTCTACGCCGTGGGAGCTCAATCGGATCGCAAGCTCAATATCCCAGGTGAGGATCTGGTTGGCAGCTTTTCTGCTACCGAATTTGTCGCCTGGTACAATGGCCACCCCGATTTTGCCGATCTAGACTTCGACTTGAGCTGCGAAGCTGCTGTGGTGGTGGGGGTTGGCAATGTCGCACTCGATGTAACTCGCGTGCTTGCCAAGTCGGTCGATGAGCTCAACATGACCGATATTGCTGACCATGCGCTCGCAACCCTAGCGGCCAGCAAGATCAAGGATATTTATGTCCTCTCCCGCCGCGGGCCAGCGCAAGCCAAATTTACACCACCGGAAATTAAAGAGTTCGGCGAGTTGGCAATTGCCGATGTTGTCGTTGACGCCGCGGCGTTGGAATTGGATGAGGCCAGCGCCGCCGAGGCTGCCGCTAGCTCAGAGACTCAACGCAATTTAGCCCATTTGCAGGATTATAGTACACGGCCACTGACGGGTAAAGAGCGGCGTGTCCATTTCTGTTTTCTCGTCTCGCCAGTCGAACTACTGGAAGAGGATGGCAAGGTGGCCGCGGTTCGGATAGAAAAGAATTTTTTGCGTGCCGATGAGAGCGGCTATCTCAACGCCGAGGGGACCGGCGAATTTGAAACGATCCCCGCGGGGTTGGTGTTACGCTCGGTTGGCTATAAAGGGATTCCGCTGGAAGATGTACCCTATGACAAACGCCGCGGCACCATTCCCAATGATCAAGGGCGTGTCAAGAATCCAGAGAGTGGTGAAATCATCCGTGGGGAATATGTGGTGGGATGGGCCAAGCGCGGCCCCAGTGGCGTCATCGGCACCAACAAACCCGATGCTGTGGAAACGGTGGCGATGATGCTCACCGATCTGTCCAATCTTCTTCCGGCACCAGAGCCCGACCCCGCTGCGATTGATGCCCTCTTGGAAGAGCGCAAACTTGATTTTGTCACCATTGAAGGGTGGCGTATTCTTGACCAATTGGAAGTGGCCAAAGGGGAAGCGGACGGTCGTCCTCGTATTAAATTCACCCGCATTCAAGATATGCTTGAAGCCCTTCACGCTCAAATTCGCATTAAACGGGGGTGAGGGGACAGTAGGACGGTAAAACGGTAAGACCGTAGATCACCGACTGATTTACCGCTTTACTGTCCTACTGCTCTACTGATCTCCTGCTTTTCCACTCTCCGCCCGAATCTGCTCGACCACTTGCGTGAGCACGGCATAAGGCTGTGCGCCAGAGACGAGGTATTTGTCTTGAAAGACGAGGGCCGGTACACCGTTGATGCCATAGCTATGCGCCGTTGCTACGTCTCCCAACACCGCCTGCTCCCAGGTAGGGTCGGCCAGTGCTGCCAAAAAGGCCTCCCGTTCCAGCCCTGCAGCCTCCGCAATGGCCACCAGAACTTCCGTCTCGCCGATATCCTTGGCCTCATGCCAATAGGCGTGCAAAACGCCGTCATGATAGGCTGGACCAACCCCCTGGGCTTCGGCATACTTCGCCCCGATCAAGGCTGGGCGGCTATCAATCCCCCACGGCCCTTGATTCAGGTCGAGGCCATACTGTTCCTTGGCAATGGCATAGAGCCGTGGGCGACCAGCCATGATCTTTTCGCGATACTCCGGCGGCAGCGGCGGTGCCCCGCGCGGGCGCAATTCAAACGAGCGCCAGTCGATCGTCACGCCATGTGATGTTACGAGCTTCTCCAAACTGGAGGCCACGAGGTAGCACCACGGTCAGACATAGTCCGACCAGACATCAATGTGGATGGGGTTGGTGTTGGTAGATTCGGTCATTGAAATTAAGTCCTTTTTCATTCGTCATTTAAGATTGGAGATTGACCCACTCTACCATTAAATGGATGAATCCACAATCATTCAACAATAGATGATTGATCCCCCAAAACATCTGTGCTATCATTACCCTATGATATCAACCACCCAACCACCCGCCACCCAATTACCCGCGACCTTTGCCTTTAGCCAGTCGAGCTTGCAGGCCTATGAGGATTGCGCGCGGCGCTTCTGGCTGGCCTATGCCCAGCAGCTGCCCTGGCCCGCGGTCGAAGCGGCACCGGTCCAAGAGTATGAACGGCTCATGCGCTTGGGCTCCACCTTTCACCTGCTCGTCCAGCGCGCCGAAATCGGCATTGATCCTACACAACTGGCCGTTGACTTGGAAGATCCACTCGATGGCTGGTTTGACGCCTATCGACGCAGTCGCCCTGCCAATCTGCCGACGGAATTTGTCGAGATCGAACATGTGCTGAGTATCCCCTTTGATCCTACTCCCCCCCAAAAACTGGGGGAGGGCCGGGGTGGGGGTTACCGTTTGGCGGCAAAGTATGATCTCATTGCCGGTGAAAAAGATGGACGTGTAATCATCATTGACTGGAAGACGACCCGTCGCCGTACCGAGCCAGGGATCTTGCGCCGCCGCTTGCAGACGATTGTCTATCCCTATGTGCTGGTGGAGGCAAGCAAGGGGCTGCCGTGGGGTCCCGTTCAACCGGAACAGGTGGAGATGCGCTATTGGTTCACCGCCGCACCTGATCAGCCTGTCACCTTCCGCTATGATAGCGCCCAACATGCCGCCAATCACGAACGGCTCCAACAGTTATTGAGCGAAATTCTCGCTGGCAAAACCGAGGCTGACTTCCCCAAAGTGCCCGACACCGAGATTAACCGTAAACGCTACTGTAGCTATTGCATCTACCGCAGCCGCTGCAACCGCGGCATCGCCGCCGGTGATCTCGAGGCACTGACCGACACCGAAGAATTTTTTGCCGTGGATGTTGAGTCTGCGTTAGAATTCACCTTGGCAGAAGTCGATGAGTTAGCTTTTTGATTCGGAGGGAACTATGACACTGACGGTTACACTAGATTTATCAACAACTGAAGAGCAAGAGTTAAGGCAAGGGATTGCCGACCATAACTCAGAAATTGTTCGCCGGCTTCTGTTAGGGGCGTTAGAACCAGCCGTGACCGACCTGTTATCGTATTCTATCGAAAGTACAAACGACCAGCGATGGCAGGAACTTACAGCACAGATGCACAAGATTGTCGCAGCAGCGCTTCCCAAGGACTTTGAAGGGCTATTAGACTATGCCATAAGTCGTGAGGGGATTTATGCCGAGCATCCATAATCAGTGTCTACTCCTCGACACCAACGTCATTCTACGCTACGCTGATAGCAACCATGCACCCAACCCAGTGGCAAGTCAAGCAATTGAGACGCTCCGCAAAGCGGATAATCTGTTTCAGATTGCACCGCAGAATTGTATTGAGTTCTGGAATGTCGCGACTCGCCCGTTGGCGCGTAATGGGTTTGGCATGGCACCAGAACAGGCGGATAAACTACTTCGTGTTATTGAAAATCTATTTCCGTTATTATCAGACACCGCTACGATTTATACCGAATGGCGTCAACTTGTAACATCAGTCGGTGTTTCTGGCATTCAAGTTCATGATGCACGTTTGGTAGCGATTATGCGCGTTAACAATATTTCGCACATCCTCACATTTAACACCAAAGATTTTGCACGCTATGGTCCTCACGGAATTACAGCCATTGATCCCTCTCAGATTTAGGAGATGGGATCAATGAAACAATCCTGGACGCTCCTTCCCCAAACCATACCCACACCCGAACTCGTCACCTATGTCGGTGGCCATCCGCTGATTGCCCAACTGTTGGCCCAACGGGGCTTTGACACGCCGGAAAAGGCGCAATCCTTTCTCTATTCCAACTACTACGCGCCCGCCCCACCCAGCGCGCTCTTTGGTGTACCCGAGGCGGCCAAGCTGCTCCACGACGCGATTGAAGCCGGCCAGAATCTTTTTGTTTGGGGTGACTTTGACGTAGACGGCCAGACGAGTACCTCGCTGCTCGTCGCTGCGCTGCGTAAATTGGCCGGCGATGAACGGGTGCGCTTCCACGTGCCCAACCGTTTTAGCGAAGGGCATGGCATCCGCGTCGAGACGTTGCAAGAGAAGCTCGTCGACCCCACCTTCCCCATCCATCTGCTCCTCACCTGTGACACCGGCATCGCCGAAGCCGATGGCGTGACGTTGGCCAAGCAGCAGGGCCTGACCGTCATCGTCACCGATCATCATGATCTCACGCCCGAGTTTGAAGCACTGGATCCATTGAATGACCAGTTGTGGGGGCTGTCCCTCGCCTCCCGGCGGCTGAGCTTGTCGAAGCCAGAAGGGGAGGGCTTCGACAAGCTCAGCCTGCGTTCGGCTGCCTCCGTCCGCTATGCCGATGCGATTGTCAATCCCAAATTCCAGCCAGCGGATGATCCGCTCCGTACCTTGCCTGGCGTCGGCGTGGCCTATAAGTTGATCCAGCAGCTTTATCGCCTGTGTGGCTGTGGCGGTGATGAGGTCGAGTTGCTCGATCTGGTGGCGCTGGGGATTGTGGCCGATGTGGCCGAGCAGGTGAACGATGCGCGCTATCTGTTGCAATTGGGGCTCGATAAGTTGCGCAACACCAAACGCATTGGGCTGCGCGTGTTGATGGAAGTGGCGCGTATCAACCCCGAGACGGTCGACGCCGACAGCATTGGCTTTCAACTCGGACCACGCATGAATGCGCTGGGGCGGCTGGAAGATGCCACTGTCGCCGTCGAATTGCTGACGACGCGCGATATCATCCGCGCCAACCAACTGGCTAGTCGCATGGAGCGGCTCAATCAGGAGCGCCGCGTCCTCACCAGCCAGATCACCGCGGCGGCGATGGATCTGATCGACCGTGAGCCCAAACTGCTCGACTACAACGGCCTCGTGCTCGCCCACCCCAACTGGCACGCCGGCATTGTCGGCATTGTCGCTTCGCGGTTGGTCGAAGAATATGGCAAGCCAACGGTCCTGCTGCTGACGCCGCCTGGCAGCCCCGCGCGCGGCAGCGCGCGCAGCATTACGGGTGTGGATATTGGCGGCTCAATTGCGGCATGTAGTCACCTGCTGCTCCATCATGGCGGTCACCCCGGTGCGGCGGGCTTGGCATTGCTGCCTGAAAACATTGATCTCTTCCGCCGCGAGCTCGACCGTCAGATCGAGTTGCACCGCGATGAGAGCGTGCCCACGGGCCTCTCGATCGATGCCGAAGCGCCGCTCAATCAGGTCACGCTGAACCTAGCCGAAGAGTTGCAACGGCTGGCTCCCTTTGGCAACGGCAATCCGACGCCGCGCTTTATGAGCCGCAATCTCACCGTGCTCGAAGATCGGCGCATTGGTCGCGAGGGAACCCATCGTCGCCTCACGGTGCAGCATGTTGATGGCAGCCGCGCACCGGTGATTTGGTTCAATGGGGCCGACGTCGAGATCCCTGCCGGGCCGATTGACCTCGTCTATACGGTCGGTGTTAATGAATACCGGGGCGAGCGAACGCTACAACTGAGCTTTGTGGCGCTGCGTGCGGCTGAAGAGGTGACCAAAGCGCCGCTTCCCGGCGATGCACCACGTTGGGGGGTCGAAGATCGGCGCAATCAGCCGATTCAACGCGATGCGCTGCCCAAATCCGAAGAGGCCTTTTGGTATGTAGAGGGGACAAACCTAGCCGAGGGCATTGCGTATACCCCGCGCATGTACGCGGCCACTGTTAAAAAAGCGCAATCCCTTGTTCTCTGGAGCATTCCGCCATCGACCGAATTGTTGCAGTGGCTCGTTGAAACAACCGCACCCACGGTGATCTATCTCTGTGGGCAGCGCACCACCGACGACACCCTGCCTGGCGTCCTGCGCAGCGTCGCCGGCATGTGTAAATATGCGCTGCAACGGGATGGGCTGCTGCAAATCAATCGCATGGCCGCCCGCCTGGGCATGACCGAATCGGTCATCCGCCACAGCCTGCTCTGGCTGGAGAGCCGCGGGCAGATTCAGTTGGCGGAGTGGGACCCCGCGGGAACGCCGGTAGACACGGTGCGGATTGCGCCGGGCAGTGGCCAACCAAAAGCTGAGCCTGCTGAAGGCGATAGCAGCAAGGTCCTGCAAGCCGAATTGGATGAGCAGTTGGCGGAAGTGCGGGCATATCGGCGATTTTTCTTGCGGGCAAAAGTGCGTGAACTGGGGCTGTAGCAACGCCCAAACGGCAATAGATTCAGCCATTGCCCGACAGACGCACCAAAAAGTCGGATAAACGGAGGCTGAGCTTGTCGAAGCCGAAGCGACTCTGGCTTCGACAAGCTCAGCCTCCGCTCTTGTACCTGCTTATAGACGAATCATTTAGAAGTCATACAGATTACGCTGGCTTTTACCCGAGAGAAGCTGTATGACTTTTAAGGATTTTATCTATTAGTTGCTTAACGCGCTACATGCGATGCTTTGAGCGCTTGCGCAACAAATTCACGCACCTTGGCGTGATCCTTGCGCCCCGGTTCTGCTTCTACCCCACTGGCCACATCGACCCCCCACGGTTGCACCACCGCAATCGCCTGCGCCACATTTCCCGGCGTCAGGCCACCAGCCAAAAGAAGGCCAGGATACTGTTGCGCTAGATGGGCAGCCGTATGCCAATCGGCACGCTTGCCTGTGCCACCATAGGCATTGGGATCATAGGCATCGAGCATCCAGCGCAAGCCATTGATGGTGCTGCGTTCCGCAAAGGTTGCGGCTTGGATCGCCGCGGCATCGCCGTCGGCGGGGCGCAGCGCTTTGTAGCAGCGCCCGTTGAGACTTGTGAACCACGCCGCGGTTTCGTCGCCATGGAGCTGGACATAGTCGAGGCCGGTCTGTGCGATAATGGCAGTAATGCGCGCCGCCGGTTCGTTGACAAAGACGCCGACCGTTCTGATGGCAGGGTTGACGGCGCGCACCGCCGGGAGTATCGCGGCGACCGTCTCCGGCGTCACATGGCGCGGTGACTTGGCGAAGAGGATAAAGCCGAGCAGGTCGGCACCGGCTTCGGTGGCGACGAGCGCGTCTGTGAGGTTGGTGAGGCCGCAGATTTTGATCCTGGTCACTTGAATTCTTCCTCTACCTTTACGCCATGACTGCTACTTCGCGTTCTAGTCGTTCGCCGAGCGCATCTTCTGCCACATCCAAATCGAAGTCCATCTGTAAACCCAACCAAAATTGCGGTGACATCTGAAAGTAACGCGCCAATCGCAACGCGGTATCAGCCGTAACCCGCCGCTTACCATGGACAATTTCATTGATGCGCCTTGCCGGGACGCGGATTGCCAGAGCAAGCTGATTTTGGCTCAAAGCCATTGGTCGGAGGAATTCCTCCAGCAACACTTCACCTGGATGAACTGGTGCTAACTTTTCTATTGTATCCATCTATCACCTCAATGATAATCGACAATCTCGACATTCAACGCATCACCTTCGATCCAATCAAAACAGATCCGCCATTGGTCGTTGATCCGAATACTATACTGCCCTCCGCGATCTCCTGATAGACGTTCAAGGCGATTTGCTGGTGGAACGCGCAAATCCTGCAACGTCTGCGCTCGATTAAGCATTCGCAATTTGCGTAACGCCACCTGTTGAATGTTGGGTGGTAACCTGCGTGATCGCTGACGATGAAAGATCTTTTCCGCTTCTTGATCTTTGAAGGATTGTATCATCGCCACAGTGTATAACGCAGAGCGTTAAACGTCAAGTGGGTGGAGAATTGAAAAAGGATCACCCAATCTCCACTACCCTTCTTTCTTCCATCGCCCGATCCGCCCGAAAGCCAATTAGGTGTCCATTAACCGAATCGGCCAGCGTCGTCGTCGCAATCGAGGGCGCTTCGCCATTGATCAGCCGTACGAAATCGGCCATCAGCCGCAGATCGCCGCCACCGTGGCCACCGAACGCGCCGGTCATGTCACCCGTTATATTTTTGGCAATCGTTAGGTCAACTACCTCTTCGCTATACTCGTGCCCCGCCCTTGGGTCGATGTGACGGATGACAAAGCGGCTATCCTCCAAATTGCCCTGGATCTCGCCGGTCGTGCCGATGAGGTGAATCGACCGTGATGGCTTGGCCGCGCCGCCGACCATGTTGAGGGTGGCCGTCGCGCCGTCGGCAAATTCGATGGCGACCGATTGGTGGTCGACCACGTCGTTGTCACAGCGCCAGACGCAGCGTCCATAGGGGTTTTCGTCTTTGAGCCAGGTGATCTTTTCATCGAGAGTTAACTCGGTGTAATGTTTTTTGGGCGCATTGGCTTGTTCTTCCTGCTGCAACGCATCCCAGACGTAGAAGGCCCAACGGTCGGGGTGGTCGATGTAATGTTTACGCGCCGAGTAGAGGCAATCGGCTTCGATGGGGCAATCAACAAGGCAACGATGACCGGCACCGGTGGGCATCCGTTCGGGGCGAAATTGCATGTTGCTGCCCACGCTGGCGACACGTACCGGTTGTACGCCACTCTTCATCCATGCAATCAGATCGAGATCGTGGCAACACTTGGCCATGAGCATTGGCGAGAAGCACTTGGCTTTGTTGTTCCATTTGCCGCGCACAAAGCCGACTGCCATGTGGTGATAGGAGACATGTTCAACCGCCTGCACATTGATGAGTTCACCGATGATACCGTCGATCACTTTTTGGCGGATCGCGGTATAAAAGGGGGCAAAGCGCAGGACATGACAGATGGCGACCGTGCGCTTGTGCTCCTCGGCGGCGCGCACCAATTGCCACATCTGCTCTTCGCTCACGGCAAAGGGTTTTTCGAGCAACATGTCATAGCCGGCCGCGAGCAGCGGCAGCGCCGTGGCGACATGCTGGTGATCCATCGTGCCGTTGATCACAAAATCGGCGAATTTGGGTTGCGCTGCCAACTCCTCCGCGGAAGAGAAGCAGCGGTCGTCGGGCAGATCATAAAGGTCGGCAACCAGCTTGCGCCGTTCGGCTATCGGGTCGGCGACGGCAACGATCTGGACCTCGTCCGGGTGGTGTTGGGCATAAGAGGCGTAGGTCAAGGCGCGGTGACCGGCACCGACGATAATTCCTTTTCGCATAAAATGGTTCCTAATTCGGTGGTTACAAGACAAGTAAGAAATATATTCTCGCAAAGGTGCAAAGCGCGCAAAGGTGCTATGGCTGGTACTCATCGCCTGTGCGCTGCCAGTCACTTTTGTCGATTCGATAGCGGAGTGACTCAACCGTTGTATCGGTGCGGTCGTCCTGCCAAGTGTAGCGCGCGACCAAGGCCATGCCTACTTTTGCCATCACGCGTGCCGAGGCGGGATTGGCAACCTCACACTCGCCGAAGACGCGCTGTGCCGTGGTTGTGTTGAAGATGAAATCGAGCATACCGGCGAGCGCTTCGGTCATATAGCCGTGGCCCCAAAATTCTCGACGCAACGCATAACCAAAGTCGATGTCGCCCCGCTCGTCATGTGGGTTGCTGGGCGGACCAAAGCCGAGCCAACCGATCGCCTCGCCCGACGCTAAAAGGGTAACCGCACAGTTATGGGCAATCCGTTGCGGAATGTTGTTGTGATGAATGCAGCCGGCTAGCCATTCCCGGCTCTCTGCCAGGCTTGTCACGCCAAAGTCGGTGTAACGCGTGACGAATGGATCGGATTGATAGGCGTGCATGGCATCGAGATCATCCCAACGGAGATCGCGGATCAATAGTCGCGCTGTTTGATAGTCCATCGGTTTGCCTTACTGGTCGACAAAAACAGTTCGTCTGATGACCAAATAGTGTGCGTGTGAAAAGTGTGGTTGCGTTGCGCGATGGCATCAAGTACAATCGCTTACACAACGCACAACACCCCAATCATAGCGACGAACGCCAAGATCGCCAAACGAAAGGAATCTCATGTCTGCCAAGGCTGTAATCTATGATGAGAAGGAAGTACCGGCCTACACGCTGCCCGATCTGTTGACAAGGGAAGATGGTCGGCCCGTCGAGAACGCCGCAGACTGGCCAGAACGACGAGCTGAATTGCTAGCCATCTTCGCCGAACAGGTCTATGGGAAAACGCCAGAGGAACCGCACACGCTCCGCTTTGTCACCACCGAGCAGGACGCCAACGCCTTGCATGGCATCGCCACCCGCAAACAGGTGACGATCTATTTCAGCGTCGTCGGCGCTGGGCCGCAGATGGAACTGTTACTCTATCTGCCTCGTGGTGTGACTAAGCCGGTGCCGACCTTTCTTGGCCTAAACTTTGGTGGCAACCAGACGATCCACAGCGATCCGGCGATTCATATCACACAAAGCTGGGTCCGTCCCAACCCGGAGCATGGTGTTATCGACAACCGTGCAACGGAAGCGTCACGCGGTGTGGCGGCGTCGCGCTGGCCAGTGGAGCGCATCTTGGCGCGGGGCTACGGCGTGGCAACGGTCTACTGCGGCGATATCGACCCAGATTATGATGATGGTTTTCAGAATGGGGTCCATGCACTCTTTCACAGAGAGGGGCAGCAGCCGGATGCGGATGCGTGGGGAACGCTTGGCGCGTGGGCTTGGGGCCTAAGCCGAGCGCTCGATTATCTGGAAAGTGATGCAGATGTCGATGCGCAGCGGGTGGCACTGCTTGGCCATTCACGGTTGGGCAAAGGGGCGATCTGGGCGGGCGTGAGGGATGAACGCTTTGCGTTGGTGATCTCCAATGACTCCGGCTGTGGTGGTGCCGCGCTTTCGCGGCGCTGTTATGGCGAGACGGTGGGTGCCATCAACGAGCGCTTTCCACACTGGTTCTGTAAAAATTTTCACCAGTACAATGACAATGAAGCAGCCTTACCGATTGATCAGCACCAACTGTTGGCGCTGGTCGCGCCACGTCCGCTCTATGTGGCCAGCGCGGTTGACGACCGCTGGGCTGATCCGCTGGGCGAATTTTTATCGGCGCAGCATGCTTCCGCAGTCTATGAACTGCTGGGTTTGGCGGGGTTGCCGGCGAGCGAACAGCCACCAATCAACACGCCGGTGATGGGGCGGATTGGCTATCACATCCGCAGCGGGGGCCACGATGTCACCCTTTATGATTGGGAGTGCTTTATGGATTTTGCAGACAAAGAATTGGGTGGTGTGCACTGAGCGCTGTTGTCGCCAACACTACAACGGATAAAGGAAGTAACGGATTTTTCACTGCGCATCCGAAAACTTTGTTAAAGGAAATTGCGACAACGCAATGGTTAATCTGTATTTCCTTCATCCGTTGTAGTGTTCTTGAAATGCTCCGCCTAATACTGATGGGCCATGATGCATCATGGCCCAATCCATAGCCCTACTACCCCTTGATCCCCGACATGACAATGCCCTGGACAAAGTAGCGCTGCCCCACGAAGAAGATGATGATCACCGGCAACATGGAAAGAATACAAGCAGCCATGAGCAGATGCTGTAGTGGTTCGCCACCCACATCCGGCGTGTTGTTAAAAAAGCGGAGCCCAATGGAGACGGTGAATTTTTCCGGTGAGTTGAGATAGATCAGCGGGCCTTGGAAGTCGCTCCAACTGCCAATCACAAGGATGATTGCCAATGTCGCCAATACGGGCTTGCAGAGAGGGAGGAGAATCGACCAGAAGATGCGGAAGTAGCTGGCCCCATCAATCAACGCTGCTTCGTCCAAATCCTTAGGCAAGGTGAGGAAAAATTGGCGCAGCAGAAAGATGGCAAAGGCTCCGCCGCCAAACCAGGCTGGCACCCAAAGCGGTTTTAAGGTATTGATCCAACCAAGCTTGTAAAAGAGCACAAATTGAGGAATCAATGTCACTTCGGAAGGTAGCATGAGCGTCGCTAAGGTGAGCATAAAGAGCAGGTTGCGCCCCCGGTATTCAAAGCGTGCAAACGAGTAGGCGACAAGTGATGCGGTAATCAAGGCACCAAGCGTACTTAGGATGACAATAAAGGTCGAGTTTGCGATCCACCGGCTCACTGGGTGGCGCGAAATTTCAAAGACCCGCTCATAATTATTCCATTGGGGCATGGCCGGCACCCACGGCGGCGGGAAGGCGGCCATCTCGACCGGCGTTTTGAGCGAACCCATCAAGGTCCAAAAGAGTGGAAACCCAAAGAGGATACAGAGAAATAAGACAAACAGATAGAGCAGTGCTCGTCCTGTTTCAAATGATTTTTTTTGCAATCCATTGTTCTGGGTAAGGGCTTGTGTTGCCATTGTACATTATACCTCTATCTTCCAAAAATTATTCGTGATCCGTCATGAGTGCGCAATGCCCTGTCGCAAGCCAGCCTGTGAGTGGTGGCAGAACATAGGCCATGCTACACACATGCGATCTTCTGATTGCGCACGCATTAACCACCCTCGTAATGAACCCAGCGTCGTGAATATTGCACCTGAACAAAGGTAAAGAACATGAGAATAATTGCCAGAACCCAGGCCAACGCACTGCCATAGCCGAGACGGAAGTATTGAAACGCTTCGGTGTAAATATGGAGCGCAAAGAACCAGGTGGCATAGGAGGGACCACCTTGGGTAGCGACAAGGGCGGTGGTAAAGACTTTGAGCGCACCGATAATCGCCAGCACCAGATTAAAGAAGATCGTGGGCGTCAAGAGCGGCATCGTTACGTTGCGGAATTTGCTCCAACTGCCGGC
This sequence comes from Caldilineaceae bacterium, assembly GCA_034432375.1. Classification (GTDB taxonomy): domain Bacteria; phylum Chloroflexota; class Anaerolineae; order Caldilineales; family Caldilineaceae; genus JAHBVH01. The sequence continues at coordinate 153,254 of DAOUCA010000107.1, forward strand.
ACCATCCATATCCGCCGCCTCATAGAGCTCTTTGGGTACCCCTTGCAGGCCGGCAAGAAAGATCAACATTGTATTGCCACCGACCGCGGCCCAGACGTTGATCATGATGATCGAGGGGAGCGCCGTATCGCGCGAGGTAAACCAAGCGGGGGGATTGCTAACCCCAGTATTGCGCAGGATTTCGTTGATCGGTCCCAATGTCGGTTGCAGCAGATAAATCCAGACGACCGCCAGTGCAACGGCGGGGATCAGATGGGGAATAAAGAAGATCGAGCGGTAGACATTGGTGCCCCAGAGTTTCTGGTTGAGCAAGATCGCAAGTAGGAGCGCTCCAAAGATTGTAATGGGTACATAGGCTACGGTAAAGGTAAAGGTGCGGGCCAGGGAACTCCAAAAGAGATCATCCTGGGTGAAGGCCTTTACATAATTGGCCGTGCCGATCCACTTGGTGGTGCCGATGATCTCATAATTCGTAAAGCTAAAATAGGCCGAGGCGAGAATCGGCCCGCCCCAAAAAATAACCAGCCCCAAAATCCACGGCAACGCAAAAATATAGCCCCACACGGCGCGTCGCACCTGAAAATTGCTCTTGGCACCGACGATGGTCCCTAGCAAACTTCTTTGTGGCGGTTTCGCTAAACCCGTTGATTGATGTGTTGCAACTGCCATTCTACCTCCTTATTGCTGCGCTTCGTATTCCATTATTTAGTTTCCGGCCGGCGGCGTCGCCGAAACTTCCTCGATCACCCGGCCAACACTGATAAAAGAGATGCCTTGGGTCGATGCGGCGCTGATCATCACCGCTTCCACCACCGGGTCAACTACGGCTGTGGCGCTACTCCACTTGACGAGAAAACTTGCCCCCGAGCCGCCAGTTGTATCATCTTCTTCCACGATATATTCCAGCGAAGCCAATGGTGCCAACTGCTGTGGCTCTGCCAGATCCGTGCGCACGAGTGCACCGGTGGCGTTGTAATACTGGACACTGTTGACCCAAATCGTCTGGGTTGGATCGGCATTGCGGATGCTCAAGGTGACCGTTAAATTGATCACGCTTTGCCGATCGTGATAGTAAATGTGGGAGTAGGCCGGTACGTAGATTGTTTGGCCGGCCAAAACCGCGCCGCTAGCAGCCGGGAGGGCGCTGCTGGCGGCCGGTAATGGTATGGCGGGCGACGCTGTTGCCGACGTGACAGATGGGCGGCTGCGCGTACAGCCGTTGCAAAATAGTAATAGCACAAGTGCCACCAGTGCTACCTGTGGCCGCACATAGAGAATGGCTACGCCCACGGCATCACCAAGGTAATTTCCAGTAGGCTTCAGGCGCATCCGGCCAGAGTGGCATACTTAGCCCTTGTGGATCAAAGACGATCTTGCCAGCGCGCACGGTCATCTGACATTCCAATCGTTGGTTGCCGATGAGCTTGGCCTTACCACAGTCAACAAAGCCAAACTCCCCTTCGTCCAGGCGGAAGAGCGCCACATCGGCCTCGGCCCCGACGGTCAGGTTACCCAATTCAGGGTGGCCAATTTCGTTGGCCGGCGTCACTGTCGAGCGATAGATCACCTCTTGCAGTGGCATGCCGCAGTTGAGAATTTTATTCATCGTCGTCTGCATATCGACGACAACGCCGTGGACATTGCGGGTGTGCAGATCAGTGCTGATCGAATCTGGGCCGAAGCCATTCTGCATCGCTGGATAGGCGTTGCGAAACCAGAAGCTGCCAGCTCCGTGACCCACATCAAAGATGATCCCCCGTTCACGTGCCTCAAAGAGAAACTTATTTGGTTTGCCCGCTTCATCCAAAATGGGGAATTGCTGCGCATAGACATGGGTGTGAATATCACCCGGCTGCATCTTCTCCAGGATTAATTCCTGGTAACTCCGTTCGGGCGGGCGCGGCCAGAAATCGACCATGAGCGGTTTGCCGCAAAGCTTGCTGGCTTCGACCCCACGATCAACAGCCGCCCACGGTGGATGTGCGGCATCCCAGGGTAATTTGGTCCAGTAGTGCGCGGTCTTCACACCGACACAGGCATCGGGATACATCATCACCGTTGCGGCGCAGAGTTCGGGATCCATCGTGCGGATATCTTGCTCAAAATCGCCGATCATGCCCAAGTCCACAATGTTGATGTAGGCGAAGATGCGGGTCGCCGCTTGGTCGATCACGGTGCGTTTGAAGTGCAGGAAATGTTTGGCCCCTGCCGTCCCCGTGTCAACCATCGTGGTAACGCCGGAGCGAAAGGAGTGGGAGTCGGCCATGATGCTCAAGCCTTCTGGCTCGCGTGTGTGGTAGACATGTACGTGGATGTCGATAATGCCGGGGGTGACATAGAGACCGCCCACATCGATCACTTGAGCCGCCAGCGCGGGATTGATATCGGCGGCAACGGCGGCCACTGTTTTGCCGCTAATGGCCACATCCATCTTGCCGTCGATATTGTTCTTCGGATCGATGACGTGGCCATTTTTTAGGAGAAGATCGTACTGTTGTTCACTCATAGCGAAATCGTTTCTAGTGAGAAAGTTGAAACGTGAAACGTAACGTGTGATATAGCGGTCGTTGCCAGGGATAATTACGTTTTACGCTTTTTGTGTATTGTGTATTGGTCAACGAGATGGTGAATTCACGCAAAGCTCGCAAAGGCGCAAAACTTCTGCCGTTCTTGGCGGGCTTTGCGCCTTTGCGTGAACCTATCGGGTCCACCATGTCGTTAATTAGTACAGTTTTACGCTTTTTGCAGCGCCTTTTGATAGAGTGCCACGCTATAGAATTCATACGAGGCTGCTTTATCAGGCACATCCACAACGTGGACGGTAAACCGGGCCGGGACGCCATTCTCTGGGCAATGTTCAGCGAACCATTTGCCGTAGGCTTCGCGGTAGGCGGTGTAGAGACGCTGTTGCTCGGCCGCAAACCCTTGGGGATCGAGCAGCGGGTTGGGGCTCTTGGGTTGACAGCCAAAGACATGCATCTCTATAAAGTCGACTTGGGCAAGCGAATCACAGATGCCTGCTTCCTGTAGCCATTTTTCCCAACATTGAAAGACCAGCGGAATCTCCCGCGTCGGATCCATCGTGACTAACTCGTCGAGCCCCAATACACCTTTAGCCGAGTAGCCACCGGTGAGGCCGGAAAAGTGGATGCGCAGGTCGCCATCTGGCTGTTCTTCTGTCACCAAGGCCGAGAGAACGGGATTCTCGCCGGAAAAATAGTAAGTGATTTTGCCACGTTTTTTGATGGTAAAGGCCACAAGTGTGCTCCTTTGGTTTTTCGGACTTTGGGTAGCTTCTCAAGAAAATGGGGCTGTGCGGCCCGTTTTGGTTTCGATACGCTCTGCTACTGGGTGCCCTTGGGCGCGGTGCTGCCACTATTCATTGAGAAGATACGAATTTTATGAATTTGGTACGGAGACAACGGTCTATTTTGCCGGCGTTGTATTTAGACCTTTGTTCCCAATCGCAACATGGCGTATGATGCCATGCGTGCTGGCTAAAAATCTAGCGCAAACTTCGGTTGGCCCAACGGGAACAGAGAATGTTTGGGCTAGATACTAAGGTGGAACCCGAGGTAACAAGATTATACCAGCATTTGAATTGAAGACAAAGAGTGAATTTACCAGGTAAGGACCCACCAAATGCACGACACTTTGCACAACGAAAATCTTGCTATCCATAAGCGGACACCGATGTATCTAACGCCCAAGATCTATTACTTTTGTCATTTTGCGGCGATGGCGGCCTTTGTGCCTTTTCTGACGCTCTATTACCGAGAGATCGGGTTGATGGAACGTCAGATTGGCTTGCTGACGGCGATCCCCCCTCTGTTGACGCTCGTGGTTGCGCCGCTTTGGGGTGCCCTCGCCGATGCAACGCAACGGCATCAAAAATTATTGCAGATGGCAATCATTGGGCTGTGGAGCACGGTCTTGCTCTTTTCTTTGGTACACAGCGCAGTTTGGCTGTTGCCATTGGTGATCCTGTACGCGCTTTTTAGCGCACCGGTTATTCCCCTTGTGGATAACACCGTATTGGCGCTTTTGGGCGAGCAAAAGGCGCTCTATGGTCGCTTGCGTCTGTGGGGGGCACTCGGTTGGGGGCTGGCCGGGAGCGCGATTGGCCTCTTGATTGAGCGCTTTGGGCTGTCGTGGGGCTTTTATGGTGCGCTCTTTTTTCTGGCAGGTTGTCTTTTGGCATCACAGCGGCTACAGATTCAACAGATTCAGATTGGGCAACCTTTCTGGCAGGGCATGCGCTTCTTTGTCAGTAGCAAGCCGTGGCTGGTCTTTCTGATTACGATCTTCATCAATGGCATGGCTGCGGGGGTGGGTAATAATTTTCTTTTTCTCTATCTCGATGAGTTGGGCGCTACCAAAACGTTGATGGGATTAACGCTCTTTGTTGCAACGCTCAGTGAAATCCCAATCTTCTTTTACGGTGATCGCTTACTCAACCGCTTGGGCGCACGAGGCTTATTGTTGTTCTCTTTGGGGGCAACCGTGGTGCGGATGAGCTGCTATGCCCTAATGCCCACCGCGATCTATGTCTTGCCGATTCAGCTTTTGCACGGCCTGACCTTTTCTGCGATGTGGGTAGCTGGTGTCTCCTATGCCAATCGCGCTGCGCCACCGGGAATGGGAGCCACTGCACAGGGGTTGCTCAGTGGCGTCAGCATGGGGTTGGCTGGCGCAACGGGCGCTGCGCTTGGCGGGTATCTCTACGATATTGTGGGCCCGGCAGCAACTTTTGGCTGGGCCGCTGCCTGGGTCGCCTTTGGTCTGATCTTTTTTGCTGTGGCCGGTCAACGCGCACGTGATATTCAGATGGCTGCGTCGTAGCCTGTCGTGGATGAATGAATTCACCCACTGTTATGCAAAACCCGTTGAAACGGGTTAAACGGACAGCGTATTTATGGGAGGTAACTTGGCCATCTGACATTTGTCACGCTGCAAGCGTCTTCAAGTTCCAGTTGCTTACACATGACAAGCCAATCGGGAAGAGCGCGGTTGCGTCGTTGCGTTAGCCTGACAACTATCTCAACAATTCATTAATTTTTTGCGCCAACAGAAGATCTGCTTCACTGATGCTGTTGCCCCGATCGTGGGTCACCAGATCAATCGTCACTTTGTTGTAGACGTTGGACCATTCGGGATGGTGATTCATCGTGTTGGCCGCAATCGCGACCTTGGCCATAAAGCCAAAGGCGGCGACAAAATCGTCAAACGCTAGTTCGCGATGGAGCTTACCGTTGACGATTGTCCAGCCGACTGGTATGTTTTTAGACGATAGATCGGGTGTTTTAGATGAATTCATTTTCATCTTCCTCTGCTAAATGTGTGATCTCTTGCTGGCTTGGCTCTTGAGGACTCACCAGCAACAACTCGGCCATGTTGTGGGCCAATGCGTGATGTTCACCATCGACATCAATCAGGAGCGGCCCAGCGAAGGGCGCGCGTTTGAGCAGCGTTATGGTGGCATTTGGATAGAGACCAAGGGAGCCCAGGTAATTCAGCCGCTCGGCATCTTGCACCAGCACACGGATGAGCCGTTGGGGTTCATCCAATTCGGCATTGCTCAGCGGCGTGGCGATGATATCCTCGACATAGCCATCTTTGCTCGGAATTGGATCACCGTGGGGATCCACGGTAGGGTATCCCAACGCCGCGGCGATGGCATCCTCTAGTGTTTCACTGAGCACATGTTCCAACTTTTCGGCTTCGGCATGGACAAGATCCCAAGAGAGATTGAGTTTCTGGTGTAGATAAAGCTCCAGCAGCCGATGGTGACGCAAGACTTCCAGCGCGACACGGGTGCCGGCTTCGGTTAACATAATACTCTGGTAGGGCTCGTACGCGACGAGATCGAGTTCCGCCAATTTCTTGACCATATTGGTAGCCGACGCCGGTGAAACTTCTAGATAGTTGGCCAGTGCCGAGTTATTCACTTTGTTGCCTTCGGCCATGAGCATATAGATCGCTTTTAGGTAATCCTCATGGGCCGACGACAGAATTTTTTTACTCTCTAATTCCATATTTTTAGTCATGGTTAAATTTTACCGACGATACCGTGCCCTGTCAAGTGTATTGGGCTAAGAACCTATCTGTAAATTCGGGTGTGGCCCAGTGGGAACAGAGAATTTACGGATAGAGACTACGTACATTGGGTTAAATCTTGACAAAGCTTTTCGCATAACGTGAATAATTGGGGCTTCCAGCGATCGTGTAAATGAAGAGGGTCGATCCAATTCATCGAAAGCGGATCGCCGGGGATCGTATTGAGATCAAACGGCGCTTCATCCAACATACGCAGGTGCATCTCGCGGCTGGAATAGGGCCCAAATTGTTCGTGCGATAGATACAGGGGCGGCACGCGATAGACAGTTTCGTTGCACCAGCGCAGGAGTTCATTAAAGAAGAGGCGCATGGGATGGTAGCGACGATGAACATTAGGTACCGCCGTCACCAGTTGATGCCAGAAGTTGCCATGGGCAAAGGCGCGTTCGGTGGCCGGCAAGGGCAATTCATAGAGCACAGTGAGGGTTACCGCCGCGACATCGAGTAGCGCGCGTACGGCCCCTAAATAGCCAATAAAAAATGAGCGCGTCAGGACGGCGGCTTTGGCATCGTTGCCCTGTTCCAACCCGTGTCGTTTGCGCGCGTCCTCCATGAGAAACGCATACATCTCCACATCAGCCAAACGCGCACAGAGGCTTTCGGCTAATACTACACTGGCATGGGGGTGATTCATTTGTACAATTGGTAGCCGATCATCAAAGTGATCATCGAGCTTGATAAAGAAGCTGGGCACCGGCTGTTCGGATAATTTGTAGGCAGAGCGTTCGTAAAAGCGAGTTTTCATAATCGTTATTGGTCACTTGTCACTCAATGTCATTGGGTTGGCGGAAAGGAGAAGGGATTCAGAATAGAGCATCTTCTCTACTCTGAATCCCTTCCCTTCTGAACCCCTGTTCGAATGCGCCTACCGTAGCCATTTGAGGGTAAAAACGCAGCCGGCCCAGCCAATAGAGATGGAGGGAAAGCCCCGTGCCCAATCCCACTGCCAATTTGACGAACCAAGGCAGGCCGCTTGGGCTGATCAGCCCTTCAATGAGGCCGGCACCGAAGAGCAGCGGCACGCAGCCCAAGATGACCGTCACACTCTGCCGGCTGCGTTGAATGAGCAGATCCTTGCGGGTTTGCAGCCCCGGTCGCACAAGTGCATCGGCCATGTAGAGGCCACAGCCACCGGCCAAAAAGATCACGCTTAGCTCAATAAAGCCGTGGGCAAGGATAAACTCGGCTAGATTGCCGCTCATGGCGTGGGCCTGTAAGAGGCCAAAGATCCCCCCAAGATTTAACCCATTGTTGGCAATCACCCACAGGGTGAGCAGGCCAAAGGTCATCCCGCCGGCAAAGGTGAGGAACATCACACGAATGTTATTGGTCAGGATCGTGCTCGCTGCCACACTGCGCATATCCGGCGCAATTTCCGTCCACATCTCCCCCGCTTCGACTTTTTGCACGAGCGGCGCGACCTCTTCGCCCATAAAAAAGTAAATCGCATCCGGCTGTTGCCAGACACGCATAAAGGCGAGGAGCGCACAAAGCGTAAACAGCAGAAAGCAAAAGGTAGTGTATGGTAACAAGAGGCGGTATAATACAGGGAATTGCCGTCGATAAAAGTCAATCAATTTGTGGCGATAGAGCGGCTCCTCGCGATAGATTTGGTTGTGTGTCTGGCTTACCAGCTGATTGAGATAGATGGTGACCCGCTGCTGTGGGAAATCGCGTTGTGCCAAGGCCAGGTCCGAGGTGGCATTGCGATATAAGCGTCCCAGTTCGCTCAACTCCTCGGGCGAAAGGGCGCGAATATTATTTTTCGTTTTATCCAACAAGCGCTCCAGCTGTTGCCATGCAGGCCGCCGTTGCGTCAGAAAGAGTTCAAGATTCATAGAATAGTCAAGGATATGAAGGATAATGATGTATGACCGAATCAAACCAATGGTTACGCGACGAGTATACCATTGATACCCCCGAAAATGTAAGCTTTGGCTTTGAAGTCGCTGGGATTGGAAGCCGTTTTATTGGTGCACTCATCGACACCGTTATTATTACCATTGCGTTGGTCCTGCTAAATCTGATGTTGGGTGTAATCCTAGAGGTGCTGGGGGCAACCGCTGTCGCGAATCCGTTTGCTGTTGTGGACGAGGATCCCGCTTGGGGGGCTGGCATTGTGATTGCGATTTATGTGTTGCTGAATTTTCTCTTCGTGTCAGGATACTATGTGATCTTTGAGCTGATCTGGAATGGCCAGACGATTGGCAAACGGGTCGCAAAGATTCGCGTTGTGCGCGTGAATGGCAATCCCGCGGGTTTTCTAGAAATTGTTGTGCGCAATCTCGTACGAATGGTTGATTTCCTCCCGACCGCTTATGGTATAGGATTGGTGGTCATGTTTTTCAACCAACATGCGCGGCGGCTCGGCGACTTTGCCGCCGGAACTTTGGTGATTAAAGAAGCGCGCCAGGTGACATTAGAGACATTGGGGCAGGCCGGTCTGCACAGTGCCCAGCCGTTAGGGGCTGCTGCGCTGCGTGATAAACCAAGTGATGATGCGATTGAAATATGGCGTCAACGCTACCCGAATTTGCGACGATTGACTGCTAGTGACTACGAGTTGATCCGCGAGACGTTGCGCCGCCACGATCGGGGACAGGTCAATCCCCATGTGCTCTATCGTCTTTCTGATGCCATTGCCCATAAAGTAGCGGCAACGCCACCGCTGCATGATTGGCAGGCAAGTCGGCGTTTTCTCTACGAGGCTGCCGAGGCCTATCGCTATTTGGTTGAATAGCAACGACTGTAGATATCAAGGTGGCCACCGCCGAACTAGTAGTGGCTATCACAACCGACCCTATACCCATCGGAGCCAGCAATGGAGCGCCCTGAATCCCCCGTCTACGTCCCCATGATTCGTGATCTACCCCTGGACATGCGTCCACGCGAGCGTATGCTCTATGCGGGACCCAATGCCCTCAGCACAACCGAACTGCTTGCGATCGTGTTGCGCGGCGGCGTGCCCGGTGAAAATGTGCTGCGTTTGGCAGAACGGGCACTGAGCAAATTTGGCGGGTTGCCGGGCTTGGCGCAGGCGACCTTTGAAGAATTGCGTACGGTGCATGGCATTGGCGACGCTAAAGCCGCTGAAATCAAAGCCGCGCTCGAACTTGGGAAGCGGCTTTTGGCCGCAGCGCCTCAGGAACGACCGCAAGTGCGCACACCAACCGATATTGCCAATCTGCTGATGCTGGAGATGGGCTTATTAGAGCAGGAACATCTACGCGTGGTGATGCTCGATACCAAAAATTTTGTCGGGCGGATCCACACGGTCTACGCTGGTAGCCTGAATACAGCCGTGGTGCGCATTGCTGAAGTCTTTCGCGAGCCGATCCGCGCGAACAGTGCTTCGATCATCATCGTCCACAACCACCCCAGCGGTGCGCCAAGAAGCGCATCGATACAATGTTCCTAAGTGGAACCCAGGAAAGGAATGTCCTGCGTGGCTAGGAGGACAGGCGATGCCGACTAGGTTAAGCATGGTCTGAAGCTCCTCCGACAATGTGGTTACGACTGGTCCTGTCCAGTCGGGAACTGCTAGCCAGAGTCTTGCCAGGGCTACGCAAGAAACCGTTGTTTGAAGCGTCCAAGGTTGGAACACCCGTACCGCAGCCATGCGGGAAACAACAGGATTAGGGTGTAGTCATCGGACTGACTTTCTCGCTTGGGGCAGTCAGGAACCTCTGTTGGGTAGAATGCCAACATTCCAGCAGGTATTGAGCATTCCCGGTGACGAGGTCATCAACGAGATGACTTGTGGCGTACAGACGGAGCCTACCGCAAGATGATGACGGTATCGATGTGAACTTGGGAACCGTTCTTGGTTCTCTCTCAGAGAGTAGGCAACCTGAAGCCAGAAACCAGGAACGGGGCAGAGCCTTCGTAGTAGTCAGCGACAGGGAAAGCCTGTCCCAGGGCGAAGGAAGGCAGCCAAGTGTACAGTGCAATCTTCGCAATCGTGAACTAAGCCGGAGGAGGGATGTATGTACCCAACAAAGATGGCCGAAAAGCAAGCGAAGCTGGCAGAAACTGCCTTATCCAATCCAGAACACAGATTTCACAATCTGTACGACCTCATGCACTGGCGGTACTGGATTGAAGAGGCAGCAGCGAAAGTTCTGGCTCGGCCAGGAAGTTCGACGGCAGGCGTTGATGGGAAAACGAGGGTGGACTTTGAGAAGAATTATGCGACGGAAATCAGCCGTATCGTAACCGAACTCAAAGACAAAACCTATGCACCACAACCGGTCCGCCGAATGCACATACCCAAAGGTAATGGGAAGACGCGTCCGCTGGGGATTCCCATCCTCAGAGACCGTATCGTTCAGGAAGCACTACGGGCGATTCTTGACCCGATTTATGAGTCAGACTTCCAGCATCATTCCTATGGGTTTCGCAAAGGTCGATGCACGATGGACGCCGTGGCAGTGCTCATGCCATTGTTCAATACCCAGGTTAAGCATTACTGGGTCATCGAAGGAGACATCAAGAGCTACTTTGACAATGTGCATCATCGCAAGCTCATGAAGCTCCTGAGACAACGCATTGCGGATAAGGCACTGCTCGACCTCATCTGGAAGTTTCTCAAAGCTGGTGTAATGGAGGGACGACTGTTTGCCTGTACGGAAACGGGCGTGCCGCAGGGCGGCGTCATCTCACCGCTGCTCGCCAATGTCTATCTCAATGAGTTTGACAAGTGGGCAGAGAGACAATGGCACAACCTGACCCCATATGACCGGCAGCGACGGCGGCAAGCTGGGCTCGGCAACTACACAATGGTGCGGTATGCGGACGATTTCGTTATCGTTTCCAACGGCACCAGAGCCGAAGTCGAGCGAACCAAAGAGGCAGTCAGGCGGTTCTTGGCAGAAGAGCTGCACTTGGAACTCTCTGCGGAAAAGACCTTGATAACCCATGTCAATGATGGCTTTGACTTCCTGGGATTTCACATCCAGCGCTGTAAGCCAGAAGGTCGATGGGTGGTTCATCTCAGACCAACGGAGAAGAACAAGCAGCGCATCAAGCACCGCATGAAAGAACTCACTTCCAGAAACTGGACTTGGATGGATGAATACACCAGATTAACGGCACTCAACCGTATCGTCAAAGGCTGGTGCATGTACTATCGGTACACGAGCCTACACAGCGACTTGGAAGAGATTACCCGGTACATCTGGTTCCGCTACCTGCAATGGCTGTTACGCAAGCATAAAGGGAGCCGGAAACATCAACTCATCCAGGAGAAAACGGCGGTCATTCACAACAGAACACGCTGGACAGCCACGGTGGCACAAGATGGCCAGGCCATTACTGCACACCAGTGGCTACCCACGCCGAAGGAACTGAAGCGGGAGCGTTATCGGTTGAAAGGTCGAGGTGGCTTTGCCCATCCTTACCTGGAACCTGCGCTTGACACAACAGACAATCCTGAGTGGGAAGGTGGCCCGGCTGAAGTGCTATTCACCGAAGTTATTGGTGCCAGGAGCAGACGGGGCGAACCACTTGAAATGGCAGAACTCAAACTCAGGCGGAAATTGCGTGACCGATTTACCTGTCAACACTGTGGTAGCCGGGAACACCTGCAAGTACACCACGTCGGGCCGGTAACATCGACCTCAATTGACGACCTGATTACGCTCTGTCTCAAGTGCCACCAACAGCAACATCGCCAGAACTAACAACACTTGGCGGAGAGCCGTGTGAAGGGAAACTTTCACGCACGGTTCGGTGAGAGGGATGGGAGAAACCGCACTTAGCAATAGGTGTATGGCGCTCCTGTCTCTACTCTATGCGATCCGACCCCCAGCCCCGAGGATGTGCGGGTGACTGAAATGATTGTTGAGGCCGGCAAGTTGCTCGATATCGACGTACTCGATCACCTCGTCATTGGGCGCAACCGCTTTGTGAGTTTGAAAGAGCGCGGGTTGGGGTTTTAAATAAAGTGATGGTCCAGCTAGTACAGTGTCAGCTTAGTTTTGATGGGTAGTGTGTCATTCCTGCGCAGGCAGGAATCCAGCGATATGGACCCCTGCCTGCGCAGGGGTGACAACCCATCAAAACTTACTTGACAATGCACTAGAGTAGTTTCTGATCAGGACTTCAGAAACGCTCTAGTTGTTGGATAGGTACCAAATAAATACTAAAAACCTGTTTGACAGATATGGCCAAATCCCCTACGATTAATAACAGATCGCGCACAAAGGTATCCTATCCCCCCAGCACGATAGATCTCCCATTTCTAGTGTTTCCGTTTAATTTCATCTGATACCACTGCAAGAGGCTAAAACTCAGTTTTTGCAGTGGCATCACCGCTATCCTGAAATTCTCTGCGCCGATCTCGTTTGCTCGAAAAACGGGTCGCTCGCAATTTTGATTAGGATAGATTCTTATAGACGAATCATTTGAAAGTCATACAGATTACGCTGGCTTTTACCCGGGAGAAGCTGTATGACTTTTAAGGATTTTATCTATTAGCTGTTCCCGATATGCGCGATTTTGTTGATCTCCCCATTCCTGTTGTCGTTGACATGGCTGTTTTCATTGTTTTCCCACTGTACACAAGGAGGAGTCGAGATGTCGAGTCAAGGTGGATTGAGTCGTCGGGATGTCTTTCGTTTGACTGGTTCTGTAGCTGGGGCTGCCAGCATGGTTGCCGTTGCACCCGTCGCTGGCGTCGGTCGCGCCAAGCGCGCGCTTGCACAAGCGACAGATGAAATGGCCGTAGGGCAGGAAGCGCGCTTTGCTTATGTTGGGTGCTACACACGGGGCGCACCCGGGGGGTGGTCTGCGCTCGCCAATGTTAACCACCCCGAAGGCGTTGCGGTTTTTTCGGTGGGGGCAGGGATGGGGGATCTCAACTTGGTGCAGACCGTGCCCAGTGACAACCCCTCGTTTGTCGCCATGCATCCCTCGGGAGATTTTTTGTATGTGCTGAACGAAATCGCCGACTATGAAGGGGAAGCGATGGGGTCATTGGAAGCCTACGCCATTGATGATGAGAGCGGCCAGTTGACCCTGATTAATCGTGTCGCTGTTGGTTCGATCCCGGCCCAGCTTGTCGTCGATGCCAATGGTGATTATCTGGCCGTGGCGACGTATGTGGGCGGTGCCTTTGAACTGTTTCCGATTGCCGAGGATGGTAGTCTAGGCGAAGCCAGCAGTGTAGCCCAGCAGGAAGGGTCTGGTCCCCATGCACGCCAGGATGCACCGCACGTTCATTCTGTCGCTTTCGATCCCAGCGGTCAATATCTCGTTGGTTCAGACTTGGGCACAGATCATCTAAAGTCTTTCACCTATGCTGATGGCACGTTGGAGGAAGTGAGCGCGTTCATGATTACTGCCGGATCCGGCCCGCGCCATGTTGCCTTTCATCCAAGTGGCGAAATTCTCTATGTCATCAGTGAATTGACCGCTACGATCCGGGCGATTGCGTTTGACCCAGAGAGTGGTGAATTTGGCGATGAACTTCAAACCATTTCCACTGTTCCTCAGAATTTCCCTGCCGACAAAAGCACAGCCGAGATTTTGGTCCATCCATCTGGTAAATTCCTTTATGGCTCAAATCGCAAATTTGAGGATCATCCCCTGGCAGATAGCATTGTCGCTTATAGCATTGACGATAATGGCTTGTTGCGCCTGATCGGTTATACGACGCATGGTATTGGTTTTCCCCGTGGCTTTAGCCTCGATCCGTCAGGGCGGTGGCTCTATGCAATGGGGCAAAAAAATGATTCGATTGTCCAATTTTACATCGACCCCAATTCTGGTGCGTTGACCCCTACCGGTTTTTCGGCAACAGCAATGGTGCCTGTCAGTATGGCTTTTAAAGTGTAGCCCAGCTGACTGTTACTGGCCGCAACGATTGCAAGTGTGAACGAGTGGCCAGTAACAGTCAGGTAGAATGGCGATCTCTGATTTCGATACGACAAAAACAGTCTACTCAACTGGCAATCGACGTAACTCCTAAATAAGAAAAGACAAGCCATGAATTTGAACGAAAAAGTTGTATTGATCACCGGGGCCGGCAGTGGGGTTGGCGCGGCGACAGCGCGTTTGATGGCTGCGGCCGGGGCCAAGATAGCTTGTATGGGGCTACCAGCGGCCGGAGTAGAGGCGGTTGCCACTGCACTAACCAACGCCGGTCATGCCGCACTTGCCGTCGTGGCCGATGTGGCCGATGCACAAGCGGTAGAGGCTGCTGTGGCCCAGGTGGTCAACCACTTTGGTCGGCTCGATATTGTGGTGGCTAGTGCCGGGATCCAACTACACCAGGAAGATCAGCATCTGCACGAACTGGCTGACGAAGTGTGGGACCGCACCCACAATGTCAACTACCGTGGTGTTTATCTCACTTGTAAACATGGATTGGCGCAAATGGTGCAACAGGGCGAAGGAGGGGCGATTGTGATCGTTGCCTCGGTGACGGCGCTCAATGGGCGCTCGACCAACCCGGCCTATCTCAGTGGCAAACATGGGCTGCTGGGGTTAAACCGCTATATTGCCGTGCACTATGCTACGTATGGGATCCGTTGTAATGCCGTCTCCCCGGGCGCGCTGGAGCGAACCCCCAACCATGATCAACACCCGGATCCGGCAGGGCGCGAGGCGATGTTGCGTGCACGTATTCCTCTCGGTCGGCCGGGCAAACCGGAAGAAATTGCACCAGTGATTGCTTTTCTCTGTACGGACGATGCTCGGTACATGACGGGGGCCAACGTGGTCGTTGACGGAGGGCTGAATCTAGCGTAAAATGGAGAAACGCTGCGGTATTTGTGCGACAAGAAGGAAATTATGTCATTATTAGAATCTACTCCATCGGTTCCACCTCTCAATGAGCCGGGCACACAACCCGATCTGACTTATTACCCCGAGACGGATGGTAAGCCAATGGCTGAATCTGATCTACATCGCGACTTAATGTTTTACGTAATTCACCTGTTGCAACGGTTTTTTGCAAAGCATAAGGTCTATGTGACCGGCAATCTTCTCGTCTATTATGAAAAAGGCAACAATCGGAAAGCGGTTTCGCCGGACTGTTTTATCGTACGCAACGTGGAGCCCAAACTGCGAACCTCCTACAAGATTTGGGAGGAAGGACAAGGACCAGAAGTTGTCTTTGAAGTCTCATCGAAGTCAACTCACCGTGAAGATTTAACGAAAAAGATGCGTCTATACGCGAAACTAGGTGTTCGTGAATATTTCATCTATGATCCTACATCTGACTATTTGGATCCGCCCTTGATCGCCTATGTGTTAACAGATAATCATGAAGGTGATGATCGAGGATACGTGCCAATGGTACCCTTAAATGAAGAGGTAACCCTGGGCGATCTCTCTTTTATCCCCGGTGAAAATGAAGCGCCAGAATACCAGAGTGAACTGCTTGGATTGCGGATTACGCTGGACGAGGATAACCGGCTCGTCTTTTTTGACGCTACGACTGGCGAACAGTTACTTAGTGATGAAGAGGCACGCATACGCGCCGAGAGACAAGCCCAAGAAGCCGAGAGACAAGCCCAAGAAGCCGAGAGGCAAGCCCAAGAAGCTGTGCAACGTGTGGAAGAGGTTGAGGCAGAAAATGTCCGTTTACGTGCAGAATTGGATCAGTTGCGCAAGTAATCTTCCACAAAAGTAGAACATACGCGCTTCTCTAGCTTCGCGACTAGGAGCACCCGGCGAAAAGCAGCCGCCAACCGGCGCTCTGCGTAAGTTCTATCAATAATTCTACAGGAACCCAGGGGAGAAATTGGAATGGCCAATCAAGCAATGCTTATCTATGTTGGTACCTATACCCGCAGTATGCCCCATGTGGCGGCAAAGAGCGAGGGCATCTATCTGATCAGTATGGACCCAGCCACGGGAGCATTGAGCCATGTCGGTAAGACGGTAGTCCCAGACAACCCTTCCTTTGTGACGCTTCACCCCAATGGTCGCTATCTCTATGCCGTGAATGAAGTGGGTGATTTCGGCGGCCGTGACAGCGGAGCGGTGAGTGCCTTTGCGATTGATCAAGAAAGTGGCGCACTTACCTTTCTCAACCAGGAGCCGACCGATGGTGCCGCCCCATGCCATCTGGTGGTCGATGCTACGGGGCGCTATGTGCTCTGTGCCAATTACACCGGCGGCAGCGTTTCGATGCACCCCCTCCATGAGGATGGTAGCTTGGGGCAGATGAGCGACTTTGTGCAGCATGTCGGCTCCAGCGTCAACCCGCAGCGTCAGCAAGAGCCCCATGCCCACTCTTTTACCATTGATAAAGGCAATCGCTACGCCTACGCCTGTGACCTGGGTAAGGATCAGGTAGTAATCTATCAACTGGATCTGGCCAATGGCAAATTAGTCGCCAATGAGCCACCCTATGCCGAGACCCATAAAGGGGCCGGCCCACGCCACTTTGACTTTCACCCCAACGGGACCATTGCGTATGTGATTGATGAGCTCGATTCGACGATTACCGTTTTCCGCTACACCGATGTCAACGGCGCGCTTGATGCACTCCAAAGCATCCCCACCTTGCCCGATGGCTTTGATGGGCGCAGCCACTGTGCCGATATCCATGTCCACCCCACCGGTAAATTTGTCTATGGCTCCAACCGCGGCCACGATAGCATTGCTATCTTTAGCGTGGACCAGGTTACCGGTAAATTAGAAGCGGCCGGCCATGAATCGACCGGCGGCCAGGTGCCGCGCAATTTTGCGATCGACCCCAGTGGTAGCTTTCTACTGGCCGCCAATCAGAACAGTGATAATGTCGTGGTCTTTCGGATTGATCAGGCAACGGGTCAGTTGACACCGACCGGCTATGAGCTGACCGTGCCGACGCCGGTCTGCCTGAAATTTTGGGGACGCTAGCATTGATTGACGAATGGGTTTGCGTTCGTAAAAGAGTGTAAGCGACTAAAAATAAGGGGAGCACAACAACGTTGTGCTCCCCTTATTGAATGTTTCTATAAGATTTACAAATTGGCTGGCTGGGCTGCCGTGAAAGCGTTTACCACTTCTTGGACTGTTCTGTCAGAAAGGTATCCACCTGGCGCTCGGCTTCATCGCGCGTATAGCCATACTTTTCCTGCAACTTGCCAGCAAGCAATTGCTGGTTGCCGTCGATTTCGGTCAATTCATCATCGGTCAGATCACCCCATTGCGCCTTAACGCCACCGACGAGTTGATTCCATTTACCCTTCAAAATATCCTGATTCATACAATCCTCCAGTAATAGATGCTGCGTTGGCAGCTTTTTATGGATATGCAAGGATGGCAACGCTGACAGCAATGCTTATCACCCTTTGGAGCCAACGCTCTTGGCTCTTAGTTTACAGGAGGAACGGTGGCCCAACGAGATAGCTAGGAATAGAAAAAGGATACATCTTTAGCTACAAGAGTTGAAACCGTGTTTCGAGTTGTGGTAAAGCTACTTCACTGAGACGCACGGTCAGTTGCTGGTCAAGCGCTAAATCGCCCCGCCCATAAATATCCGTTTCAAGGTCCAGGTCCGGCAGAACGACTAGGCTACGATTGCCATGTTTCTCCACAACGATCCCTTCGCCCTGCCACCCTGGCTGACGCTGCAAATAAGCCAAGGTCCAATGTTTGTTGGAGAGCCGTTCGGCCGTGCGTACGGCGCGCATGCTGAGGCTGGCCTCTGCCATGCGTTCCATCAACGTTTGGCCATCCATTGGTGCCTCGCCACGCAGGTGTGCTCGTAGTTGTTGGTGAACCAATAGGTCGGTATAACGGCGCAGTGGGCTGGTGGCTTGGGCATAGCTATCCATGCCAAGTCCAGTATGACGCCCCGCTTCACTCTTATATTGGCTCGCCTTCATCAGCCGGCGCATGGCAAACATGTCAGAGAGTGCTGGACCCTTGATGTTATGAATATCGGCATCGGCCTCTTGTGTGCTGTAGGGAATGGCCAGATCGTGTTGTTTGGCGAAGTGGGTAACGGCTTCACCGGTCATCAACATGGCATCGCGCACAAGGTCGCGGCTGCGCAGCGACGGCAGCGGTTTGATGACGATCTCCCCTTCTTTGATCCGAATTTTGACCTCCGGTAAGGTTAACTCGATGGCCCCATTGGCTTGGCGTCGCGCGGTGTAACGTTGCGCCAGCGCATACAGCTCTGCAAAGATCGGTTCATCCAACCGTTGGTCGGCCTCTTCATAAGTCAGCCGCGTCACGTGCACCCAACTGGGGGTGATCTCGGTCTCAATGAGTTCACCGGCATCGTTCAGGCGCAGGCAAAAAGAGAGCGCCGGTGATCGTTCCTGCAACCCCAAACCGAGCATGGCCGTGGCATCGGCCGGCAACATGTGGATGGTGCCTTCGGGGAGATAGAGATTGGCCCCGCGCGCGCGCGCTTCGCGGTCGGCGAGGCTATCTGGTGCAACTACGGCCGCGACATCGGCAATGTGGATCCAGATGCGTCCCTCTTCCCAGCTGAGCGCATCATCGGGATCGGTGCTGCCTTCGTCATCGATGGCTAGCGCTACGAGGTGGGTGAGATCGCGTCGATCTTCGTCGGGCAGATCGGGTAAGGTCAATTCTGGCTGAGTGATGGTGACGCCAAGACGTTGGGGGTAGGGGTTAACCGTTTCATCCCAATACCCAATATCGAGCAGCAGCTTGTGCGCATTCTGTGGCGTCTCCTCCATTCCAAGCGTACGCATGACACGGCTATTCTCTCGCTGTTCTAGGGCGAGTGCAATCACATCGCCGAGTCCGGCTTCATCTTCTGCGGCGTAGCGCCCCGCACGTAGCCGGCCCAAAAAGGCCTCCCAAGCCGCTTCGGTGGCAATTTTAGCCGCCCGTGTTGCCTCAATGGTGCTGACGGTTTCGGCGCTATGGACCGTGATCTCCTCGGGCGTGCCACTAAAATAGAGCCCATCCGTGACCATGAGCCAAAGCGCCCAGGTGGCAGAAGGGCTATCGATACCATAGGCTAGTTCTACCAGATCGGCCAAGGTGGTCTT
Organism: Caldilineaceae bacterium; assembly: GCA_034432375.1. Classification (GTDB taxonomy): domain Bacteria; phylum Chloroflexota; class Anaerolineae; order Caldilineales; family Caldilineaceae; genus JAHBVH01. The sequence goes on from DAOUCA010000107.1 coordinate 172,342, forward strand.
CTCACCGGCCAAAAGCTCCCATGCGGCCATCACCTCTCCTTGCACGGGTTTGAGCTCGTTCAGGCTGCGCAGCGGACCAGCGTGCAAGAAGATGACATCTTTGGGGCGCACGCTCAAGCTTTGGCCATCTTCGGTTTTGATGTCGATCTTTTTGTCGCCGGCAGTGACAATGCGGGCGGCGCGCTGTTTGTAGAGCACGAGGTTGTCGGGGCGCAGCGTTGGTTCACTCATGGGGTATCAGTTCCTGATCTTTCGCACAGAAGATTTTCAAAGGGCTTCGGGTGATGTATAGTATACCGAGTTCTGCCGCTGGTCGCAATGTTGATGTGACTGCATTCTTTTTCCACAGAGTTCACAGAGGAGTATCCGCGTGAGTGAGCAAGTCGGTGCTGCGTCTACCACTGTTGCTGCGATGATCTTGATTCCAGCCGGCCCATTTATAATGGGCAGCGATGTGCGCAAAGATGAAGAGCCTGCCGGAGAAATAAGGGTTGAATCTTTTTACCTGGATCGGCTACCGGTAACTAATGCCCAATTTTATGCGTTTTGGCGCGCTGGTCTTTACGATGATCCTAGCCATCCCTGTTGGGCTGGGTTGCAGGAGGGCTATCGCTGGATTCGTAAAAGTGAGGAGCGTCGGGGGCCCCGCTTTGCCTACGATCCGCAGTGGAATGATCCCGAGCAGCCAGTGATCGGGGTGACCTGGTACGAGGCATTGGCCTATGCGCGTTGGGTTGGCAAACGGCTACCCACCGAAGCGGAGTGGGAAAAGGCTGCTCGCGGCACCGATGGCCGCACCTATCCTTGGGGCAATGACTTTGCTCTGACCTATTGTAACGTGGCACAAAGTGGTGTGGGCTGCACAGCCAAGGTCGGTAAGTATGCCCCCAATGGTGATAGTCCCTATGGCATTAGCGAGATGGCCGGGAACATCTGGGAATGGACGAGCACGGTATACGAGCCTTATCCTTATCGCGCCGATGATGGACGTGAAGATCTCATGGAAAATAAAGGCCGCCGCGTGCTACGCGGCGGCTCGTGGCAAAGCCGGTTTTCTCAACATCTGCGCTGTGCCAACCGTTACTCTGCCGAAGCAAATTTTGGCTTTACAAATACGGGGTTTCGTTGCGCAAAAGATGGATGACAGGGTGACAAGGTGACAAGGTGACAAGGTGACAAGGTGACAAGGTGACAAGGTGACAAGGTGACAAGGTGACAAGGTGA
>DAOUCA010000108.1:0-33155 GCA_034432375.1 Caldilineaceae bacterium
ATTTCAGAAATTAGAGCCGTCATTCCTGCGCAGGCAGGAATCCATCTTCATGTTACACGAGTAGATTCCTGCCTGCGCAGGAATGACATCTGGAAATTTCCGCCAAAACAAGGTTTGGCGAAGGTATTAATACTCAAGTCAACTTCAAAACCCGAGTTTTTGAAGAGGCGGGAAGGTGTTCCCTGTCATTCCTGCGTAGGCAGGAATCCAAGCTGACAACCAATGGATTCCTGCCTACGCAGGAATGACAGCGGCGGCTCCTATCTGTTTCTACAGCAATCAGGCTCCTCCAAAACTCCGCTTTTCGTTCTGAATTCAGTATAACAACGAGAAGCCGCCTCAGCGGCTAGGGGGAATTTTGCTCCTCTATTGAATTAGATGCGGTATCCCATAGGTCACTTCCTCTAGACCGCGCTCTGATGACCTGCCATTGGGTAGCGACTGTCACTTGATGGTTGGCCGATGAAGAGCGTAAAGTCGTTTAGCCCTGCATCTGTCCCTGGGACAAATCGATAGCCGCTGCTCTGAATCATGCGCAGCACACGGTAGTTGCTGGGATGGAAGAGCACACGCAAGTGGTGAATCTGTTGCGCGCGTGCCTCTTGGGCAAGCGTAAACCAGAGCAGCCGGCCGATGCCCAAGCCCTGATAGCGATCCTCGACAACCATGCCAAGCTCTGGGGTTGACGCAGGTTGGGTGCTGTCGCGCAGGTAGTAGGCCATGCCAACTACCTGTGTGTCCCTGTCGCGCATGGTGGCAACGACAGCCGCTCCGCGTGCGGGGGGCAGCACCGTGATCGTCGCAAATTCCGCCAACTGCGGATGGCGATAGTACAGATAGCGGGCATAGATGCTTTCTGGTGACAGGCGCTCGTGCATCGCATAGAGTAAGTCGGCATCGGTCGGCTGCGCCGGGCGTACCGTGACGGTGGGGATCGCGTGGTTGTGGGCGCTGCGGCTCCACGGAACTGCTGCAATTGTCATACCAATTCCTCTTGATTCTGTGGTGCTTGCGCTGGTTACATCGGTAAGGCTATGCCAAAGAAATACTTATCCACGAAGTACACGAAGTTTCACGAAGAAAAAACAAATCTTTGTGTACTACTAAGAAACATGGCGTCCGCCACTGTTTCTTCAGTGTCAAATAGGGCTCCGCCCTTTAGCTGCTTCGTGGATCGTTTGAATTTTGGATTAGCCTAACAGGCTGATGAAGCAAGCGGCTGTTTCAACGATAGTCAAGAGGATAGGCGACAGGCGTCACAAAAGCGTCACAGCTTTTCTATATGCTGTTCAGCCCCCCATTCCGCGCCTAGACGCGGTTGCCTTTCGGGTGCGCTTTTCCCACTTAGAGGGTTAAGAAATTAAATAGGTACAAGCGCAGCCTCCGTTTACCCAGCTATTTTCTTGAAATTACAGGTGGGGAAGGGGACTAGACTCCCCTCGCCCACGCTGGGCGAGGGGCCAAGGGTGAGGGCCGAATTATTACATCGCGTCAAGGGAAAGGTGCAGCGCCTCGGTGACAATCGTGTCGAGGGGGGCGGTTTCCCCCTGCGTCCAGAGCATGGCAAAGATCTCATCGTCCAGCCTTTGGCGCAAGGTTGCTATCCTCTGTTCATAGTCGGCCTGCTGATTGGGCGCTACCGCGACGGTGAGCGTTTGGCGCAACCGGGCGGCTGCACCAAGCAAACGCACGGCGGTTTCATGCTTCCGGTCAACGGCGCTCAAAAGGTGGGCGATATCTTCGAGCGCGGCAAAGAGCGCACGGTGATGGCCGGACTGGTGCACGGTCTGTACATTTTGGCAGTAATACGCGAGTGCCGCCTCGGGTTTACCTAGCTTGACCATTACATCGCCGAGCGCGCCAAGGGTTTGCCCAATGTGATTCTTATCACCAAGGCGCTGAAATATGGCTAGCGCTTCCTCACCATAGCTTTGTGCCTGTGCATACGCTTGTTGCGCAAACGCGATCCAGCTCAAACTTTTCAGCGCCATGGCTGTGACACCCTGATGGCCTATCGCGTGCCCGATGCGCAAACAGGCCTGGCAATTGGTGTGGGCAGCGGCCACCGCGCCTCGCTGTAACTCCATACTGCCTACGTTGAGGAAGCCAACCGCAATGGATACCTGATCGCCTACGCTTTGGTGCAACCGCAAACTCTCGACGTAATAAGCATACGCCGCAGACAGCGTATCCTGTTCCCAGGCCAGATTGCCAAGGAGATTCAAAGAGCGAGCAATGCCGAACGTATCACCGAGTGTGCGGCACAAGTCAAGACTCTGCTGCAACAGCTGTTGGGCCGTTGTGTACTGCCCTTGGTGCATCTCGACAATGGCTAGCTTTTGCCAAGTTTCCGCAAGCCCAATCTCCTCTTTAAGTTGTTCAAACAGAACGCGTCCCTCTTCCAGCAAGGGGCGCGCCTGCGCATAGTCACTTTGGCGCAAGGCAAGCGCGCTTGCCGCGTTCAATGCGTTGGCGATGGTGCGCGGCGCCGCGCGCTGCCGTTGGGCCAATGCTTTTTGTAGCCATTCCCGCCCCTCATGCACATAGCCACGATACTCCCAAAAGCGATGCAGTGCAGTTGCCATACGGAGCACCATCTCCCCCTCTACAGCGGCTATTAGATACGCTAATGCCGCGCGCAGGTTTGGGTGCTCTGTCTCTAGCTGCGTCAACCACCTTTGTTGATGGGGGCCGAACAATTCTGGTTCTGCCTGCGCTGCCAGACCCCAAAAATGGGTCGCGTGTCGCTGCTGCATTTGCTCGAAGGCAGCAGTTGTCGTGTACTGCTCCCGCGCATATTCGCGCAGGGTCTCCAACAGACGATAGCGATTCTGCGCCCCTTGCTGCTCAACGATCACCAGCGATTTATCAATTAACTGTGTGAGCAGATCGAGCAACTGATGAGCGGGTATAGATCTGTCGGTGCTATCGGCATTGGCCACCTGTTCAAGCGCTTCCAATGTAAAGCCACCGCGGAAGATGGCCAGCTGTTGAAAGAGCTGCCGCTCGGCATCATCGAGTAGCGCATAGCTCCAGTCGATGGCGGCGCGCAGGGTCTGCTGGCGCGGTAGTCCGGCGCGACTGCCTTGCGTCAACAGGGCAAAGCGTGCACCCAGCGCACTCTTTAAATAGGCCGCAATCTGTTCGACTGATAATACTTTGACGCGCGCCGCGGCCAGTTCAATGGCGAGCGGAATCCCGTCGAGCTGACGGCAGATCTCGATGACGGCGGTAGCGTTTTCTAGGGTCAAACGGAATACCGGTTGCACGGCGGTTGCCCGCTCGACAAAGAGGCGGACACATTCATAGGGCAGCAACAACTCGGTGAGCAAAATCTGTTGTGGATCGGGGATGCTGAAGGTGGGCACTTGCCAGAGCGTTTCGCCGCTGATATTCAAGGGCACCCGGCTGGTGGTGAGAATTTGCAGTTGGGGGCAGCGGCTCAAGAGGAAGTCGACCAGATGGGCCACAGGCTCCACCAAATGTTCACAGTTATCGATGACAAGGAGTAGTTGCTGGTTGTGCAAGTAGTTGGCCAGCGTTTCAGACAAGGGTTCGGTTGCCGCCTCGGTGATACCCAACGTTTTAGCCACCGCCCGCGCGACTTGTTCGCCGTCGGTCAGCGCGGCCAACTCAACCCACCAGACGCCATCTGCATAGCGATCGACCAGGTCGGTCGCAGCTTGGATGGCGAGGCGCGTCTTGCCGCTGCCGCCCGCGCCGGTGAGGGTAAGCAACCGCGTTGCACCTTCGGTTGGATTTAATAACTGCTTGATCGTGCTCATTTCCATGATGCGTCCGACAAAGCTGGTCAGGGGGATCGGCAAGTTGGTGATTTTCGCCTGGGGGGCCGCTGCTTCGGCCTCATGCGCTTTAATCCAATGGTAGAGCGCCGCGGTTTCTGCACTGGGGGGTAGGTCAAGTTCCGCTTCGAGCGTGCGTTCGCAGAGATCATATTGATGGAGCGCGGCGGTGCGGTCGCCGGCGGCCATGTAGCAGAAGATCAGCTGTTGGTGCGCCGCTTCATTGGTTGGGTCGAAGCTCAACAACTGTTGCCCAATTGCAATCGCTTGGGGGTAGGCACTGCGGGTGCGCAACTGTTGGATGACCTGCAACGCCAGCGCGCTCAACTGCCCGTGATAATAGCTCCGTTCTGCGCCGATCCAATCCTCATAGAAATCGCTTAGCAGATCGCCCTGCCACTGTGCAAAGCTCGCGGCGAACTGGTCGGTCGGGGTCTCTTCTAATCCTTGGGACAAGCTGAGCAATTCATGCAGATCGACCCAACAGGCCACTTCGCGATTTAACTGGAGATGATTGCGGTCGGCCAGGATCAGATCCGGGGCAAGCTCTTTGCGCAGCGCGGCCATCGCGGTGCGCAAAGAGTGGCGGGCCTGGCTGTCGGTGGAATCCCCCCAGAAGAGGGTCGCCAGGTGGTCGCGGGCATGTTGCTCGGGGTGGAGGAGCAGATAGGCGAGCAGCGCCTCGACCTTGCGCCGCGAGAGATGACGCGCTTCCCCATCGCGCTCGATGCGCAGCGGGCCCAGCAGATAGATCCGTAACCCTGCCTGTTGGGCAGGCGGTTGTTCAAAGATTGCATGGGGCTCAGTCGTCATCCCGGCAGTATGCCACAACTCAGAAGGAGTGGCTACTGCAATGGGGATTTTTTGGAATACTACAACGGATGAAGGAAGCAACTGATTTTCCGCATCGTCCCTGAATCCTAGGGAAAAACGATGTTTTAATCGGCAAATTTGTAAAGAAGAGACGGGATGACTTACGAAATTGTGAATCCGTTGCTTCCAAATTCCGCTGTAGTGTTCCCAATATCCCTTACCTTAATACCAGTGGGCACCGGCAAGCGGATGCCCCATGTGTATCAAGGTAAGAAATAAGGGACGTAACCAACAGTACAACAGATGAAGGAAGCAACTGATTTTCCGCAGCGTACCCTGAATCCTAGGGAAAAACGATGTTTTAATCGGCAAATTTGTAAAGAAGAGACGGGATGACTTACGAAATTATGAATCCGTTGCTCCAAAATCCGCTGTAGTGTTCCTAAAATTCCTTACCTTGACACCAGTGGGCACCGACAAGCGGATGCCCCTACCGATGTTGCGCGAAGAATATCGCGACCGCCTACCGCAACACCATCGGCAAATAGATCTGCTGTTCACCGCTGCTCTCTGGCCCAACAATGCGAAAGGTCTGGGTTACAGGGGTGGCGGGATTGCTCAGGTTATCCCCTTCTTGTGTGGCTGTGATCGAACAGTGCCCAATCGCGAGCAGTGTCACCAACTGCGCATCTACGGTACAGAGGGGGGGCGTGTTGCTTCTGAAATGCACGGTTAACCCAGATGTGGCGTGCCCGTTGAGCGCAACGGGTGGGGTGCCCAACTGTTGGTCGATAAGTGGGCCAAAGGTGATCGTTTGGTCTTGCTTTTGGCTACTTTTTACTGCAAAAGAGTGGACCACGGGCGTCGCAGGATTGAAGCTCGCGTTGCCTGGCTGCGTTGCTTGGAGCGTACAGGTGCCGGTGGCAGCCAAGGTGATCAGGTTATCGCTGACCGTGCAGATCGGGGGCGTGAGCGTAACAAAGGTGATCCCCAATCCCGAGGACGCCGTAGCCGTCACTGGAAACGCGGGATCGCCCAACTGCCTGTCCGATAATGGGGCGAAGCTGATCGTCTGGTCGGCGGGCGCGGCTGGAATTATCTGCGCGATCCGCACTGTCAGCGCTAATTCACGGCGGGTACTAGCAATATAGTCGACCGTTTCCACATGGGTCTGGGCAGTGATGGCGTCGAGATAGCGGTCGATCAGCAGGGAGAGCGCAGCTTGGCGCTCGGTACCCTCTTGGCGCAGCAGCATGCGCGGGTTGACTGTCAGAATAGCACCGGTAATCGGCTGCGTCGCGCTAATGGCATAGCGCTGGGTAATCTGGCTGTCGCCAAGGAGCTGTTCCCGCCCGTTGAGCATGGCCTTGAGAAAGTCATCTTTTTCCAGCGCATGCGCGAAACCCAGGGTGATAAAACTATCCAGTAGCAATTTGCCCCCAGCCAATTCGTTGGCCGCGGCGCGGAGCGGCCCCTCCCGCAAGGAGCTGGCTGTGCGCGCCGCAAAGATCCGCTGATAGGCTGCCAATTGAACGGCCAGATCGGCGGAAGTTTTAGTCAACAGCGCAGCCTGTGCCGCTGCCTCTTCTGCCGATGGTGTGTCGAGCGTGGAAAGTGCGGCAAATTGTTGCTGAAAATTCGCGCCGCGGCTCCACATACTCCGCGTGGGATTGGCACCGGCGCCGACAATCAGGACCGGCGCACCGCTGTTGGTGATCGACTGGCGCATAATCATCACGTCATTGAAATAGACAACGAGTAGCGCTTTGTGACGGCCATACTCCTTGCACACCTCGCCGCCGCTGGGCGTCTCTTCACAGCGTTCGATGACCTCTACCCATTCGCCCGTTGCACAGCTTTTGAGTCTACCAAGTCCCAAATAGCTCGCCAAGTTATAGCGGTTGAAGTTTGGGATGTGTGCTTCCAGCGTGTTGGGTGCCGGCAAGCTGCTATGTTCACCGTTACAGGTCATCTCTTTGGCCTCGGGTGCCTTATAGGTCAGAGGTTGCTCGATCCCGCCAAAGAGATTGATGGTCGTCGCCTGCTGCAAATTTTGGCCCAACTCGCTCACAAACAAAGCTTCTGCCGCTTCTAATTCGACATTGATGCGGTCGAGCTTTTCTTGATAGTAGCTGCTCACGGTGCTCATAAGTAGTTCGTTACCGACGGTGCCAGTCAGGGTAGTCAGCGTCGAAATGTTGTGGATCGCCGCTTCCATATCGGTGCTGATCTGGGCCAGCTGTTCGTGGCGCTGGGGCGCATTCTGGACCATCGTCTGCATGTGCGCGGGCCATTCAACGCCAAGTTGGGTGTAGGCGCGGGTGGCAAAGAGCCAATCGCGCGGGCTGGGCAATGGCTTGTTGCTGATGCCCGGCACCCCGCGCGATTGTAACCAGCCATTGAGGTAATTGAGATTGGCATCCAACGGATAGGCACGCAATTCGGTCAACACCGCGGCATCGCGATAGTCCCGTTCGCTTGGTCCCGTGGCCACCGGATCATAGGCGTTGAAGGTCGCCCAGGTATAGAGCTTGTTGGCAAATTGATCGAAATCGGGAGTAAAGGGCATGGGGACCCCGGTGCGTTCCTGATAGCCTAGCCCCAGGTTAACGGCTTCGACCAACTCGCGCCGGCCAAGCGCATTGATCAGTTCAAAATTGTTGCGCTCAATCCGGCTTAATTTGGTATCGAGCTCGGTTAACCCTTGTTGGATCTCCTGCACTTTGGCGGTGAGCTTGCCCAGCTGCACATCGATCTGATTAAAGCGCACCATCATCCCGGTGTAGATGGTGTTCAATCCTTGGTCGATCCGATCAAAGCGATCGTGCATCTCGGTGCGCAACTCATTTACTTGCTGCCGCAATTTGCCAATCTCTTCTAAGATCATCTGTTCGGGGGTGGGTCCGGCATCTCCAATCAGGCTAACCACACCCATCACCGCGCCCAGCAGATTACCGGTCAATACCACGGTACTCAGCGAGGCACCAACTTTATCGAGCTTGCTCAACCCGCGCATCCATTCGGTCACCGACGCGTAGACCTGTACCGCGGCCTTGCCGACAACCGCAATCTCTTTGCCCCGTTCGGCGTCGATAAAGCCGGTGAAGGTCGAGAGCAGATAGACCGACGAGTTGAGCGCGTCCAGGCGCAGCTTGTGGGCAGCCGCGCGCGCTTCATTTTCGGCATTTAACTTGCGTTGTTTCGCCTCGTCTTTGAGATAGTCAAGGATCTCCCCTTGCTGCTTGTCAATCTCGACCAAGGCCTCTTTGATCTCACCAATCCCGGCATTGATCTTGGCGAACTCGCTCCGGCTCAAATCGTTCAATTGGTTGAGCGAGAGGGTGATGGAGCCATTCTCGCCCACCTGATCGAGGATCTCTTTGAGCACGGGCAAATTGGGATTTTGGGCGACGATCTCGCGTGCGCTGGCGTTCACACTGCTTTTGGTCGTCGAACTGTGGCGTTGGTCATAGACTTTCGCTACCGCCGGATTTGCTTTGGCACATTCATAGGCTCGTTGCAGGATATCGGTCTCGAGCTGCTCCAGCCGTTGGCCAAGCCCATACCGTTGCGCGCTCTGCGCCACTTGTGCCATTTTGCTGGCGTCGCGCCCCGGAAAGTAATTTGTCCGATCTTGGGTCTGTAGAAAGCGCACGAGACCAGGCACCAGAGGCTGTAGCGCAGGCAGATCGAGGGCCACATCCAGCGCCGTGTGGACAAGCTCGTCGGCGGTGCGATTGGCGTCTGTGCCCCATTTGCGGGCAATCGTCTCTTCATAGGTGCGCTGGAAGGTATCCATCACCTGTTGCAGCGCGGCTCCGTCGAAGTCTGGTTTCGACGCCGACCGAATCAGCAGTTCGTCATAGATGAGGGCTTTGACGGCAGCGGCATCCTTATAGGCAAAGCGCCAATTTGCCGTGTAGAAGGCGCGGTCGACAAGCGCCTTGGGAATCTCCACTGCCTCGTTGGCCGACGTCACGCCATTGCCCGCCGCGGCTTGGACAGTGACACCGGCGCAGGTAAGGGCCTCATCCGCGGCGTAACCGGAATGGGCGGGTAAGCAGATTGCCACCAGGTGTAGTAGCATGATTAGGAGTAGCCAGCGCTGGCGGTGGGTTACTTGGGGTTTCGGTTGCACGTCTCAATCTCTTTCTCTTGGCAGATTTATGCAGAGCGCTGCGCCTGGAAGGCAACTGGTAGGTTGCTTTTTGCTGGGTGCCCCTGGGACGCGAAGCCAAGCGCTGCGTAAATCTTTTTGATGGTTCGCACCCGTTGTGCGAATGGGAAAGAGGGTAGCCCACGAGCGTCACAGAACCGTCACAAGCGCTCTATCCCCATCAGAACTTTTAAAGCGCCGAACATTCGTGCTATAATGGCTGCTCAATCTTCAGGAGTGGAAACGCAATGACGAAACCCGTTATTTATCTGGATAATCTCTCCAAAACCTATCTCGTCCCCGAGCGCGATGCCGGTGTGATGGCCGCCGCGCGCAGTCTGGTGCGACGGCGCAATCGCGAAATCAAAGCCGTGGATCGGGTGAGCTTTACCGTGGAGCCGGGCGAAATGGTCGGCTTTTTGGGGCCAAATGGCGCGGGCAAGACGACGACGCTTAAAATGCTCTCTGGTCTGTTGCATCCAACCGAGGGCGTCGGCCGGGTGCTCGACTTTGAGCCGTGGCAGCGCAAACGGGAGTTTCTCAAGGTGATTACCCTCGTCATGGGGCAGCGCAATCAGCTAAACTGGGATATTCCAGCCAGCGATTCGTTTGAACTGAACCGCGTGATCTACCGTGTGCCGGCGGAGCAGTATCGCCAGACCATCGGTGAGCTAACCGATCTGCTCGACCTTGGTCCACTGGTCAACAAACCGGTGCGCAATCTATCGCTGGGCGAGCGCATGAAGTGTGAAATCGCCGCGGCCTTGCTGCACCGCCCGCAAGTGCTCTTTCTCGATGAGCCGACAATTGGCCTCGATGTGACCGCACAACGACGCATTCGTGAGTTCATCCGCGAATACAACAACCGTCACAACGCAACGGTGCTGCTCACCAGCCACTACATGGCCGATGTCGAGGCACTCTGCAAACGGGTGGTGGTGATCCACCACGGGCGCATCCTGTTTGATGGGCCACTGACCGCATTGGTGACGCGCTTTTCCCCTCACAAAACGATTTCGGTGGAATTGGAGCGACCGGTTGAGTCGGTTGATTATACGGCCTTTGGCGAAGTGGTGGCGCAGAGCAATGGGCGCTTGACTTTGCGCGTCGCCAAAGCCGACACGGCGCGAGTTGCCGGCCGCCTGCTCGCCGAATTGCCGGTGAGCGATCTGACGATTGAGGACCCACCGATTGAAGAGGTGATCGAGCAGGTCTTTGCGCAGGAGGTTGTGGAATGATCCAGACGATTGCCGCTGTCTACGCCGCGCAGTTGCGGACTTCGTTGGCGGTGCAATTTCAATATCGGATGTCACTGGCGATTTGGATGATTGGTCGTGTGATCCAACCCTTGATCTATCTCGTGGTCTGGACGACCATTGCGCGCGCGCGCGGCGGCTCGGTCAATGGCTATGATGAAGGGGGCTTTGCGGCCTACTTTATCATGCAGATGATCGTCACCCAAGCCACCTTTAGCTGGATCATGTGGGAGTATGACTACACCATTCGTTCGGGGCAATTTAATTTCAAACTGCTGCGCCCAATCCACCCGATTCACGCCGATGTGGCGGATAATTTGGCCTATAAGATTCTAACATTGGTGATTCTGATCCCGGCCGCACTCTTTCTGGCCTGGCTCTTTCCCCCGACCTTTGACCTGCACCCCTGGAGTGTGGTCGCCGGCCTGCTGGCGATTGCCCTGGCCTTTGTCGCGCGCTTTACAATCGAGTGGACCTTAGCGATGGCCGCCCTCTGGACCAACCGGGTCAGCGCCATCAACCAGACCTATGAGGTTACTTTGATCTTTTTGTCGGGAGTCTTTGCGCCGCTGGCCGTAATGCCCGCCGCGCTACAGACCCTAGCCAACTTTTTGCCCTTTCGCTGGCTGATCGCCTTTCCGATTGAGTTGACGCTGGGACGGCTGACGCCCCAAGAAGCGCTCTTGGGCTTTGGTGCCCAGCTTTTTTGGCTGGCCGCTGCGATCATCACGCTTTCGTTTGTCTGGCGCGCCGGGGTGAAGCAATATTCAGCCGTAGGATCATAACCATGAAGGGATGAAGGGATGACAGGATGAACTCATCCTGTCATCCTGTCATCTTGTCATCTTGTGATACTGTTGCAGTGTCTTACAAAACACCTTACACCCCGCTGTAACACTGTCATTCCTGCGCAGGCAGGAATCCATTTGTGAAGAGTGGACTCCTGCCTACGCAGGAGTGACATGGCTAAATTGTAAGGTAGTGCAACAGTATCATCTTGTCATCTTGTCATCCTTAGATCGTGACAATCTATGAACCAATTACGTGTCCTTTGGACCTTCTTCCGCCTCGGTGTACTCTATGAGATGGCCTATCGGGTCAACTTTTTTACGCAGATTTTTCAAGCGCTGGTCTCGCTGGGGCTTGCCCTGGGTGGATTGGCGGTGGTCTTTAACCAGACCGATACGTTGGCGGGCTGGTATCCGGATGAACTGATCGCGCTCGTTGGGATCTATCTGCTGGTCGGTGGTCTGATCAATCTGATGATCCAACCGAGCATGCAACGCTTTATGGAGGATATTCGCCAGGGCACGCTCGACTTTATCATCCTAAAACCCGAAGACGCGCAATTTTTAGTTAGTGTGCGGCAGGTGGAGATCTGGAAAGTGATCGACGTGCTATTGGGGGTTGGGGTGCTGATCTATGGTTTGGTGCGTTTGGGGGAACAGTTCGGTGTGGCGCAGGCGATCACCTTTGGCATCGCCCTGTTGGCGGGCACAACGATTGTCTACAGCTTCTGGATGATGTTGGCGACCACCGCTTTCTGGTTTGTCAAGACGGAAAATATCCTCGTAATCTTTCAGTCAATGTACCAAGCTGGACGCTGGCCAATCACCATCTATCCCGGCTGGCTACAGGCGATCCTCACCTTTCTCGTACCGATCTCCTTTGCCGTCACGGTGCCCGCCCAAGCATTAACCAGCCGCTTAACCGGGCAAACATTGACCCTTGCCGTGGCGGTGGCCGTCGGGCTATTTCTCGCCGCGCGTTGGTTTTGGCGCTTTGGGATTCGCTTTTACTCCGGCGCATCGGCGTAGGTGCCGTGCACTCGCCGCGATCCTCTGGCTGGGAGGGCTATCTATTGGGGGCAGCGCCCCACCTTGGGTGTAAATTAAACCGCCGCGAGATGCGCTGCAACCCAAGTAGCCATTGCCGGGCGTAGCGTTGGCGGTGGCACAGGCTGTCGGTAATCGATGCGCCGTTCATAGGCGGCGCGTTCATAGATGGTGCGAACCACGGCATTCATGTCCAGATAGACATCGGGATCAGGCGGATCGAGGGGAATGGGCAACTTGGGCAGCGGCTTGTCAATGGTCACTGGCCAGATGTCGGACCAGACGCCGGGGTTGATCTCATAGCCGCGGTTGACGAGCAGGATATAGTCTGCCTCATCAAGTGGCGGCCCTTGCACTTCGCTGCCGACCCGTTGCCCGCCGCGCAGTAGATCAATTTCGACAAGATGGACATCCGACGCCAGCAACGAGGAGCGTTTTCGTCGGTATTCCGCCAACCCTTCGCCCCGTTTGTTGTAAGGGGATAAAATCTCAATCGAGGTGATCAGTTCATCCGTATCGGTCACATAAATATGAACGGCGCGCAGCGTTACCGGTGTCACTGAAGCCGCACGCCGTATCGGCGCTTCATTTTCGGCCGGATCGACAACGGCAACCGGCGCGCTCGCCATGCCCGCCAATTCGCGGGCTGGCGCAACAATGGCCACATCGGGGATCATTGGTCTGCTTTTGCCGACATGGACTTCTTCAAAGGTCGTAAAAATCTCAACATCGGCATAGTACTTTGCACTCAATTCTGCATTTAGCCGGGCACGAATCTCTTCGGCCACCCCATGATGAAACCCGCGCCAGATGGTGGGGTCTTCCAAATAGGGATCCATGCCAGGAAACCGGTAGGCCATAGCATCTCCTTGAAATAGTCATACCGACACACTAAAAGAATGATCTGATTATAGCACGAATTGCACAAATACAAGAGTGTTGTGCCTAAAAAGTGGATCGCAAGGGTAACCGTCACTGCCCATACAGATTCTGTGATGCAAACCATTGTTTGAGTAGTGACAGTTCCCTCCTTCCTCAATTACAACGCTTTCTTTAGCTTAAAAACTATATCAAGCAAACCAGGTCGTCCCTGGATACTGATATTGCCGTCCCACCTCTTCGTCTAACTCCACGCCAATCCCTGGCCGATCCCCAATCGTGATGAAGCCATCCTTGATGATATCCTCTTTCTCCTGAATGATTGTGCTCCAGTAGTCGCGGTGCAGCCAGTGGAATTCGAGCACGAGGAAGTTGGGCACGCTGGCGCAGACATGGGCCGAGGCAAGCGTGCCAATCGGCGACGAGACGTTGTGCGGCGCAAAGGGAATGTAGTAAATTTCCGCCATGTTGGCGATCTTGCGACATTCCGAGAGGCCACCACATTTGGGGATGTCGGGCATGATGATATTGACCGCCTGTTTCTCCAGCAGGTCGCGGAAGCCGTGGCGCAGATAGAGATTCTCGCCGGAGCAGATCGGCGTCGTCGTTGAGCGGGTCACCTCACGCATGGCGTCGACGTTTTCGGCGGGCACCGGCTCTTCCAGCCACATCAGGTGGTAGGGTTCCAGATCGCGCGCCAGGCGGATTGCGCTCGGCACATCGAGCCGCGTGTGCACATCGGCGGCGACCGACACATCCGAGCCGGCCGCCTCGGTCACCATGTCGATCATCTGCAACATAATCTCATGTTCGCGCTCGCTGGCAGTGTAGTTGAACTTGTCGCGCAGGAGTGAGCGGTCAAATTGACGACCAGTCGTGTAGGCACCGATATCCAGGTCGATCTTGAGCGCGGTAAAGCCCTTTTCGACTACTCCTTCGACGACCTTCTTGATCTCATCAAAGTCCATTCCCGGCTCGACCTGGCAGTCGGCATAGACGCGGATCTTGTCGCGGAACTTGCCACCGAGCAGCTCGACCACCGGTACGCCCAATGCCTTGCCCTTGAGATCCCACAGGGCAATCTCAATGCCGGTCAGCGCGGTGATCAGCGCGCCCGCATTGCCACCGTCAAACACATGGCTGCGGCGCATCTCTTCAAAGATCGCATCAACGGCAAAGGGATCACGTCCTTCGATCTTGGGCGCGAGATAGCCGATGATGGCGATTGCCTGTAGGCCGCCATGGACACATTCACCCATGCCGGTGATACCGGCATCGGTTTCGATCTTCACCCAGAGGTGCATGCCGTGGCCACGCGTGGCCGCAGTCTTAATCGACGTAATTTTCATGAATTGGTTCTCCTCTACCCGGTCGTCTGGGTATGGCTCCCGTGACAACCGGTATAGTTTAACTTGATAAGGACTTGCTATGGGTATGGTTACCGATAGCATCATACCAGTCTCATTGCAGATCGCAAAGTGTTTTAAGGAAGTGGCGATTGTTTATAATCCCGTTACGCTTTTGTTACGTTTTCTCGGTTGAATCGTAAGGTAATTGCTGCTATGCTTGCAACCCGAGACGATGTTCAGGCTACGAATCCCCTCCGTTTCCTCTACTTCATTGGCTAGTAAAAGTTGCTTTGCTCTCATCCCCCATGAGGTTGCTGGAATAATAGAGTAATAAGTTCACTGTAAAAGCTGCGCTTTCTGCCTACGTTTGCGATTTTCTCGCGAACAGTTTGTAAAAACGCAGCTTTTGGCAGGAGGCCAAAAACTTTTGGAGAGTGGCTGTATGAGTTTCGATAGTATAGACGCGCGTCTGCTCTGGCACCTGGCACCAGAGATTGTATGTTCACCGCAAAAATTGAATTTTGGCCAGATAGATGCTAAGGATAAAGAGACTCGTCTGCTCTACGTGCATAACTTGACTGGCCCAATTGATCCCAATTCCATAAGCTGGCGTACAAGTAACGCATGGCTGCGTATCATCGAAAAAGAAGCTGTTGCTGAGGATGATTTTGCGGCATCCTGCAAAATCGTCGTAGAAATTGATCCTAGTTTTTTCTCCGCTGGCCAGCGTTACCAGGGGTGGCTGGAGATCCAACTTGAACAGACCAATCGACGTGTTGACGTAGAAGTTGCGATTTATGATCCCCATCTTCTTTCTTCTTCTCGTTCGCCTGCGCTTGCTCTTCCAACAGACAGCGCACATTGGCTGCGGACCTTTGGCATCACAGTAGCTGCCATTATCCTCGTCAGCATGATGATCTCGTTGCTCTCTTCTGAGCGGGTTGTGGCATTTACGGATCAGCTTTTCCCGGATCTGTTTCTATCCCGCCCGTTACTTGACCATCATCAGATCGGTTTTGCAACGTACGATGGTCAGGCGCTGACGTTGCATTTGGCCGAAGGTCAATCCGGTCAGCAGCAGGATTTTACAATGGCCGGTTGGTCTCCTGCTTGGTCTGCAGATGGCGCACAGCTTGCCTTTCTAGCCCACTCTGGTGATGCGTCAGCACTTTATACAACGAGTGTAGAAAATGGCACCCCTACTCGGTTGATGAGTAGCAACGAGCCTAAGTCTGCCTTGACGTGGGCACCAGATGGGCGCAGCATCGCCTTGCTTGTTGGGCAACCAGGGAAGCAGCTGTTGACGGTTGTTAATCAGATAAGATGGTCCTGGAACAGCGGATTACCTACGGTTGGTGCCAATGATTATCTGGCCCGCACCGTTAATGCGCTTGCGTACAGGCCTAGACACGTTGGTGAGCTAGCCGGCTTTACGCAGCAATTTGCCTGGTCACGGGATGGCAGCGCTCTGCTCTTTGACTATTATCAGGAAGATCAAGCACGTCTGCTGTTGGTAGATGCCAATGGGGATGTTGCCGTTGTGGCTGAGGAAAGTTGGAATCCAACTTGGTCACCAGATGGCACTGCTATCGCGGCTGTCTCTGCTGAGGGGCTCTTTCGTATGACGCTTTCTGGTGGCGAGCGCCATTATCTCTCCTATCGCCAAGCACATAACCCCGCTTGGTCGCCGGATGGCCACTGGATCGCGTTCCTGGCCAGCACGGTGACCGCAGATCAGAACCTTGTGCTGCTCAATCAAGAAGTAGCTTCTACCCAATTCGATTTGCGCGTGATTGATCAATCTGGCCAATATGAACGCCTGCTAGCAGAGGATTGCGTTGCTTTTGCTTGGTCGCCGAATGGCCAGCAGTTGGCCTATGTCACAGGTGATGGGCAGAACAATCCGCCACTCTACTATCTGTGGCGTATGACGTTGGGGACCAAACCAACTTTGGTGGCTGAGATCAATTCTCCTTTTATCGCTTGGAAGCCGATGCCATAATCAATTCCCTTACGAGGACAAAATGCTTAATCCAATTCACTTTCCCAAAGAGATCAAACCACTAGTAACCGCTTGTAAACCATCAACAACCCTATCTTTACAGACGAGGAAGCGTAGTCAATATCACCATGGTATGTATTCTGCTATACAAACCGACAATCGTCGACAATTTGAACCATCATCACTGGCGGGCACAGAGGAGCAAGTGATTCTTTTGATTGTCGCACAGGATGAATTGCGAGCCATGCTCTTTCAGCTATTGCTTGCGCAGGGCTATACCGTGATTGCTGTGGCCACGGCAGTCGAGGCCATAGCTGTTACAAAATCCAACAACATTATCTTGGTACTTTTACACTTCGCCACAGTCACCGCTGTTTATGGTGGGTGGGAAGCGTATACGCAACTGTGCACAGAACTCTCTGCGCCAGTAATTGCCTTACCCCACTGTGCAGGCGACTACATCCTACCTGCCGTGGATGGCGTCCAGGAGCCAGTTTTGGCATTCGAGCAAACACCATCGCTCCAAAACTATCTGCAGTGCATCAAGCTGCTGTTGCACGTGTACACTTAAGAGGGATTGTGTAGTGGTAGTTACTTTTACATGCTGTATTCAAGAGCCATTTTTTAGTTGGGTACGCATCACATTTGGAGGATTACACTGGACGACCAAAGTAGTCCTTCTCTGTAATTCCCCAAAATGATACTGCCGTCTAATTCAATAGAGGAGCAAAATCCCCCCTAGCAGCTGAGGCAGCTTCTCATTGTTATACTCAGCTCTGAATGGGAACCGGAGTTTTGCTGGGGTAGAAACTCCGGTTCCCATTTCAATCGCAGTATAGCAGGCGATTTTAATTGCCTGAGAATAAGACGGCAGTATCCAAAATGGGACGCACCCTTTTTAGCTTATTTAGTAGTCATTTGTACAATATTCTGCTATACTGTGCTTTGTTATGTGATCCGACTAGAGTGATCATTTAAAAGTCATACTGCTCAAGGTTACTTTTACGTTGAAGAAACTGTGTGACTTTGAAGGATTTTATCGATAAGATGACGGCCAACAAACACACAATTTCTGTAGACTAGCGTATACGATGGCTCAACTATCAATCCATCTTTTTGGCACATTTCAGGCAAAGATGGATCAGCAAGAGGTTTCAAGATTTCGCTCCCACAAGGTACGGGCTTTACTTGCATATCTAGCTGTCGAAGGCGATGCTCCTGTATTGCGCGCTCATCTGACCAATCTACTCTGGCACGGCTATAAGTTAAAAACTGCACGAGCCAGTTTGCGCAGCGCACTCTCCAATCTGCGTCAGATCTTACAGCCACAGGATCTGCTGGTGGTCACCCGCCATACAGTTCATCTGAAAAGCGGTCATGCACGGCTTTGGTCAGATCTGCTTACGTTGCAAACGTTTTTGGAGCAGGGTGATGAACTGGATCTCGCGGCGTGGCAACAGTTTGCACCAACCGTACAACTTCCCTTGCTTGATGGTTTTCAGTCGATCGATAGTGCGCCCTTTCAAGCGTGGCTTGTCGATCGGCGGAGCGAGTATCGCCAGCGACTCACCCAATTGCAGCAGACGATTGATCAACGGCAGCGTGCGAACAAGGGGGGAACGCCCTCCAATCTACCCCGTTTGCTTACACCGCTCATCGGCCGCGAGCAGGAAGTTTCTACACTCGCACAGCGCGTGGTCGATCGCACCTATCCCTGGGTCACCCTCACCGGGGAAGGCGGCGTGGGCAAGACGCGCTTGGCGTTGGCGGTTGCTGAACGTGTCCACGCTACCTTTAGCCACGGTGTCTATTTTGTCCCATTGGCCGCACTCTCGGTGGACGGGCGGATGGAAGAGCAGCTAGCGCTTGCTATTGGCGCACAATTGAACTTCGATTTTCATGCATCTGCGCCGCCCTCTCAGCAACTGCTCGCCTATCTCCGTGCCAAAGAGCTTTTGCTGATCCTGGATAATTTTGAGCATCTGTATGAAAGTGGCGATTTTCTTGCGAAGCTACTGGAGGCTGCACCACAGCTTACCATTCTAGTGACTTCCCGTCGTCGCCTCGATTTTCAGGCCGAATGGGTGATGCGGCTAGACGGCTTAGCCATGCCATCCCCCCTGGTGGGTGGCCCTTCGACGCCTGCCTCCCTAGAGGCGGTTGCACAGAGCCCCAGCATGCAACTCTTTGTGGAACGGGCCGCCCGTACATCTCTCGGTTTTATCTTGACCGAGCAGAATTTTGCTGCTGTCTATCAGATCTGCCACTTTGTGAATGGGCTGCCGCTCGGGTTGGAGTTGGCTGCTGCCCTCCTTGAAGAGCAGAGCTGTGTCGCGGTCGCAGATGCGCTACAGAGAAGCTACCGCACGCTGACTGGCACCTTGCGCGATTTGCCGGCACGGCAACGCAGCATCCAAAGCGTGCTTGAAACCTCCTGGGCGATGCTCTCATCGGCAGAACGTACTGCGTTAATGTCTTGCTCGGTCTTTCAAGGTGCCTTTCATGTCGATGCCGCTTTAACCATCACCGGTGCAACCGCGCGCCAATTGGAACTGCTCGAAGCTCATTCCTTGCTAAAAACATATGGCCGTGGTCGCTTTTATCTGCATGAGTTAATTGGGCAATTCGTGGTCGATCAATTTACCTATCTGACCAATACACTGAGCGCTACAAAGTCCAGCGAGGGAGGCGCAGTTACCTTACGCGATCGCCACGCTGCCTACTATCTGGCGCTGTTGGCTGATTGGCAGGATGGGGTGACCGATGAACGACATTTTCAGGAGGCGATTCAGGATGATCTGGAGAATATACGTGCGGCCTGGCAATGGGCGCTATCCCAAACCCAGATCGAGCAGTTGGCTAGCGCCTATGAAGGCTTCTATCAATTCTATCAATTACGTGGCCTCACAGCGGAAGCGGAAGTCCTCTTTGTCCAAAGTGTGGCCCATCTACGAGAAAGGATCACCAACGATGCCAACGCGACCATCGCCATGCAGAAGTTGCTTGGCAATCTACTACTCAAGCTAGCTCTCTGCTATAACAACCTTTCCCGATCGGCAGACGCTACGGCGATTAGCGAAGAGGTACTCACCTGGGCTGTCAAGTTGGATGATCCGGATTTGACCATTGGTGCCTATCGTCAATTGGCTGCTGTGGCTTGGGTTCAAGGTGACTATGCGCGCCAATATCAGCTCTTGACACAGGCGCTGCACCTTGCGCAGCAAAATCATCAAGTCGCAGAGCAGATCGCCTGCTATTCCGCTTTGGGGTTGCATGGCAGTGCCACCCAAACGTACGCGGCGGCACTCGATGCTTTGCAAAAGGGGTTGGTGCTTGCCGATCAGCATAATTATCGCAATCTGCGCTTAACGGTCCTCACCAATCTCGGTATCATCTATCGGGACATGGGAGATTTTTCGCAGTCGATGGCCTGTTTTCGTGAGAATCTGCACTTAAGTCGTCAAATCGGCAAGCTGCGTGAGATTATCCTTGTGATTGGAAACCTCGGTGCATTGGCGCTATTGCTGGGCGATTATGCGATGGCCTTGGCTTATTTAGATGAGGCGCAACAGATGATTCGGGAGCTTGGGGAGCAGCGCATTGAGGCCGAGTTATTGGCTTTACATGCAATTCTATACGAGCAAATGGGGAATGAAAACGAAGCACTCCGCTACTGTCAAGAGACGCTAGCGCTGGCCAATCGCCAACAATACTATCATCCCGCCCGCGAAGCCTGGATCACGCAAGGGCATCTAGCGCTACGACAGGGACACTTTTCTGTTGCTTTGGCCGCCTATCAACAGGCCAATGAACTGAGCCAAAGCGCTGGGGTTGCCGAAGAATTGCTCCAAGGGCACGCCTCAATTGGCGAAGTGTTGTTGGCGCAAGGGCAACCGATGGCGGCACTCTCCGAAATCGAAGAGTCGTTGCGCAACTTTGACGAGGCCCGGTTGAATCCATTTCAAAGTCCACAACGAATTCTCCTTACCTGCTACCATGTTCTGGCCGCCAACCAAGATTCCCGCGCCCCAGAAATTCTGCAGCGCGCGGTGACGCTCTTGCAGCGTCAGGCGGCGCAGATCAGCGATCCCGCCTTGCGGCACTCCTACCTTCATCGCGTGCCAGCTAACCGTGAATTAATGCAGTTGATGGCTACTCCATAACGGTACTATCTCACCCCTCTCCGCAGTTGATTCACCGCCTATCCCTCGTCCTTCGTCGATAAGCCTTCCTTGCTATCCATCAACGTTATCTATCAACGATATCTATCAAGGCCTGGCTGCGCGCCGTCAGCCTGCCTTCGCGTGGCTGTCAGATTCAAATCAGGCAGCGCCGGAGGGCTTGGACTATGCTGATAACCGTTGATCGGATTAGTTGAATACTCCGGTTGGCAATAGGGCTGACAGAAGCTCTGTTCATTTTCCTGAGGAGGTAGGTATGACGATCAATTTTGAACAAGTTGAACTTAATGACGGTAATCCCGAACCACGTTGTCCGTGTGTACTGTTGCTAGACACTTCCGGCTCAATGGCAGGCGCGCCCATACAACAGCTCAATCAAGGGCTGGTCGCCCTGCAAAGTTCACTGGCGGAGGATGAAGTTGCCTTGCTGCGTGTCGAATTAGCCATCGTCACCTTTGGCCCTGTGCAACTGGTCCAGGAGTTTATCGGTGCCGGCCATTTCACCGCCCCAACGTTGCGTGCCGGTGGTGACACGCCGATGGGCGGGGCGGTCCAACTGGCGTTGGATCAACTAGAAGCGCGCAAGCAGATCTACCGCGACAACGGTCTGACCTACTACCGCCCTTGGATCTTTCTGATCACTGATGGCCAACCGACCGATGGCACGATCTGGCAGAATGCTGCTCTGCGTCTCAAGGGGGCGGAGAGCCAGAAGAAGGTCGCCTTTTTTAGTGTCGGGGTCGAAGGGGCGAATATGGGGATGTTGGCGCAACTTTCGCTACGCCAGCCACTTCACCTCCAGGCGTTGAAGTTCCGTGAGCTCTTCACCTGGCTCTCCACCAGTCTTTCCAGTGTCTCGCACTCCATGCCGACACAAGAGGTGCCCTTACAGTCACCGCTGAGTTGGGCCGAGGTCTAAGGGTTCGTAAATAGTTGCTTTTCTTCGTGTGCCTTTGTGTGCCTTCGTGGATTTTTAATTTCTTAGAATGGCCTTGAGGCTACGACCAGGGGGAAGAATGCGCAAGATGCAGCAATGGCAAATGATCGCGGCTTCGGTGCCTGGTGAGAGCCATCTGCGCCGAGGGATGCCGTGTCAGGATGCCCATCGGGTGGAGGAACTGGACAAAGAGGGCATGGTGGCGGCGGTGGCCGATGGGCTGGGTTCGGCTCCCTTGGCGGAACGGGGGGCACAGGTGGCGGTCGATGTGGCAGTGACCACGCTCTGCGCCACCCTCGATCGGCGGTTGCCCAAGCAAGAGAAGGCCTGGGTGAAGGCTCTACACCAAGCCTTTGTCACCGCCCAATCGGCCTTGGTTGCTTTGGCTGCTGCCGAGGCACGCCCCCTCGCCGACTATGCCACCACCCTGATTGTGGTCGCGGTGACAAAGCGCTGGTTGGCTGTGGGGCAGGTGGGTGATGGCGCAGTTGTCGCACAACTCGCCGATGGGGTAATGACCATCTTGACCAGACCACAACGGGGCGAATTTGCCAATGAAACCAGGCCACTGACGAGTCCAGATGCCTTGGCCGCCATCACCTATGTTTGTCGACCAAGCCAGGTGCAAGCGCTCGCCCTCTTTACCGATGGCGTACAACAACTCTGCCTGGATTCAACCGACTATACGCCTTACCAACCCTTCTTTGCGCCCTTGTTTGCGCAAATTTGTCAGCCGCTCAACCGCTGGGAGGCCGAAGCCGCATTGATCACGTTTCTCCAATCCGAACGGCTGGGCAAGCGCTCTGACGATGACAAGACCTTGGCGCTGTTGGGACAGGTATGAAGTGGCTGTCACCCAGACAGACGCATCATCTGCATCGTTTGCTCTTTGGCATTTTGGTAGCTACTAAGCCACCTCCTCCCAACCTCCCCCAGTCTGGGGAAGGAGCCAGGGCGCTGCCATTAAGTTAAGGGAATGGTGTGGGTTGTCGGCCTCGCGCAGGTAGGGGTTCAGCGCTCTACATCATGGATTCCTGCACAGGCAGGAATGACAATTCACCCCTTAACTTATAGATAAATCCGTAAAAGTCATACAGCTTCTCTCGTGTAAAAGCAATCTCGAAAGGTATGACTTTTAAATGATTAGTCTATTACTGGCAGTGAGGGTTAGGGTGGGGTTAGTCGTTACGTGTTTTGTATAATTTGATGGATCATCCTTATGGCTGTTTACACAAATCGTGATGCCCAAACGATTACGACTGCGGCAGAAGTGGGGCGTGGCGGTGAAGGGGTAATTTATCAGGTGGTGGGACGCAACGATCTGGTTGCCAAGATCTATCACCCCGCCCTGCGCACTTACACCCGCCAAGCCAAGCTGACAGCAATGGTTACGCAGCCACCACCGGATGGATATCGCACCCTTGCGCCACCCCATGTTGCCCTGGCGTGGCCGACCGATCTGCTCTTTAAAGAGGAAGCCTTTGTGGGCTTTTTGATGCCGCGCATCGACCGCAGCCCCAACCTGATCGCACTCTTCAATCCGCAGTTGCGCTGCCAACGCTACCCGCATGTCGACCACCGTTTTCTCTATCGTTCTGCGCAAAATCTGGCGACTGTGCTGGCCGCGCTCCACAGCCGTGGCCACGTCGTCGGTGATCTCAACCAGAAGAATATTCTGGTCAAGGGCAACGCGCTCGTGACGCTGGTCGATACAGATTCCTTTCAGATTCGCGATAGCAACGGCCATTGCTTCCGCTGTGGGGTTGGCGTGCCTGACTATACACCCCCAGAGCTTCAAGGCCAAACGTTGATCACCATCGACCGCCAACCCTATCACGATATGTTTGGGCTGAGCGTGTTGCTCTTTCAACTGCTGATGGAAGGGTACCACCCCTTTACCGGTCGCCCCCTGACGTCGGCCTTGCGGGAGATCGATCAGCTGTCGCTGCACTGTATGCAACAGGGATGGTTCCCCTATAGCAACAATCGAGCCGTGCAGCCACCGCCGGCGGCGCCCCCCTTTACCTGGTTGGCACCGGAGATCCGCCGCCTCTTTTTACAGAGCTTTCTGGTTGGCTATACCGAGCCGCTGCGCCGACCTACGGCAGCAACCTGGGCCGAGGCATTGCGCCGCGCCGAGGCGAATTTGCTCCAGTGTTCACGCTGCCCTGAGCATTGGTACGGCAATCACCTGGAAGAATGTCCGCTCTGCCGAAGGCGGTCAGTCGCTGTGCCAGTCGCTGCGCCACTTCATCGACCGGTTACTCGGCTAGGCGGCCAACGGTACGCGACGTCAAATCATCAGCCGGCGGCGGCACCTGTGCTCCCGGTGACCCAAGCATTTCCTGTGCTACCACTTTCGGTGACGAATTTCCTAAAGCTGGTGGGGGGCATGGTGCTCACTTTTATTGCCCTGACGCTGCTCTTCAACGGCTATTGGCCGCTCGTGGTCTGGCTCTTCTTTATCTTGCGGATCCCTAAGGTCCAGCAGGTGGTCTGGCCCATGCTAACCTTCTGCTGTCGTGCGCTGATGACTGGCAGCCAACAGGCGGGGCGAGGGCTATGGCGCAGTGGTCGTTGGTTAGCGCCGCGGCTATGGCAGGGTGGCCGGGCCGCCGTTGCCTCTTGGATGGGGGCACCGTCGCTTGTCAAGCAGTTGAGCTCGATTGCCCTGCTGATTGCATTCCTGGCGACGATCAACTACTTTAGCGGTAGCTTTTCTACGCTAAATCAGCCGCCATCACCCCTGCTGGCACCGACGATTGAATCGCCGTTAGCCCGGCCAACGGTGGGACGGTAGGACGGTAGGACGGTAGGACGGTGGGACGGTAGACAGCCACTGATTTACTGATTTACTGTCTTACTGTCCCACCGTCCAACTGATTTACTGATTTACTGCCTTACTGCCTCACTGCCTACCCGCCCAAGACTCCTCAGATCGGCTACGGTTCAACAACCTCCACCGTGGCATATTCGGCAATGCGGTTGTCGAGCAGATCTTCGACAATAATGCCCAGCGAATATTCCCCTGGATAGCTTTCGTAGGCGGTCGCTGTAAAGGGTTTGCCATAGAAGGTCAATGTATCCCCCAGTTGTTCACTGATCACCCACTCGCCGTTGTCGTCGGCAAGATAGCGTTGTTCCAAGATGGTAAAGTAATCCCCCTTGCGCGGGGTGATCTCGCGCGGCGCGCCAGTGCCATTCAGATTGGGGAAACCGAAGATATTCTTATAGTTCAGATCGCCGTCAAAGTGCATAAGGGCGTAGCGCTCGACCCCATTATCGGCATAGGTGTAGATGCCACGGACGACATATTCGGTATCTTCCTGCGCCTCGCCATAAACTTCCGGTTCAAAGAGCGCAAAGGCCTCATCGGTGCCGTCGCTCAGGCTGTAGATGGTCGGCGACCACTCGTAGACAAAATCGGCAAAGTCATCGCTTGTCCAAAGGGGATAGACAACGCCATCGCTCTCTGCGCTCTCCTCGCTGGCAATAAAGTCCATATCTTCAAGGACGTACGCCTCGTTTTCTTCATCCCAGCGGGTCACCTCAATATAGATGTAACCCACATTCTCTCCTTGGATCTGCGTCGATAGGAGCACCGTCTCATCCGCTGTGATCGTGTCGCTGCTGCTTTCGAGCGGGCTCATAGTCAACTTCGTCTCGACACCAGGCGTGGTGATCTCATTCTCCTCGGCCAGCAGTGGCGCGGCATAGTCGGCTAGATCGGCGGCGACACCCTTGGGGCCAAGCAGATCGAGGTCGACAGCCTCTGGGTCGAGATCAAAATTCGTGTAGTGGAAGAGCAGAAAGTCATCCCAGAGTGAGGCACCGACAAAGCGGCTGGCATAGGCGGTATAAGATTGTTCGCTCTCCGCGCTGCCGACCTGCGCCAGCAGATCGGGGGTGGGGAAGAAGATCGAAATGCCACTGGCAGCAGGCCGTTGGTTGCCATTGACTTCGGCGAGGATCGCCGCCTTATAGGCCTTCTGCAACGCGCTGAGCGCACTATCAACCTCTTCGTTGGTGCCGGCAAATTCAGCGACCAATTTTGCAAAGTGACCCAAATCAATATAAGGGGAGGGCTCGGCTGGATCGAAGACACTCTCAAAGGCTTGTGCGTAGGTACGCGCCTTGGCAATCGCCGCCGGATCAACTGTCGTGAGCGCAAAGGCAAAGTCATTGAATGCTGCCATGAGTGGTGTGAATTTGCTTAAGTCGAGCGCGGTCAAGGTGACATCAGCGCTCATCTCCGTCGCCAACGCCTTAGCCGTGACCGTTTCCTCGCCCAACTCCTCCAAATAGCTGCTGCGCGCTGCATTGTCGACAATCCGCAGATCGCTGACAATATAGCTCTTGACGATATTCTTGGCCAATTCACTGCCGGTTTGGGTCGGTTTGGCAGTGAGCGCGCCGAGGAATTTCGCATAGGCCCAACCCAGTGCCGGCTCGGTCTCTTGTGACGCGACGGCGTAGCGGGCATAGGGGGCCACCCCGGCCAGCACCTCCATTTCGCTCATGAGACAGGCATCGAAGCCGAGCAGATCCAATTGACGTACCTTGGTCTTCTGCAAAATGGCCGCCAGCGCCTGATCAATCTCGTTGACCGTTAGCGAACTGCCCTCCTTCGGCGCGTCATCATTCCAGCCGCCGACCCAACCGGCTCCATGATCAGAGAGAATCAGCGCATACTTCTTGGCGGGATACTTCTTCATCGCCCAGACAGCAAAATCGACCAGCGTCTGCGGCGCGCCACTGTCCACCTCGCCCAAGTCGGCAAGCTCCTGCGAACCAATCGTGCTCAGGTCGCGATCCTTTTCGATCAGAAAGCGCTTGCTGCCAGTCCAATCGCCATCGCCGTCAAATTCGCCGTCGTAGCGATCGAGCTGGGCGACCATCGTCACTGCGTCCGTCGAGCCGACCCATTCGGCTTCATTCAGGTCGGTAAAGATGTCCCCTTCGAGGATTGGGTCGTCGGCGTTTTGGTAGAGCATCACCAGCCATTCGCGCGTGGCTGGTTTGCTGCTTTGGGCATTGACTGGTCGCCACGGGGCGAGCCCGAGGAGAATGCATACGACCGTGAGCAGACGGAGGAATTTGGCGAGCATAGATGTTTCCTTTTTGTTGGCAATAGAACTTACGCAATCCGCTGGTCGAGTAGAGGCGGCTTTTTTGCCGTACCGAGACTGAGAATTGCGTAAGCCCTGGGTAATTTTGGATGATTTGATGCAGGCAGGTTTGTGGATGGGGGATAGTGTAGCACAAGTTGCCGAGCGATGTAAATCCACAAGATTTTTGGCTTACTTCTGTTTAAGGTAAAGTGTTCGGTGCACCAATGAATCGTGTGACAAGGTCGGCTTGTCGGGTGCATTTTAGTTTAGGGGCAATACCAGTGCGACGCACTGGTATTGCGTTGGTGCGTGACCTCGATCACATCTGACCAGTGCGTCGCACTCTCGTGGTAGGAGAAACTCCCCCTCAAACGGAAACGCTCCCGGCTTGTCAACCACGGTTGACAATGGCCCGTTTGGGGGGGTACGATTCACTCTGTGAGACATCGGGTCTCGTCATTCTGGAGCGCTAGGGGAAGAATCTTCAATGTCGCCCTACACAGCCCACAGGCTGAAGCCCTGTGGCTGCTAGGGGAAGCTGCGCTGAAGCGCACTCATCGTTTGCACCGAATTGTTTGGTTCAGTCGTATCTCGGGGGGTGGACAGGAATAGCGGCGGTTGAGTAGGTTGGGCAGTTTCATCCGTATCGAAACCAAAGCGGAGTGATCCCCTAAGCTCCCCAAGAATCATTGTTTTCTTTACCTTGAAAAAAACAGCGAGGTGGTTCACATGGAGATCAAGCCGATCCGTACTGAGGCCGATTATGACGCGGCGCTGGTTGAACTCGAAAGGTTGATGAATGAGGGTGAAGATACATCAACCTTAGATCGGTTAGAGATACTTTCGACGCTGATTGGTGCGTATGAAGCTGTGCACTATCCTGTCGAGAAACCCCATCCGGTCGAGGCCATTCAGTACTACATTGAAAGTCGTGGCCTCACCCGTGCCGAGTTTGGGGCACAAATTGGCGTCACCCCCCATCGCCTCAGTGAAATCTTAAACCGCCGCCGGCCGTTCTCGATCAATATGATTCGCCGGATTGCGGAGGTCACCGGTATTCCAGCGGACACGCTCTTGCAACGGTATGAGTTGGCTGAGTTGGTGGCGGCGTAACAACTGATCCGGTCGCGCCGCCTTCCGGGAAGGGGTCAAGCATCACTGCGCATTCGGAACGATCGTCGACCCCTTCCCGGAAGGCTTTTCTGCCCACGCGCGTTCCACCGCAACACTGCCTGCCCGCTCCTAAAAAAATTTCGTCGCCTTCGGCGAACATACGACCCTCCGTACCCGGCACTATCTTCTACCTGAACCATTCAAACAGAGAGAACAGAAGAACAGATTACCCAGAGAACAGAGGCCCCAGAAGATCAGCGACCAACAGCGCCGGGGGACACAACTCGAAACCCCAACGCGCTGTTCCCGCTGCCGGGACCGTAATTGACGCGGTACGCACAGCGCACGAAGTTAACAATGTCGTCAAACGCGCCGCCGCGCAAAGTAGTTGTTTTCAATGCATCAAATTCAAAATAAAAAATATCACCAGAACTGTTAATAACATCACCACTGCCATGACCAACATAGATTTACGTTTTTTTCTCTGTCGATTAATGGAGATTGATTGACGTAGTTCATCGGTCTGAGATTGTGCGTTTTCTAATTCTTCTTTAGAGATTTGAGCTATGGTGTTTTTTCTCAATAAGAACTTGAGCGCAGCTGTTCTTCCAGCTTGCATTAAGAATGTTTTCTCATCTTCAGATAGATTGAAGTCTATAGTAGAAATGGGTCTCGGATCAATAATGACTGTTTGATTCTGATACTTTTCAAGAGCTTCGGCATCAGCCGCCTCTGTCCAAATAGATATCAAATCGCTGAAAAGCCATCCTCTACGATTCTCACCTTCGTATATTTCTGGCCCAAGATAGAGGCCTATGAAATCTGTTTCTGGGTGTTCCTGTAATAATATGTCGACAGGATAGTTGTTTTGTATTCCGCCATCTAGTACTCGCATTCCCCTGTCCATCTGCGGCCAAAAGACAAAAGGGATCGCCATACTACATCGAGCAGCAAAAGCTGCAGGAGTATTCATGGTTTCTGTGTCTTTAGAGTCGAAAATCAGCGCTCTTTTGCCTCTTCGACTTGCATATACAGTTACTCTATTAGGCAAATGGCTGAGTCTTACCTCATATGAGGTCTCGAGTTTTTCTGCTAATTTTCTTTCTAGCCAATTGGTAAATTCATCTGCCGGAAATAGACCCTTATAGAATATTAAATTGGTAGGCAATTGATATAGTTTTGCATCTAAAAAATCTGAAAAATTCTTTTCAGAAAGAATACTTTCTAATTCATCTATGGAATATCCAGCTCCAAGTAGAATTGCAGCTATGGCTCCTGCGGAAGTGCCAACATACCAATTGAAATGATTGTATTTCACGATTTCTCTAAGAGCTCCAACATATGCTAGCCCTTTTACACCTCCGCCTTTCATGATAAGTGCTTTTGGAATGACAGAGGTAATACTGCTGTGTTTCATATAATCCCAATCATTCTCTGGTGTGCTATGGTATCTTTCAATGAACCATTGGCTGAAAAGTTGTCCCGAGCTAATGAATAAGTTGTTATCCTCACTAACAACACCTGTGTAATATAAAAAATTCAGTGAATCTTTGATTTCGCCAGTAGTTTTCTTTATCTGCAGGCGGTTTCGGATATTCTCTAACGAGATTGGTATTTGTATACGACACAATATATTGAAAACTTCATCATCTAAAGACGAAAACTTTTCTTTCCAACTCACAAAAACCTTGGTAGTCTTACTGAACGATCGGCTAGCTTTGTTTATGTCAGAAGTACTAATTTCTTTATGATTCGGTCTCCATGCTTTGTGCATTAGAAACTGTACAATGAATGGGTGACCGTCAGATAAATTATAGACTACAGCAAAAATCTCGTTTGACAATTCGTCTTTGAAAGGGGTTGATACAAGCTTTTTGCTTTGTGATTTTGTTAAGACACTCAAATATGTCCAGTAGGCCGCGTTTCCTAATGGGGAATCGTTCTGCAATGCTACAAAATCATGTACTTCTCTAAATCCAGTCAGCACCAGCGATACGCATGATTTTAGTGGAGATGTATTGATCAAATATCTGAGATTTCCAAAAAAATCTTCCGACCAATCTTGCCCAAGTAATTTTTCCGCCTCATCAATCAGCAATACGAATTTGCAGGACTCTAGATGCTCAGCACAATGATCAAATATTGTCCATAACTGGGTCTCGAATATTCGATAAGGATCAGTTTCAATGTCATCTGAAAAAATGACTAGAGTGCCAAGGATTTGTTCAATTGTAGCGACAAGCTTAGATATCAGATTTTGATAAATGTTTTTTATGCTGAGCATTGCATGTTCATGACAACTAAAGAATACAGGAATAATTGACAAATCCTGTACCAAGCGATCACTCAATAATAATGATTGAATTCGATATAACAATGAAGTTTTGCCGATTTTGCGACCACCTATGAGTATCGTAGAAATAGGTGTGGAAGAACTTAATCGTTGATAAATAATCTCTTCGATTTCTGCTTCTCGACCAACAAACATGTGTGGTTCAGTGACTGCGGATATAGGATCATAAGGATTTGCTATCTGTTCTAGGGTCATTTTACGTTTCCTAAATTATTCAAGCCATCTTTTCAGCATGCGACTTGCTATTTCCAATTGACCATTAGAGACCATTCTCAATATTCCTTGTTTTTCTAAATGTCGTTGGGCTTCTTTTTGTTGTTCATCCAAATTATTCAATACTAGATTATTTTTTATAATCGATTCTATAAGGATATTTTCGGCATCAGTCAACTTTTTCCCCCAGGCAGAAAAAAATTCATGGAGTCTGTCAGAAGCTTCCTGAATACCTCTTGTAACGTCTGCGACTGACACCATATCCTTTTCCAGACCCTTAATAATTGTTGCACAGAGGGTCCTGGCAATGTATGGATGACCCGCTGTTTCATCGAATATTAACTGTAAACTACCCTCTGAATAAGCGAATCCCATCCAAGCCCCAATTTTTACTATCATGTCTTTACAGTCTTGGTAACTGAAATTTTGCAGATATCGTTCATCATACAATTCGAACATAGTATTTGAGACAGATTTTTGATCAAATTCTTTCCGAATTAGAGGGTTTTCACCTGTTACTATGGAAACCAAACATTGATCCACCTGTGACAAGTCTCTGATAAGCGAGAAAAAATCATCGTATTTCTGGTAGTCCGTCATCTTTCCATTAGGAAAAGGAACTATACGCTCAACTTCATCGATCATTATGACTATATAAGATTTTCCAAACTCCTGCTGAGCAACATCCCTAAACATTAGTATGTCATCACGGAACAAGTCACTACTTTTTTCTGCCTTTGAGCTAGTTAAAAGTTTACATTCAGGTAAGTCTTTCACACCTATTGCATCAAAATAATGATGCAGTTGACGCACGATTTCTGTAAACAAACTAATAGGTTGAGTCCCAATCTTTTGTAGACCTAAATAAGCTACTGGAATCGACTTTCTACTATACTGCTGACGTAAATTAAGTAATAGCGAAGTTTTACCAATTTTTCGCATACCGAAAATACCAGTATGTTGCAACGCTTCCGTTCGTTGCATTATCTCATCTACATCATGGCGACGTCCAAAAAACCATGTTGGATCACTAATTGCACTGCTGGATTCGTAAAGGTTTCTATATCCGGCATAGTCGCTCTCAAGCGATTTGAGTCTCCCATAACATTTTTCGTCTTCTGAAATGAGCGTAGAGGTTATAATACTTGTTTTCATTGGTATAACAGCTAGTCCTTTGCCAATCTTGTAGGCTGCCATCTGTAAAAAGGCGTCGTCCAACAATTCACCATCATAAATAATATATGCAATTTCTGAGCATGCTCCAAACATTTCGATATCTTGTTCAAGTCCTCGAATTATATCGCCACTCAGATTATCATTGACTATTTTTGCGTAGATGTTACCGTATTTCGAATGTGATGGCCATTTGGATGTTGCAACCATAAATGCATTAGTTCCCATAACCTTTGTCTCAAAACCTGCTTGAACAAAAAAGGAATGAGCTTGGTCAAAAAAAGTCATTAAGCCAGATGTATTACCCAAGATATCCGAAGCTACTTGACGCAATCGCTGATTGCCAGGGTTACTAGCTTGGGCTCCGGTGATTAGCGCTTCGATCTGCCCGGTGCGCTCAGCCCAATCTATTAGGTTGTAGACTCGATCTGAGAAATTGTCCCCACCGGCAATCGCATCGAGTCGTTCATGCAGTTGAAAACGAACCAATTGAGCTAGGCTGCTTGCTGTATACCCATCAAGCAACGCTTGCCACAGTGCCTGTATTTGTATTCCAGTGAGTTGCTTCGGCTGAGCAATGCGAGCAGCAGCTTCATGACTATTTGTAATACTTCTTTCTATTGTTTTCTCTTCAACGCCAACTCCTTGCTTTTCAAATGCAAAGATCACACCATCCGGTGACCGCATATAAAGCACGGGGATGCCCCACTCCAACGTATTGTTTATTGCCAGCGACATAGCACGGCGGGCATCGGTCACTGCGCTGTCGACCGGCAGCCCCGCGGTCATAGCGTCGTAAAATTGGGTAGAGAACTCGATGGCGGCGTGGTCGGTGCTCTCATATTGCATGGCGATCACGGCAGCGATGCCCTGTTGCACAAGGGTGGCTGCGGTCGAGGCGAAGATGTCGGTGCGGCTGGCGTAGGCCCCTTCACAGGCGTTGAGTAGCGCCAAGCGCAGTGTCGGTTGACCAGAGAGCAGGCGGGCCACGTCGGTGGCGCTGCGCAACTCACTCTTACCTTCGTGATCGGCAAAGACCAGTAACCCTTGATTTCGATGTTCATCAAAACCACCGTGGCCGACAAAGTGAAAGACATGCCACGGTCCCTGGTTGGGGCGCATAGCGCGATGCAAATCGCGCCACGTCTGGCCGGTGAGCCAGGTCAACTCGACCAAGCCATCGGTAATCAGATCGGCCAGCGCCCGTTCCAGCCGTTCTTTTTCCACCTCTACTTTGAGCGGCGTCGCATCGCTGGGGCTGGCAATCATGCCGAGGATGCGCAATGGAGGCGTAATCAAGAGCGGCTGTGGTGGCTGAGCGACCTCCAGATAGCGGATTAACGGCGTGCTGTGGGCGAGGGCGAGATACTCGTTTTGGCGTGTGTCGAAGAGATATTCCCAGGGCAGCGCCGCCATCTGTGGGTCGAGAATGCGTAGCCGGACGCGCAGAAATTTACCCTGGCTGGTGGCGATGCGTTTGCTCTCGTAGAAGAGCGAGCGTACATCCTCTTGAAAAAGGCTGTCAAAAAGTCCTATGCCAAAATTGCGAACTCCAAGCTCATCATGGGTTAGCACTTTGCGACGGCTACCACCGGAGCGCAGTAATGCATTTTGCAGCATTAGAAGGCGGTTTTCTAACTCGAGTTGCCCCCACGCAAAGTAAGATCGCCGGCGTACACTACCCGCCGGCGATCTTACCACAACAAGATAGGTACGCTCATCACCGGGTGCAACTTCAATGTCAAAATCCAAATATTGAATGGTCATTATTTCCTTTTCAAGTTTGCTGTGGAAGTATCATGGGCTATCACGTGGTGACACCGGTTGTTTGTATACTGAACTGAAATAGACTTTATTCCGATTTAAATTTCAGGTATACTTGCGAGAAAAAAGGAGTCGCAAGTAGATGAGCAAGTTAAGATACGCCGCAATCAAATTGAAAGCGGTGGCATTTCTCGCCTTAACAGGACTAACGGTAGAT
>DAOUCA010000109.1:0-10769 GCA_034432375.1 Caldilineaceae bacterium
AGTGGCGCGCTAAACAGTGGCGCGCTAAACAGTGGCGCGCTAAACAGTGGCGCGCTAAACAGTGGCGCGCTAAACAGTGGCGCGCTAAACAGTGGCGCGCTAAACAGTGGCGCGCTAAACAGTGGCGCGCTAAACAATAGTGTAGAAGTACGCGTGATCGACGGCAAAACGCAGATGCGCCAAAGTGGTGCTACCGATGCCGAAAGCGGCTGGCAAGATGCCGGCGACATCACCGGCGCCCTGGCCCCCAATGGCGACTTCCTAGCCTTTCTCGCCGGAATGAAAGAGATCATGCCGCTTGGCACCGAAACGCGGGCAGGTCTCACCTATACCCGCTACGGCTTTCAACTCGATGGCCCCGCGATTGCCGAGCACGTTCGTACCCAAATGGCCGCAGCGCTGCGTCAACGGGGGGAATTGCCCCCGGGGGTCGAATTGCAAACGCCCGCCAGCTATGCCCAAATGACCGGCAGCGGCGAACTCTGGGTCGATCGTGCCGGGTTGCCCTTGCGCCAGATCCTCGACCTTCAATTCCCCGCCCAACGTGAAGAGACGGTGACTGCGCATATCAGCACCACCTTCAGCCACTTTTCCCCGTCGTCGACTGCCGGTAGCTTGCGCAGCGCCCAAACGCGGACGCTGGCCGCCTCGACATTGGGGCTCTTGCTGAGTCTCGCCTTCACCGCGCTGGTGGTCACCGGTCGCCGATCGCGCAGACTCTACATCGCGCTCGCCACCGCCGTTATCCTGGCGACGGTGGCGGGGCCGCTTTTGCAAACGCTGCGCCTGACAACCTTTCTCGATAGCCAAACCGCGCGCGCGGCCGCCCAAGATGCACAACAGAGCCAACAGGAAATGCAGATCGCGGCGCACGACCTGACAACCCAATCCACCTTTGACCCCCACGCCAATCCTTTGGCGACAAATGAAGAGACCCAGAATGCACCCGCGGCGGACGCGCTGCCCCCCACCGTGCCCATCCCCACCCCTGAACCGCTGCTTGCCACCAACACGACGAGCGACAGTGACAGTGATGGTCTGAGCGACTTTGTCGAAGAACGGATCGCCACCGACCCACAAACCAGCGACACCGATGGCGATGGCGTGCCCGATGGCGTCGAGGTCAAGGGCTTTGACTACGCCGGCCACCATTGGTTTGGCGACCCGTTGCAGCGCGACAGCAACAATGATGGTCAGGCCGATACGATCGAATGGCTCAACGACGCCGACGGCAACGGTATCCCCGATGACACCAACGGTGATGGCGTGCCCGATGCCTTTGACGACGACAACGATGGCGATGGGGTGCCCGACACCCAAGATCTCGCGCCTTACGCCAAGATGCAGCCCAACGGAGCCAATTCCTATTTCAACAACGAGACGCCGCTGCGCTATCAGGTCAATCATTTGCAGAGCGGCAGCCCCACCTTTGTCGATATCCAACTGCGCCCGCGCAATGCCAACCATCTCTGGTATGCGCTCAATGTTCTGGATTGGCCGCAAGATGTCGCAGGGCAGATCCAAGATGGCGACGGTAAAACCTTTGCCGATGTGCCGGGCGGCAATGCCATTGCCAACCCCGCCGACGCCAATGGCGATATGAAGCTGATCCCGATGTTGGAGATCCGCATCCCCACCGGGTCGGCCAACCTGGCCCCCGCCGCCGATCGGTTGGCCTACAATGTATCCGTCACCAACTTCAATAGCGATGGCACCATCAAAGTGCTCTATGCCCCGCTGCGTCTCACCACCGATGACAAAACCGGCGCGCGCGTCGCCTTTAACGCCCACATCCCACTTTGGGCGGTTGGCCCGTGGGAACAACCCTATGAGGTGCGGCTGGTTTGGGTGGTGCAAGCGCTCAACGACCTCTGTGACAAGGTGGTTGATGGCCTCTGTCAGCAGTACCGCGTGCAAGATCAGCCCCAAGTGATCCAGAGCTATAATGACGAGTGGCTGCTCACCGGGTTGACGGTGCGCGAGGAACATGGCAGCGCAATGGCGGTGGTCTATGAAGACCCAACCGTCGAGCCCAATCTCAACGATGATGCCGCTCTCTTCCTGCTGGCCAATGGGCTCGACAACACCTTTCTGGCCGGACGCGATCAAAATAAGGATGGGCAACGCGACCTCACCGTTGCCGAAATTGCGCGCCGCTTTGACCACACCACCAATGGTGCCGTCCCAGAGGAGCAGCGCTGGGCGATCCCCAACGTCTTGCGCGTGGCCGCCAACGCCTATGACACGCTCGACCGGGCGCTGATGACCACCACCATGACCGAAACCAAGCGTATCCTCGACGCCAACTTTAGCGGTTTGTGGCGACAGAACCAGGCGATCAAGCCACTGCTCATGTTCGCCGATGAAGCGCGCTACCGCAGCCAGAGCCTCGATGGCCTCAACGGCAACCGTGCTAACAATGGCTATGTCCATCAACACGGCAACCTACTCATCCTCGACCTGGACCCCACCGGCTTCAGCCCCACGCCCCTTGCTGTCAACACACAGCTCAAGTGGAGCATGTACTGTGCCGCAGCGGGCAGCAACCCCAGTTGGCAGGCGTGCGACGCCACAACAACCTGGGATGAAGTCGCCACCCGCTATGCCGATCAGGCCGCGCTCACTGGTGATGATGCCGAGACGATCTTGGGGCGGCTGGGGCTGATCCGCCTCTATGCGCTGGCGCTGACGCAGGGGGTCAATAAGCTGGTACAGCAAGACGCCACGATCCTCGTCCCCGGCAACGGTATGAAGAGCGATCAGGAGTTGGCCGCCACGGTGCGCAGTGTGGTCGGCGGCGGCGGCAAGGTCGTAACCTTGATCGTCAGCGTGGCAACCTCCACGCGAGAGTTGACCAACAACCCCGCCTCGCGCACCTTAATCAAGATGGCCGCGTGGGCTGGCTACCGCAAGGTCGAAGAGCAACTGGCGCGCATGGGCAGCACCGGCCTGATCAAAACGCGGCTCAAGCTGCTCTGGGCCCAGAGCAAAACCAGCTTGGTCGTTGGGGTGGTGATCGTTGCTGTGATCGCCTTGGGTGCAATTGCTACGCTGGCCTTTTTCAAATTATCGGGCAACCCCGTCTTGGGCAAGGTGGTGGGCGGCGTCATCTTGATTGCCGTGGTCCTCGCCTCGCTCTACAGCCTGATCAACGCCGTCACGGCCGTGGTGCAAGTAGTGCAAGGGTTGCGTGCACTTTTTAGCACGGGGGCAGCGATTGCCACCGCGCTGCGCGGCAGTTCGGCGCTGGCCGGCACGACGCGCGCCGCTGGTGTCGTCGGCGCGGTCATTCAGATCGCGATCATCTGGGGCTTCTTTATCTACCAGATGGTCGATTCCAAGACCACCGTCTTTAGCGCCGAATTTAACGCGGCCCTGGCGCAGGCCATCGCCGCCACCATTCTCGTTATCACCCTGGCCGTCCTGGCCGCCACCGTGGTCGGG
Source organism: Caldilineaceae bacterium (assembly GCA_034432375.1). Taxonomy (GTDB): domain Bacteria; phylum Chloroflexota; class Anaerolineae; order Caldilineales; family Caldilineaceae; genus JAHBVH01. Next base: position 3,445 of record DAOUCA010000109.1, read on the forward strand.
CTGATCATCGTCGCCGTCATCGCCGTGATCGATGCGATCCTCACCGCGATCTGCGAACTAGGGGTCGATGCCCTGCGCAACGTGCCGGGGCTGGGCGGGGCCTGCTTTACGCTCAACGGTGCCGCAATTGCTGTACTGGCCAAAGTGCTCTATGCCTACGATTCGATGATCGACACCAGCCGTGATGATCTTGTCACCAGCAACGGGCCGCACTTCAAGCTGGCTGACCCCACCCGTGGCTATGTCGCCGACAACCCCATCACCGTCAGCCTTGGGTTGACGACAACGGTGGTTCACAAGGATCCGACGCGCGAGAATCAGGCCGCCTTTGGCCCTTACACCTGGCTCTTCTCGGCAGACAATATCCGTGGCACCACCTTTGATTATACGTTGACCCAAGGGGAGACTCCCGGCAATGTTGACCTCCATCAGATGGATAGTAGCTGGCAGGTGCAGGTCGATCACACCTATTCCTTCCTCAAAGCGCCGATGTACCGCGCACAGAGCTATCTTGTCCCGCAGAGCGCCGCGCTCACGCTGCCGGCTGGGTTGAATCAATCGCCCAATCTCTCGCTCAATACCACCTATGCTCTGCCCGCGTATGAATGTTGGCTGGCACTGCTCGCGCCCATCTGCTATGTGCGCAAACTGGCCGGCCACAATGCGACCAAGCTCGACCAATTAAAGCTTGACATTCTGCCACCGACGCTCGACCAGTTCATGGCGTTGACCGACGCCGGCGATGGTGGCTTGCGTCTGGCCTGGGATGCGCGCTTCCCCACTCTAGCCGATGCCGACGGCGACGGCCTGCGCTCCTCCGCGCATCAGGGCAATGACCCCAACGATGGCACCTGGGATGCCGATGGCGATGGCCTGAGCGATAGCTACGAGTTGCAGTGGCGCAGCCAGGGCATCCCGATTTCGCCTGTCAACTGGGACAGCGACAATGATGGCCTACCCGACGGCCAGGAGTTGACCCTGGGCACCAACCCGGCCAATCAAGATACCGACAACGATGGATTGCTCGATGGCGAAGAGCTCTATCATCAAGTCTATACCCTCACCAATGGCGTGGTGACGCCGACCAACCAATGGCGCGGCGGCTGGGATCTGATCCTCGCCGACCCGCAGCAGACCACGATCCGGGTCTCATCCGACCCGACGTCGCCCGACAGCGATGGCGATGGGCTGAGCGATCAGGCCGAAAGAGCGCTGGCGACCAGTGCCAATGCAGCCGACCGCCTCGACCCCGATGGCCGCCCCTACCATCCGCTGATCGTCAACCGCAATCCGCTGCTGGTGCAGGTCGCCGTCAACGACCCCGACGGAATCGTCAAGCCAGGACAATCGCTGCTCTATCGCACCACCGTCGCCAACCAGGGTGCGCCCCTTGCCCCTGGTCGGCTCCTGGTGAACGCACCCAACGGCCTTACGCCAGCGGTCAATACTTATCGACTCGATCTCGACCAACGCAATCTCATCACCACAACCACAACGCTGGTGGTGGCCAATGGTGCTTCACAAGCGGTCACGCTGACTAGTACGGCCCGCGCCCGCTTGGTCAACCCAAACCCGGTGCCCTGGCAATGGTTGGCGGCGACAGCCAATACCTTTGGCACCTTTAACGCCGACCGCACCGCCTGGCAAACCGCAGTGGACCCCGCCAATTGGGGCCGCCAGGATCGCTATGTGGTGACGGCGTCCCAACATAGCGCCACCCCGGATGGCACGGTGCAATGGACGCAAGTTTTTCCCGGCCATGTCGGGGTTTGGAATGCGTTCTCCGGCAGCGCAAAAGGCTTTGGTGCCGGCGATAGCGGTCTACATGACGCCAGCCCGACCGACGGTGCCTGTAACGCCTATGGACGTTGCTTCTATGTCTGGAGCCAATATCGCACCGCCGATGGACGCAGCGTGATCATGGGCGTGATCACAACCGAAGATCCCCAGAGCGTTGTAAAAGCGGACTTTGTACTGGCGGCTGATAATGCCGCGGCCGACTACGGCCACTACTTTCACCCGGTGATCGCCACCGATGGCCGCGATTTCCTGGTGGCCTGGGAACGGGTCACCCAACGGGTCGACAACAGCCAAAACCCGCAGCGCTACTTCATGAGTGCGCAGCTCGTCGCCCAACGTTTCAACGACAGCGGCGTGGCCCAGGGCGATATAGCCACCCTAACGGGCGGCGAAGTGACAACCGGCCTCACCGCGCCCATGCGCATCAGCTATCTCAATTCAGATCTGATCTGGATCGGCGACGCCTATCGCCTGCTCTGGAGCAAACCCGATGGCACGCTGCAAATGGCCGACTTTAGTTTGGGCGGTGGCGTGCTGCCCGGCAGCCAACGGACGATTGCCACCGATGTGATCGCCAATGAGGGGACGCCGCCGCAACTCGCCTATGATCCGATCAGCGGGCGCATCATCGTCGCCTATCGGGACAACGGCGCGCTCGCCGACACGCTTCTCTTTCAGAATCGTCGCGATACGAGCGGCGGCGTGCTGACCAACCAACAATTTGCCGTCGGCGCGGTGGGCGTCGCTTATCATCCCGCCTTCCGTGGCTGGCTACTCACCTGGGCCCAACAACAGGGCAAATTGAGCTATATCTTGCTTAATCCCGATAGCACGCCTTTCACCGGCTTGAGTCCGCAGGTGGCCAATTGGAGCGTGCAGCCGCGCGCTGGCTTTGGTGCCGATCTGGCCTGCCCGGCGGCCAGCGCACAGCCAGTGTTGACCTTGCCCCTGGAGGAGTTGCCGGGCGCAACCAGCTTTGCTGATAGCTCAGGTTGGAAGGCCAACGCCACCTGTAGCGCTGCCGGCTGTCCCCAAGCGGGGGTTGATGGTGCGCCCGGTGCGCCTCTCTCTGACTACGCCATCCGCTTTAACGGTGCCCAAAAGGTGAGCGCCACAATTCCCGGCGCGCTCGGCAAGCGCTTTAGTATCGCCTTCTGGCTGCGCACCAGCGCGGCCACGGGCGGTGACTTTGCGCTGGTGACCAATGACAATTGGCGATTTGTACTCAAGAACGGACGGCTGAACTATGTCTCCGGCCAGGTCAACGTGACGAGCAGCGGCGGCGTGGCCGACGGACAGTGGCATCATATTGCCGTGGCGCAAAATGACTTTTCCGCGACCATCTATGTCGACGGGCAAGCGGTGACGGGGCCAGTGAACAGCAGCACTGCCGGCATCGCCACCCCCGGCAACGTGGCCATCGGTGCCTTTGCCAGCAACACCGCCTTCCTCACCGGCGAGATCGATCAGCTGTTGCTCTACAATACCACGCTCGACCAGGCGACCGTCCAGGCGATCATGAACCGTACGCTGAATTCCTACTGTCTCGCCACGAGCGCGGCCGCCACCACTGTCAACACCATGCAACTGCCGCTACAAGCGCGGGACCCGCGCGGTGGCATGATCCAGAGCAGCGCCACGCTGAAGCTCACCGTCGATGGCGACCCGCCGACCTCGAACGTCACCTCATTGACGGATGGCAGCTATCTGCCAGGCACGGCTGGGACCACCCAAACGCTGATTATCGGTGGCAATGCCAATGACGCCTCGGGCATCCAGCAGACCAATGTGCGCGTCAACGGTGGCGCGTGGCAAACGGCACAAGGCGGCGCGACGTGGGTCTACCCGTTGCCGATCAGCCAAGGGCGCTATGCGATCCAAAGCCAGGCCATCGATGGGGCGGGCAATGTCGAAAGTGCGCCGCGCACGACGACCGTGATTGTCGATACGAGCGCTCCACAGATTAACACCGACTTTGCCGCCAATGCGCGCTTGACGCCAGTGGCGCTGACCGTTGGCCAATGGCAGATCGGGCTGCAAGGCACGGCGACCGATCCGTCCATCGCAGGGGGTGCCGGCAGCGGTGTGCAACAGGTCGAGGTCTTGCTGCAAAATAGCGATCTCAATGTCGCCGGCAACGGCTGGCAACCGGCCACCCTGACGGACCAGGGCATCTGGTTCGTCAACTATGCGCTGGCCAGCGCGCCGAATCTGGCCGGTGCTTACACGATCAGCGTGCGCGCCACCGATGGCGTCGGCAACCAAGCGACGCTAGTGCGGCCAGTAACCCTGGACAGTGCCGGCCCCACGGTTCAGCTCAGCGCCGCGGATAGCGCCAGCGCCGTCTTCTCCGACACGGTATCGCTCAGCGGCAGCGCCACCGACCTCGACGGCGTCAACCGGGTCGAGGCCACTTTTGTACCGATTCAATGGGTGCGCGCCATTTCAGACACGCTGCTCTTCCTGCCCTTTGACGAGACGGCGGATGAACGAATCTATCATGACATTTCCCCGTTGCACAGCGATCTCAACTGTGTCAATCAGTGCATCGCCGGCCAGCCGGGGCAAAACGATGGCGCAGTGCGCATGATCCCCAACCAAGCCGGGCCACTGCAGCGCCCCCAAGCTGGCGAGTTCGACTTCACGGCCCGCGATAGTTTCAGCCTGCAAAGTTGGCTGCGCACAGGCCAGGCCGATGGCACGATCCTAAGCAAAGAGGATAGCAAATTGATTGGCTATGCGCTGCTGTTGCAAGGGGGCAAACCGACGCTGCGCCTCAACCGGCGCGTCGTCGTACAAGGTGGGGTGGCGATCAACGACAACCGCTGGCACCAGATCGTCGCCGTGGTCGACGTCACGACTGGCCAGGCGCAGCTCTATGTCGATGGCGCAATCGTTGGCAAAGATAGCTTTAGCGGCGATCTCGTTGACCCCGCCCACCCCAAATGGCCATTGCTGATTGGGGCACAGGTTGGAGACGGAGGCTTTGCGGGGTTGCTCGATGCCTACTTTGACGATGTCGGCGTCTTCCACGCGGCGCTCTCCCCCTACCTGGTGCAGGCGCTCTACCAGACCGCCGCAACGGTGCGCCAGGCGGCTACCCTAGCTACGCCTGACGCCACCACGACCAACTGGCAGGTGCGCATACCAGCAGGGCTGGAAGGGCAATACCAGCTCGATCTGCACACCACCGACAGCCTGGCCAACCGCGCCTTTGCAGCCTCCGTCTGGCGTGGCACCATTGACGACGTGGCACCGCGCATCAGCTTCGCGGCGCAACCGACCGGCAAGCAATTCAATGCCGGAAATGGCCTCACGCGTTATGAGACTCTCTACACCTACAGCGCCGAGGATCGCTACCTGAGCGACCGCAACTTTAGCGGCCCCTGCACTGGCAACAGCGCGGTTATCCGCGACTTTGCCGCCGACGCCGACGTGGCCGGGCTCTTCCCGGATCTCACCTTGCGCAACCGCCTGAGCACAAGTTGCACTGTTTGGGAGAGCAGCCCGACGCCGGCGACGACCGTTATGGCCTGCGACAGCTTCGGTCTTTGCAGCACGGCTACCCCGACTGCACCGGCGGCGCAAGTAAGCAACGCGGCTGCAATCAATGGCGACGCCAGCGAACCAAGCGCCTTGCTGCTCAACCCAACCAGCGGTCGCATCCTCGGCGTGGACCCCGGCCAACCGTTGACGGTGACCGTGACGGCCCAAGCGGCAGCCACGCTACGCCAGGTGGTGATCCTGCTGGATAACGCTCCCGTGGCAACGGTTGACTTTAGTCAGGCCGCGGCGGTCAAGGTCGCCCAGCGTGCCGTGGTCTTCAACCTGCCGAACTTTACCCCTGACCAGTTTGAGGGGCAACACACGTTGGTCGCCCAGGCAAGTGATTGGGCGGGCAATAGCCAGCATACCCTCTTCCCAGCCACGGTGACCCTGGACACGCACGATCCCACGGTCAACCTGCTCAATGACAAACTGACCAATGCTGATGGCTATGGCTTGGGCGACAGCATGATGCGCCTGCATGGTAACGCCGGCGATGCGCTGGGGCTGGCCGCGGTGCAGATCAGTGTCAATGATGGCCCTTTCACCGATGTTACTTTCGATGACCAAGGCAACTGGCACACGGCGCTCTGGCTGGGCGATGAACCAGGGGGACAGCGCTTCCAATTTGCCCTGCGCGCCATCGACCGCGGTGGCCATCAAACACGAATGGAGAAAGATCTGTTGGTGGAGGTAATACCCCAATTGGCGGTGGTGATGACGACCATCGGCACCGGCCCAAGCAGTGGTGCAGCGACGACCGCCACCTTCCAGTTCAGTGGTGTCGATGAGCACGGTCAGGCGGCGACCAGCTTTCAATGTCAACTCGACGATGGTGACTTCACCCCATGCAGCAATCCGCAAAGTTATAGTGAGCTAAGCCAGGGCAAGCATCTCTTCCGCGTGGCGGGCAGTGGGGCCAATGGCGCCATAGACCCGACACCGGCGCAGTGGATCTGGCAAGTTGGCACCATAGCGCCGACAGGATCGAGTCATCTCTATCTGCCACTGATTACGCATAACGCAGTAGCACATCACCTGGTGGCGGGTGGTGCCAACACACTCGCTGAGCCTGCGGCTGAAGAGAAACTCACGCCGAACGCGCAAATGACGACGGAGCGCACAAGTGGATCTGCCGGTCAGATGGTCGTCGAGAGCGACATCTCAGCGGAAAGCGCACCTATAGCGGCACCTTCGGTTGAAGTGATGGAAAGAGTAGGGCAGGTAACGCTCTATCTCCCCATCATCGAGCATTGACGGGCGTCGGCGAGCGCATTGACGAACGGTTGACGATGGTGTGGCATAGTAACTATGACGGTGCAATCAGATCACGAAAGATGAGATGTATGCGTGTGAATCTACCTTCTTCAACCGCTCTCCCAGATGTCTCTCCGCCGGCGCTGAACAACCAACCGGAAGCGCGCCATTCCTATCTATTACGCCTTTGGCGCAGTGGGGTAGAGGGGGGCTGGCGAGCATCTCTGCAATCCGTGCAAACCGGCGAACGTCATATCTTTGCCGATATGGAGAGCTTGCTGGCCTTTCTGATCGAGCAATCAAGCCTACCGGAAGATGAAGAGATGACAAGTTGATACCGTTGCACTCTCTTACGCAATGGGGTTGAAACCCCTTGCTAACAACGAGAAGCGCCCGCAGGCGCTGGCAGAATTATCTCAGTCGCTAAGGCGACTTCTCGCTGTTGTACTGAGATCAATTTGAGAAGCGGAGTTTTCAACCCCTCCTAACCTCCCCCAGGTTGGGGGAGGAATCGTCTCGCCGCTGAGGGGGCATCAGTTCCTTCCCCAAGCTAGGGAGGCGTGAAACTCCGCTTCTCATTCTGATTTGAGTATTAATACCTTCGCCAAACCTTGTTTTGGCGGAAATTTCCAGATGTCATTCCTGCGCAGGCAGGAATCTACTCGTGTAACATGAAGATGGATTCCTGCCTGCGCAGGAATGACGGCTCTAATTTCTGAAAT
>DAOUCA010000110.1:0-3423 GCA_034432375.1 Caldilineaceae bacterium
GAAACCCCTAGTTTCGGCCAGCGTGCGTCGCACTGACGGAAGCATCTAGCGGACTGGAAGCAGTTGGCGGTCAGTGCGACGCACGCGATCCCGTTGGTCCGCAAAACTCCGCTTCTCATTCTGAACGCAGTATAGCACGGCAAACGCGTTCAAATACGTTTCCCCCTTAACAGCCATCCATTTCAATGGGTGATGGCTTGCGGTCTTCTCCCCGTAGAGCGCTATAATGGGTGATAGATAAAATGTTGGTTACAGAGTGGCTGTAACCGTGCCCCATCCTGCTGCGCTTGTTTGGAAAAAGGCAGGATATAGTAAAAGGAGTTTTTCAATGGCGAAAAACCAATCTAATCAAACGATGCTACATAGCGACGCCACGCAGGTGCAACCGGTAGTCACCCCAAAGCAGAATGGTGTGCCGGCGTCGCTGACTAAAGTGGCCGAAGTTCCCCCTTCCGACGGCAAGTCGATACCAGAAACTGTGCACAGCGCAGACAAACCAGAGGTGCAACCCGAACGGGAAAGCGCCTATGCCGTGGCGCAGACTCAATTTGACGCGGTCGCCGATTTCGTCGAGCTCAACGATGATCTGCGTCTCTTTCTGCGCACCCCGCAGCGGGAATTGATTGTCCATTTTCCCGTCGAGATGGATGACGGCCACATGCAGATGTTCACTGGCTACCGAGTCCACCACAATATGGCCAAAGGGCCAACCAAAGGGGGCATCCGCTATCATCCCGATGTCTCACTGGACGAGTGCCGTGCGTTGGCCATGTGGATGACCTGGAAGTGTGCGCTGATGGATCTGCCCTATGGTGGGGCCAAAGGGGGCGTTGTCGTTGATCCCAAAAAGTTAAGTCGGCGCGAGTTGGAGAAGATGACGCGGCGCTACGCCACCGAGATCACCTCCTTTATTGGGCCGGAGAAAGATATCCCGGCACCGGATGTGGGCACCAATGCCCAGGTCATGGCCTGGATTATGGATACCTATTCGATGCACAAAGGCTACTCGATCCCCGCCGTCATTACCGGCAAACCGATTGCCATTGGTGGGACAGTGGGGCGTGAATATGCGACCGGCCTGGGAGTTACTTATGTGACGCGGGCACTGCTCAAACAGCGCTTTGGCCGCACCTTAGACGATGCCAAGGTGGCCGTGCAAGGCTTTGGCAATGTAGGCAGTTGGACGGCGCGCACGATGCATGAGCGGGGAGCACTGGTGGTGGCGGTGAGCGATGAGTATGGCGGTATCTATAACAGCCGCGGGCTGGATCTGCGCCATCTCTCGCGCCACCTCAGCGACAATGGCACCGTCACCGGCTATCCTGGAGCCGATGCCATCACCAACCAGGAGTTACTCGAACTTGATGTCGATGTGTTGGTGCCGGCCGCGCTCGAAGGGCAGATCACCAAGGCCAATGCCGACCGGATACGCGCCACGATTATCGCGGAAGGGGCCAATGGTCCGACCACGACTGAAGCCGACCAGATCCTCAATGAGCGGGGGGTGACGGTGATTCCCGATATTCTTTGCAATGCCGGCGGTGTTGTTGTCAGTTACTTTGAATGGGTGCAGAGCTTGCAGTCTTTCTTCTGGGATGAGAGCGCCGTGCGCAGTGCCATGCAAAAGAAGTTACTCGACAACCTCGACGCGGTACTGGGGGTAATGGTGCGCCGCGAATGTGATCTGCGCACGGCGGCCTATGCCATTGCGATCGAACGGATTGTCGAGGCCGTCCAGGTGCGCGGTTTCTATCCTTAGACGTGATGCCACAGAGAGCACAGAGAGCACAGAGAGCACAGAGAGCACAGAGAGCACAGAGATCACAGAGATCACAGAGGGCACAGAGGGCACAGAGAAATGCGTTGTGGTCTCTATGAAAATAGAGAATTTATAAATATGCGAATAATAGACGTGGAATGAGATTGCCTTTTGTTACGCAAGCGGCCACCTTTTTAGCGCGACCGAATCGCTATCGCATTGTGGCACAGTTGCATGATACGGCTACAGTCATAGATGCCCACTGCCCCAATCCTGGACGGCTGGGGGAACTCTTGCTCCCGGGCGCAACGGTCCATGTGAGTCCAGCCAGCCACCAGGAGCGGCGCACAGCGTATGATCTGCGCTTTGTCGAGCATCCAGCGCATGGGCAATTGGTGAGTCTCGATACGCGGCTCCCAAATCAGCTCTTTGCAGAAGGGCTAAATGAGGGCTACTTTCGTCCGTTTATTGCGTACACGGACTTTACCCGTGAGGTCCCATTGCCGAGGCCAACGGAGATCGAGCTCTCGTCAGCTGTTCACAGTCGCATCGACTTTCGCTTGACAGCGTCAACCGAAGAGCACTGTTGGGTCGAAGTGAAATCGGCTTCTTTGGTCATCGATGGCTGTGCCCGTTTTCCCGATGCAGTCACTGCACGCGGACGACGGCACGCACTGGAATTGGCGGCGTTGGCGGCGCAAGGGGAAAAGGCAGCAATTGTGTTTATTGTGCAACGGGCCGATGCCTACGAGTTGCGGCCCCAATGGGAGACCGACCCAGAATTGGGCAATGCACTGGTGATAGCGCAAGCAAACGGCGTGGCTATTCACGCTTACACCTGCCAGCTTACACTGCAAGAGGTTCGTCTCCTGAAGGCGATCCCAGTACACCTGGATCGGGGTTAACTTGAATCGCAGTGATCGGGTGAGTAGGGGGAACGGATGAACAAAACAACCCAAGGCTTTCTAGCGCTGGTGGTCTTCGGGCTGCTCCTACTCTTCTTTATTGCAGCATGGGCGACGGCGACCAAATCAGTTGCCCAGAATGGGAGCATCACGCCCAGCGGCGTGATTGTGGTACCGACAGCGGGTGGCGTGATTTCCCCACTAGCGGCCCCCAATGCACCTGCCGCGGCTGTTGGAAGTACGCCCTCAACCGGTCAGCCAATTCGTTATACGGTGCAATCGGGCGAGTGGTTGCGTGCGATTGCGCTGCGCTATGGGACGACCGTCGATGCGATCATGGCGATCAACCCACAGATTACAGACCCCGATCGGTTGTCGCCTGGCCAAGAGATTCTGATTCCAGCCGCCGGTAATTAAAGTATCAATGCAAATGTAACTGTTCAGGCTCATTGGGTTTCGCGACCAAGGGACACTTGGCTTCGCTTACTCAACCAGCACGAGCCTGAATAGTATGACAACGTTAAATTCGACAAGATTCACGAGATTTACAGGATTACTACACTGGAGAGAAAACCCTGTGAATCTTGTTCCTCCTGTCTACTGATTGAAATTTAACGTTGTCGTAATAGTTAATACCTTCGCCAAACCTTGTTTTGGCGGAAATTTCCAGATGTCATTCCTGCGCAGGCAGGAATCTACTCGTGTAACATGAAGATGGATTCCTGCCTGCGCAGGAATGACGGCTCTAATTTCTGAAAT
>DAOUCA010000111.1:0-28796 GCA_034432375.1 Caldilineaceae bacterium
CCACAGCGGCGTGTACCAGAGGTGGCAAGCGTTCCGGGGACGGCCCACACGTAATTTCGTCAACCAGCGTTTCTCTGGGCCGTCCCCGGAACGCTGCTTCGCACGTAAACTTATGGGTAAAGGTAAGCCCAATCGGGGGGAGGAGCCGTTGACGCCGCTGCCGGCGTGACAGTTCCCTCCCCAACCTGGGGCGGGTTAGGGTGGGGCTCTGAACTATCAGAATTTGCCTGACACTGTACTATTGCACTGTCAAGGAAGGTTTGATAGATTACGGTATGGGAGCTTTGTCACGCTGAAAGCGTCTTCCAGGGTATTTACCTGAAGATTCTTGCAGAATGACAGGGCTTGATTCGCCGTTTTTTTTTCTAGCAAAACTTCGGTCACAGAGCACTTGCACAAATGTGCCCTCATAGATCGGTAGGTTAACGCGCATGACACCCCTTCCCAATATCCTCCTCATCCTGGCCGACGATCACGGGCAGTGGGCCACCGGCTGCTACGGCAACCGCGAAGTGCGCACGCCGAATCTCGACTATGTGGCAGCGACCGGGGTGCAATTTACCAATGCCTTTACCCCCTGCCCCGTCTGTTCACCGGCGCGTGCATCACTCTTTACCGGGCGGATTCCATCGCAACATGGCGTGCATGACTTTCTCGCCGAAGATCTGACCTTCTCGGCCTATCCTTGGCTGGCGGATGAGAGTCTGCTCTCTCAATTGCTACAGCGCCAGGGCTATCAGACCGGCCTCGTTGGCAAGTGGCATGCCACCGTGGATGGACACGATCCGCAGCGCGGTTTTGACACTTGGGTGAGCTACGATGTGCGCAAGCGGGGCTGGCAAAATCAGTATGAACACCGCGGCGATATTGACTTCACCAAGCAGGGCCAACGTATAACGGCGCACGGCTTTCAGTCACAATTCCTAACCGAAGAAGCGCTGGCCTTCCTGCGCCAACAGGATGGGGCATGTCCCTTTTTTCTAGTTGTCGCGCCGGTCGATACGCACTTCCCCTTTGCTGGCCAACCGGAGCGACTCGCGCAGCCCTATCGCCACCCCGACCGAACTCATGCCGATATCCCCCTGGGCGAGCATTCTCATCTGGTCGCCGGCAACTCGCCGCTGCCAGAAGATCAACATGAACGCGTCGCACAATATTACGCCGGTGTTAGCATGATCGATCACCAGGTGGGGACATTGCTCGACTATTTGGAGGGGCAGGGAATTTTGGATAATACGATCGTGATCTATACCTCCGATCACGGCCATATGAATGGCCACCATGGGCTGTGGGGCAAGGGCAATGCGACGACGCCGCAAAATTTTTATGAGGAATCAATCCGCATTCCACTATTGGTGCGCTGGCCCGCGGGCGGGCTGGAGAACGCGCCAAGCGCGGAGCCTGTCGATCACTGCGATCTCTTTGCCACGCTGCTGGATGCCGCCGGTGTCAACCTCTCCGCCGAGGAGACAACGCGTAGTAACAGCCCGGGGCAGACGCTGCTTCCCCTATTGCGGGGAGAGGCCCAGGCATGGCGCGCTTACCAATGTTGTGAATATGGCAATGCGCGCATGATTACCGATCTGTGCTATAAGTTGGTGCGGCGCTATCCGCCTCATGCACCGGCGTTTTCAGAGGAATTCTTTGCGTTGGAGCTTGATCCGCGGGAGACGACCAATCTGATCCACGAGGTGGCTTACCGGCCGGTGATCGAACGGCTTAGCCAGCAACTCGATTTGTTTTACACTCGCTACGCGCACCCAGCACAGGCCGGGACCAATATTCTCACGCTGCCACCGCACAACCGCTTTGAACCTTGGCGAAAATAATTCCCCTGTTGCATCAACCAACATGCCCAACATTGGGTTGCTATCTTTCGTCAAAAACGCGGTTGACGTTATGCAGTCTCTCCTTTATAATGACAAACAATCACCCTCGGTCCTGCTTTGGCCTCAACTCACCATCATACTGCCATCTTCCGATATCTGGCACACCACCATCCAATCGTTCTACCACATTCATTCGTAAAAAAGGGGATCTCTTGTGACAGAACAACCGACCAACCCAACGCACTTGCTGCATCTGTTTGCCCAAGGGCGTATGAGCCGCCGCAGTTTCTTACGCAACGCCATGGTGATGGGCATGTCGCTGGCCGCCGCCCAAAGCTTACTGGCTGCCTGCGCCCAACCTGCTGCCCCTGCCGCCGAGGTGCCTGCAACGGTGGCTGAAGTCGCAGGCGCGACTGAACCCCAACCCGGTGGCGCTGTCACTTGGGCAATTGAGCAGGATGTAGTGAACCTGATCCCCTTCGGCCCCGTCAATACCTCAAATCACTGGGGCAAAGAGTTTATCTACGACTCCTTGTTGGAATGGGATGCCGATCTGCTTGTGCAACCGGCGTTGGCCGAGACGTGGGAAGCGCCCGATGAGAAGAGTTGGATCTTCAACCTGCGCCAGGGGGTCAAATTTCATAATGGCGATGAGATCACCGCCGCCGATGTGGTTTACTCCATGGCCTTGCAGAAAGAACCGCCGGAGCCGGGCATCCCCAACAGCTACTATCCCGCGATTGAAAGCGTCGAAGCCGTGGACGATTACACCGTCAAGTTCAACATGACCGGCCCCGATCCCAGCGTCGAAGGCTATCTGGCCTGGGGCCGCTACAGCCCGATTGTGCCCAAAGATGCCTATGAGCGCTGGAATCTGCTCACCGAAGGCATTGGCACCGGCCCCTTTAAGCTGATCGAGTATGTGCCCAACGACCGCGTCGAGTATGAGCGCAACCCCGACTTCTGGAAAGAAGGGTTGCCTTATCTCGATAAACTCACCCTCAAGGTGCTGCCCGATGAGAGTTCACGCGTCGCTGCACTCCGCTCCGGCGAGATCCACGGCTGTACAATTACGGCAGATACGGCCCGCATCCTGGAGAGCGATGCGGATATCAAGATTCTTAAAGGGCTCTTCTCCGCCCCGCGCGTGCTACAGTTTACGATCCTGGGCGACGATAAACCGTGGAACGATGTGCGTGTGCGCCAAGCCATGAGCAAGGCACTCGACCGTCAACAGATCATCGACAATGTCTTTGGCGGCGAGGCGGTCTTAAGTGGGGCGGTGCCCCCCGGCTATGGGGATTGGTTTATTCCTGCTGAAGAGCTTGCGGAAAATTGGTTCAAACAGGATCTGGAAGGGGCCAAGCAACTGATGGCCGACGCCGGTTATGCCGACGGCTTTGACATCACCCTTTATGCCATTGCCAACCACGATGCCACACAAACCGCCGAAGTTGTGCAGCAGCAGTTGAAAGAACTCAATATCAACGTCGAAGTCATCTCCGAAGAGATCGGTCCCTTTGCCAAGCGCGTCGGCGACGGCACCTTTGAGTGGTGCTCAACTGGCCGTGGTATGCGCCCCGATGTGACCCGCTATGTCAACGATTTTGGCGAACCCGAGACTGGCGCGGCTGCCCGCTGGTTTAACAACGGCGACGGTTGGAAGAATGAGGAGCTGAGCGAGCTTTATCAGAAGGCACTTGTCGAGCTCAACAGTGCCGCCCGCCACGAACAGATCCGCCGCATCCAAGAGATCATCCTCGAAGAGGCGCCAAATATCTACATCTGCCAGCCACTCAAGTTCCACGCCGTGCGCAGCGATTTGCAGGATATGTATGTCGCGTTTAATGACTTTCACACCGGGCTGCGCACCGTCTGGTTGTCGAGCTAGTGGAAACCGATGTTGAAAATGATGGAGGTTACAATCTTATCCGAAAATTAGCGGAAACCGATGTGGAAAATGATGGAGGTTACAATCTTATCCGAAAATTAGCGGAGGCTGAGCTTGTCGAAGCCAAAGCGGCGTCGGCTACGGCTTCGACAAGCCCTTCGACCGGCTCAGGACGAAGCTCAGCCTCCGCATCCAGAGTGCTCTTGCTCAAGACGAAGCACAGCCTCCGTTTGTCCAAATTATTTTACTAATCATCATCACCTCCGACCTCTTATTTTTCACTGAACCCATGAACCGTTATCTGATTCGTCGTCTCACCCTGCTTATCCCCACGCTGATCGGCATGTCCTTCCTCATCTTCGCGATGGTGCGCCTGCTGCCGGGGGACATTGTCGATGCGCTCGTCGGCATGGACCCAACCGTCACCGAGGAGCAGAAGTTTACACTGCGCGCCAGCTTTGGCCTGAATGATCCGTGGCCCGTTCAATATGTCAAATGGATCGGTGGCGTGCTCCGGGGCGACTTGGGGCTCTCGTTCCGCAGTCGCGAGCCAATCACTGACCACATCGTGCGAGCGCTGCCGATTACGCTGGAATTAGCCTTGTTGGCGATTGTTTTGTCGATCATTGTTGCCGTGCCCCTGGGCGTGCTGTCGGCGGTGCGCCAGAACAGCGGCGTTGATCTCTCGGCGCGGGTGGTCGGGCTGATTGGACTGTCGGTGCCCAGTTTCTGGCTGGCGACGCTCTTCCTGCTCTTTACCTCGCTCCTCTTTCGTTGGGTCCCATCAGTGATTTGGGTGTCGCCGCTGGAAAACTTGCCGCGCAATCTGTCGCAGATGGCGTTGCCAGCACTGGCCCTTTCGGTACAACTGATGGCCGTCGAAATGCGTATGGTGCGCGCCTCGCTGTTGGAGGTGCTACGCCAGGATTACATCCGCACCGCGCGCGCCAAAGGACTAGATGACCGGCTTGTGCTGGTGCGCCACGGGCTCAAAAACGCCTTCATTCCCGTCATCACGATCATCGGTATTCAACTCGGCGCGCTCATGGGCGGCTCGATTATCATTGAACAGATCTTTGGCCTGCCCGGTGTCGGCTGGACGATGATCCAGGCAATCTTTAATCGCGATTATCCGGTTGTCCAAGCCGCTAGCCTGCTGCTAGCCGTTGTCTTTGTCCTGATCAATCTGCTGGTCGATCTGTCGTATGCTGCCCTCGATCCTAGAATTAAATATCAATAACTTATGAACCAAGCACCCCCACTCAGCCTCCCCCGCGCCCAGTAGGCACCCGGAGGGAGGAGCAGTTCTCCCCTCCTTGATGTCGGGGAGGGGCCGGGGGTGGGGTGAACCGTTATCAATAACCTATGAACAAAACAGCCGCGATACTTCGACCGATTCCTAGTCAGGCGCCACGGGTAAGACCGGGCTTCTTTGCCACGATGGTGCACACCATCCGCCGCCATCCCATTGGCGCGCTGGGCGCGCTGATTGTCCTGCTCGTGATCCTGATGGCCCTCTTTGCCCCCAATATCGCCACCCATGATCCCGCTGCCCAGGCGGCCAAGCGACTCTTGCCGCCCAGCGCCGAACACCTGATGGGCACCGACGAACTGGGGCGCGATGTCTTTTCGCGCGTGGTCTATGCGTCGCGCACGTCGCTCTATGTCGGGGTGCTCTCGGTGAGTTTGGCGATCGTATTGGGTGTGACTGCGGGGGTGGCGGCTGGCTATATCGGCGGTCGCTTTGACAATATCATGGTCGGCATCATGGATATCCTCTTCGCCTTTCCCACCTTGGTCTTGGCTATTGTCATCACCGGCCTACTCGGCCCTAGCTTGACCAATGCGATGTTGGCGATTGGGGTGGTCTACTCGCCGACCTTTGCGCGGGTGGCGCGCGGCTCCGTGCTCAGTGTCAAGACTGAAGCCTACATCGAAGCCGCCCATGTCGTCGGCGGCAAGCAGCGCCACATCGTCCTGCGCCATATCTTGCCCAATATCCTTGCCCCGCTGATTGTGTTAACGACGCTCTCGCTCTCGCTGGCGATCCTTGCCGAGGCGGGGTTGAGCTTTCTCGGGCTGGGCACGCAGCCCCCCGATGCGGCGTGGGGCTTGATGCTCAGCCAGGGGCGCCGGTTTATGGAACTGTCACCAGGGTTGGCGATCTTCCCAGGGTTGGCGATTATGATCACGGTTTTGGCCTTTAATTTCCTGGGCGATGGGCTGCGCGACGCGTTGGATCCGCGGCTGCGCGAATAACGTTTACCTTCGTATCCCCGCACATGGGCTAAGCTTTACCGAGCCCAATCTACCGCTGCTCATTCAAGAAATCGAACAATTGATTACACAACAAAGGTCAACATACCCATGACCCAAGTCCACACCATCCACGACTATAGCCAAATCGATTTTGACCGCCCTGGAAAAACACTCTACGAAGTTGCCTTTCACTACGATGGCACCTGGGGCAATGCGCTCGTGCCACTGGCGGTGATCAACGGCTTGGCCGGCCCCGGACCGGGCGTGGTCTGTTTTGGCGGTACGCATGGCAACGAGTACGAAGGACAGGTGGCAGTTTGGCGATTGATGCATGAGATCGATCCGGCGCAGATCAGCGGGCGGGTGATTCTCATGCCGCGCCTGAACACGCCGGCCTGTAGCAGCGGCACACGCGAATCGCAAGCCGATGGCGTCAACATGAACCGTGCCTTCCCCGGCGATCCACGGGGTTCACTCACCTACCGCATTGCCCATTTTGTCACCACCTGCGTTTTACCGTTGGTTGATGTCGTGTTGGATATCCACGCCGCCGGGCGCGGCGTCCACTTTGCGCTCTGTACATCATTTCACATGGTCAGCGATCCAAAGCAATTCCAAGAGATGAAGAGGGTCGCCACTCTCTTTGACACCCCCTTTGTCTTTATCTACGCCAGCGAAATGGCGCGTGGGCTCCTGACCGACCAAGCCGAAGCGATGGGCAAAGTAACGATCGGCGGCGAGTTTGGCCACTCGGCCGGTGTGCTTCACCAAGGGGTGCAACATGCCTATCATGGCATTCAGAATGTACTGCGCCACTACAAGATGTTGCCCGGTGACATTGTCAAGGTCGATCCAACACGGGGCACGCCACCCCGTCTGGTGGCAGCCACACAATTGGCAGATTATGTGCCGGCACCGATCACCGGAGTCTATGAGCCACTCTTGGTCGAAGGCGCAGCGGTAACCACGGGGCAACAGGTGGGGTGGCTCTACGATTTCGAGCGGGTCGGCGAGCCACCACTGGCGATTCATGCACCGTCTGACGGCTATCTGATCTTGCAACCCTTCCAGGCACCTGTCCAGAAAGGTGACACGATGTTGGTGGTGGCGCAGGAGGTAATGGAGTAAGTGATGGAGTAAGTAGAGAATTCTATCCCTGTCAGCACTAGCACTCCCTGCCAAGATGACAGCCATCAAAATCTCTGGTATACTCATCCGCAACCCTTCATCATCTGGCCTTTGCTGCCAAACGGCGAGGGGCTACAGGCTTTTGGTTGCACAAGCACCCCCACCTGGGCAACCGACACCCAAACCAATGATTCTTCCCACGTGCACAACTGTCATTATCTACAAAGCGCTTTGCTGTGCAGCGTCATAGTTTGGGCCCATTTATTTAACAAATTTCTAAAGGAGAAGGTTATGAAGCGACAAGCAAGGCTGATAGGTACGCTGGGACTCTTGGTGACCATGCTGCTGCTCGGTGCCTGTGTGGCTCCGGCCCCAGCCGGCGACAGCGCACCGGCGACAGACAGCAGTGCCGACACCGCCGCTACTGAAGCACCGGCTGCCGAAGGTGGCTATGTGATCGGCGTGAGCAACACCCTCGTTGGCAATGGCTGGCGTGAGCAGATGATCTGCGCGATTAAGGCCGAGGCGACAGCCAGTGGCTTGGTCGACAGCGTCGTCGTCGTCAACCGCAATGGTGGCCCAACCGAACAGATCGCTGATCTGGAAGGGCTGATCTCTCAAGGGGTCGATGCGATCATCATCAACCCAACCGACCGCGAAGGGTTGAACGCGGTGATCGAAGCGGCGATCGAACAGGGCATCGTCGTGGTGGCCGTCGATCAAGCTGTCACCGCCGAGGGGGCCTACGTCGTCACCAACGACCAGACCGCCTACGCCCAAGTTGGCGCAGAGTGGCTCTTTGAAAAACTGGGTGGCACTGGCAATGTAGTGGAAATGCGTGGCATTGATGGCGTTCCCGCCGATAGCGATCGCCACAATGGCTTTACGGCCGCACTCGAAAAATACCCAGACATTACCGTGGCGGCTGAGACCTTTACCGGTTGGGATCCCTCGACCGGTGCGCAACAGGCGCTCGATCTGATCACCACGCAACAGGTTGATGGTATCTGGACTTCGGGCGTTGACTACACCGTCGTCGAGCAATTTAGCACGGCCAATATTCCCTATGTGCCAATTGTCGGCGCCGATAACAATGGCTTTATCAAGCAACTAATCGATCTGGCCGATGCCGGCCTAACCGGTGCAGCGGTGACCAACCCGCCGGCCATCGGTGCCGTTGGCGTTTCGATTGCGCTCGATGCACTGACTGGCAAAGATCCTGCACATGAAACGATCCTCACCCCGGCAGTCTACTCCACCGATGATCCCGCCGCGCTGGAGGCGCTCTATGCACCCGATCAACAGCCAGGCTGGAGCACCTACGTCAACATCGAGCCGTACACCCACTACAGTGGCAGCGCTGATGTCTCCGCCTGTAAGGGGCCGGGCGAGTAGGGAATAGGTAGATAGGGAAACAGGTAGACAGGTACACAAGTAGACACCTCCCTGTTTCCCTGTGTACCTATCTACCTGTTTACTTCTCTACTTCTCTACTTCTCTACCTATCCACCTTTTATGAATCAATCCCAACCTCTTCTTACTACCACCAATATTGCCAAAGCGTACGGCCCTGTTGTGGCGTTGCAGGCGGTCGATTTTGTCGTGCAACGCGGCGAGATCCATGCCTTGCTGGGGGCCAATGGCGCCGGCAAAAGTACGCTAGTCAAGATCCTGGCGGGGGTTCAATCTGCCGATGGCGGCGAGATCACCGTTGATGGTCACCGCGTACGTTTTCGGACGCCTGGCGAGGCGATGGCCGCCGGCATTGCGACGGTCTTCCAAGATCCGGCACTGATCCCCGATCTCACTGTCCAGCAGAATCTTCTGCTCAGCAACATAGACGAAGCCACCTTCTGTCAATGGCTAGAACGCTTTGATTTGGCCGATCTTGATCTCTCCGCGCTCGTGCGCGAATTGCCGCTTGATACCTTGCGCATGGTCGATCTGGCGCGGGCGGTGGCGCGCGATCCGCAGGTGCTGCTGCTCGATGAGATCACCGCCGCGCTGACCGCTGACCAAGCCGAGCGCATCTTTGCGTTGCTGGCCGAATGGAAGGCGCAGGGGCGATCGGCGGTGCTGATTACCCATCGGCTGGCCGAGGTGATGCGCGTCTGCGACCGGGCTACGATTCTGCGCGATGGACGCAACGTGGAAGCGCTGGAACTGCGCAACGTGGATGAACACCGGCTGGTCGAAGCGATGCTGGGGACGGTGGTCCAACCGGTGACGGTTGATACTACTGCCAACCCTACTATGCTGCGCGAACAGGGCGAATTTGCTTTGGAAGCACGGCTGCTACGCTCCAAAACGGTGGTGCGCGACGTTTCGTTAACGGTACGGCGGGGCGAGATTCTTGGCGTCGTTGCGCTGGAGGGGCAAGGGCAAGATCGGCTCTTTGCGTTGCTCTCCGGCGATCGGCGGCCCGATAGCGGCGAGATTCTCGTTGGTGGCCTGCCGCAACGCTTCCATTCGCCCTATGACGCCGTGGCCGCCGGGGTGGTGCTTGTGCCAGGGGATCGGCTGTTGGCGCTGCTGCCCAATCTTTCCGTGCGGCAGAATCTGGCAATCCCACTCTTTACCCGCCTACAACGTTGGCTACGCCTTCCCAGCGATGAACCGCAGCGTGTCAACAACGCAATTAACCGACTAGCAATTGACATCCGCGCGGCCGCGCAGGTGCGGCGGCTCTCGGGCGGTAACCAACAAAAAGTGGTGTTGGGCCGCTGGCTCGTTGGCGGTTTCCGCACGTTGCTCTGCTTTGATCCCACACGCGGCATCGATATTCAAACCAAACGGGAGATCTACACGTTGTTACGCGAATTGGCCGCCGATGGCGCAGCGATTCTGCTCTATACCAGCGAATTGGCCGAAATCCCCCTCGTCTGTGATCGGGTGCTGGTGCTGCACGATGGGCAGGTTGTCGATGAACAAGACGCGGCAACGGCGACAGAATCTTCGCTCTTAACCGCTGCCCACGGCTTGGAGGTGGCCGCATGACAACGCTTGCTTCTACAAAACGGAGGGGGCCTTGGCTTCGGCTGGTTACCCACAATGGTTGGACGTGGGGGGTGTGGCTGTTACTGCTCCTGCTCCTTGTCTGGTATACCAACCTGATCCCCAAATTTGGCACCTTTCAGATCACTTCGATCAGCAAAAATAGCCTGCCGCTGATCTATCTCGCGATGGGGCAGGCGATCATTGTGATTGCCGGGGGGATTGATCTCTCAATGGGCGCGCTCTTATTGCTCAGCAACGCGCTTGCCGCCCGTTTGATGGACGGGCAGCCCTTTGTCGTTGTCTTATTGATTGCGATTGGGGTGATTCTGCTGCTTGCCCTCCTTAACGCGCTCGTCGGCTACATCATCACCATCTCTGGCGTGCCGGATATTGTGGTCACGCTGGCGACGAGCTACATCTGGTCCGGCTTGGTCTTGTGGATCTTGCCCTCGCCGGGCGGCGGTACAGCCCCGCTCTTTCGCTGGCTCTTTACCGGCTCGGAATCCGGCATTGGGGGCAGCTACGTCATGCCGATTCTAATGATCATTGTGCCAACGCTGCTGATCTTTTGGCTGGCGCGCCACAGCCGGCTTGGGCTGAGCATCTATGCGTTGGGCAGCGACGCGGTGGCGGCGCGCCTGGCTGGTCTCGACGGTCGCCGTGCCAAGATGGCCGCCTATGCAATGGGTGGTGCGATGGCCGCGTTGGCTGGCCTGGCTACCGTGGCGCTCACCGGCACCGGCGACCCACGCTTTAGTGTCGGCGCCAATGCTACCTTGAACAGTGTTGCCGCGATTGTGTTGGGTGGCATCGCCTTGACGGGCGGTGTCGGCTCGGTGATTGGCGTCGTTGCCGCGGCGGTGATTCTAATCATGCTCAACCCGATTCTCAGTGCCGTCGGCATTGACCCGAACAGCGCCCAGGTGATCCAGGGGATCCTGATTGCCGGCGTAATGATGGTTGGTGGATTGGCGGCCTTGCTGCGGGAGCGATCTTCGTGAAGTCCTTGTCCTGTCTTGCCAATCGCTATCAATGGATACACCATTGCCCTTGTCGTAGGGGCACGGTATACCGTGCCCCTACGACAAGGCGACAGAATCTAACTAAAGAAAAGGGGGCACCGTGTCTGAGCGTCTGAAGCAATTTCTGGCCGAGCGACCGGCCTTGGTGCTCACGGTGGTGTTGCTGATCCTCGTGTTGGTGACGGGGACGGTCCAACCGAACTATCTCTCCGTCAATGGCATCCGCAGCACTTTGTTGCAGGCTGCACCGCTGGGCATCTTAGCTGGTGGGCAGACGATCCTGATGTTGGCCGGCGGCATTGATCTCTCGATTACGATGATTGCCACCGGCTCGGCCTATGTTGCCGCCAACCAGTCGCCCAACGGCGCGCTTGTGGCAATTTTGTTTGGGCTGGTCGTCGGGTTGGTGGCGGGGAGTGCCAACGGCGTCGGCGTGGCAATTTTCCGCGTCAACCCACTGATCATGACGCTGGCCATGTCGGGCATCTTGCTCGGCCTCTTTACGGCGTGGACGCAGACGATCCTCGCCGGCTCGACCCAAGTCGCGCCTTTTATTCGCATGATTAGCGCCGGCTCCTTTCTCGGTGGCCACTTGCCCTATAGTGTCATTGTCTGGGGCTTATTGGCGATCCTGCTGATCTGGCTGCTACGGCGTTCGGGCTGGGGAAGGTTGATCTACGCGGTTGGCGATAACGAAATTGCGGTACGCCTGGCTGGGGTACGCGTCTGGCAGGTGCGGATCAGCGCCTATGCCGCGGCCGGCGTGCTCGGTTCGATTGGTGGGATTCTATTGGCGGGGCGCACCGGTGCCGTCGATCTGCAATTGGCCACCGCCTTCTTGCTGCCCTCGATCGCCGCGGCGGTGATTGGCGGGACCTCGATTTTTGGCGGGGTCGGGGGCTATACCGGCACGCTCCTCGGCGCGCTGATCCTCAGCGTGTTGAATTCGCTGCTCACCTTTCTCAATGTCGGGCAGGCGATCCAGCAAGTGGTCTATGGGGTGATTGTGCTGGCGCTGGCATGGGGGTATGCGGGGTTGACGCGGCGGGGGTGAAGTCCCCACACACCCTTTACAGCATGACTTCCGGGGTAAAGAAGTAAGAGATCACAAAAAGCGCAAGGGCACCCCCCGCCCGGATTTTGAAGCCTGGGCCATGAATACCGACCAATAGGATGCCAGGGATCATTGCACCCAGGACCCCCGCCATCAGACTCAGAATCACGCGCACCAACACGACCAAATTCGCATCAAGCGACTGATTCCGCACAACCAAGAAGCCGACCAACCCGAACCAGAGCAGCGCAGCAGACAGTGCGACCACCCGTTCCCACAGCTGCGGCGTGTCCCGTTGTGCGGCACCTGCGCTGTGCGCGACCGTAAAGTTGGTGCCATCTTTGATGACAACGGGATCGCCGTAAATATTGGTGACATAGTCAGAGCGCTGCAGATCCTTACCAATCATGATGTCGCTCGCCCGCTCACCCACTTGTACACCAATATGATCTTGCCCGGCAATCGGGCGATCTACTTCTACCATTGATACCTCCTATAGAACATGGCCAGGTGGCAATGGGACATGCCACCGCATGCCACCTGGCCGAGGTTTGCTCACCAATAGAGCAGTTCGGATGAGACTATTGCCCCATCGGTACAACCGGTACTTCGTCGATCATCAGATCCAGGTCATCGGCGACGCCATCAATGACTAAACTGTCGATGGCCTCCTGCGGCAGCGCCAGATCCGGCTTCAGCAAGCCGGTGTTGTTATCTAACACTGGTGCTTGTAACTGCCCTGCCTCGGGCAAGGCAGGCACGATGGATCGATCTTCAATGACTGGTGCTATGAGGTCGATCGCCAGTCCCGATTCACAACCCCCACCCAGGCAGCCGCCGAGAATTGGCGGGTCGAGAATCGCCTCGTGACCTGGCCCAGGGGGACAGGCGCCGGATTGACAAGGCTCGGGTACAGGGATTGGTCCACGCGGGCCGCCCCCGACGCCAGTACCGCATACGCCAAAACGACAAGGGTCGGGCGGATGGCGAAAACCACCGGGAAGGAGCGTACAATTGCCGCCAAGGCAAGTTGAATCCCCTCCCGCAACCGAGGGATCGATGTCAGTCGCCGTGCCAGGTGTGGTATCACCACCATCATCACGATTGTCCTCAGCACTCTCCCCATCGCTGTTCGCAGTACTGGTTCCGCTGTCGCTTGTGTTGGACGGTTCAGCCGTTGTGCCAGGGGCGGATGCGCTGGCGTCGGTCGCGCCTGTTGCCGCGCTGCTTCCGGCGGACGAATTGAATGTCGGCGCAACGGCAGTGGTTGCGGCGTCAGGATCACCGGCCGCCGCGCCAGTTGCTTGACGAGGTGACTCGCCCGGCACATTTTGGGGCGGCTGGTGCGTGCGGCAGTCAGCACAATCAGCCGGTGCCGCAGCACTTATCGGCGTCGTGCGCGGCGGTGCGGTGCCGCTTTCATCCGGCGGCATTATTTCATCAGCCGGGCCGGGCCCCACCGGCCAAGCCGTGGGCGTGTCCAAGGTAGGCGCTGCGCCATTGTCCCCGGTTTGAGGCTCGTTACCGGCACAGGCAATCAGAATCAACAGGCCGAGGATAAGTACACCAATGGCACTGCTAAGATAGCGACGGTTAACGGCGGTTGAGAATAGATTTCGTGTACGCATAAGTTAATCTCCTAATTTTTACTGTTTATACGACTTACGAGCTATCTGGAAACGGAGCCCTGCTCATTGAGTGCTTTTGCAGGTTGTCGTTTTCAGGCGTAAGGCAGTGTTGGGTTGGCGTGTAACGCAGTTACGTGCGCCGGTATCGCCTTTATTCCGCACAGGGCAGGGTCAACTTGGCTGGTAAGCGATCTTGGTGATGGGTGCGCCATTCAGCAACGACCGCCCGCCAATAATCGAGATCTGTAACTGTACATTCGGTGATCTTGCTTTCCTGATCCACGGTAGCGATGAGCTGAAAGGTGATCGTCGGTGTCGATGAATCCAGTAAGGTCTGGATCAGCTCATCCCAGGTGATCTTGCGTTCGCTGCTGAACAGGGTTTCATGGGCAATCGTCTCGCCCGATGGCACGGCCATCGGGGAGACCGATTGTTGGATGCAGGGCCAACAGCCGGCGCCAGGAAAGATATTGACGATATAATCCCAATCGAAGCGATAGTGATGACCATCGAAGTCGACTGTGACCTGCTCCGCGGTCAAAAAGGCATTTTTCGCCGGCTGCGCCTCGTTCGCATAAGCCATGCGCGCAATGACGACGGCACCATCGTCAAGCATCTCTGTATAGCTGACCTTTGGTCCATTGAAGGCGCGAATATCAATGACTTTCGGTCGTTGTAATTGCACTTGGGGCGGACCAAGCGCCTCCACGGCAATCGTAGGCGTTCCCCAAAAGGTAACAAGAAAGAGCGCCAACGCGCCGCCGGCGCGCACCACGAGTCCGGGCTTGGACCAGCTAATCATGAAAATGCCGGAGACCGTTGTCCCAAAGATGGCGGCGGCTAGGCTCATAAAGATCCGGGCAATGACTGCCAAGTTGGGATCCGCAAAGGGCTCGCCGCGCACCAAAAGGTAAGCCAGCACCCCTAAGCAGGCAATGGCAGCCCCAAAGGCAATCATCCGCTCAATGGTCATGGCCCGGGTATCCATGTTGACGGCGTGCTTCAAGTGGCTAGTGTTGTTCATCGGTAGAAATCTCCTCTCTGGTGCAGGCCAGATGTAGCCACCCCGAAACAGACCATCGCAAATCGGGAAGAGCCAGCCAAGACGCACCAATCGACCGCAGGATCTGTGTACGAGCGTGCGATTTTGGATGGATCTATCGATACGCTATGGGCATTTTGGCACTTTACGACAAATAAACCCGATCAACTGGACAGCCGGATTGCTCAAGATCGGAGCGGGCAAAATGGTATAGGTCAATAGAGGCGCGGCACCCGCGCTTGGCGCTAGCGTGACCGTTTGGCTCGCCAAGGCGATCTGTGTAGCATCAGAACTTACAACAGTTACGGCGAAGTGGCCGGCAGGTAATTTGAACTCACGCTCAGTCTGCCCTTGCATTACTTCAATCCGCTCATAGTGATCGCCACGGATCACCAACTTGGCTTCGCCGGTAAAGGGACGAACCGCGCCATCCACACGGGCCAACAACTGGATACGCAGAGGGCACACATGGGCCGGGTACATCACCAATGGCGGTGGCGGTGTTGTGTGCGGCACAGTCAAGGTGCTTTGACTGGTCACAAACCCCACCTTTTCCAACTGAAGCG
This sequence comes from Caldilineaceae bacterium, assembly GCA_034432375.1. Taxonomy (GTDB): domain Bacteria; phylum Chloroflexota; class Anaerolineae; order Caldilineales; family Caldilineaceae; genus JAHBVH01. Next base: position 15,417 of record DAOUCA010000111.1, read on the forward strand.
GATACGCGCCTTTGCTCAACGTCAGGGTAAATCGTCCTTCTTGGTCGGTCAGCAGCTGCCGGGCCCCGGTCGGCAGCGTAACAGTGACATTGGCCTGATAGATGCCATTGCCGGCTTCGTCCACCACCTGTCCCGTAACGGTTGTAGCGAGAAAAGCCACTTGTAAAAACAGACTTTTTTGCTTAATCCATGGCGAATTGATCAGTTTTGGGTCCACCACGGCTAAATTGTCTATGCCCAGCAACTCGGTAGTTTTTTCACTGCGGCCGAACGGGCGCTTACGCGCCAGATCAAAGACGTCCGGCCGAATCAGCACCGGCGACTTTAGCGGTTGCAGCACACCCGGATCAAGGATCTTAGGTGGAACGACTTTGAGCCTATCGCCGATTAGGCTACCGCCCAGCTGAAGATCGAGGGGCCGCAATGTACGCAGCAACAGATCGGTGCCACTGCCGCCGTTGAGATTGACGGTGCGGAAGTGGGCTTCCGCCGAGGGTTGGCCTTTGATCTTGACATTGCGTGCAAAGATCAATCCATCGATATAGGCGGGAATTAATTCCGCCGCGCCGCCAACAGCTTCCCCCGTCGAAATTGGATCCGAGGGGGTAAGCCATCCCCAATGGGAATTCTCAAAGAGTGCAGACCAAAACCAGGGGCGTTCGCAGAGAATCGTCTGCACTTCCAGCTCGATCGAGTCGATCATTGTCTCGTCAAGCGTCGCTGGTGCATCCGTGGTTGTCCCTGTTGCCGGGGACGTCTGCATGATCTCCTGTTTTGTCAGCCGTAGTGGCGCCCAATGATCCTGGCCGAGATGATCCGGGATGAAACTACACGCAACGTGTGCGTCATGGGTGATTGGATCTTGAATAGTCAGCAGTTCAATCGTCTCTAACATGATGCGCACCGAGGACGGCACTTGATCTATCGTACGGGTAGCGGCGGCAATGATCGCCTCGGCCGCCCGATAGCGATGAGCCTGGTCCAGTGCAGCCAAGAGTTGTTGCTGCTCTACGTGGAGCCGCTCACGTTCCGCCAGCTCACTTTCCAGCAGAGCGCGTGCATCAGCATCAGTAATCTGCCGAAGATTTTGGCGTATCTCCAGCAGTACAATATCGGTCTTTTCTACGGTGATACGCAAGGTACAGAATTCGTCATAGGCCGCCTTCTTCAGTAGCGGATAGTCCTCATAAAGCTGCGCCACCGCCTGTTCATAGCGCTGCTGGTCAGCGGGACTCAGCGCGGCGTTGTGAAATGTCACGTTGTTGATCACCTGTTGAAAGGTGTCAGAGAGATAGCGTGGATCGTGTGTCGGTAAGGTGACATTACCGGAACGGTCCTGGATACAGTCAACCATGCGCGATAGTTCAACTAACCGTGCGACCGAGGCGACATCCGTTAGCCGATCCTGCTCTAGCTGTTGCAGAAGCGTCAGGTGGGCGTCACTCAGGCCGACCTGCGCCGGCGCCTGCGCCACAAAGAGATCATCCCGATCAAGCTCTCTGACAACCAGGTCGGCAATTCGTGAGAGAAGGGCTTGACTCGCCCGATTCGTTGCCATGAAATACCACTCCTTTCTAGGGACATCGTACTTATTTTCGTTACGCTGGACGAGTGTTTTGTTACGAAAGTTTTGATAGGTTGATTTAACCCCCTCCCAGCCTCACCCAACGGCGGAGGCTCGGAGGGGTCATCCTAATCTGGCAGAACTTTCCTGACAGTGCACTAGATCCAATCGATGATATTGGGATTCGGATCGGGCGCCTTATCGAGCATATAGCAGAGAAAGCCGATCAGTTGCATGCCATCAATGTGCAAGCCCTGCGAACTCCAGTTTGCATCATAGCTCCGTTCGATGTTGCGGCTGCCATGATAGCCACCGAGGAAGAATGGCCCATAGGAAACGCCACCGCCGCCGGACACACTCTGGCTCTGACTTTGATAATGGCTGTTATACTCGCCAAAATCAAGCTGCAGATCTTTGACAAAGATACAATCGGTCATGATCGCCGGCATGAGGCCATTGGGCGGACGCTTGCCGTCGGACAAGAGCGTATTCTTGTACTCTGCGTTCTGTTGATCAAAGCGCCAGAAGCCGCTCTTGATAAAGGCCAGATTGATCGCAGGACGATAGATCGGCACGCGGCAGATCTTGAAGCGCAGATTGAAGGACTCGGTGTTGATCTGGCCTGTCCACTCCTGCTTGCTCACGCTGCCGCCACCGCTAACCGAAAAAATGCCCAGGCTAAGACCACCACCGCCCCCCGTCGTGCTTGAGTGAAACGTATGATTACTCTTGTACGAACCGGCGGTAAAGTAGAACTCTGACCAGCCGGAATCAGAGAGCGCAAAGTCAGCCGGAATGGGCGCCGTGTAAAGGAAGTTCGCGCCGGATGAAGGGCTGGTCAGGACGCTGCGGAAGAAATCCTCGTGATAGCGCTGCTTCAACAGGGCGAAGCTCCGCCCTTCGACTGCCGCAATCGCTGAGTTAATGCGATCATAGGTATCGCGGTAACCGTTGCCGATCCAGTCATTTTCAGCCGCGCGTACCTTCATTTGCATCAGCGGGCCATTGATCGCAAACTGATGAACCGCCTGTTGATCCTGACCAGCTAACGCCGAAATGCGCATCGTGTTATAGGCCAGTGCTTCGCCATAGTAGGCCAGCATCTTCTCGCGGTACTTTTTCACCAGTTCGGATTCTCTCGTCACCTCGACCTCTTCCTGCGTGACCAGATCACGTTCCACCTTGGTGGTCTGTAAGAGCGAACGCCAGTAGTCAAGCTTAGCCTGCGTCGCCGCGTCTGGTTCTACGTTGTAGACCTGACTAAATTGCAAGGCGAGCGCATAGGCATGGGAAATGCGCGTCTCTGGGTTCCACACATTAATGCGTCCCGTATCAACAATGCCACTGGTATCAGGCACGAGATCACAGAGGGCGGAAAAGGCCTCGGCCGCCTGGTATTTGCGGCGGGCGTCGGCTGCAAGCAGCGTGGGATCGCTTGCAGCCGCATCGCCCTTTTCGCCTACGGCTTGATCGAGCTTGGCTGGATCGGCATTGGCGCGCGCGACCCCGCCAAACCCTTCAATTGCATAGTTGAAGGAATCAGGAGAAAAGGGCACGCCAGGACTCATAAATGCCAGGTAATGGTCATTGCTGCGGGGGATAACCGTACCGTCCCCGTTCAACAACACATCACTGATCTTACCGAGGATAGCGTTCATCAAGACATTTGGTTCAACATTGTTAGCCATGAGTGGTCTCCTTCAATGAAATAGTTTGGGGAAATTGCTACTTGTCAGGCATCCAGCAGAATAAAGTCTTTACCGGTGTAGCCACGGGCACGCGAACAGACTTCATAGCCTTCGCGTGCGCCATCATCATTGGTGTTGCCTTCGATCGTCTCAAAGTGCAACTCGTGCGCCACCGTTACAAGACCGACATGGGTCCAATCAGTGGCGGTACGGCGCACCAAGAAGAGGCTACCGGGCGGGATCGTGCGTGTGCGCGCTTCTGTTTCACTGACAAAACAGCCGGCAGCTTTGGCCTGTGCCACCAACGAATCACAGGAAAACGAACCGTTGATCGGCGGCGTGATTTGTAGCGACTCAGCCGCCTGTTGCAGGAGGAAGGTGACAAAGCCGGCGCACCAGGCCCACGGCGTGCCGCTGTTGCCGCGCATGTAGAGGCGCACCCAAGGCCCACAGTTCTGGCCGCCAACTTCGCGCGGATGTTGCGCCAGGTGCGCTTGGGCATAGGTCAGCAAGGCCGTGTTGAGCGGCTCAGAGGCGATCAGCTGCTGCCGCAGCACTGCGGTCAGTGGTTCAACCAACTGGGCAAAGGTCGTGTCATCGACCCGGCCGGTCGCCGGCAATCCGGTGTCCGCCTGAAAGCGGGCGACAAGTTCGGCCGTGATGGGGCCAAAGTCCCCATCAATGACCAACCCATAGCCGCAAAGGCTGAGCCATTCCTGCAGCCGCCGCACTGCCATCCCGGTCATGCCGACACTCAATTCTCGTTCCAAGTTAATTTCGCTTTGGATCCAGTCGCCGAGTGTCGTTGTGTAGTCTTCAAATACGTACATGGCATTCTCCTTTACTACGCACAATGTGTTTGTTAACGACACCCATAGCATAGCGGAGGCGGGGCGATTTGGTCTGCCAACAAGCACTAGTTTTCTGCCATTTTCTAGCAAATTCCCTATCTTTACAGAAGGAAAGGCGGTATGCAAAAAAACACCGCCGCCATGCCGTACGGCATGGCGGCGGTGGTGCAAACTAGATTCCGGCTAAAGGTAAGCGGCTCTAAGCTGGTCCGTTAGCATTAACTGAGAAGGAGCGCAAGGGGTTTCCGCATCTCCCCGTTCCGGAGCGCCAGATCCAGGACGAGCGGGTTTTGAAAAAATTGAATATTCGCAGCACTAGTCAAATTGGGGCTTGCTATCTGGTGGGTCGATCATCACGCCGTAGAGTTCCCCCGTGTAATACGATACACAGTCGCCCGTCGTCACATCGGGCCGGCAGCCAATATAGAACCGAGTTTGGCCGGTCCACACGGCAACCTCCGGCAGCATTGGTTGCGAGGCAAATGGCAATCCGGTATACTGATCGCTCATGGCATTGGGCGGCAACGGGGCCCATTCCACTGTTCTACACCGGATGCCGCTTTCCCCCGCAGCGATCGCCCACTTGGCAAAGGTTGGCGTCACTGCGCCGGTATTCTCGAAATTTGTCCACCAATAGTAGGGGGCGTCATAAGAATAGGTGCACCGGTCCGTCCACTCATCTAGTACCACGCTGATATCCAGGCCAGCGTCTTCAAGGATTTCCTCCAGCCTTTCCTCGGTGAGATATCCTTCGTCTATCAAAAAGGCCAACCACTTATCAAGGAGGCCGACCTCCCGCAGCCAGCTAATCAGTTCATCTGTGTTGAGTAAGTCATCAAGTTTACTTTCCCAATTGTCACTTTGATCAACAATGCCATCAATTTGAGACAACCAGTCCGCCATCTCCTGTACGGTGAGTGGGCCATCCAGCAAAATGGCTATTAGATAGTCATCCAACAGACTATCTTCAATGGCACGGCCCAGCAGGATATTGTCCGCAGATGTGCGAAAGAGCTGGCCATGCAGATATGTGCGGAAGAGGCCGATCTCATCATCCAAGGCTGGCAGTTCCATGCCGATCGGCGTGCAACAGCCGGCAGCCCCCGGATCTCCCGGTAAGTAGAAAAGCACGGGAGAGGCAGGCTGCGCCTGGTTGTAATGGGCCTGACCGGCCGCAACGAGCGTCAATGTCTTCAGGTCGTGGTTGGTAAGTGAGACAGCCAGGCGGTCAACTTCGTCAGTAATCGATTGATGTAGCGTGGCATTAACCGCGTTGGCGGCGAGTAAGTCTTGTAGATTGTTCACACCACTCTTGACGATTGCGGTAGAGATTGCGGCTTCCGTTAGCGCCTGAATGGAAAACGAACAGGCGATATGGCTGTTACCATCAAAGTGAGCAACACCAGCGCTAACGGGGCCCGTGCCTGTGCTGTCGAAAGGTAATGATGTCTCTTCAAAAATCATCCCTCCTACGGCCTCGCACCCTTCAATCACCTGCCCGCCGTTATCGATTGGCACAAAGGAATGGCTGGTCAGATCACGCGCATAGAGCCGATAGCACCCCACGGGGTTGCCGCTACTGTCAAAACTCTTGAAGTTGAAATGAATGGTCCAGAATAGATCGGTGTTGTAAGCACTATTGCCAAATGCCTGCAGCAGATTAACATTAAAAATATTTTGACAAGCCAGATCGCGCAGGGAATCATCGGGCGGTGGTGGAATGGTTCCATCCGCCACGGTGGGTGGCGGTTGTATCGTCCCCCCGTCTGGAGCCTCCACGGTCGGTGAGACGGGTGGGGCGCAGGCAACCAACAAAAATACCACACAAATGAAGTTGATCATAGATGTAAGAGAGTAGGATTTCATTGTGAATTTTCTCCGAATCGGTTATCATATATTTGAATCTGCACTGCCTGAGGACACACAAGGTACAATTATAGCCCGCTTCTTGGTTGGATGACTGCCATGTTTCCAGCAAATTCTGTCGTCTTTTGGGCAATATGACTTACACATTCGCAAGCTGTGTCACCGTCGGCGTATCGACCGCTGCCTTTCGGCGGCTGTTGCTACAGCATAAAGCCAATAATATTCACAACAATATACTGACCTAAGGCCAACCCAGCATCGTCTTCCATCACACTCAAGCAGGATAGGTCTATGAACAGCAATGTGAAGTACAGCACCGATGGGTTTGTAAAGGCCGTGGAAGCCGCGCTTACCCATTATCAAGAGCCTGACTGGCTTAGTACTCATTCCCCGCTGGCGGCACCTTACTTTCTTGGTCAATCGCTGCTCACCAACGACGCGCCGAGCACGATTCATGCCCACGGCCGCGCGTTGCAAACAGCATTGCATACGGCGGCCGCCGACTTGAACGCCGAAGAACAGGAGTTGCTCCATGTCGCCTACTTTGACCGCAACCCAAGCCTCGACAACATAGGGTTGGCGCTGGCGCTGCATATGTCCGAACGAACTTTTTATCGCGCCAAAATCAGAACTGTACAGGTGCTGGCGGAAAAGCTCGATCAACTAGTGATGCCGCCGCTCCGGCCAGAAACGCCCGTAGCTCATGTTATGATCGGCCGCGACCACCAGCTTGTCAGCAGCCTGGCGACCCTAGCGCAAGGTCATTCAGTTTATCTTGCAGGCGCGTCTGGCACGGGTAAAACCACACTGGCGGCGGCCATTACCCAAGAATGGGATCAGCAACAACGCCAGCATTTTATGAACGTCGCAGAGCCGCAAACGTGGACGTTCTGGTACACTCTGCGTCCCGGCTTCAACGATCAGCTCGCCAATTTTGTCTTTACACTCAGTTATTTTTTGCGCAAGCTGGGCGCCAGCGCAACTTGGCGACAGCTGGTCGCGGACGAAGGTAAGATCAAGCTCGCCCAGATCATTGGGCTACTTCGTCATGATCTGCAAACCCGCAAGGGGCCCCCTTTGCTCCTCTGCATCGATGAGGTAGACTTGCTCGAATCAGAACAGCTGGCGCACATTCAGATCATCCATCTGCTTGAAGAGTTAAAGCAGATGACACCACTGCTCTTGATTGGTCAACACGCGATTATTGAGGCAACGGCCTTTATTACGTTGGCCGGCTTTAACAGTGCAGAAGTGCGGGCATATCTGCACCACGTGGGGATAACGCACCTTGATCAACCGACGCAACAGCTTTTGGCCGCCCGCACCAATGGCAACCCCGCGCTCTTGTCGCTGCTCAATACGCTGAACCAATTAGGCGGTAATATTGAGGAAGGGCTAAAAGCGCTGGAAAACGCCCCTGCTATCGAGGCGCTCTATCTGCGTATTTGGCGCCGACTGACCGATCCGGAAAAGCGCTTGTTGCTGCAACTCGTTGTCTTTCGTTCACCCGCGCCGCGTGATGCTTGGGTGGCGGAGCGCGCCACGTTGCAGCGGCTGGAAGCATGTGGACTCGTGCATGAAGATCGGGAAGGCGCCGTTGCACTGTTGCCGTACATCCGTAAAATTGGCTACAGCAGAACAGCTGTCGAATTGAAGCCGCTGCTCCATCACCAAGCTGCACTTATCCGCGAAGAGCGCAACCACATTCTTTCCGCGATGCACCATTATATTGCTGCGCAGCGACCGGAGCCGGCGATATGGCTATGGTACAGCCACCGCAGCGTGGAAATTGAGCGTGGCCAAGGGGCAAGTGCGCTACAACTACTGCAAAATATCTCTTCGGCCGCGCTTACGAATATTGCTGACTGTAACGCCTTGTTGGCGGCACGCGGGGAGCTTTTCAAATTGCTAGGACAGCCCGATGAAGCAGCGACCGAGCTTGCGCAAGTTGCCCTGCCGGCACAAGGCACCTTCGCAGCGTATGTCCAACAACTGCAAGCTGGCGTAATGGAAGCCCAAGGCCAGACCGAACAGGCATTAGTCCGCTATCGCAGCGCGCTCGACGCGCTGACAGGCTCCCCCCTACAGCGCGAGGTTACGATTCGCACGCGCATTGGCTTTCTGCATGAGTTTAACTTTCAGGATCGAGCGAGCGCCCGCCGTGAGGCTTTGTTAGCACGCATTAAAGCTGAAGGGTTTCATGGCAATCTCGAAGAGATGGCTGGCAATTATCAAGCGGCGCGTGAACGTTACCAAACCGCCTGTGTGATAGCGCAGCAACTGGATCAGCCACATAACGCTGCGCTATCCCAAGTTTTTTCACAGTTGGGTGTGCTCACGCTGCGCGAAGGCCAGGTTACGGAGGCCATTAGCCTAATCGAGCAGGCGATCCACCACGATCAACAGCGTGGCGACACAGTTGGCCCGCTATATGACATGCTCAACCTGGCCTACGCCTATACAGTGGCAAAAGATTATATGAAGGCATTCGAGGTGGCAGCCGACGGTTTACAAATAGCGCAGCGGCTGGGCTTGAGCTATCTGGTCGCCGGCCTAGCTTGTGGGGCCGGTGAGGCCGCTTGTGGTTTGCAGCGATTTACTGAAGCAGAAGCCTATGGCCAGCTATCGCTAGCCCAGGAAGAGGGTTACTTTCGCTGTTGGGGACTGGCGCTCTTGGGTGTGGTCCATAGCCACTACATGGACTACACCAAGGCGGAGATGCTGCTAGACGAAGCCATTCAGAGCGCCAAGGAGGCTGAAGATCAGTATGGGGAGGCCCACTGCTGGCACATGCTTGCCGAGGCTCGCCGGCGTGCGGGCGAACGCGCTGGCGCAATGGTGGCGTTGCTTCGCGCCGTAGCCCTCTATCAAGCATTAAAGTTGGAGTACAAGCTCAATGAATTAGCCGAACAACGCCAAGCATGGGCGGCAGAAGAGGCTGATTGTTAGCCACGCTCAGCCCCGACTGCGCAATGACGGTGCAGGTTGGGAGATACGGTCACGGGGACAATTGCTCGCATTACACCCCCTGCCAATCAAACGTTGGTGCCAAATAGGTCAGCCGGCGATGCAGAATATCCTGGTATGCTTGCTGCGCTTGTCGGGGATCCATCAACTCATACAGCCCATCCACCTTAACCCGCCCTTCCTGTATCCATTGTAACCCGGCCGCGTAGTTTTCAAAGATGCTGTCGCGGCGGAAGTTGGTGGGTGGTTGGGTAGTTGCCACTCCCAACCGCTGCGCACGGTGAGATCCTTGAAGAAGATCAGGCGCAGCAGTTCGTGTGCGGTGGCCTCGTTGCGTCGGGTCCACGGCGCGCCGATCTGGCTCAACTCGCTATATTGCTGGGGACCATGACCGCCATCGACCGCGGTCTGTTCGTGGCCGGAACATTCCAACTGCAGCGCCACCTGTTTGACAATCGTCGGATCTTCTTTGGGGACGCTTCAGTATGTTGGTTGGATTCAGCGCCTAGACTTCCTTTTGCCTGTACACCAATGATCGGCGTAACCAGAAAAAACGGCGCTCTTCCGTCTAGGAGCTATGCCCAAAATCTACCCATGACGACCGGATGGTCTGTCAGACCCTCAAAAGTGGAAGGGGAGGGCATAAATGCGCAAGCGTTCTACGATGGTAATTTCTTTTTGCGGAGCAACGCTTTGACGATCTGGGCAAAGCCGACACGTCTTTCGAGTTGCTGCACTTTGCGAAAACCATTTCCATAGACCGGGTTGGGATTTTCGGTGATCCGACGGGCATAAAAATGCGCGGCATTGGGGCTACTTGCAGGTTCATCCAGTGTGACGGCTGGCGGGGTCTCGGTATACCAACGATAGGCCAGCAACTCGCAAAACCCTTCTTCATCAACGAGCGGGAGATTGACAATATTGTGCTGCACGAGCCAGACGTGGCCGAGTTCATGCACGCAAACGCCAGCAAATAATGTGCGCGGCAAGCCCTGCAAGATGGCGACGCTTTCAACCCTGGCGTGATCGACCTGTTTGTTACGCAGGTAGCGCGTGCTGGTGGTGAGGCCCAGGGGATCACGCCGACCGCCGTCGCGCGCATTAAACGCGGCGCGATCAAGCACTTCGATGCGAAAGCGCTTTTGACGAAAGTGCACGCCTTGCGCTTCCATCCAATCAACGAGTTGGGGCACATGCAACTGCGCTTGTTGGATCGTCTCGATGGCGGTGGCCGCGCAGATATCGCAGCGGATATCTTCAATCGAGTGGCGGCGGATGCGTTTGGTGGCATGGGGCACAAACCGCCCACAGTAGCTGCACGCGGCTAATTCTTTGGCGTGGTCGCTGCAAAAGCGGTCGCCCCATTCGTTGCGCTGATGTTGACCCAGAAGCGCTTTGTTACAGATGGTGCAACGGGGTGCGATCGTGTTTTCGTAGCAGCGTTGATGACACGGCTGGCCGTCCTGCACATAGAAGCTGGGTTCGGTGATAGGCTGCTGACAGACCACGCAGCAAAAATGCTCAGGATGCCAGTCGGCATTGAGCACGGTGAGATAGGTGCCGCGAATCGGTTGGGCACAACCTTTGCAGAAGCGAGTACGTGACATAGGGTAGGGTTTCATGTTCTAGTACGCAACGGCGTAAATAAGCGTAGAGTCCTGTCATTCTGAAGGGCGGCTTTTTGCCCGGAAGAATCTCCAAGTTAACTCTTGGTCTATTTAGGCCGCAGTGTACTAGTGACGACCGATGACGGACGACTAACCACTGACGACTGTCCACTGTTCAGCGGTCGTCGCTCTTCGCTCTGTCCATCGGGAACATAGGGCACCCGATCCGGTTATAGGGTAGGGTTTCGATATGCTGATTGACGGCACCGGTACTAAGGGCGAGCAACTTGGGGAACATGCGCGGTGGCAACCGCCTGACCAGCCAGCGGAGCGCCGCGGATCTTGTTTCTCATATTTTTTCATCAGGCGCGACCCTTCTACCCCAATACGCTTTTCACGCGGCCAACCACACCTGACGTCAACTGGACCTTGATGCCATGCGGATGTGTGGCGGATTTGGTCAGGATGCGCTGTACTACACCCTCGGTTAATTTGCCCGTCCGCTGATCCTGTTTTTGGACCACCGCGACCCGTTGGCCAATTTGGATACTTTTTCGGTTATCGCCACTTTGGCTTTCAGTTGCCACGGTAATTTTCCCTGTACATCTTTCTGTCTTTCGGCCATCGATTGTGAGTGTGCCGGTGACCGCTTCAAGCTAGCCGAAGCTGGTTCTCGTATGGAACATCGGGTAAGCATCTGATTTTATCAGAGACGTGGCCGGTTGCCATGTTTGACAAGGCCACAATAGATACGGTATTGTCACAAAGCAGAGCGACCATCGGCTTGCTTTGTAGATTTATTTTAACAGTATACCGCAGTTGTCGTGCGAAGCGGATTTCCCCAAGCCATTTTCATGAGGAAAAGCCAATGAATCGACGTTCTATCCGCATTATACTGCTCCTTGGCCTTATCGGGATCGGCGGTGGCATTGCCGGCTACGTCCAACAGACAGTGGCCTTTGGCCCCCTGCCTACGTACGCCACGACAATCATTGCCGACAGACCCGCGACCGGCAGTTGTATCAACAAGGGAGGGAAAACCGCCTTGGCGATTGAGTTGATCGATCTGGGGAAGGATCTGGTCTATCTCTCCGGTGGCGACAACCCGATCACCGAGCCGCATGGGATGCGACGACGGTGCGTTTCCGCACATGAAAAACTCGAAACGGTATCTCTTCTTCGACGATAACTGCCTCTACCGTTCACCCGATAAGCCGGCCGATTGCCCCGAAGGCGGCGCAGGACACTGTTACTACAACATTGTGCGCGATGCCAATTTGCAGAGCTATCACCAGTACGTCTTTGCTGATGTTACCTTTCCGCCGGCGGCATGGCAAGCGCAGTAGCCCAAACGTGGCGGATCAGTCAGGCGTAGAGGGTAAGTTACCACGGGTCGCTAAGGGTTGAAACCCCTGGCTGACAACCAAAGTACGCTAAAGCGCACTAGAACGTCAACCCGCTTTAGCGGGTTTTGATTATTAGACTGGCATTTCAACACCAGTCTGAAGAGCGCACAATTACCTTGCGTAAGGGCAGAAGTAATGGTAGCGCGGACTTATCACTGATGGTACAATGGCAAATCGATGTGCCAGGCGCAACGCAATGCTCCGCCACTCCGCCGGCAGGACAAGCTGCGCTGCGCATCATTGAAATCGAACGCAATTTTGTTTGCTTGAAAGGGTATGTACTGTGCTTTCCCAAGAACAAATCAATTTTTATCAAGAAAATGGTTATCTGCTTGTCAAGGGTGTTTTCTCCAAGGAAGAGGCTGCGTGCTTCCGGAGCGAAGCACACGCGATTATCGAACGGCTCTCGGCCCATACTAATCTTGACTCCACCTGGGGTGCCGCGCGTGAGACTTCGGCGGAGGCCAAAAAGACGGCGATCTATCACTGCCACAATGTCCAATTCTACTCGGCGGCATTGACCCGCATGATCAGTGATGAACGCTTCACTGAAATTGCCGCCGATATCATCGGCACGCCTAACGTGCAGTTGCACCACAACAAGCTCTTTATCAAGCCACCGGAAAAGGGATCCCCCTTTCCCATGCACCAGGACGCCCCCTTCTTCGAACATGAGAAGCACAGCATGATCGCCGGCGTGGTCCACTTTGATGATGCACCGCTAGAAAAAGGCTGCATTCGCGTGGTGCCGGGCAGCTACAAGCAGGGCATGCTTGAGCATTTGCCCGACGGCGGCTGGCACCTGCCCTTCAGTGAGTATCCGATTGAATCGTCGGTGCCCTGCCCCGCCGAGGCGGGCGATGTGCTCTTCTTCAGCTACCTCACGATCCATGGCTCAGGCATCAACACCAGCAACGAAGCGCGTACCACGCTATTGGTCCAGATGCGTGACCCCATGGACCCGCCAAAGAAGCTGACCCACCTCTCGCGCGGCCAAGGCATGATGCTGCGCGGCATCGACCCCAGCGGTCGCCACTACCCGATGAGCGAAGCCGACGCCGTGCGCGCGCAAGGTGGCCCGACGATGGGTGGCCCGACGATGGGTGGCCCGACGATGGGTGGCGCGATGGGGGGTGGCGCGACGATGGGTGGCGCGACGATGGGTGGCGCGATGGGGGGGGGCGCGATGGGGGGTGGCGCGATGGGCGCACCGTCGATGGGACGCTAACATATAATTGATCCGATATCAAACGTCGAAAATTTTAACTACTCAATATCTTGTGACTAGACTCAAATCAGAATGAAACCCCTAGTTTCGGCCAGCGTGCGTCGCACTGACGGAAGCATCTAGCGGACTGGAAGCAGTTGGCGGTCAGTGCGACGCACGCGATCCCGTTGGTCCGCAAAACTCCGGTTCTCATTCTGAACGCA